>JAFALK010000073.1 GCA_019234295.1 Roseateles sp.
GACCACGCGGCCGTCCTTGGCGTCGACCACCTGGACATGGGTGCCTCGAGAGATGAACAGACGCTGTGTCGTCGCGTCGTAGCTCAAGTAGTCCCAGCCACCTACGCCGCCGAGTCGATGCGATTCAAGGACTTCGAATCGGGGTGCTTGGGCGCAAGCCATCAAGGGCAAGCAGGCCATGGTGGCGAGAGCGGTGACTTGACCGAGGCCTTGGATCGTGCGCTGAAGCAAACGGTTCATGTGGATTCCTGAATTGAAAGGACCCCGGGGCACGCTGCCTCCCGATGGCCGAAACATATAGGGCACAGAAGGCTAACGACCTGCCGTCAAGACTTGATGAAACTTTCAAGTCGATGCCGGGCCGATACATCTGACCTCTTCTCGATGTCACAGATTCGAAATCAAGGGCCGCGACCATGCCTTCCTTCTGCCTTTGTGAAGGAACGTGGAAATGTCATCCGGTCGCCTCCGCACAACGCTTGCAATTGGTATCGCTCAGGCCTTTGCCTGCGCCGCCGTCTACGCCGATGAGACAGCAGGGCCGGTGAGTGCAGGCGATTCTCCCAGTGGGAGACCCATGGAGACGATGGAGAAGGTGGTGGTCGAGGCGCAGCGATCCTCCAATGCCCTGGTTCGTGCAGCTCAACGAGAAGCGCCCAATTTGGTCAACCTAATGACGGCAGACGATATCAAGAAACTGCCCGACGTCAGCGTGGGCGAGGCGCTTGGCCGACTCCCAGGCGTGTCCTTGGAGTACGACACTGGTGAGGGGCGATACATCAATATCCGCGGCATCGACTCCGACCTGAACAGCACGACCTTCGGCGGCCTGCGCCTGCCGCCGTCGAACAATGCCTCGCCTCAGGGCGGCGGTCGGGCCGTTGCCATGGACGCCATTCCCAATGGCCTGGTGGGTGCCATCACCCTGACGAAAACCAACCTGCCCGAGCAAGACGCCGAGGCCATCGGCGGCACCGTGGAAATCACGCCCAAGACTGCGCCACGCAACGGCCGCTCATTCCTAGAAGGGCATGTGGGAAGCGGGTATGAGCCCCTGCGTGGCAGCTATATCACCGACCTGTCCATTACTGGTGGCGGGCGCTTTGGCGGTTCAACGGGGCAGTCAAGCGGGGCCTCCAGTTTCAGCGACCGGCCGTTCTCGATTGTGGCCACGGCGGCCTATTACGAAGACAAACGAGGCATTGACGACGTCGAGCCTGCCTTCATCGACGGATCCCCTTATGCCGCCCCTTCGCTTGCCTCGGCGGGGTGGGACCAGCGCTGGTATCAGTACCACCGGCAGCGCCACGGCATCGGACTCGACCTCGGCTATCGACCCGATGCGACCAGCAGCTACTACCTGCGCGGCTTCGACGCTGGGTATACCGAGTCCGTCCATCGTCAGCGGCTCACCATCACACCCGACGGCACACCCGCCGTGTCCGGCAATGGTTTCGTCGACGGTTTGAGCGTCAACGGCTTCGACAAGACGCTGCGAGACGAGAAGGAGAAGATCGGAAACCAGGTATTCGTCGCCGGCGGCAAGAACCAATGGGACGACGAGGTCCTGGATTACCGTCTTGGCTATACCAGAGGCTCGTACGACAAGCTGTACGACTACAACTCGGATTTCAACTACACGCCGCCTGCGGGCACAACGAGCACCATCAATGGCGTCCCGGTGACCGCGCCGACCATCAACTACAGCTTCAACGGGCAGGGGTCCACACCCTTGTTCACGGTGACCGGCGCCAACTTTTTGAACCCGTCGAACTACAGCCTGGCGAGCTTTCAGAACAGCACCGAAACCATCCGTGACCAGGAAACCTCCGGAGCGCTGAATTACAAGCTCCGTGTGCGATGGGCCGATGCAGACGACGAAAGCCTGAAGCTGGGCTTGTCCGTTCGCGACCGAAAGCGCACGCTGGACAATCCGCACTTCAGCCTGCCCTCGAATCTGCTTGGCCTGCCGCTCACCAGCGCCATCGCCGGTCCTGGCATCAGCTTTTACGATGGCCAGTATCAAAACCTTCCGCAGATCAATATCGGTCAATTGCAAGGAACCTACGGTGGGCAGATGGTCGCTTCATCGAAGGACTTCAGCAATACGATGCTGGCCTTCGCGGACGACCGCGAGAACGTCAGCGCGGCCTACGGCCAGTACCAGTGGCAGCAGGGCAGTGTGGACATCGTGACCGGCTTGCGTGTCGAACATACCCGTGGCGATTACACGGGGATTGCCAAGATCACTGATGCCAACGGCAACGTCAGCTTCCAACGCAACACCGCGACACGCAGCTATTCCAATCTCTTCCCATCGCTTCAATCACGCTTCGCGCTGGACACGGATACCCAGCTGCGCGCCGTCTACTCGACTGCGATCGGACGCCCGGGATTCCCGCAGATCACGCCGACTCTGCAGATCGACGTCGGCGCCAATACCGTGACCAGCGGCAATGCGAACCTGAAGCCCATCACCTCGAATGCCTTCGATCTCTCGCTGGAGCACTATCTCCCCGATGCGGGCATTTTGTCGGTGGGCGTGTTTGATAAGGAACTCAGCAACTACATCGTTGCGAATCAGACGACCCAGACCTTCCCGAATCAAGGCCTGTTCCTGGGCCTGGTCGGCGCTGTGCATGTTCAGACCTTCTCGAATGCGAGCCATTCGTTTGCACGTGGCATCGAGTTCAACTACGAGCAGCGCTTCAAGGGCTTGCCGGACTTCTGGAGCGGGTTGGGCGCGAGCTTCAACTACACCTTCGTCAATTCCCGTTTCGAGATTCGCCCGGGGGAAACCAGCCAGTTGCCATCCACCTCGAGAAATACGGCAAACGCTGCGCTGTTCTATGAGCGCAACGGCGTGAACCTGCGTCTTGCGGCCTACTATGTTTCACCGGACCTGTGGGCGGTCGGAGCCAACTCCGGCACCGACGTCTGGAACCGTCGAGGCATGACCGTCGATTTCGGAGGGTCGTATGCCTTCAGTCAGCACGCCTCCTTCTATCTGAATGTCAAGAACCTCAGCAACACGCCGCTGAAGTTCTACGAGGGCAGGAACACGTCCAACCGGACGATCCAGCGAGAGTTCTACGAATCGACGTATCAGGCAGGGTTGAATTTCAACTATTGAAACCTGCCGATCCCTTGAATGCGCACGGCTTGGCTGTGCAGTTGACCAATCGTGGCAGCGACTCGGGAGAATTGGCTGCGATGCAGCCAGCATTGCCTGTTTTCCGCATACGTCACCACGAAGTCGCTACGACCACCGGCATAAAACCGCCGTTCACGCCAGCGTCCTGCGCCAGATCCGATGATTGCTCGATGCCAGCCAGCGCGATTCGACCAACCAGCGGCCACCGGCCGGATTTGCCCTGCAAAGCAGTTGCTACCAGCTCACAGCTTGCTCGAGGAGACCGGTAACGGTCTAGGGACGCATATTGCGCAGTCGCTCTCGCAGCATGAAGAGGTAGAGTCCCTCGACTCTTTCACGAGCCCAGGGCGTCTTGCGTAGAAATTTCAGGCTCGACTTGATGCTTGGCTCGAAGGCGAAGCAACGCAGCGGGATACGTGAGTCGAGACCGTCCCAGCCGTACTCGTCGAACAATGCCGTAACGATGGCTTCCAAGGTCAGGCCGTGCAATGGGTTGCGCGGCTGCGCTTGGGGCGGTGGGACGGCGGCATTCATGTTGGCATTGTCGCCGTCCGCATCGTGTGGAGCTACCGCCACAGGCTGATTGGCGAATTTCAGCGGCTGCAGCACGCGGCAGTTGGCCTTTCGAGATCCGTTACCGGATCAATGCCGAACCGAGACGACTTCCAACACCTGGTCCACCACACTCGCCGCATTGACTCTGCCCAGCTCCATGCATTCTTCGGCGTGCAGCCTGTAGGAACGAGTGGTTCCCATTGGGCGCGCGGCAGTGTCTTGCAGCTTTCAACCGGGCCGACGCGCCCGGCCGGCGCGCATTGCGTTGCGCGTCGTTGAACAGGAATTTCGATGAGAAACAACGGACCTGTCACTGGGCGTGAGTACCAGCTGCCCTCTGGGCTTAGCCTGATGTCGACGACCGACCTCAAGGGTCGAATCACCCATTGCAATGAAACCTTCGTCGAGGCCAGCGGCTACGCGTTGGAAGAGTTGCTGGGCCAGCCGCACAATATGATCCGGCATCCGGACATGCCGCAGGCCGCCTTCGCCGACTTGTGGGCCACGGTTCAACGCGGCCAGGCTTGGTCGATGTTGGTCAAGAACCGGCGCAAGAACGGCGACCACTACTGGGTGTCGGCCAATGTCACGCCGCTGCTGGAGGGCGAGCGCATCGTGGGCTACCTGTCGGTGCGTACGCCGCCGGAACGCGCCGACGTGGTGCGGGCTGAGGCGCTGTATTCCAGCATCCGCACGGCCGAGCGGCGCGGTGAGCCGGCTGGCGTCGTCGTGCGCGGCGGTCGGGTGTATCAGACAGGCCTGGCCGGCCTGCGCGATCGGGCGGCCGAAGCGATTCGTCTGGCCGGAGCGTCCGCGCCTGCCGTGCTGGCGGCGTGCACTGCGGCCGTCTTGGGGAGCCAGATCGGCCTTCGGGGCGGCCTGCTGGCCAGCCTCGGCCTTGGAGTGCTGGCGACCCAGTGGCTTCAGCGCCGCATGGACACCTCACTCCACGCCATGCTGCGCTTCGTGCGAGGCGTGGCGGCCGGTGATCTGACGACGCGCCTGGATGCGGGCGGCAGCCAGATCGTGCGTCAGATGAAGGTCGTCCTGCGCCAGTTGGGCGTCAACCTTCGCGGCATGATCGGTGATGCCCGCGGGCAAGTGGTGGCCCTGGAATCGGTGGTGGCTGCTGTCGCCTCGGGCAAGGAGTCCTTGGCGGCGAGCACCGATTCGCAAGCGGCGGGCCTCCAGCAGTCGGCGGCAGCGCTCAAGCAATTGACCGAGACCGTGCGGCAGAACGTTCAGTCGGCGGAACAAGGCGCGGTCCTGGCTGATCAGACCTTGGCGGTCGCGCTGAGGAGCACGGCCAGCGTCGATCACATGGGCGCGACCATGCGCGAGATCTGCGAGTCGGCCGCCAGCATCTCCGAAATCACCCAGGTCATCGACGCCATCTCGTTCCAGACCAACATCCTCGCTCTCAACGCTGCGGTGGAGGCGGCTCGGGCTGGCGAGCAGGGCAAGGGCTTCGCTGTGGTCGCCACGGAGGTCCGCGCGCTGGCCAACCGGACGGCGCAAGCGGCCCGCGAGATCAAGCAGCTCAGCCAAGGTACTCAGGACAAGGTCGCTGCAGGTGTCGCCGAAGTCAGTGGCTCGGCCGAGGCCATCAGCGAGACAGCCAGCGCAGCCAGGCAACTGAGGGAGCTGGTCGGCGACGTGCATCGGTCCAGCCGTGAGCAGCTGCAAGCCATCTCGGAGATCAGCGCGGCGGTCCAGCTGCTGGATGACATGACACAAGGTAATTCGGTCCTGGTGCAGAAGCTCTCGAGCTCGGCCGACACGCTGTCGTCGCGGGCTCGCACGCTGTCCGCATCCGTCGAACTCTTTCGGGTCCAGGCATGAGTGCCCCGGTGTCACGCGCACGACAAGGACTGACGTTCGAGCGCTTCCTCTTCGACGAGGCGCCCGACGCTTTGCTGGTCTACGACGTCGAGCTCGGCCGCTTCATCGACGCGAACCCGGCAGCCGCTCGGCTGTTCGAGTGTTCCATCGAGGAGTTGCTTGCCATCGGTCCCGAGGCAATCCATCGCGATGATGACGAAACGGTCGATGGCGTGAGGATGTTGATCCAGGAGACCTCGAACCGGGCGCTCTCGGGCCACCATGTGATGCATGAGCTCTGGCTGCGCACCCTCAAGGGCAACCGACGCTGCTGCGAGACGCGGCTGGTGCGCTTGAAGGGGGTGTCCGGTCGCCTGATCCGCGTCAGCTACATTGACGTCACCGACCGGCTGCAAGCTCAGATTGCCCTGCATGAAGGCAAGGCCGTGCTCGCGGAAATGGCCAAGCACAGCCAGGCCATTGTCGACAACGTGCTCGAGGCGATCGTCACGGCGGACGCAGACGGCAAGATCCGCTCATTCAACCGAGCCGCGACCAAGATATTCGGATACCGTGCCGACGAGGTGATCGGCCAAAATCTGAGCATCCTGATGCCGCAGGCCGAACAAGCCCGTCACCAGCGCCACATGTCGCGCTACGAAGCCACCCGCAGACCCCATGTGATTGGCGTCGGGCGGGAGGACTTCGGGCGGCACAAGTCCGGGCGCGTGTTCCCGATCTTTCTCTCCGTGGCGGCGATCGAAGGGGAAGGCCGGCCGAGCTACGTCGGTCTGATCCGCGACATTTCCCAGGCGCGCGATGCGCAGGCGCGCATCGAGCGCCTGGCCTTCTTCGACTCCCTGACCGGCTTGTCCAATCGCAGTGCCTTGATGGATCGCATCCAGGCCTGCGTTGCTGCGATGGAGCAGCGTGGTGGCCACGCGCTGCTGATCTGTGCCGACCTCGACCAGTTCAAGAGCGTGAACAACACGCTCGGGCATGGTACGGGCGATCAGCTCCTGAGGTCGGTTGGCGCGAAGTTTGCGCAATGCGTCGAGCAGGACGGCTGCGTCGCCAGGCTTGGCGGCGATGAGTTCGCCATCCTGATCGACCGCTTGGGACCCGACGCCGAGCTGGCCTACCAACAGGCATCGGTCTGGTGCCAGCGGCTGATGCAGATCGTGCGCGACAGGCATGACCTGATGGGCCATGAGTACCGGATCAGCGCCAGCATGGGTGCCGCTGTGTTCGGTGGCTCGGGTCATGCACCTGAGGAACTGCTGCGGCGTGCCGACATGGCGATGCATCAGGCCAAGGCGGAATCGCGCGACACGTACCGGTTCTTCGACCAGGCACTTGCGGAGGCGGCTCGCGACAAAGCTGCGCTGCTCAATGACCTGAGATTGGCCTTGCCACGGGGCGAACTGGTGCTGGCGTACCAGCCCCAGGTCGATCATGCGGGCCGCGTGCATGGCGCCGAAGCACTGATCCGCTGGAAGCATGCCGTCCGGGGCCTGGTCTCGCCGGGCGAATTCATACCGATCGCCGAGCAGAGCGGCTTCGTCATCGAAATCGGCCACTGGGTGCTTCGGCAGGCCTGCGACATGCTGGCCCGCTGGCGGCGCGATTCGAGCACCGAAAAG
The DNA here is from genome assembly GCA_019234295.1 of Roseateles sp. Classification (GTDB taxonomy): domain Bacteria; phylum Pseudomonadota; class Gammaproteobacteria; order Burkholderiales; family Burkholderiaceae_C; genus JAFALK01. The sequence goes on from JAFALK010000073.1 coordinate 7,174, forward strand.
CTGTCGCTCGCCGTCAACATCAGTGCCACCGAGTTTCGCGACCCCGATTTCGTCGCGAGCTTGTCCAGGGCACTGGCCGTCAGCGGGGCCGACCCGCGCCGCTTGAAGCTGGAATTGACCGAGAGTGTGCTGGCTGTGGACCTGGCCGAGCTGGCGCACAAGCTGACGGTGCTCAAGCAACTGGGGGTGAGTCTCTCTCTGGACGATTTCGGCACCGGCTATTCGTCGATCGCCTATCTGCGCGAGTTGCCACTGGACCAGCTGAAGATCGACCGCAGCTTCATCGTGGACATCGCCAACAACCGGCGCGACGAGGTGCTGGTGCGTGGCATGGTGGAGATGTGCAAACTGCTGGGTCTGTCGGTGATTGTCGAGGGGGTCGAGACCGAGGCGCAGCGCGAGCGTCTACTCGCCTGCGGCTGCCGTAGCTTTCAGGGCTATCTGACCGGTCGGCCAATGAGCGCGGATGACTTGCGGGCCCGGCTGGCGACGGACACCTGCGAGGCGGCCTGAGTAGCCTCAAGCCGTCGGGCTGCCCTGCTGCAACCCGTCGGCGATCATGGCAGCGGCCAACGCTTCGTCAGCGGGCCCTGCTGCCGCGCTGTGCACCACATTGCGGCCCGCATGCTTGGCCGCATAGCAGGCTCGGTCCGCCGCTTCGAGCACTTGCGACAAGCTCAGGTGCTGAGTGTCGATCTCGACGACGCCGATGCTGGCCGTCACGCGCAAGCTGCTGTCGCTTTCGCACACGCCTTCCAACGCGATGCCGTAACGCATCTGCTCCGCGATCAGCATCGCCCGGTCGAGGCCGCAGGCCGGCAGGAGCACGGCAAACTCGTCGCCCCCCAGTCGACAGACCGTGTCGCCGGAGCGCACGCTGTCGCGCAATACATTGGCCACCTTTTTCAGGATGGCGTCGCCCGCTGCGTGCCCGGCGCCATCGTTGACCTGTTTGAAGTGGTCGAGGTCGATGAACAGGGCGCAGGCGGCGTCGTGGCGTCGTCGATCGTCAAGTAGGCCCTCCAGTCTTTGCTCGAACTCGCGCCGGTTGACGAGTTCGGTGAGTGGATCGTGGGCCGCCGTCCATTCCAGGCTTGCACGCTTGCGTCGCACTTCCGTGGCGTCGGTGACGATCCAGATGGTACGGCGCTGTTCTCCGAAAATGGCAGCCCCATGGACAAGGGTCCAGAGCGTCGAGCCATCGCGGCGCACAAGCGGTACCTCGGCTTGAAAGACCTGACCGCGCTGGAAGGTGGACTCCGCCAGTTCCCGCAAAGCATCGCGATTCCCCTCGGGAGCCACCAGCTCTCCCCACTGGAACTTCAACTCGCCGGCGCCATAGCCGAGCATTCGCTCGAGATGGCTGCTCGCCAACTCGATGCGGTACTCGCCAGAAAAGGCAATGCCCACGGGCGCATGCGCCAGCACTGCCTGCATTTGCTGCAAAGACTGTTCGATCTCGCCCCGGCTCACCGCGAGCTGTTCGCTGACGTACTTGAGCACTCGCGAGAGCTCGCCGACTTCGCCACCGGACTCGGGCCATCCAACCTGCGCGGGATGGGTCGGGTCCAGAGCAAGGAGCGCCCGCTGCCTCAGCTCGCCCATGGGTCGCAGCAGCCAGGCAGCAAGGCCGAAGATGGTCAGCGCCCCGGCCATGGCGATTCCGGCGCTGAGCCAAATGGTGTTGTTGATTGCGCGCCTGGCGGAGCCGAACAGGGCATCGCCGTCCGCAACTCGGAAGACCATCCAGTCAGTGCCCGGTACGGCCGCCATCGCCGCCACCTGCTTGCCGAAACGGCCGGTCCAGGGGGTGGGCTCCAGCGGGCTGCCCATGGCCCGCCATTGGGCCGCAATCGCACGCAAGTCGGGGTCGTCGTCGATCGACGCGAGCAGGCGCTGCGGGTTCGCATGAGCAATCAGCAGGCCCTTTTGGTCGGCGACAAAGGTCTGCAGATGGATGTCGTCAAGCTGGGCCAGGCGCGGCATGTTGCTGAGAAAATTGTCACCCTTGAGGTGCAGCAGGCCGGTCAGTGCCATGGGTGGCGCATGGTCGGACGCAATGGGTGTCTGCATCGCCACCACGAATTCGTCCATGCCGGGCAAGCCACGCTTGGGCGCCGAGACGCTGCCGAACCGACCTCCGGCGGGTTCCGTGACAGCCAGCGGAGCCACTTGAACCCGATTGAACAGGGTCGTCAGCGCTGCGTGCCGATCCAGAAAGGCCTGGTTGTTGCTGGGGCTGGCCAGCTGCTCTCGTGGCCACTGCCGGGCAGTCGCAAGCAGTGCGCGTTGACGTTCGACCACGCTCTCCGACAATGTGCCTGCCAGTTGTGCCGCGCCCAGGTTGGAGTCCACAAGGCCCTCGGTCAGGCCTCGCTCCACTTGGTGAACGCCCACCAGCACAGTGCCTGCGACGCTGCACGCGATCAGCACGGCACTGGCCACGGCCAGACGCAGCTTCAACGATCCCAACAATCAAGGACTCCTTCTTCCAGTGTGGCCCCTGCTCGCGGGGCTCCAACGTGATTCAGAATGCCTTGATGCCATTCTGACGCTTCCAAGCTCATCTGCAAGTCGACCAGGCGTCACGGACGTCAGCGCTCACGCAGTCAGTCGGCGCCCGTTGTCGCTGTGGCCCGCAGGGCTTCGATCAAGGGGCTGGGGTCGTCCCGGTACAGGTCCAGCAGTGCGGCCTTTCTCGAGCGATCGCCGCCAGGCAGCCCCTGCGCCTCGGCGAATGCCAGGGCCTGCAGTTCGAACAGCACGGCGCCTTGCCGTCGTGCTGTCGTGATGGCCTGTTCCAGCGTCGACGAGGCCAGGACTCTTTCGCCCTCTTGCAGCGCTGCTTGCGCCCGCATCAGCAGCAAGGCTGACAGCAACATGGTGTCGCCCAGTTCAGCCGACAAGGTCAGTCCGGCTTCGACCGACTCTGCTGCTTCGGTGTCGCGACCCGCCTGCCTGCAGGCCACGGCATAGTGGTAATGGAAGCCGCATAGCCCGGTGCGCATGCCAAGCTCCTGCGCGGCCAGGGCGGCGTCACGCATCTCACCCAAGCCCGCGTCCGCGCGCTCGAACGCCACCAGCGCCTGACCGTGCAGCCATGCAAATCCGCCGCGCCGCGCCGGCAGCTCGTGTTCGTCGGTGATGGAATAGAGGCGTTCGGTGAGACTGTGAACGGTGCCAAACTCACCGGCCAGGGCGTGCAGGATCGACGCTGCGTAGAGCGCCGTGACTTCACTGAGAGGGTGTCGATTGGCGGCCGCCAGGGCCACCGCCTGCGCGGCCAACTGGCGTGCCAAACGGGGTTCGCCGCCAATCCAGCAGACCAGGGCCAGTCCTTCGGTGGCTTCGACCACCGGGTCCAGCACAAAGCAGGTGGGTGGCTGCTCGGCTGCGACCTTGGCGCTGAGCTCAAGGGCCCGACCTAGGTTGCGTCGCGCGCTGACGAATTCACCGCTCAGCATCTGGATCATGCCGCTCGCGATCAGGCCGGCCTGGCGCAGCGCTGCATCATCGCGAGATTCGGCCAGCGCCTGCATCTGCGCGGCAAAGGATCGCGCAGCGCCCAGGTCGCCCCGGGAATAGGCCGCCCACCATGCACCGTGCAAGGCGGATTGCCAGGCCGGGCCGTCGAGCGGACCCAGGGCCAGCGCCCGCTCGAAGGCAGCCCGGACCTCAGGGGCCGTGATGACGACCATTCGAGTCAGAGCCACAGCCTCGCCGACCCGCAGTTCGAGTTCGCGGGCCGGCTCCAGGCGGCCGGCCGCGAGTGCCAGGCCATGCCGGGCGGCGTGCAGCGCGTCCCTGGGCGCTCCAAACGTCATGGCCCTTGCTGACACGACGGCCAGTTGCGCCGCAGCCTCCAGTGGCGCCTCGCCCCGTTCGAAGTGCAGGGCCAGTTCGGCAGCGATGTCGGGGAGATTCGCCGCATGTGTCTTCGAAAGCATGTCGGCCCATCCACGGTGCCACTGCAATCGCTGCAGCGGCTGCAGGCGCGCGTAGACCACCTGGCGGTAGATCGCATGCGTGAACCGGTAGCCTGCCGCGAGCTGGCCATCGGCTTGTGCCGCCACGCCGCTGTCAGAGAGCCAGGGCAAGCGCGCTGCGGCGTCTTGCAGATGCACGTGGACCACCTCGCCATCCATGTCCAGGACCGCAGCCAGAGCCAGGTGCGAGAAGTCCAGCCCGCCGACGCTGGCCGCCCCCAGCAGGCGCTGTTGCTCGGCCGACAGTCGGGCAAGCTGTGTCTCCACCACATCGGCGATGCCGCGTGGCACCGCCGATTCCTGTGCCGGGACCTGCCAGTTCCCTTCCGATGGCGCCAAGCGGCCCGATGTGAGTAGGTCGTCCACCACGGCTGCCACGAACAAGGGCAAGCCGGACGTTTTGGCGTGCAACTGACGCACGAAGTCCTCAGGCGGTGTCCTGCCGACGCGCGCGGCCAGATAGGCGGCCAGTTCGGACTCGGAAAGGTATTCGAGTTCGAGGTCCAGGCACAGCCGACGCAGGCGCAATTCGTGGCGCACCATTGCCAGTGGGTGCTCCTTCAAGATCAGCTCGGTGGGCCTGAGCGTGCCAAGCACCAGCAGGGAGCTGCTGCTGCGGCGGCGGGCCAGATAGTCCAGCAGCAGCACCGTGGCGTGGTCACTCCAATGCAGGTCTTCCAGCACCAGCAGCAGCGGATGTTCGGCAGCCAGGCGATCGACGAATTCGCCGAACTCTCGCAGCATGCGGTCTTGGGTGGCACCCGCCACCTCGCGTTGCAACTCAACTCGCTCAGCATCGGTGAGAAACCAGGGCAGTTGCATCAGCCAGCTGGGCGCGACCCGGCGCAGCAGCGGCAGCACGGCTGTGCCTTCCGGCATGCGGCACAGGTTGTTGAGCGCCTCTAGCACCGGCATATAGGGCTCCACTTCGCCGTAATGCTCGATGCACTGGCCAAAGGCCACGGCCATGTGGGCCTGCCTGACGATTCGCTCCACGAGGGTGCTCTTGCCGATGCCGGCCTCGCCGACCAAAAAGACGACTTGCCGATGGCCCTGGCATGCTGCCATCGCAGCTTCCTGAACTCGCGCCAGCAGTACCTGACGGCCGACGATCAGGTCGCCGGCCATCGGAGCCGGCGCGGGAACGCTGCGCGCCCCTGATGCGGGCACGGCCGACACAGGCACGGGCGCGACTTGGGCGATCGGCGCAATGAAGCGATAGCCGCGGCGCGACACGGTCTGGATGTAGACGGACTCGCGCGCATCGTCGCCCAAGGCATTGCGCAATTGGCTGACGATGTTCTTGAGGGCGGCCTCGTTGATATGGCGGTGGCCCCAGACTGCGTCGAGCAGGACATCCTTGGTCACCAACTGACCGGCACGACGGATCAGTTCGCACAGGACCTGAAAGGCCCGCGGAGCCAATTCGACAGTCTGCGCACTGCGTTCCAGACGCGCCTCTGCCTCGTCGATCACAAAGTCGGCGAAATGTACGTGGAGCGGCCGCTTTTCTTCCATGGCCGGCAGTCTAGCTGGGCATGTTTACAAAATACGGATCCAAGACCGAATCGAGACGACTCGTTCGCGCTGTGCTCTGAAACTGCGGAGCATGACACTCAACCCGCATCCGACTTATCCGGCCGCCGGGCACTATGTGCTAAGGCTGCGTCAGGACGCCCTCCCCCAAGCCGGCCACCTGGCCGGTCGCGTCCAGCATGTTTCCAGCGGCGAATGTGGCGACTTCGTGTCCGGGCCCGAGCTGCTGGAGTGGCTGACACGGCATGCCGCGCAGATGCAGCGGCGCGCCGGTGAATGAACCCAGCAAGGTCCGTCATGAAGACATTCCTCACGGCCGCGCTGGCTGTCGGTGGCACTTTCGCACTGTCCTGGTATAGCCAGTCCACGAACTGGGCGACCCATCGTCTCGCACTGGAGTTGGGATCGAACTGCCCGGCGCCGTCGGATCGAAAGCCCGATGCGGACAAGGCCTGCTGTGATAGCGATTCCGAGCTGACCCGCGTCCTGTCCGGTGCCGGCGGCCTGGGCAGGCCGCCGGCCTGCAAGTGGCGGGACCTGAGCGAGCATGCACCGTTCAACGAACGGTTGTCGTCGACGTCACACGAGCGGGGCGAAAAATGGTAACCGGCACGCTTGCATCCCGCCTGACTGTGGCCTGCGCTGTTGCTCTGCAGCGAATGCTGTTGGCCGGCATCGCTGTTGCGCTGGCCGCCTGCTCGACAGCGCGGCCCTGGATCAACCAGCCCATCAGCACCGCGTCTGAGGCGCCCGAGCGGCCCGTCGTGCCGGCGCCGACCGAAGCCTCGTCCTCGATGGTCGTGGCTGTCACGCTGTCGGGTGGCGGCGCGCGCGCGGCGGCCTTCGGCCTGGGCGTCCTTCAGGAGTTGAAGGACACGCGCTTCGTGTGGGAGGGGCGCCCGACCAGCCTGCTCGACGAGGTGGGCCTGATCAGCGGCGTCTCTGGCGGCAGTGTTCTGGCCACCTATTACGCGGCATTCGGCGACGAGGTGTTCACGCGCTTCGAACACGATTTCCTGCTCGCTGACTTCCAGGGCGGCATGATCCTGGACGCCTGGTCGCCGCCAACGTTGTACCGGCTGACATCGCCGTGGTGGGGGCGCAGCGATAGCTTCGCCAAACGTCTTGATCCGGTGTTTCGCAAGATGACATTCGGCCAACTGCGTGCCCAGCGATCCAAACCGAAATTGCTCGTGACCGCCACGGACCTCACCACCGGAGGACCGTTCGAGTTCACACCCGAACAATTCGGCCTGATTTGCTCAGATCTCGACAGCGTGCCGCTGTCGTTCGCCGTGGCCGCATCGTCGTCGGTGCCGCTGCTGCTGAGTCCGATGACGCTGCAGAACTACGCGGGCACCTGTCCCGAATCGGAGCCTTCTTCGGACCCTGCGCATGGCCAAGGCAACCTGTCGGCGCGTCTGCTCGAGCTGATCGCCGAGTCCTACAGAGACTCCAACGAGCGACCCTTCATTCACCTGGTCGACGGCGGCGTCGTCGACAACCTGGGCGTACGCGGCCTGCTGGAACGCACTTTGGCCGGCGGCACTTTTGCGGACAGCTTCAAGGGCCTGAAAGCCGGTTCGGTGCATCACATCGTGCTGGTCAGTGTCAACTCCGAGCGCGACACGGCCGAGCGCATCGACGGCAGCGACCAGGTGCCCGGAACGCTGCAGGTGCTCGATGCGCTGGTCTTCGGAGCCGGCTCGCGCCTGACCAAGGAGACGACCATGATGGTTGACGACGTGGCGCGACGCATGAACGACGCACTCAAGTACGAGCGCGGCCATCCCGACAGCCCGTTTGCGGCGGATGCCGAGATCCACGTGATCACCGTCGGCCTGCGCCAGCTGCAGGACCCGGAACTGCGGCGCAGCCTGCTGCATGTGCCGACCGCGCTGACGATCCTGCCCATTCAGGTCCAGCAGTTGGAGAAGGCGGGCCGCGAGGTGCTGCGCGAGTCGGTGGCTTTCCAGCAACTGCGTCGCAGCCTGGGGGTCGGCGACGACGCAGTGCCAGCCGCAGCCAAGCCGACCACACCCTGAGTCCTACCCCTGCGCTGACTTGCCGGCCGAAGCTGTGATCGACGAAGCGTCGAGCGCGAGCAAGGCACCGGCGAGCAAGCCAACACGTTCAAGCGATCACCGATGGGACGACGACAGACACTGACTGACCAGGACATCCTCGCGCGGGCCCGCCCCGTGTTCCTGCGTCAAGGCATCCACGCCAGCACGCGCGCCATCGCCGAGGCCGTGGGGCTGACCTGGGGCGCATTGGCCTTTCGGTTCGGCAGCAAGCTCGGTCTGTTCGAGCGCGTGATGGCGGACGGCGAGAATGCGGCGGAGTCGATCGGCGGCATGGCCGAGCGGATGGCCACGCATCGGCTCGCAGCGTCCTTGATGAGGCAGGCCGTCCGGGCAGTCGCCAGCGATATCGACAGCCGACTGCGCGCGCATGGCCTGACCCTGGCTCAGCGCCGTGCCCTGGCCGTCCTGGGCGAGGGGCACCGGTTCGCGCCTACGGACGTCTCGAGAGCCCTCGATCTTGATGCGGGGGGCGCTACGCGCCTGCTAGATCGTTTGCTGGCAAAACAGCTGTGCGTGGGATTTCGCTGCGACGTCGATCGCCGCTCGGTGCTGCTGGAAATCACGAGCCTCGGGCGCGCCAGGCTCGAAGCGACGGAGGGCATCGATGCAGCCATCCTGAGGGACTGGTTCGCTTCAGCGCAGGAGAGCGAAATGCAAACTCTCTGCAATCTGCTCTCGAAGCTGCTTGCATCGAGGCGCTGAGAGCCTACTCGGCCCGGCGCGCTAGTGCGGATTCGATACCGTTTGGAGACGACTTCAATGCACACGCTGCCCACACTGGCGGCATGACGATCGAAGCCCCCTAGACCGGACTGACCGCACGCCTGAGGTACGCCGCCGATTGATCCAGTACTTCTGGCTGCTCAAGCGCTTCAAGTCGAGCCCTCGCGGCGAGGCCGGCTACAACTCCACGCGGACCCGACCCTCATGCTCCAGCACCTCCCCTACGTCAAGCTCGCCATCGTGGCGGTGTTCGTCGCCAGCACGGTCTACGTGCACCGCCGCGGCCGGGTCCGCCTGGGCTTTTGGCGCCAGCTGACCGACCACTCGACCTTCATGGCGCCGATCAACTGCCTGATGTACCTGTTCTCCAGGCTGCCGCCGTGGCCCTACCTGCCCTCGGAGGAGTTCGAGGAGTTGCGACTGCTGGACGAACACTGGATGGAGATTCGCTACGAGGCCAGGCGCCTGGCCGAGGCCGGCGAGATCAAGGCCTCGGACAAGTTCGACGACGCCGGCTTCAACAGCTTCTTCAAGACCGGCTGGACCCGCTTCTACCTGAAGTGGTACGACCAGCAGGCACACCCCTCGGCGCTTGCCCTGTGCCCGGAGACGACCAGCCTGCTGCAACGTCTTCCGAGCGTCAAGGCCGCCATGTTCGCGGCCCTGCCGCCGGGCGCGCGGCTCGTGTCGCACCGCGATCCGTTCGCCGGCTCGGTGCGCTACCACCTTGGCCTTTCCACGCCCAACAGCGATGACTGCTACATCTCAGTGGACGGCAAAAAATACAGCTGGAGGGACGGTCAGAGCGTGATCTTCGACGAGACCTTCCTGCACTATGCCGAGAACCGTTCGGACCGGACGCGCATCATCCTGTTCTGCGACGTGGAGCGTCCGCTCACGAATGGACTGGCGCGCGCCATCAACCGCGGGATCAGCGACACGTTGATCCGCGCGGCCGCAGCCCCCAATGCCGAAGGTGACCGTACCGGCGGTCTCAACCGCGCCTTTGCCTACATTCAGCAGGTGCGCCTGTTCGCCAAACGCATCAAGGCACGGAGCCGGCTAGCCTATTACGTTCTCAAGTGGATCCTGTTCGGCGGACTGCTGGGCTGGTGGCTCTGGAGCTGAGTCGTCGGATCGCGGTTCCTCCCAGGGCGACGCAGGGACCTTGAAGGCCTGCCGCAAGAGTGAGGGCCAGCGATAATCTCCGCCAATCGCCGTCGCCAATCGCCGTCGTCAATCGAGTTGCACGCGTGTCACGTCCGATCACTCCCGCCACGCCGCTTCACTTGCGATTCGGCGAGTTCGAACTCGACGAGGCCAATGCACGCTTGCTCAATGGCGACAAAGCTGTTGCGCTGGCCCCCACACCCTTCAACCTGCTGTGCGCCCTGGCACGCCAGGCGGGCCAGCTGATGAGCAAGGAGGCGCTGCTCGATGCCGTCTGGGGCCACCAGTTCGTCAGCGAGTCCGTGCTGAAGACGGCCGTGAGCGATCTGCGCATCGCGATCGGCGACAACCCGCGCGAGCCGCGCTTCATCGAGACCGTGGCGCGGCGCGGCTATCGCTTCATTGCTGCCGCGGCCGAGGCGCCCGCCGCGGCGCTGGGTCACCCCTTGGCGGAGCAGATCGACAGACTCTTCATCGGCCGTGCCGACGCCCTGATGCGCATGCGGCGCCACTGGGAGCGGGCGTGCTCCGGCCAGCGTGCCATCGTCTGGATCGCGGGCGAACCCGGCATCGGCAAGACGACGCTGATCGAGCACTTCGCCGCGGGCCTGCCGGGCGCCAACGTGGCGCGCGGTCAATGCGTGGAGCACTACGGCAGCGCCGAGCCCTACCTGCCAGTTCTCGAAGCCCTGGCCGAGCTGTGCCGCAAGGACAGCGGCCTGCCCGCGCTGCTGCGTAGCTTCGCGCCCACGTGGCTGCTGCAGCTCCCCTGGCTCAGCACGGCCGAAGAGCGCGAGGCGCTGCGCCGCGAGCTGGCCGGCGTGGGGCCCGAGCGCATGCTGCGCGAGATGGGCGAACTGCTGGATCGCTACACCGAGCAGCGCCCGCTGCTGCTGATCACCGAGGACTTGCACTGGAGCGACCGCGCCACGCTGCAGCTGATCGACCATGTGGCACGCCGGCGTAGTCGGGCTGGCCTGCTGTGGCTGGCGAGTTTTCGCGTCGCCGAGGTCGTCGCCAGCGATCGCCCCTTGAACCCACTGCGACGCGAGCTGCGTTTGCACCGACTCTGCGACGAGATCGTGCTGGATCCGTTCTCCGAGACCGAGGTTGCCAGCGTGGTTGCGCGCCAGCTGCCGAGCCTGGCCAGCAACGAGGCCTTTGTGCGCCGCCTGCACGAGCGCACTGACGGCGTGCCGTTGTTCGTCACGTCAGTGATGGCCGAGGTGGCCCAGCAGGGCGACGACGAGGCAGCGGCGCGCCTCGCCGACGAAGCCGTGCCTGACAACCTCGTCGCGATCATCGACCACCAGATCGACCGCCTCGAAACCGGCGCACGAGCCTTGCTTACCGCCGCCGCGGTCTGTGGTGTGGGGTTCCGCATCGAGACGCTGGCCGGCGCGCTCGGGCGCGACATCGAAACGGTGGCTGCCGATTGCGAGTCGCTGGTGCGCGGGCAGGTCTGGCTGGCCCCGGCCGAGGGCTCCGAACCAGACGGCGCGGCCTATGCGTTTCGGCATGCGCTGTTCCGGCAGGTGCTCTACGACTGCACGCCGCACTCGGCGCGCTGGCAGCTGCACCGTGCCGTGGGCGAGGCGCTGCTGACCGAGCGAGCCAATGGCATTGCCGTGGCGGCAGCCGAGCTGGCGCTGCACTTCGACCGAGGTCGCCAGCCGCTGTCCGCACTGCGTCACTACGCCGACGCGGCCGAGGCGGCGCTGATGCATTTCAGCCCAGCCGCCTGCATTGCACTTTCCGAGCGCGCCCTGGCCCTGCTGCCGCAAGCCGCGGCCGGTGGCGAGCGCGACGGTCTGGAGATCACGCTGGCCACGCTACAAGGCATGGCTGCCTTCCAGGTCCGGGGCGTGGGCGGTACGACGCGGGCCGCCTTCGAGCGCGCCTACCGGCTGCTTGCCAGCGACTTGCAGCATCCCATGCGCGGGCGCCTGCTGCACGGCCTGGGCTATCTTTGCAGCCTGCATGGCGACTATGTCGAAGCCCTGGTCGTCGCCAAGCGCGCCGAGGCCTTGGCCGCCGAGTCGGGCGACCGTGCGCTGATGCTGGTGGCGTGCTTCCTGCACGGTGAGATCCACCATCTTCAGGGCCGCACAGTCGCTGCGCGGGAATGGCTGGAGCGGGGCCTGGCATTGGCCGCGGAGCAGGGCGAAGCCGACAGCGGCGTTTTCGCGGCCGACACCCAGGTTGCCCTGCTGGGCATGTTGGCCATCGAGATGGTGCGCTGCGGCCTCATGCAGCAGGGCCGCGCCCTTGCAGACCGCGCCCGCGCTCGCGCAACGCAGTTGCGCCAGCCCATGACCCGCCTGCTGGCCGGCTGGCATCGGGCCTTGCTGGAGGTGCGTCTGGGCAGGGCCGAGCGTCTCGCCGAGATGGCTGAGGAGATGCAGGCCCTGGTGGAGGAATTCGACCTGGTCCATGGTCACACGGCCTTGCAGTGGTTCCGGGGCTGGGCCGAGGCGCGTCTTGGTCGACCCGAGGCTGGCTTCCGGCTGATCCGCGAAGCCTACGAGCGCAACCTCGCCCTCGGCATGAAGGTGGGTGCCAGCGAGGTGCTGGGCTATGCCGCCGAGGCCCTGCTGCTGGCCGGCGATGTGGCGGGCGCCGAAGACCAGCTGCAACAGGCCCTGCAGGCCGTCGCCGAGCTGGGCGAGCGCGTGTACCTGCCGCAGCTGTTGCTGTTGCAGGCCGAGATCGCGCGTGCGCGTGGCCAGGCCGGGCAGGACATGCTGCGCGAGGCCATCGACGAGGCCCTGGCACAGGGCGCGCCCTGGCTGGAGCTGCAGGCCCGCCTGGCCCTGTGCCGCGAGCCGAGCGCGACCCCAGCGGACCGCTCGGCGCTGGCCGCCTTGGTCGACCGCCTGCCAGAGATGGCGGGCACCGACGCGGTCAACGAGGCGCGCGCCCTGCTCGGCTGAGCGCCCGCATCTCGGCGACCAAGCCGACTGTGCCAAGCGCACCGATTCGGCCCATGCTGCCCCAGAGCACCCAGAGCACCCAGACAACGGGCAGGTGCACGCCACTCGGTCGCGACCGAAGCACGACCATTCGCTGACGACTTCGCGGCTGGGCCTGAATACGCTGTGAACCAGTCCCTGCAAGCCTGGATCCGACATGGTGCTCAACCCCGAAATCAAATATCCCAACCGCCGCGCCTACGTGCTGAAGCTGCGCGGCGATGCCGCTCCCGGTGCCCTGGCAGGCCGGGTGGAAAACCTCGTTACCGGCCGCCAGCGCGAGTTCGCATCGGCCGACGAACTGCTGGCTGCCATCGCTGCCGAACTGGCCTTCGAGGGCGGTGAGCCGCCGCCCGGCAGTGGCGGAAATTCCTGAGCAATCGCTCGATGAGCGACCGAATGCCGACCGAGCGCTGACGACTTCGCCGGCTCTCGTCCTTACGCTGACAACACAACGAAACCCGCGAGAAATCTCTATGCCGCGACACTCACCACCCCTGAATCCACACCACGCTCTGCGGCCTGCCGCGGCGGCCCTGGCAGCGTTCGCTGCTTTCGCGCTGGCCGGCTGTTCCACGCCAGCGGCCAAGACCCAGGTGGACGTGCCGGCGGCCTTTGCCGCTGCCGCCACGACTGCCGAGGCCGAGCCCGAGACTGCCTGGTGGCTCAGCTTCAACGACCCCGTGCTCGGCGCGCTGGTGCAGCGCGCCGCAAGCGAGAACCGCGACGTGCGCATTGCCGCTGAACACCTGGCCGTGGCCCGCTCCGGCGTGACCGTCAGCCGCAGCTTCCTGGCGCCCAGCGTCAGTGCCGTCGGCCAGGCCGGGGACCGTAGCAGCGGCTATGGCGACGTCGTCAAGCAGCAGATGCCCGACACCAAGTCCGTCAGCGCCGGACTTCAAGTGTCCTGGGAGCTGGACCTGAGCGGCCGGCTGCGTGCCGGCGCTCGCGCCGCCGCGGCCGACGCCCTGGCCGCCGAATACGGCGTGCGCGGCGTGCGCCTGCTGGTCGTGAGCGACGTGGCGACGAACTACTTCACCCTGGTCGGTGCGCTGCGCCAGCTCGACACGTTGAAGGCCATCTCTGCGGCCCACGACGAGACCCTGCGCCTCGTGCAGGCCAGGCTGCGCGCCGGCTTGGCCACGCCCTTCGACGTCGAGCGCACCCGCACGGAGTCCGAGGCCGCCCGGGCGCAGATCCCGCCGCTGGAGACTGTGGCCGCCGTATCGCGCCACCGCATCGCCGTGCTGACCGGCGACCAGGCCTTCAATGCCGCCCGCATCGACCCGTGGCGCGGCGATGTGGCCCTGCCCGCCATCCCGGCCGGCCAGCCGGCCACGCTGCTGCAGCGCCGCCCGGACGTGCAGGCGCTGCTGGCCCAGCTCGACGCCGCCAACGCCCGCCGCGAGCAGGCCGCCGCGGAATGGTTCCCGCGTCTCTTCCTGGACGCCTCCTTCGGCCGCCAGCATCTCGATCTCAATGGTGCCAGCATCGGCGCTGCGCGCTTCACCAATGTCGCCGGCCTGCTGAGCATGCCGATCTTCAACGCCGGCCGCACGCGGGCGCTTGAGGACATCGCCGAGAGCGGGCAGCGCGAGGCTGTGCTGCGCGCCGAGGACGGCATGGTGCGCGCTCTGGAAGATGTCGAGAACGCCCTCGTGGCGCTGTCGTCGGAACGCCAGCGCTCCACCTCGCTGCAGATCGCCGCGAGCTCGGCCGACGCCGCCCTGGGTCGCGCCCAGTCCCTGTACGACCGCGGTCAGATCGATCTGCTGCCGCTGCTCGACGCCCAGCGCTCACGCCTGGCCGTGCGCCTCGCCGCCAACGACAGCAGCACCCAGCTGCTGCTGGACAGCGTGCAGCTCTACAAGGCTCTGGGCGGCGGCTGGCAGGCCTTCGAGCCTGCAGCTGACTCGGCCAACGCCAAGAAACCTTGAACCCCGACGCCTCAACTCCAAAGGAACTGCCTTGAAAACCCTTCATGCCACGGCCCTGTCGCTGGCCGTCGCCGCGATGCTCGCGGCCTGCAGCGCAGAAAAGCCCCCCGTCGAGCCGCCGCGCCCTGTGCGCACCACCGAAATCCGCTACGACGCGGCCCGCGAGACCAACCACTACGCGGCCACCGTCCAGTCCCGCTACGAGGTCGAACAGGCCTTCCGCGTGGGCGGCAAGGTGGCACGCCGCGTCGTCGAAGTCGGACAGACTGTGCGCGAGGGCGACGTGCTCGCCGTACTCGACGACAACGACTACCGCCTCGCCGAGGAGGCCGCCAACCAGCAATGGACTGCCGCCGCGACCCAGGCCCGCCAGGCCGAGTCCGACCGCGCCCGCTTGCAAAACCTCAAGGGCGACGGCTCGGTCAGTGCCGCCGACGACGAGCGCGCCAAGAGCGGCGCCCGCACCGCCCAGGCCGCTGCCGAGGCGCAGGCGCGCCAGCTGGAGCTGGCTCGCAACCGGCTCAAGTACACGGTGCTGCGCGCCTCGCGCAGCGGTGTCGTGACGGCCGTGCGCTTTGAGGTTGGCCAGGTCGTCCCCGAGGGGCTGCCGGTGGTCGCCATCTCGGACCCCGGCACGCCTGAGATCGTCGTCGACGTGCCCGAGGATCAGCTGGCCGCCTTCAAGAAGGCCAAGTTCAAGGCCACGCTGACCAGCGCGCCCGACGAGAGCTTCGAGGTCAGCCTGCGCGAACTGGCCCCCCAGGCCGCGGCTCAGACCCGGACCTTCCGCGCCCGCCTGAAACCCGGCGCTGGCCGCGTCCTGCCGTTGGGGGCGACGGCCACGCTGAGCGCTGATCGCGTGGTCTCCGAGGAGCAGGTCGCCCAGGTTCCCGCCACGGCCCTGACCCAGACGAACGGCAAGCCGGCCGTCTGGGTCGCCAAGCGTGCCGGCCAGGACGGCGCGTCCACCGTATCGCTTGCTGGCGTGACCCTGCATGGCTACCGCAACGACACGGCCCTCATCTCCGGCCTGGTGGCCGGCGAACTGGTCGTCACGGCCGGCGTGCAGAAGATGTCGCCCGGCCTCAAGGTGACGCTGGCCTCGGCGGCCACCGACGCCAAGGCCCAACCGAATCAGCAGGCCGCGCGATGAACGGATTCAACCTCACCGAATGGGCGCTGAAACATCGCGCCGTCGTTCTCTTCTTGCTGCTTGTCGTCGCCATTGCCGGCGTGTTCAGCTTCAAGAAGCTCGGCCAGCTCGAAGATCCCAGCTTCTCCGTGCCCTCGATGACCGCCATGGTCATCTGGCCCGGCGCCACCGCCCAGCAGATGCAGGACGAGGTGCTCAACCGCATGGAGAAGAAGTTCGAGCAGATCGATCACTTCGAGAAGGTCGTCACCTTCGCCCGACAGGGCTTCGGCGGCATGACGCTGACCGTCAAGGGCGGCACCTCGCGGGCCGATCAGCGCGAGGCCTGGTACCAGGCGCGCAAGAAGCTCAATGACCTGAAGCTGGAGATGCCCGACGGCGTCGTCGGCCCCATCGTCAACGACGAGTACGGCGACGTCTACGGCCTGATGTATGCGGTCAAGGGCGATGGCGTCAACCATGCCCAGCTGTCGGACGCGGCCGAGGACATCAAGCGCAGCATGCTCAAGGTGCCCATGGTCAAGAAGGTCGACCTCATCGGCAAACAGGCCAAGCGCGTCTACGTCGAGTTCTCGCACGAGCGCCTGGCGACGCTGGGTGTCACGCCGCTGGCCATCGCCGAGAGCCTGCGCAGCCAGAACGCGCTGCTGCCCTCCGGCCAGATCGACACGCAGACCGACCGCGTGATGGTGCGTGTGAGCGGCCAGTTCAACAACCTGGACGACATCCGCAACGTCCCCGTGACGGCCGCCGGCCGCACGTTGAGACTCGGTGACTTCGCCACCGTCAAGTTCGACTACGAGGACCCGGCCACCTACACCGTGCGCCACAACGGCCAGCCGGTGCTGATGCTGGGCATCTCGATGACCAACGATGGCAACATCGTCGAACTCGGCGCCGCGATGGAACAGGCCGTGGCCAAGATCCAGTCCGAGCTGCCGCATGGCATCGAGCTGGAGCGCGTGGCCGACCAGCCCACCACCGTCAAGGACGCGATCTGGGACTTTGAGCGCTCGCTGATGGAGGCGCTGGTCATCGTCATCGCCGTCAGCCTGGTCTCCTTGGGCTGGCGCGCCGGCCTGGTGGTCGCGATGTCGGTGCCGCTGGTGCTGGGTGCCGTGGCGCTGCTGATGCTGGCCATGGGTTGGAACCTGGAGCGCATCTCGCTGGGCTCGCTGATCATTGCGCTGGGCCTGCTGGTGGACGACGCCATCATCGCCATCGAGATGATGGTCGTGAAGATGGAAGGCGGCTGGGACCGCGCCAAGGCGGCTGCCTTCTCGTACAAATCTACTGCAATGCCGCGCCTGACCGGCGCCCTGGTCACGGCCGCCGGCTTCCTGCCGATCGGCCTGTCCAAGTCCACCACTGGTGAATACGCCGGCGGCATCTTCTGGATCGTCGGCGCCGCTGTGCTGTTCTCCTGGGTCTGCTCGGGCATCTTCACGCCTTATCTGGCGGTCAAGATGCTGCCCGCCGACTTCGGCGAGCACCATGCCGGCGATGCCTACAACGGCAAGTTCTACCGTCGCCTGCGGGGCTGGATCGACTGGGCCATCGAGCGTCGCTGGATCGTCATCACCATCACCTTCGGTGCCTTGGTGCTGGCCCTGGCCGCCATCAAGTGGGTGCCCCAACAGTTCTTCCCGAGCAGCTCGCGCCCCGAGCTGGTGGTGGACCTGCGCCTGAAGGAAGGCTCCTCCTTTGCAGCGACGACCGAACAGGTCAAGCGCATGGAAGCCCTGCTGGCCAAGGATGAGGACGTCAAGTTCTTCACCGCCTACACGGGCGCCGGCGCTCCGCGCTTCTATCTGGCGCTCAACCCCGAGCTGCCCAACCCCGGCTTCGCTCAGTTCGTCGTCATGACCAAGGACCTGCATGCCCGCGAGCGCGTGCGCAGCCGGTTGATGGCGGTGGCCGACCCGCAGTTCCCGCAGACCTGGGTGCGCGTGACGCGCCTGGAGCTGGGCCCGCCCGTGGGCTTCCCGGTGCAGTTCCGCGTCATCGGCCCCGACACCCAGCAGGTGCGCAAGATTGCCCGCGAGGTGGAGCAGGTCGTCGCGTCCAGCACCAAGGTGCGTGACGTGCAGCTGGACTGGAACGACCCGGTGCGCAGCCTCAAACTCGAGCTCGACCAGGACAAGGCCCGCGCCCTGGGCCTGACGCCGGCCGAGGTGTCCCTCGTGACGCAGAGCGTGCTCAACGGCGCCCCGCTGTCGCAGCTGCGCGAGAAGGAGGATCTGATCGACATCGTGGCCCGTGCCGTGCCTGGCGAGCGGCTGAATCTGGACGGCCTCAAGGGCATTAACCTGCACACCGCTACCGGCACCGTCGTGCCGCTGGCCCAGGTCGCCAGCGTGCGCTACGAGCTGGAAGAGCCGGTGCTGTGGCGTCGCAACCGCGACATGGCTATCACCGTGCGCGCCGACGTCAAGGACGGCGAGCAGGGCGTGTCGGTCACGCAGGAGATCGTGCCGTTGCTCAAGGACATTCAGGCCAAGCTGCCTACGGGCTATCGCGTCGACGTGGGTGGTGCTGTGGAAGAGGCCAACAAGGCGAACAGCGCGCTGATGGCCGTGGCACCGCTGATGCTGGTCACGATCCTGGCCCTGCTGATGTTCCAGCTCAAGGACTTCTCGCGCATGTGGATGGTCATGCTGACCGCGCCGCTGGGTCTGATCGGCGTGGTGCCGGCACTGCTGGCCTTCCGCGCTCCGCTGGGTTTCGTGGCCATCCTGGGCATCATCGCGCTCGGTGGCATGATCATGCGCAACTCGGTCATCCTGATCGACCAGGTGCAGATCGAGATCGACGCCGGGCGCGACCCCTGGAACGCCGTGCTGGACGCAGCGATCTACCGCTCACGCCCCGTGGTGCTGGCTGCTGCGGCTGCGGTGCTGGCGATGATCCCGCTGACGCGCAGCGTGTTCTGGGGTCCGATGGCCATCGCCATCATGGGCGGGCTGACCGTGGCCACGCTGCTGACGATCTTCTTCGTTCCCGCGCTGTACGCCGCATGGTTCAAGCTGCGCCGCGAGCCGGCGGGCGAGGGCGGTCCGGCACCGGTGCATGCCGTGGTGGCGGCGTGAGTGAGGGCAAGGCGCGCTTGCGCGCCTGCCCCGCCTGTCGCAGCATGCCTGCCATGCGCCATTAGCAGGCCTGCGGCCCGGTCGATGACCGGGCCTTTTTCATTGTCTCGCTCATTTGAAACTTTTTATGTTCGGACAGCTTGATCACTACTGGAGCGGCGGCTTCCTGGCTGCCAATGCCTTCATCGGCCTCAATCTCGTCGGCGCCTTGCTGCTGGGCATGCTGGTGGGCTATGAGCGCTCCTACAACGGCCGCGCGGCCGGCATGCGCATCTACGGCCTGGTCTGCATGGCCTCGACGGCACTGACCGTGTTCGTGGGCCATGCGCCGCTGTGGTTCGGCGGCAGCTTTACGGGCGTCTCCGCCGATCCCACCCGCGTGGTGCAGGGCATCGTCACCGGCATCGGCTTCCTCGGTGCCGGCGTCATCATGAAGGACGGGCTGAGCATCAGCGGGCTGACGACGGCCGCTTCCATCTGGGCGACCTCGGCGATCGGCGTGCTGCTGGGCGTGGGTTTCTATGCAGCGGCCCTGCTGCTCGCCCTGCTGTGCATGGTCTCGATGTCGCTGCTGCACCGGCTGGAGATGCGTCTGCCTGGCCGCATGACACTGGAGGTCGGGCTGAACTTTGGTGCCCACGGCGCGCCGCCTTTCGAGGAACTGGCCACCCAGGCCGAGGCGCGCGGCTACCAGGTCATGCGCCACAGCCTGCGCATCAGCTTTGCGGACAGCCGGCCCGTCTGGCGCTTCTACGTGGTGGCCCGGGACCGCGCCCGCGCGGCCTCGACGGTGTCGCTGGCCGAAGACCTGGCCGCGGCTCCCGGCGTCACCAGCTTCAGCATCGTGCCGGTCAGGCTCTAACGATCCGACGTGATGCGCTCAACCTTGGCGCGAGCAGCGCGCGTCGATCCGCGGTCGCCCGTCAATCGAGAATCGGTCGGCATCGGCCCTCGCTGAAATGCAGGCGGCCATCATGGCCAGCTTGAAACGGAACTCACCATGACAGATCCAATCCTTGGCATCGCCCCGCTCGGTTTTCCTTGGAAGACCGTGGACCCTTTCCTCTTTTGCGTTCATCACGACGACGCCTACCCGCGCGCCAACGGTCGCTACGGCCCCGCAGCCTCGCTGGCCGGGCACCGGATCGGTGCCGACTTCGACAACGCCGACGGCTGGCGCATGTACCACGGCGAGCGGGTGCCGGGCTTCCCGCCGCATCCGCATCGCGGCTTCGAGACCGTCACCCTGGTGCGCCGCGGCTGGATTGACCATTCCGATTCGCTGGGCGCCGCGGCTCGCTACGGTGCCGGCGACGTGCAGTGGCTGACCGCCGGCCGTGGCCTGATGCATGCCGAGATGTTCCCGCTGCTCGACACCGCAGCGCCCAACCCGCTGGAGCTGTTCCAGATTTGGCTCAACCTGCCGGCGCGCAGCAAGCTGGCGCCGCCACACTTCTCGATGTTCTGGTCCCGGGACGTGCCGCGCCTGGCGCATGACGGGGTGGAACTGGTCTGCGTGACCGGTGCCCTGCAGGGGCTCGCGGCACCGCCCGTCGCGCCACCCGTCGCGCCGCCCGTCGCGTCGCCCGTCGCGCCACCTGATTCCTGGGCCGCGGCGGCCGAGCACGAGGTCGCCATCTGGACCCTGGCACTGGAGCCCGGTGCCCGCTTCGCGCTGCCCGCCGCCACGGGCGCCGCAACGCGCCGTCATCTCTACTTCTTTGCAGGCGAGCAGATGCAGATCGCCACGACGACCCTGGGTGCCCATGCCGCCATTGAGCTGGCTGCTCAGACGGATGTTGAACTGCACAACCCGGGCGCCAAGCGCGCGGAGTTGCTGATGCTGCAGGGCCGACCCATTGGCGAGCCGGTCGTGCAGCACGGACCCTTCGTCATGAATAGCACAGCCGAGGTGCGCCAGGCCTTTGAGGACTTCCAGCGCACCGAGTTCGGTGGATGGCCCTGGCCAGCCGAGCCGGTCCATGGGCCGGAGCCGCGGCGCTTTGTGCGCCATGCGGACGGCCGCATGGAGGCCCCTGGCTGAGCACACCGCTTGATTGCCCCGCCTGGAAGCTGCAGGCCCAAAGCGGGGCGACCAACTGGGGAGAGGTCGAATGCAAGCGGACAGAACCGCGCGTCAGGCGGTATGCAGATGCACGTCGTGCTGTGGGAACGGCAGCGAAATGCCGGCTTCGGCGAGGCGTGCGTAGATGTCCTGCCGCAGTTCGCTGCCGACCCTTCGGGAGTTCATCTGGTCATCCAGTTCGACCCAGTACACCAGCGCAACGTCCAGCGCACTCTGGCCGAAGTCCTCCAGAAAGAACTCGGGGGCAGGATCGGATGCAACATGTGAATGAGCCGCGGCCGCGGCCAGCAGCAAGGACTGCAACTGAACCAGATTCGTGCCGTAGGCGACACCCAGTCGGAATTCACGCCGGACCAGGCGGTTCGAGTAGGTCCAATTGATCACCTGGTGCTCGATGAAATTGGCGTTCGGGATCAAGGCCTCCACGCCATTGAAGCCCAGAACCGTAGCAGCCCGTAGGTCGATGGACGTCACATGTCCAGTGATGCTGCCAAGCTCAACGATGTCGCCCACCCGGATCTTTCGCTCGAACAGCAGGATCAGCCCGCTGATGAAATTCTTGAGCACCGTTTGCGCGCCGAAACCGACCCCGATGGCCAGCGCGCCGCCGGCAAAGGCAAACATCGATAGGGGAATCCGCGCCAGGTTGAGGGTCAGCAGCAGCAGGGCGATGCTGAGTCCGATCATGGACCAGCGCTGAACCATGGATGCGTGGGCGTCGCTAACCTTGAATCTGGCGACCAGCTGGCGTTGAACGAACCTGGACAACCAGGCCAGCAGCCAGTAGCCCAGCACAAAGGTTGCGACCAGGCCCAGACTCTTGCCCACCGTGACGCCATACTTGACCGTGACCTGGCGACCGTCCACCTCGGTCACGTCCTCGGCAACGAGCAGTTCCTGATGCCAGATGCTCGTAGCCACGCCGGCAAGGCTGTCCAGGAGCCAGGCCAACCTGCCGTTGCCCAGTCGGCTCCCCAGCCCGTCCTGGTCATCGAGCCAGCGTGAGAGTTGCCGCTGCAAGCGCGCGGCCGCGAGCTCGGTGCGTTCATCGGTCGCAGACTGCTGCAACAACAAAGCAAGCAGAGCCTCCTCGGGGCCGCGCTCTCGCGCGCCGCCAGCCAGGTTTTCGACCCTGGCGCGCTGCGCCCTGATCTCCGCGCTCAGGAGGTCCTGTCGATTGCGGGCCAGGCTGCGCAAGTCCGCCAGCTTGGTCTTCAGTTCGGTCAGCGCCTCGACCGCCCGCCGGCGCTGCGCCTGGTCGGTGCTGTTGAGCAGGATGCTGCGTCGCTCCCAGACGTCCCCCGAGACGTTGCTGAGCATTCGCAAATGCTCCAGACCCTTGATGGTCGCTTCGTCTGTCTTCACCATCAGCGCCATGACCAAAGCCTGGCGGCTGGGGGCACCGCCATGGCTTGCCAGGCGCTCGCGCTCCGCGCGATGTTCGCCCTGCCGTTTGACCAGGCGACTGATCTCTTCTGCAAGACGCTCGCCGTCCGCGCGTGCGTGAGTCTGCTGAGTTGCCAGTTCTGCGGCCGACAGCTGCTGGTGCGGCAGGACCCTCTCCAGGACCGACTGCAAGTCCGTGCTGCGCGTCCGCAGCGCTGCCATCTCAAGGCCCAGTCGTCGCAGATCCAGCGATACCAGGGCGATTTCTGCTTCGGCAATCTGTTGCAGAAGGGAAGCAATTTCCTGCTCTGCATGGGCGCGATTGGCGTCAGGCTCCTTCAGCGGTGACAACGAAGGTTCGGCCGTACGCCGAGCCAAGGCCGCCCTGGCCTTCAGCTGCGCATTGAGATTCTGTAGCTCCGTCTGGTTGGCGCGTTGACTGGCTTGTGCGGCGAGCAGCTTTTCCTGCACGCTGTCAAGCTCGTCGCGCAAGGCATCGACGGCGGAGACCGGGTAGGGTGGCGGAGTCTGAAGTGACTCGACGATCGGGTCCGCGGCGGCCGCAGACTTGGCCGTCGCCTGCAGCAGCGCCAGTTCTTCGAGCCGTTCGACCCGCTCGCGTTGCAAGTCGAGCAGCCAATCTTGCAAGCGCTGCCTGTCAGACTGCATCGGCGAAGCCTCACGCAATGGCTGCTCCGTCAGGGCCGAGGCATGCCGTTGCTGCGTCCGTTGAAGCTGCAGCCTCGCCTCTGCGAGCTGTTCAGTCAGACTGGGTTCCGACGCTGTTGCAGCGTGTTCGGCGGCTCCGGCCACGGCACACAGCAATGCGAATGCCACCGCGGCCAGCCAGCGTAGATGTCTCTGACGGGCGCCTAGCTTCACTTGCACGAGTGTTGGAAGGTTCAACGAATCAATGCATGCGCGCTGACGAGGGATCCATGCCGCCAGATGCGTCGAATGCGGGAGATGATGAAAGCGGCCGTGGCGTCCGTGATATCCATTTCGACCACGGCGCATGCAGGCGCTTTGCCTGCCGACTCTTCGCAAAGAGTGACCTTGCAGACCTGACCAAAACGGCCGAGCCAGTCCTGAATGTCGCCCTCCGTCGCAGAAGCACCCAGACCCAACAGTAGGAGTTTTTTCATTGGAAAGACCTTGGCATGCCGGATCGGTGCGTGCCCGACCGTGTGGGTCGTGTCGGCTGACCGGCTTGGCTTGTGTGGAGCCGGCTGCGGACAAGATTGATCGCCGACAGGCTCCGGTGTCATGTGACTATCATAATGACAAAGATGTCATTATGATTAACACCGTGGCGCTCGGCGTGGCGCTCGGCGCCTGCTCGCGTCGACAAGCGTGACGGAGTTGGATTTCCGGGAGCCTTGAGGCCAGGCAGATGCCTCGAGGCTCTCGTCGCGAGCGAAGCGGCCCGCTACGGTACTTGCGACGCGCAGTGACCGACCCCTGACGACGACTGCGCGCACTCAGGCCATGACTGCGGGCGCTCGGCGGGACAGGGGCCTGGGAGACGCAAGGCTAGGCGGCGGGCCGCGCGAACTTCATCACCTCGTTGAACCACAGCGCGACCATGAAGCGGCCGTGCATCCTGCAGCCGCCCAGCTCGAAGGCGCGCAGGAGGTCGGTCTCGTCACCACTGGTCATGGCGGCCACGGCCGTGTGGCCATCGCGCCAGATCTGGGTCAGGTCCGGATGGGGATGCAGTCCCATGCGCAGATCGATGCGGCCGCTGCCGACGACGAAGTGACCCCCCGCGCCGCGGGCCGTCTGGATCTGCAGCACATGGCTGTCCTGGGCGATCATGGCGCGCACTCGCGGGGCTCGCCGCTGGGCTCGACGGATCAGCAACAAGGTGACGCGCAGCAGCAGGCGCAGCTTGATGTTTCCGCTCAGGTCGTTCATGGTCTTCTCCGGTTCAGGTCGCACCGCGAACCCGGTCGATCAGGGGGGCGGGCTCGGACGGCAGCTCGTCACCTGCCCAGGCGATGTGTTGGTCGGGGCGAAGCAGCAGCCAGCGCCAGCCGTACAGACTTGCCAGGTGGGCCTCGGGCACTTCCAGCAGGGTCATGGGTACGCCCTTGTCTTTGGCCGCATCGATGAACGCCGTGGTCTGGTCAGCACGTGCGCCCAGGCAGACCAGGGTCAGGCCGCGGCGGTCCAGCTGATCGAGCAAGGACTGGCCATCGCTGCGCCAGCCGTTCGGCAGCCGTGCGCCGGGCACCGCGACTGGCTGGTAGCTCGCCGGATCACACGGCGCACCGCCGGCGCCAGCGCCGACGATGAGCGGGGAGTCCTCGTAGCGGTAGCCCAGCTCGATGCCCATCGATTCGTACAGCCGCGTAACCTTGGCGACGAAGGTGCCGGCCACGACCGTGCGAGCCTGGCCGCCAGCGGGGCCGGGATCCAGAAGTTGGTCGGGAATGTCGAACAGCGACTCGAAGACCGACGCCGCGTTCTCCTTGACATGGTCCCGGTTGCGGCGTGCGGCGGGCAGGCGCTCAGCCTCGTAGCTGCTCATCAGGCGAGGGCCTCCCCAGCCGCTGACGCAAGCCGCCAGCTTCCAGGCCAGGTTGTGGGCCTCCAGCAGGCCGGTGTTCATGCCCAGGCCACCGGTGGGCATGTACTGGTGCGCCGCATCGCCCGCAATGAAGACCCGGCCGCGGCCATAGCTGTTGGCCACCAGGAACTGCGGCCGCCATGCCCCCGATTGCACCAGCTCGAACGGGATGTCCCGGCCGATGGCGGCCGCGATGACGTTTTGCACCGTCTCGCCGTCGCGTGGTGCGAAAGGGCGGTGCAGCACGAAGTCGCTGCGGCTGGCGTCGGGCGAGACGACCAGGCCGCTGAACTGCGGGCGCAGCAGCCACGTATGCCAGTAGGGTTCGTGTTTCAGGAAAGTCGCCGCCAGGGCCTCCGAGCGGAAATGCGCGATGAACAGCTCGCCCACCAGATCGCGCGTGTCCTCGTAGTCGAAGTTGAGGAACTGGCGCACCCGGCTGGACGGGCCGTCGCAGCCGATCAGGTACAGGCAGCGCACCTGGCGCGAGCGGCCCTCGGGGCCCTGGATCATGGCGGTGACGCCGGCCTCGTCCTGTTCGAAGCCGAACAGGCTCCAGCCGAACTCGACGCGGGCCTCGGGCTCCGCCCGAGCCGCCTCGAGAAGCACAGGCTCGAGCTGCATCTGCGCGATGCGCTGCATGGTCTCCAGCGGCAGGCTACCGTCCTGGCAGTCGCGGGCCAGCGCATTGGCATCGTCGGCGGAACGATAGATCGGATGGCGGTCGGACAGCACCGTGTAGAAGGGCCCGCTGGCCGAGGCAGCCACGGCCACATGCTGGTTGGCCTGGCGCGGGTTGCCGGCGGCGCGTACCGCATCGGCCAGGCCGAACTGGCGCAGCACCTCCATGGAGCGGCCGTTGACCACGTCGAGTTTGGGATGCGTGGTCGTCTGAAGCCGCTCGTTGACCAGCATCGAGCGAACGCCGAGCTTGCTGAGCATCACGGACAGCGCCAAGCCGACCGGGCCGCCGCCGACGATGAGGACGGGGGTGGTGATCATGCGGCCTCCACGTAGTCGCTGCAGAACTCTTTGCCGGGTATGTGGGGGTCTGGCATGAAGCGCGTGCCCAGGCTGGCGACCAGCGAGACGAAATCCTCGCTTCGGCCGGCATCATGGATGTAGCGGTCGGGACGGACCAGAATGAAGTCGAGCCGATGCTGGCGAAACAGGCGCTGCAGCGTGCCGCTGCGGTCGCCGATCGAGCCCGGCTCGCTGGGATCGCCCACGGGGAGTACACGCAGCGGCAGGCGCTGCGCCAGCTCCGCCAATGCCCTCGCGTCCAGTGCGGAGCCGCCCCGCAAGGTCAGCAGCGCGAAGCCCGGACCGAGCAGCTCGTCGAGCAGCAGCTGGCGCCCGTCCGCGGCCTGCACCTTGGGTTGCGGCAGCAGATGGCCGGCCAAAGCCGGCCGCAGGCGGCCGAACGAGCCCGCCGTGATCGGCCGCTTGCGGTTGGCGGTGTTCATCAGCCAACGGTTCAACAGCGGCACTCGACCGACCGGCCGCAGCAGGAACTGGTTGCGCAGCCAGGCGACGAGGCGGCTGCGCGTCTGGATGATGCGGCCGAGGAACATCGCACCCTGAATGATTTCCATGACATGCTGGCCGCGTTCGTCCTCGTAGTCCTGCAGCACCTGGTCGTCCGCCCGCCCGGCCAGCAGCAGGTCGAGGCGCCAGGCCAGCGCATGGGCGTCGCGCAGGCCCGAACACATGCCCTGGCCGAGAAAGGGAGGCATCTGGTGGGCCGAATCGCCAGCCAGCAGCACGCGGCCCGCTCGCCAGCGTCGGGCCCACAGCGCATGAAAGCGGTAATGTGCGATCCGGTTGATCTCGACCTGGTCGGGATTGACGAAGGGCGCCAGCTGGCGGCGTACGCGCGCCGGGTCGGTGGCTGTCTTCTCGTCGGCGCCGTCCACCACCATGAACTGCCATTCGTAATAGGGGCCCGCCAGCGGCACGTAGGTCACCGGCTGGGTCGGATCGCAGACCTGGCGGTGGCGTTTGGGCAGGCTGGCGTTCTTGCGTCCGGTGACGGTGCGGGTGTCGACCACGACCCAGGCCTCGTCGAAGTCGGCGCTGGCGAGCTCGATGCCCGAGGCGCGCCTCACGAAACTGCGGCCGCCGTCGCAGCCGATCAGCCATTGCGCAGCCACCCGAAGCGTCGCGCCGGCCTCGTTCTCGGCCTGCAGGCTCACGCCCTCGGCCTGCGACTGCAGCGCGGTGACGCGCCAGCCGAGCAATGTGCGCACCTGCGGGAATCGTCGCAGCCCCTCGCGCAGCTGGCGCTCCAGCGTGGGCTGATGGAACCACCAGGCGCCGGCATGCCCGTAGCGACGGTCCTGGTTGCCGACGCTCAGGCGAGCCACGGGCGCGCGGCCGGGCTTGAGCAGCAGTTCCATATCCTCGAAGCTCTCCGCGCTGGCGGCGATGGCCTCGGCCAGACCGGCGTCCTGGAAGATGCGCATGGCCTCGTCGTCGAAATGAACCGCCTTGGGGGCGTAGTAAATGTCCTCGTCGCGCTCCAGGCAGATCACCGAGCGGCCCCGTTGGCCGAGCAGGTTGGCGAGCACGGCGCCGGTGGGGCCGAGGCCGACGATGGCAACCTCACAGGCCAGGCTGGGATTGGCATTCATGTTGTCTCCATTGTTTTGTATTGAACATTAGTGTTCAATTTAATGCAGACAAATGCATTGGTTAAAACCCGAGTACCGTCCGATTCATTGCAGAATCGCTCTGTTTTGAACGTTGCTGATCAATTGCCTTCATGACGACCGAATCGCCGCTGCGCACCCCCGGCCCTGCCCTGCAACGCATCCATGCGGCTGCGCTGAAGCTGTTCGCTGAGCGCGGCGACACGCGGGTCAGCGTCAATGACCTGGCCCTGGCCGCCGGTGTGGCGCGGGGCACCATCTACAACAACGTGCGCGAGCCGGAGGCGTTGTTCGAGGAACTGGCCGCACAGCTCGGTGCAGAGATGCTCGAGCGTGTGACACGCAGCTTCGTGGGCATTGAGGACCCGGCCCAGAGGCTGGCGCAGGGCGTGCGGCAGTTCGTCCGCCGTGCGCATGAGGAGCCGCATTGGGGCCGCTTCGTGAGCCGCTTCGCCTTCGGCTCCAAGAGCCTGCATCACATCTGGGTCGGGCAGCCGGTGCAGGACCTGATGACGGGCCTGGCCAGCGGGCGCTTCGATTTTCCGGAGGCGCAGATGTCGTCGGTGGTCACGCTGATCACCGGCGCCACGCTGGGCGCCATGTTCCAGGTGCTGGAGGGGCACCGCACCTGGCGCGATGCGGGTGCCGAAGCGGCCGAATTGCTGCTGGTCGCGCTCGGTTTGCCGCGCAACGAAGCCCACGCGCTGTCACGCGCCGAGCTGAGTCCGCTGCCGGTGCTGACCTGACGAAAAGGAGACCAAGCGGATACCGTGGCGAGACGACTTGAGCGGTGGGCAGGCCGACACTGTCTGCGCATTCAAGGGAAAGTCCATGTGGAAATCAACCACGCTGCGCGTCAAGCTGATCGCGGCCTTCACGTCGATCCTGATGGTCGCGGCCACCGCCAGCATGCTGGCATTCTGGGAACTGAGCAAGGCCGAAAGCAGTCTTGCGCTGATTGCCAGCCACAATGAAGCGCGGACGCCGGCCACGGAGCGTGCGCAAGGCAGCAACGCCGCGCTGCTGGCAGCGACCGTGGCCGACGTTCAGCGGGCGCAGCTGGTGCTGATGGCCGCCCTGGGCCTGTCGGTGCTCGGCGGCATCGTGCTGTCGCTGAAGTTCTCGCGCGACGTGCAGGGCATCCTTGGCGCGGAGCCTGAAGCAGCGGCCGAGCACGTGGCGGCATTGGCGTCCGGCAACCTGTCGCGTCCGACTCGCCTGGCCGCCGGTGACGAGGCCAGCCTGATGGCCAAACTGGTCGACATGCAGGCCCGGCTGGGCCAGATGGTCACGAAGATCCGCGCCAACGCCGACAGTGTGGCCACGGCCAGCGCCCAAATTGCGCAAGGCAACCTGGACCTGAGCGCGCGCACCGAGCAGCAGGCCAGCGCCCTGCAGCAGACGGCCGCCACCATGGAGCAGCTCACCGCCACGGTGCGCAACAACGCCGACAGCGCGCAGCAGGCCAATCAGCTGGCCCTGGGGGCGGCGGCGGTCGCCACGCAGGGCGGCGAGGTCGTCGGCCGGGTGGTCGGCACGATGCAGAGCATCAGCGACAGCAGCCGCCGCATCGGCGACATCACCGGCGTGATCGACGGCATTGCCTTCCAGACCAACATCCTCGCGCTCAACGCCGCCGTGGAAGCTGCCCGAGCCGGCGAGCAGGGCCGAGGCTTTGCGGTGGTTGCCGGCGAGGTGCGAAGCCTGGCCCAGCGCAGCGCCGAAGCGGCCCGCGAGATCAAGCGGCTGATCACCAGCAATGTCGAGCAGGTCGAGCAGGGTGCGGCGCTCGTCGATCAGGCCGGCAGGACCATCGGCGAGATCGTGAGCTCTGTTCAGCGCGTCAGCGATCTCGTGGCAGAGATCAGCGTTGCCAGTGCCGAGCAGAGCTCCGGCATCTCGCAGGTATGCAGCGCCGTCAGCGAGATGGATCGTGGCACGCAGCAGAACGCGGCCCTGGTCGAGGAAAGCGCGGCAGCAGCTGAAAGCCTGGAGGGCCAGGCCCGCCTGCTGGTGCAGGCGGTGGCGGCTTTCACCCTGAATCGGACCGGTGCGTCGGCCATGACCCCGGTGGCCTCGGTGGCCCCGGTGGCCGTGGAGGCGTCCGGCACCGAGCGCCGCGGCCCGGATCGGGCCAGCAACATCGTGCGTTCGGCCTTTGGCGCCAAGGGCCGCGCCACGCCGGCCAGCCAGCCCGTCCAGACCTATGCAGACACTTGGGCGTCGTTCTGATCTAGGCCGAGCGCGGCGTCTGCTCGAACGCAGCCACAGCGGCCAGGAGAAACTGGGCTTGCTTCTTCAGGCTCTCGGAGGCCGCCGCGCTCTGCTCGACCAGGGCTGCATTCTGCTGGGTGGCCTGGTCCATCTGACTCACCGCCACGCCCACCTGGGCGACACCGGCGCTCTGCTGCTCGCTGGCGCTGCTGATCTCGCCCATCACCGCCGTGACACGTTGGATCGATGCGAGCATTTCGCTCATCGTGGCGCCCATCTGGTCCACGAGATCAGTGCCCTGTTCGACACGCGCCACGCTGGCTGCGATCAACGCCTTGATGTCCTTGGCGGCGTCCGCGGCACGGCCAGCCAGGCTGCGCACCTCGGCGGCGACGACGGCGAAGCCGCGCCCCTGCTCGCCAGCGCGGGCGGCCTCCACCGCGGCATTGAGCGCGAGGATGTTGGTCTGGAAGGCGATGCCGTCGATCAGCCCGATGATGTCGGCGATGCGGCGCGAACTCGCATCAATGCCCTTCATGGTGTCGACCACCTGCCGCACCAGCTCACCGCCCCGGCCGGCAATGGCCGACGCGTGGGTGGCCAGTTGATCCGCCTGTCGCGCGCTGTCGGCGTTCTGCCGGACCGTGGCGCCCAGCTCCTCCATCGATGCGGCGGTCTGCTGCAGGCTGCTGGCGGTCTGTTCGGTGCGCTCGCTCAGGTCGCTGTTGCCCGAGGCGATGTCCGTCACGCCCGCATGAACTCCGGCCACTTGGCCGCTGACGTCGTCGAGCAGGGAGCGCAGGTTGAGCGCAGACTGGTTGACCGCTCGCAACAGCATGCCGATCTCGTCCACGCGGTTCAGGCTGACATTGCGCTCGGGGTTGCCCGCGGCGGCGCCCTGGGCCACCCGCAGCACGGTCGCCAGCGGCCTGGCGAGCTGGGACTCGAGCCACAAGTCGACGCTCAGGCTGGACACGGCCGCCGCGGCAGCCACGGTGCCGAATACGCCGCCGGCCAGCCCGAGCGCCGCGCAGCCGACCAGCATCAGGGCCAAGCCGGCCAGCAAACCGCAACGGATGCGCCAGGCCACCGGCATGGTCTGCAGGGCCGACAGCCAGCGCAGCAAGCCGGTTCGCACGAGCAGGCCCTTGTGCAGTGCCCGGCCCCGCAGCCGGCCCTCGCGCATCTGGCGGTAAAGGGTTTCGGCGGCCGCGACCTCCGAGCGAGGCGGCTTGGTGCGCACCGACATATATCCCAACAAGTGGCCGCCGCGGCGAATCGGCGTGGCGTTGGCACGCACCCAGTAGTGATCTCCGTTCTTGCGCCGGTTCTTCACCAGTGCGGACCAGGCCTCGCCCCCTTGCAGAGTGGCCCACATGTCGGCGAAGGCCTCCTTGGGCATGTCGGGATGGCGCACGCAGTTGTGGGGCCGCCCGAGAATCTCGTCGCGCTCGAAGCCACTGACTTCGACGAAAGCTGCGTTGGCGTACGCGATATGGCTGCGCGTGTCCGTGACGGACATCAGCGTTGCGTCGTCGGGATAGTCGTACTCCCGCTGTGTGGCCGGTTGTTCCTTGCGCATTGTTCAGTCTCCAGGCTGGTGTCGTTCGATAGAAAATGCCCACGCGGATGGCGTCGTCGTGCTCAGGGCATGCTCTGCTCCAAGCGGGCCAGCAGCTTGCTCCTGACCACCACGCAGCGCCTGCGCCCACTGAGTTCGATATCTCCGTCGTCCTCGAGCCCGCGCAGGGCTCGGGCGATCGATTCGCGGCGGGTGCCCAGCAGCTCGGCCAGATCGGTCTGGCTCGGCAAGTCCAGGACCGAGCTCCTGCCGCCGTCTGCCAGCAGCAGGAGGACATAGGCCAAGCGATTGAGCACGCTGGTCAGGCGCATGGCCTCGGACCAGGCGGCCATCGCGGCCACGTTTTGCACCACCGAGCCGACCATCTGCGTCATCAGCTTGGAACCACAGCTGAACATGTCGCGCAGGGCATCGATGGGGATATCGCAGACGCGAATCGTCGCCATGGCCACACCCGTGGCCTGACTGGGCTTTCCCAAGATGCCGAAGGCGCCGAGCGCCGCGCCGCGGGGCTGGATGGCGATCGGTCGGGAGCGGCCGTCAAGGCCGCGTCGGTAGACGAAGACCGTGCCCAGCTTGAGGATGCGCAGCACGCTGGAGACCTGAGCCTCCTCGACCAGCGACTCGCCGCGATGCAGGACCCGCTGCCGGGTCAGCGGCAACAGGACCGCACGCTCGCCCGGGTCGAGCTGGCCCAGCAGACAGCTCGTCTGGATGGAGCAGTCGTAGCAATTGCTCTCAGACATGAGCGCCTTCTTGAATTGATGCTTTTGGTTGGGGCCGCGTCAAGCGCTGGCACTCGGCGCGCAACAGGGCCTCACAGTCCGATGCCGACACGGGTGCGCTGAAGAGATAGCCCTGCAGCTCGTCACAATCCCGCTGCAGCAAGAAGTCGCGCTGCGCCTCGGTTTCGACGCCCTCGGCCGTGACCTGCAGGCCCAGCGCATGCGCCAGCGCGATGATGGAAGAGGCGATCACCCTGTCGCTGCCCTCAGCGTGCAGGCCCTGGACGAAGCTGCGATCGACCTTGAGGCGATGCAGCGGAAACGCCTTCAGGTAGGCCAGAGACGAGTAGCCGGTGCCGAAGTCGTCGACCGCGAAGCGCACGCCCAGCGTATGGATGCTGTTCAGCACAGCCGTTGCTTCGGCCGGGTCTTCCATCAGTGCGGTCTCAGTGATCTCGAGTTCGAGCTGCTCTGCCGGCCAGCCGGTGTCCAGCAGCACCTGCTGCACGCTGGATGCAAATCCGGCATGCCGCAACTGGTGGGTCGACACATTGACGGCGATCGTCAGGCGCCCGGCGCCGGCCGCGCGCCAACGGGCGGCCTGTGCGCAGGCTTCGCGCAAGACCCATTCGCCGATCGAGACGATCAGGCCGCTTTCCTCGGCCAGGCCGATGAACTCATCCGGCGGCACCTTGCCGCGCGCCGGATGGTGCCAGCGCAGCAGGGCCTCGAAGCCGGTCAGACCGCCGTCGACGGCGTCCACGCGCGGCTGGTAGGCGAGCTCCAGCTGCCCCCGCTCGACCGCGTGCGACAAGTCGTGTTGCAGCGCCGCGCGTTCACGCAGCCGCTCCGTCATCCGCGGCTCGAAGAAGCACCAACTGTTTCGTCCTCGCTGCTTGGCTCGGTACATCGCGAGGTCGGCATTGCCCAGCAGCTCTTCGACGTTCTTGCCATCAGTCGGGTACAGAGTGATGCCGATGCTCGCGCCGATCTTCAGCGCCTGTGGTCCGCGCGAGAACTCGGGTTCCAGTGCTGCCAGCACCTTGCCAGCGACGGCCGCTGCGTCCGCAGGCTGTGCGCCGGCCAGCAGCAGGGCAAACTCGTCGCCGCCCATGCGTGCGAGCAAGTCGTCGGCGCGCAGGGTCTCGGACAGCCGGCGAGCCACCTCGCACAGCAAGGCATCGCCTTCGCTGTGACCGAAGCTGTCGTTCACCTGCTTGAAGTTGTCGAGGTCGATGAACATCAGCGTCAATCCGGCGCCGTTGAGCTCGGCGCGCGCCAGGGCCGTCGACACGCTGTCTCTGAAGTACCGTCGGTTGGGCAGTTCGGTCAGCGAGTCGTGCAAGGCCTGGCGCAGCAAGGTCTTCTCGAGCCGGCGCCTCTCCGTCACGTCGCGAACGATGCACAGTGTGGTCCATCCGTCGCCACTTTCCTGGGGTGCCAGGGCGATCTCGACCGGAAAGTTGCAGCCGTCCCGCCGCACCGCGATCAACGGCCCGCCGCGTCCCATCTCGCGAGGCTGAGGCTTGGCCTGGTACTGCGTACGCATGGCGGAGTGATTGGCGCGCCGCGATACCGGAATCAGCACTTCGACCGCTTGCCCGGTCAGTTCGTTGACCGGCCAGCCAAACAGGGAACCGGCGGCCGGATTGGCATGCAGGATGCGTCCGCGCGCATCGATCAGCAACAGGCCATCGGGAGCGCTCTCGAAGAGCTGCTTGAAGCGGCGCCGGTCCTGGTCGACAGCGCGCCCGTTCTCGACCAGTCGATTCCACGGGGCTAGCACGCCCTCGCGGAACATTGCGGCATAGACCAGCAGGCAGGCCAGCACCTTGTAAGCATCGTCGAGGATGCAGTCCGGCACTTGGGTTTGAGACAGTCCGGCGGTACCGCCAACGCCGATGGCGCCCAGCGACGCTGCCAAGGCCAGAAGCACAAAGCCTGTCGTGCCGTGCTGCTTGCGTCGCAGCAGCAGCGGCACCGCAATGAGGGCGGCGCAGGCCGTCGCGAGTTCGGAGCGCAGTGCGGCCAATTCGCTCCAATGCGTCCAGCTCGGCGCCAGCGTGGACAGGCCGATGCTCGCGGCGATCCAGGCCACGCTGGCGGCCACGCCGGCGCGCAGAGCCGCCGAGGAGCCTGCACGCGAGGGCCCGAGTGCGGCGGCGAAGAGGCCGGCGACCGACGACGCGTCCGCAGCGAGCTGCAAAGCATTGGCCACGCCCACGTCCGGCGCAGCGGCGAGCCCTGGCATGCCGGGCAGCATCACGATCTGCACGGCGGCAAGCACGGCCACCGAGAAGAAGCTAAAGCCCGCGAACACGAAATTGAGCGGCTGGACCCGCCGCGTGTTCCAGGTCAGCAGGGAGATCGCCAGGGCCAGGGCGGCCGCCGCCAGCTTGGCCATCACGCGCAGGCTGTCCAGCAGGTGCGGCGATAGTTCGAGGATGGGCAGCCACTGAATGCACAGCAGGAGCAGTGCAGCTGCCATGATGCCCAGCGTCAGGCCGCTCGGAAGGCCTTCAGCAGTATGGGTGAATGGTGCAGCTTCCAAGCTGCCGCCAAGCGCGCGTTCTTGCGCAGCCGCAGGGCCTGCCGTGCCCTGCCATGCTGCATTGTCTGGATTCATGGAGTCGAAAGGCGTTGTCGCCCAAAGTCTGGGACGGTGGGCCGTCTGTTCGCGAACGCACGGGGGAGGCATGGGTACATCCTCGACCAAGGTCGTTGCGCACAGGCGATCTCGAGTGAGTCACTGAGCGATATCGCTCACTTTTGTGCGGGCGATGCGCGACACCGGTTTGACTAGGCAGC
This sequence comes from Roseateles sp., assembly GCA_019234295.1. Classification (GTDB taxonomy): domain Bacteria; phylum Pseudomonadota; class Gammaproteobacteria; order Burkholderiales; family Burkholderiaceae_C; genus JAFALK01. The sequence goes on from JAFALK010000073.1 coordinate 41,851, forward strand.
CAGTGCCATGCGCAGCGGCTGGCGGGCCCGAAACGCCCACTTGGTGCCGAGCCGAAAGGACTCGAGCGCGACCGACGAGGCGGTGGCAAAGAACCACGACTCTTCCAGCCCCAGCTTGGCGAACAGTCGCCGCTGGTGGTGCGATCGGCGCCGCATGTCGCCTTCGTCATGTTTGGTGCGAGCAAAGAGTTCGGCCACCGCGCGCAGGCGATCCCGGGCTCGCTGCGTGATGGCCGGGATGGCGCGCGGTGCCGACAGGCGGATCTGCAAGATGAATGGGTTCTTGCCAACCACCAGGCCCCAGGGGCGCAGCCCCTCCACCGGCTCGAAGCACAGGGCCTCGAGCTTGGTGAGGCCGAAATCGCGAGCAACCCGCAGGCGCCCGGCCAGCCAGCGATCGTGCTGCTCAAGGGTCGCAATGGCTCGCTCGGCGTCTTCGTCCGCGCCCTCCAGCGGTAGCACCAGCGAATGCAGTAGCTGCCTGGCGTGCCCGTCGCCCTCGTGCGCGGCCTCATGCAGCCAACCCAGCGCCTGCTCGGATTCCTGTAGCGTCGTGGCGCCACGCAAGATCAGCGCGCCCAGCAAGCGCTGAGCCTCAACCACGCCGCGCGTCGCAGCCTTCTCCAGAAAGAACCGCGCCATCTGCGGGTTGGCCACGGAACTTCGACGGTCGGCGTGCAGGCGGTACAGGTGCATCCAGGATTCGTCACAGCCGGCGTCCGCGGCGCGCAGGAGCAGGGCCGCTCCTTTGCGGACGTTTGGGCTCTCGGCGACGTCACTGGCGGGAAGGTGGCCGAGATCGATGCCGCAAAGCGCGCGGCCCAGCGCGTTCGCCGCGATGCGGTCACCGGCGCAGGCCCGGGCATCGAGCATGGGTTCGACGATTTGAACGGGCAGGTCCGGCAGCCGCACGCCCGCCGTCTCGGCGGCATCGATCGCTTGAACCACCAATGCGGATAACTCGTGGTCGGCGCATTCGTCCAGGCGCGCAGCCGCAGCCAGCACTGTGCCGGCCGCCCACAGCTCGCCGGCCTCCAGCGCTTCGCGCGCTGAAGCGATCGCAACGGCCAGCCCGTTCAGCATGCCGTGCTGCTGTAGCGTGTGAAGCACTGCCGCCAAGGACTCAGCCGCAGCCGCTTCGGGCGACACGGCAGACATGGCTCGAATCGCTGCCTGCGCCGCGGCATGGCCCTGTCTGGCCGCGACCTTCAACATCGTCGCGCCTTCGTCCGAGGCGGGATGACGAGCGAGCAGCCAGGCGGCCAGCTTGGTTCGGGCAACACTCAGCTCCGAATTCACGGCGCGCTGCAGCGTGCCCAGCAAGCGTGCCTGCAAGATCTCGTCGAGTGTCATGCATTCAGCGACGGTATGAATTGCGGCTGGCAGCGCAGCAACTGCCGGGTGTGAGAGGTACTCGATGCCGCCGGAGCGGTCCCTGGGGAATCCCGCACTGCCCAGCAGATAGCGGCGAGCGACTTCGCAGCGCGCCGAAGGATCGCCGCTGCGAGCCAGTGCGAGTAATTGGAGGTTCTGTCTGTCCATGTCTCAAAGCCATGCATGTTTTCGCATGGCCGAGACCTTAGCGGTGGCGGTGCCCTTGAGCGAGGGCGCACCGGTGAATGCCTCATTGCAAAAAACAGAACGATGCCGCGCAGGTCCCTTGATTGGGGGCGGCTTGCGTACGGCCTGACGGTCCAGTGTCTCGTTCGTCGGCGTCTAAGACACGCCGCTGGTCGGATCAGCGAGGGGGGCGCATGCGCAGCCCCCTGTGTTTGGTGCAAGCAGCTTCCACGGGCGTGGCCGGCTGCCTAAGCTGACTCCGTCGTCAAGCGCTGCGCCCCTGCAGCATACGGCGCCTCTCACAAACCAAACAGTAGAAGGAACCCTATGAAAAAGAATGCTGCCGTCCTGGCCCTGCTGGCCGGCGTGAGTGCCATGGCCCATGCCCAATCCGAAGTGACGCTTTTCGGCGTGATCGACGTCGCCGCGCGCCACACCAAGAACGGCGACGAGAGCCAGACCTCGCTCGTGTCCAGCGGTGAACAGAAGAGCCGCATCGGCCTTCGCGGCACGGAAGATCTCGGCGGCGGCCTGAAGGCCGGCTTCTGGCTTGAGTCCGGCCTCAACGCCGACACCGGCACCACCGCAGACAGCAGCCGCTTCTGGGGGCGTCGGTCCACCGTCAGTTTGCTCGGCAATTTCGGCGAGATTCGCCTGGGCCGCGACAACACCCCGACTTACAACGGCTATGCCAGCTATGACGTCTTCAACGCCAGCGGCGTGGGCGATGCTACCAAGTTCGTGACCCGGCTCGGCACCAATGCCGATACGCTGGAGCGTGCCGACAACCAGGTGAGCTACTTCCTGCCGGGCAACCTGAATGGCGTCTATGGCCAGCTTTCGGCAGCGCCCGGCGAGGGTACGGCAGGCAAGAAGTACTACGGCGGCCGGATCGGTTATGCGAATGGCCCTCTGGACGTTTCGGCCTCCTATGGCCAGACCACGGTGAGTCCGCTGGCGGGTAGCACGACCGACAAGTACAAGTTCGGCAGCCTCGGCGCTTCTTACGACTTCAAGCTCGTCAAGCTGAGTGGCTACGTGAGCCAGGCCAAGTTCGCCGATGACAAGCTCAACATCGCCAACTTGGGCGTCTCCGTGCCCCTGGGCCGGGGATCGGCACGCCTTTCCTACACCTATGTCGATGCCTCTGGCCACACACCCAGCGGCATTAACGTTGACAAGAATGACGCGTCGCAGGTCGCGGTGGGCTACGTCTACGACCTGTCCAAGCGCACCTCCCTCTACACAACGGCGTCCTACATCAACAACAAGAATGAGGCGAGCTACGTGGTGGACAGCAACCCTGCGCTGCCGAGCCCGAACTACGGCAAGAGCTCCACTGGTTACGAAGTCGGCATCCGACACAGCTTCTGAGGACATGCACATGACCGCCGACCTGCGGGCCGGCTGTCACGTGCTCGCGTGTCCCATGAGAGCCATGCTGCGCTCTGCATGATGGATGAGGTGGTCCAGGAATGCCCTCGTGCGTAAGGGCAAATGGCGCCGGCTGGCGAAAGCGGCGACCAGAGTGAAGCGCTCGGAGATCCAGGGTGCCAGCACGCGGCGCAGCTGTCCGCTGCCCAGCAGCGGCGCCACCACCTGCAGCGCCTGGCTGCTGATACCGGCTCCATCCACCGTGCTGCGCAGTACAGCCTCGTGGTCGTTGCAGGTGAGCGCGGCGCTCAGGCTGAGCGCTTGCTGGCGGAGCGGATTTGTTTCGTCGGTCAACGTGAGCTCATCCGATGCCAGATCGGGCAGACTCAGGCGTACCAGTGCATGCCGTGCCAGATCCTGTGGCTCGCGGGGCGTGCCATTTCGCATGAGGTAGTCGGGCGATGCGCACAGGATGGACCGGCCCTCGCTGACGCGGCGCACGACCGTCTCCGGCGAGACCGCGATCTTGTCGGTCAGCAAGGTGATGTCGCTGAGTGCAATGTTGCGGGAGGCCTGACTGTCCGTGCGCAGCTCGATCGTCACCTGGGGATGCTCGCGCCGAAAGTCGGCCACGGCGGGGGCGACCAGATGGGTCGCAATGCCGGGCAGCGAGCTCACGCGGATCGTGCCCGACATATCGATCGCATGGCTGCGCACCATCTCCTCGGCATCTGAAACATCCGCCAGGATTCGCTGTACCCGTTCGAGATAGGCCTCGCCGGCCGGCGTCAAGGCAAGGCGCCGCGTCGAGCGCTGGATCAGACGAACACCAAGTTCATTTTCTAGATCGCTGACAAGGCGCGTGACGGCCGATGGTGAGAGGTCCAGCTTGCGGGCACAAGCGGCGAAGCCGGCCTCGGCGACCACCTGTTCAAACACCTCCATCGACCGCAGCTTGTTCACGATAGTTCGCAGGGGAACGCAAAGCGCCCCAGCACTTCGCGGGCGAGCGATGTCTGCGTCTTGTCCGCCAGGTCCACGAGGACCTGGATGCCGAGCTGCGGATCATTGACGACTTCGAGCCGCGTGGCAGGCGTGCCCGCCTCATGCAACGCCGTGCGCAGCGCGTCTGCGATCTCGCGCTGCCTGAGCTCGGGCTTGAAGATCTTGCCGACACCGGTCAGGGGCAGGCGCTCGACCACCCGAATTGACTTGGGCACGGCCGCACGTTCGGCGATCTGCTCCTTGGCGAATGCGAGCAGTTCTTCCTCGCTGGCGCTGGCGCCAGCCTTGAGCTGCACATAGGCCACCGGCAATTCGCCCGCATGGGCATCGGGGCGGCCCACAGCCGCGGCCAGTTGCACGGCCGCATGGCGATGCAAAGGGCCCTCGATGCTGGCCGGATCGATGTTGTGGCCCCCGCGGATGATCAGCTCCTTGCGCCGCCCGGTCAGGTAGAAATAGCCGTCTGCGTCCTGGCGTCCAAGGTCGCCGGTGTTGAGCCAGCGCTTGCCATCGCAGCAGTCCACCCACAGGCCCTGGTTGTGCTCGGTTACCTTGTAGCCGCTGAAGACATTGGGGCCGCTGATGACGAGCAGTCCCACTTCGTCCGGCTCGCAATCGCGGACATAGGCTCCCTTGTCGTCGAGCACCACTGCCTTCATCGCCTGGCGCGGCAGGCGCAAACCGATGGAGCCGGGGCGACGTTCGCCCTGTGGTGGGTTGCAGCTGCTGACGCAGGTGGCCTCGGTCAGGCCATAGCCCTCCAGGATCCGGATGCCGGTGCGATGCTCGAAACTGCGCAGCAACTCGAGCGGCATAGGCGCAGCGCCGCACAGGCCGTACTGCAGCGAGCTCACGTCGCGACCCTGCATCGGCTGCTGCAGCAGCGCGGCATAGAGTGTCGGCACGGCGCTGAAGAAGTGGATGCGATGCTGCTCCACCAGCTCCCAAAAGCGCGTCACGACGGCGCTGTCTCGGTAGCCCAGCGGCGTGCCCAAGATCACATGGGCGCCGCGCGAGAAGGGAAGCAGGCCGGTGACCAGCACCCCATTGACGTGGAACAGCGGCAGGCCGCAGAAGATGTTGCGGCCGGGCCCCATGCCGTCGCCCAGCAACTGGCCGGTGGACCAGGCGTTGGCCACCTCGTTGCCGTGCATGCGCATGGCAATCTTCGGCGCGCCGGTCGTGCCGCCGGTGCAGAAGTACGAGGACACGTCGCTCGGAGCGAACTTGCGGCCGCTGACCAGGCGATCCTTGGTTTGGCGGCGCAGGCCGGAGGCGAAATCCAGCACACCGATGCGCTTCGGCAGGGCAGCGCTGGCTGCCTCCAGCGTCTCGGCCGGCACCACACTGGCCGGGTCCAGCAGCAGCACCCGCTCGAGCGAGTCCACCGTGCTGAGCACCGGCTCCAGCTTGGCCCAGAGCTCGGAGCCGGGCGCCTGGGTCACGAGCACCTTGGCCTGGCTGGCCCTCAGCAGGTCGGCAATCGCCGCGGCCTCCAGCAGCGGATTGATCGGGAATACGATGCCCCCGGCCTGCCCTCCCCAGATCACCAGGTGGGTCTGTGGCAGGTTGGGCAGGACGAAGGCCACCACGTCGCTCGGGCCGACGCCGAGTTCGTGCAGCAGATTGGCCGTGGCATGGATGCCGTCAAGCAACTCGGCGTACGACCAGACCAGGGGGCTGGCATGATCCTCCACCCGCGCGAAGAACGAGAGTGCCGGTGCGCTGGGATGGGCGGCGGCGGCGGCGGCGATCAGCTCGTAGCTGCTGCTCGGCAAGGCAGGGGCCGGCTCGGCCTCGAGGGCAAGTACATCGGCCAGGGAAGTGATGGCATTCATGGCGTTCGATCAGGACGGCGGGGTCTAGGGAAGCAGCACGGCGCGGCCGGGCTGGCCCGTGGTGACATGGTTGAAGACAGCGCAGGCTTCATCGAATGGCTTGGCGATGCCCACGGGCAGGCTGAGGCGGCCGTCGCGCAGGTTGAGGGCCAGAGCCTCCAGCGCCTGGCGATCGGGCTTGAACACGGTCCAGGCGTAGCGGGCCGCAGGCGCGCGCGCCTTGACGCGTGCGCTGGCAGCACGCCAGTCGCGACGCGAGGCCCAGGCGCCGCCGAACCAGCGCAGGCGGTCGAAATTGCCCAGCAGCGGATGAACGGTCGTGGCCTGGCCGAAGGCCTGCGGGCCCAGCCGTGTGGCGAGCAGCGCATCGTCGTCCCAGCTGGCGTAGTTCAGCACGGCATCGAAGTCGTCAGGCAAACCCTCGATGCAGCGCGGCCCGCGTTCGACGGAGTGGGCGGCGCCCAGCTCGAAACCCAGCTGGCGCTGGCCGCGACCACAGATCGTCGTCACCGAGCTGCCCCAGGACTTGAGCAATTGGGTGGCCAGGCGGCCGAGGCCGCCGCTGGCGCCGTGGATCAGCACGTGGGCCTGATCGGCGCTCGCCGGGGTCAGCCCGAGGGCGCGCAGCGACAGCCACACCGTGGTGAACGAATAGGGCAGCACGGCCAGGGTGGAGGCGGCAAAGCAGCCTTCGGCGGCGAGCAGCTGAGACTCGGGCACGAGGGCATGGGTGGCATGGGCGCCCCCGCCACGTCCGGTGGCGAGCAGCCCGTACACGGCCTGCCCCAGCGTGAAGCGAGTCACGCCTTCGCCCACCGCTTCGACGCGGCCAGCCAGATCATTGCCCAGCACCAGCGGAAAGCGACCGGCGCCCTTGAGAGAAAGCAGCCGCCTTCCGTAACCGGCCGCGCGCTTGGCGTCGATGGGATTCACGGACGTGGCGAAGATGCGCACAAGTACCTGGCCGGGGCCGGGCAGGCGCAGGTCGCGCCTGTGGATTTCCAGGCGCGGCGGCGCGCCGGGGGTTGTGCAGGCGAGTTCAACCCGCTCCATGGAGATTCCTCTGCGTGCTGGGATGGGGCACCGGTGTGCTGGGGGCCGCGAGCAGTTCCAGCGCCTGGCGCAGCAGCGCCTCGCAGCGCTCGACGGGACCTTCGGCGAGCACGCAGCGGTCGGGGCGCACGATGGCCACCCAGCCCAGCGGAGCCTTGCGCGGCAGCAGCGCCTCGTCGAGGGCCTCCAGCCGCTGCTCGGGCGGCGCAAGATGCTGGCGCTGCGAGCGCTGGCACCATTGCCAGACGCGCCCGCCGGCAGCACTCCAGCGCTGGCGCAGATGGGTCGGCAGCTGCGCGCCGGGGTCGACGCCGAAGCCGATCAGTGCCAGGTCTGAGCCGAGCGCATCATCGCTGAGTACCGGTGCGTCAACGCCGGCCGGGCGCACCCAGCCCTGCGGCAACATGGAGCCGGCGCGCAGGCGCTCTTGGCCGCGGTCGCGCCAGAACAGGCCCTCGTCGAAGGTGTTTTGCGGCTTGACCTTCAGATCCTCGAACAGCGCGCGGCCCGCCGGAACCAGGCGCAGCAAGCTCATCAGGCCGTGAATGCCGAAGGCGGCCAGGCGGTTCTGCGGCATCACCAGGGCGCCGAGCCTGAGCGCCAGCTGGATGATCTTCTTGGCATGCGGTCGGCGCTCGGCGTCGTAGCTGGCGAGTACCTGCTCGCCGGCCTGCCCGCGCAGCACCCAGGAGAGCTTCCAAGACAGGTTGGCCGCGTCGCGCAACCCCGCCACCAGGCCCTGGCCGGCAAACGGTGGCGTGATGTGCGCGGCGTCTCCGGCAAGAAAGCAGCGACCTTTTGAGAATCGCCGCGCCTCACGCGCGTGGAAACGGTAGACGGCCGTGCGCTCGATGCGGATGCTGCGGCTGTCGCACCAGGGCTCGAGCAGCTTGCGCACTGATTCCGGTCGCTCCATTTCTTCGGCCTTCTCGCCCGGTCGCAACATGAATTCCCAGCGCTGCCGACCACCCGGCGCGACCATACGGGGCGTCGGGCGGCGCGGATCGCAAATGAATTCCACATGGTCGATCGGCGATGGCACATCGAAGGCATCGACGATCAGCCAGTCTTGCTGGAAGGTGCGTCCTTCGAAGTCCAGTCCTAGCGTGCGCCGCACCAGCGAAGCGGCGCCATCGGCTCCCACCATGTAGCGGGCGCGCACCTGGATGGCCTTGCCGGCCGCGTCTTTCAAGCGGGCGTGCACGAACTGGCCGTCGTCGTCAAAGCCTTCCAGTTCGACGCCCAGTCGTGTCTGGACGTGCTGGTACTGTGCGAGCTTGCTGCGCAGCAGCTGCTCCAACTCGGGTTGGTAGAAGGTGACCAGGGCCGGGTGACCATCGATGATGCCGGCGCTGTTGATGCGGGCGAACTTGCCGAACAGCGGCGAGTGGTACTGCACCTGCGGAATCGCGACCGTTTCGAACTCGCCATCTCGCACGCCAACCATCTGAAGGATGCGCAACGCCTCGTTGTCGAGCGCGATTGCCCGGGGCTTCTCGAAGATGGCAGGGGCCTTGTCGATGGCCAGCACGTGCACGCCGTAGCGACCGAGCAGGTTCGCCAGCGCGGCGCCCACCGGGCCCAGGCCGACCAGCAGCACCTCGGTGTCGACGTCTGCCGCTTGCCGCGGCATGTTCGCTGCGCTCATGGGGCGGTGATCCGGGTGGTCTGCTCGCCCAGGTCGATCTGGCCGTCGTCGGTCCGGATCGTGGCCTGGATGCGGTCGCCGGGGCGCAGATAAGCGGGGTTGAGCGCGCCCTTGCGGATGAAGATCCGCCACTTGGCGGCCTCGCTGAGCAGGTGCTTGAACACGAACATCACCAGCTTGCCCGGTGCCCGCGCGGCGCAACCAGCCGGCGTGCCCGTGGCGATCAGGTCACCGGCGTGGACATCGTGCAGGGCCGCCAGTTCGGTCAGAGTGGCCGCGGGCGCATGGATCATGTCGGAACAGTAGGCATCTTGCCGGACCTGGCCGTTCACCGACAGGCGCATGTGCAGCTCCGGCCAACGTGCCCATTCCTCCGGGCTCAGCAAGACCAGTCTGGGTCCGACGGGGCCGAAGCCGCGGTAGCTCTTGCCCTTGTAGAACTGCCCCTGAGGCAGTTGCACGTCGCGCGCCGATAGGTCGTTCACGATGGTGACGCCGGCCAGCCATTGCGGCAGGTCCTCGGGCCGGACCTGCGTGCCGGGCGGCAGCGAGCGGCGTAGCACCAGGCCGAGTTCGATTTCGTAGTCCAGCAACTGCACATGGGCCGGGCGCACCACGGGCGCGTCGGCCGCGGTGATGCACGAGGAGGCCTTGGTGAACAGCGTGTTGAACGGGAAGTTCTCGACGCGCAGGCCGGACTCGGCGATATGGCTTCGGTAGTTCACGCCTTGGCAGATGAACTGGTGGTGCTCGGTCACCGGGGCGAGCAAAGTGACCTGGCTCAGCGGCAGCGTGGCGCGTTCGATTGCCAGGGACCAGATCTGGTCCCAGTGGCGCTCCAACACCTCGCCGGTGCTGGCGGCGTCGGTGTCGAGCGGGGCGATGGTCTGGCCAAACAGGACGCCCCAGCGGGGCAGGTTCTGCTGGGCATAGCGGACAAGGGTGCGTGGCATGGTGTAGAGGAGGAGGTGGGGCCGGGCTTGGAGCCAGGCTTAGAGCCAAGGACGGGCCGGCGCATCGAGCGCGGCGCTGAGGAGTTGCAGGCGCTGCGGCGTGATCGCCTTGCGGCGAATCAGCTTCAGCAGGCGCAGCAGCGTGGGCAGGTTTTTCTGCGGCTTCATCGAGGCCGGGGCGTCGTCGCCCCAGGCCCAGATGCCGGCGAAGTCGAGCGCCGAGTAGCAGGGCTCGACATCCGACGTGAACACGTCGCCATCGGTGTAGTGCTCGTATTCGAAGCCCTCGGGGTCATGCCAGTAGTCGAACAACTGGCTGCCCAGCAGATGCCGGCCGATGCCCCACATGTGGCGATGGCCCTGGGCGCGCAGCACCTGCTGGCCCTGGCCCAGGGCATCGAGGTCGAGCACCTCGTAGGCGCTGTGCTCGTACTTTTCCTCGATCGCGCCGACGATCACCAGCGTGTGATGGTCGGCCGGCTGCGCGCCGAGGTCGAGCCGGCAGAACGCCAGGTTGGGGCTGCCGTCCGGCAGGTACTGCACGTCGGTCGGAATCAGGCCCAGCACACGAAGGTACCAGTCGGCCATGCCCGCGAAGTCCACCGTCTGCAGCACCACGTGGCCCAGCCGCACGACGCGCGCCGGCTCGATCGGCGTGCGCACGGTGCGGTTGACCCGCGGGGTGTGGTCCGCAGTGTTGGTCATGGCCGTCACCGAGGGCCGCAGCGGCAGGGGCTCGACCCGTGCCTGCTGCTGCAGCAGCCAGACGCTGCGACCGCTGGGGTCTTTCAGCTCGATACCGCGCCCGCCAGCCGGCAGCTGCTGCGCAGGCAGCCACTGCGCGCCCAGTTCCGTGACGTAGCGGTGAAGATCGGTGTCGTCCGACATCAGGAAGGCCGGGCCGACGAAGCGGTCCGCCGACCCCGCATGCGCGATGGCAATGCAGGGGGCGGCGCCCGTGCCCCTGGCGACCAGGCATTGCGGCGAGGCGGAGACGATGTGGAAGCCGAAGTCACGCCAGAAGCGTTCGGTACCGGCCAGGTCGCGCTTCTCCCAGCGCAGGAAGGCCAGTTCGATCGCCCGGCCCAGGGCAGGTGGGCGCTTGAGCGGCTGCACGCTGGGCGGGAGGCGGCTTTCGGAGATGGACTCTACTTGCCGGAGTACGGCACGGTGGACTGTCACGGGAAACTCTGTTCAGAAACGATGGTGATAGCCCAGCAGGGCCAATTGGACCTTGCTGGTCAGCGATGTGCCGGTGCTGGGGCCGGCGCCATTGAGCGTGGTGCGCGGGTTGAGCTCGTAGCCGACGTTGATCTCGGCATTTGGGTCGAGCTGCCAGCTGGCCCCCAGGGTGAAGGCATGCTTGTTGACCGAGGGCACGAGCAGGTTCTGCAACGTGCGGCTGCTGTCGATCTGGCCGTTATTGCGGCTCGCGCCGGCCCGCAGGGTCAGCTGCTCGTCGAGCTGCCAGGACGCGCCCAGCCGGACCACGGATTGATTGCGCCAGGCAAAGCCGTTGGGGTCCTTCATCGCCTTGATGTCGCCCCACTGGATGCGCAGCCAGTCGGCGGCCAGGGTCAGTCGCTCGTTGGGCTTCCAGGCGGCGCCCACGCCAAGCTGGCCCGGCACGTCCAGGCGCCCGCTGCTGTAGGCGAGCAGGTCCTGCTCGTAGCCCTTGAGCTTGCTCATGCGGCTGCGCGACTTGAGGTTGAGGCCGAAGCTCCAGGCGTCCGAGGCCTGCCACAGCAGGCCGGCGCGCAGGCCTGCGCCGGTGGCGGTCTGCGAACCGTGGCTGGGCAGCGGTGCGAGGCCGCCGGGTACCGGCGCCGGCACGATCACGCCGCGGGTCTCGAACTGCTGCAGCGCCAGGTTGAGTCCGAGGCCGATCGAGAGCTCGCGGCTGGGGGTCCAGGCCACCGCCGGTATCAGTTCCATCACGCGCAGGGTGGTCTTGGCCGTATCGGCACCCGGTACCGGCAGGGCCGGCTGACCATAATCGGAGCCGGCGCCACTGCCGGCGATGCTCAGGCCGAGTGCCCATTCGGAACTGGCCCGCCAATTGAAGCCGCCCTCGGGCGCCACCTCGGTCTGCTCGTTGTGCAGCGTGTTGCCGGGCTGCACGTAGTCGGCTGTCGAACGGCCGTTGAAGACCTGGGCGCCCAGCGTCCACGAGGTGGGCAGCCGCCCCAGGCCCGCCGGGTTGTTGGCGGCCGCCTCGGCGTCCAGCGGCAGGGCGATGGAGGCGCCCCCCATCGAGGCGTTCTTGACACCGTAGCCGCCCGGTTGGGCGCCGTTGATGGCCATGACGGCGCCGTGGAAGGCGAGTGCCGCGGCAGGGACGGCGAGGTGTTTGAGCCCGGAAAAGGTTGCTTGCATAGGTTGTCTCCGTTGGGATTGCTGGGATGTGCTTCTTCTTGTTTTCGCGATAATAATGACAAACATGTCATGATGACAATAGTGTCGTTATTAAAAGGGCCAACTGGCACAATCGCAGCATGCAGACAGAGGACCACCGACAACGGGTTGCCGCAGAGCGACGTGAGCGGATGCGAGCCCGCTTGCTGGCCAGCGCGATGAAGCTGGTGGCGGCCAAAGGGCCGGCGGCGATGTCGATCGACGACGTCATTTCCGACGCGCAGGTCTCGCGCGGCACGTTCTACAAGTACTTCACCTCGCCCGAAGAGCTGGTGCGCGAGTTGGCGGTCGACGTGGCGAACGAACTGATCCGCATGGCCGAGCCGGTCGTGCAGCGCTTCGACGATCCGGCCGAACGCGTGAGCTGCGGCATGCGTCTCGTGGCGCGTCTGGCGCTGGAGCATCCGCTGGCTGCCAGTTTCCTGGTGCGACTCGGGTGGCCCGATGTGCGGGGCTCGACCATCCTGCTGGACTTCGTCGAGCGCGATCTGGCTGAAGGCCTTCGCCGCGGCCGGTTCGTTCAGATGCCGCTGGCGCTCGCGGTGAACATCGTGGCCGGGACGGTCGTCGGCGCCTCGAACTGCATGCTCAAAACGGCTTGTGAGCCCGACTTCGCCGAACAGGCGGCTGCCGCTGCCTTGCGAGCGCTGGGGCTTGACGCCAATGAGGCCAAGCGCATCGCAAAGCTTCGCCTGGAGCCGGCCAGGGTCGATTCATCAGGACTGCTGTCGGATGTCTTGGCGCAAAGCGCGTGATCGCAGCGATGCTTTGCGGTTGAAATCGTCGTCAGCTGATGGCTGGCGAGGCTGCTGCCAGGATTTGCGGGCGGAATCGCACAAGCCGTAGCAAGTACCGTCGGTTCCTGACCGCCGTTCTCACCCAGGGACGCGCACCGTTTGTGCGAATGCGCCCTGCGCGGTGCCGTGCGCCAAAGTGAGGCACGGCCCTGGTGCCACCTCGTTTCACCACCTTGGTGCATCAAGCCAAGGGTTTGCCCGGAATTCCGCCGTTTTTTCCCCCATCGAGCGCCGGGGGGACGCCCTGGCACGGAAGCTGCTCAAGCTCACAGGTCCGACTTCAACACCAAGATCAAAAGAAAGGAATCACCATGAAGATGAGTTCCGCAGTCCTGGCCTGCGGCCTGCTGGCCCTGGCCCTGCCTGCCCTGGCGGATGAGCCTGCTCCCCAGGTCGATCCCCTGACCTTTAACGTCGGCGTTGCGAGCGACTATCGCTACCGCGGCATTTCCCAGACCCGCCTGAAGCCCGCCCTGCAAGGGGGCGCCGACTATGCCGACGCAGGGGGCTTCTACGTCGGCACGTGGCTGTCCACGATCCAGTGGATCAAGGACGCTGGCGGCGATTCCTCGGCCGAGTGGGATATCTACGGCGGCTACAAGACCGAGATCAGCAAGGGCGTGACGCTGGACGTCGGCGTGCTCCAGTACGAGTACGTCAACAACAAGCTGAACCCCAACGCCAACACCTTCGAGGTCTACGGCGCCCTCTCGATTGACGTGTTCACGGCCAAGTACTCGCACAGCCTGACCAATCTCTTCGGCTTCGCCGACTCCAAGGGCTCGGGCTACCTGGACCTGTCGGCGGCGCTGGACGTGGGCGAGGGCTTTACGCTGACGCCGCACGTCGGCCACCAGTTCGTCCACCACAACAGCCCGGCGTCCTACACCGACTACTCGCTGACGCTGAACAAGGACTATGCGGGCTTCACCTGGGGCCTGGCCGTCGTGGGCACGAACGCAGACAAGAGCGTCTACACCTACGTGCCGAGCGACAAGTTCCTCGGCAAGACGTCCGCGGTCTTGTCGATCAAGAAGACTTTCTGAACGACTTAGCAAGAGGAGAGACACCATGAAACTGATCACCGCTGTGATCAAGCCCTTCAAGCTAGACGAGGTGCGCGAAGCGCTGAGCGCCATCGGCGTGCAGGGGCTGACCGTCACCGAGGTCAAGGGCTTCGGCCGCCAGAAGGGCCATACCGAGCTGTACCGCGGCGCCGAATACGTCGTCGATTTCCTGCCCAAGGTGAAGATCGAGGCCGCCGTGGCCGACGATGTGGTCGAGCGCGTCATCGAAGCCATCGAGGCTGCCGCCCGTACCGGCAAGATCGGCGATGGCAAGATCTTCGTCTCGCCGCTGGACCAGGTGGTTCGCATCCGCACCGGCGAGACCGGCCAGGACGCCCTCTAAAAAACAAAGATCGGAGAAACAGAGATGAAGACACTTCTCGCTTCCCTGGCCCTGGCATGCGCATTCATCGCGCCGAGCGCCTGGGCCCAGGACCCGGCGGCTTCTGCTGCTCCGGCCGCCAGCGTGGCGTCCGTCGCCGCCGCCTCGGCCGCGCCTGCGCCAGCAGCCGCATCGGCCCCCGCCGAAGCGGCCAGCGCGGCGGCTGCGCCGGCCCAGCCCAACAAGGGCGACACGGCCTGGATGCTGGTCTCCACCCTGCTCGTCATCATGATGACGGTGCCGGGCCTGGCCCTGTTCTACGGCGGCCTGGTGCGCAGCAAGAACATGCTGTCAGTGCTCATGCAGGTGATGGTGGGCTTCTCGCTGATCGTGGTGCTTTGGTGCCTGTACGGCTACAGCCTCGCGTTCACCGAGGGCAATGCCTTCATCGGCGGCACGGACCGGTTCTTCATGAAGGGCATCTGGGACAACGTCGCGGGCACCTTTGCCACCACGGGCACCTTCAGCAAGGGCGTGCCGATGTACGAGATGGTGTATGCGGCCTTCCAGGCGACGTTCGCCGGCATCACCGCTTGCTTGATCGTTGGCTCCTTCGCCGAGCGCATCAAGTTCGGCGCTGTGCTGGCCTTCCTGGCCCTGTGGTTCACCTTCAGCTACCTGCCGATCGCTCACATGGTCTGGTTCTGGCCCGGCCCGGATGCCTATACGGCTGCGAATCTCGTTGACGCGACCAACGCCAAGGGCGGCCTGGTCTGGCAGTGGGGCGCGCTGGACTTCGCCGGCGGCACGGTGGTGCACATCAATGCCGCCGTGGCCGGCATCGTTGGCGCCTTCATGGTCGGCAAGCGAGTGGGCTTCGGCAAGGAATCCTTCACGCCGCACAGCCTGACGTTGACCATGGTCGGTGCCTCGCTGCTGTGGGTGGGCTGGTTCGGCTTCAACGCCGGCTCGGCCCTGGAAGCCAACGGCTCAGCCGCCCTGGCCTTCATCAACACCTTTGTCGCCACCGCCGCTGCCGTCTTGGCCTGGAGCCTCGGCGAGAAGCTGCACCGCGGCAAGGCGTCGATGCTGGGCGCCGCTTCCGGCGCCGTCGCAGGCCTCGTGGCCATCACGCCGGCTGCCGGCAATGTGGGCATCATCGGCGGCCTGATCATCGGCTTGGCCGCTGGCTTCGCTTGCCTGTGGGGCGTGACCGGCCTGAAGAAGCTGATCGGTGCGGACGACACGCTCGACGTCTTCGGCGTGCACGGCGTGGGCGGTATCTTGGGCGCCCTGCTGACCGGCGTTTTCAACGCCCCGCAACTTGGCGGCCCGAGCTACCCGGTTGACTGGTTCCAGGGCACGCTGGTGAATGCCGACGCTTACTCGATCTGGGCGCAGTTCATCGTCCAGACCAAGGCTGTGGGCGTGACCCTGGTGTGGTCGGGCGTGGTCTCCGTGATCGCCTACAAGATCGTGGACATGACCATCGGCCTGCGCGTTCCCGAAGACGAAGAGCGCGAGGGCCTGGACATCACCTCGCACGGCGAGACGGCCTACAGCAAGTAAGCCGGGACTTCCTCATCCTTCAAGCCGCCCCTCGGGGCGGCCAATGAGATGGCTCTACCCGCACCCCGGTGACGCAAGTCCCCGGGGTGTTCTTCTTGGGTGAGCCCGGCATGCACCTACTCGGAGGTGAAAATCCTCGACCAGCCCGGTACTTGCACGGGACGATGCGTCATAGATCCGACAGGCCTGAGCGTGAAGCTGGGTGCGCATACACCGGGGAGTTCAGAGCGTGTGCCCCAGAGAAAAAAACGGGCGTCAAGAGGCGACGGGATGCGCCCCAGCAGCTCCAGTGTCTTGCTTGACCCGCCGGATGCGGACCGGCGTGGCCGTTGGGGTGAGAGGGCGCAGGGGCACCCCCTCATCCCAGTTGATTCGGGAGCGGCCGGGCGGGTGGCCTGAGTTGTGACGCGACGCAGACCTCCATAATCTCCCAATGCTCTGGGTCAAAGCCTTTCACATCGTTTTCGTCGCGAGCTGGTTTGCGGGTCTGTTCTACCTGCCGCGCATCTTTGTCAACCTGGCCATGGTGCCTGCAGGCAGCGAGGCAGAGCGTGCGCGGCTGTTGCTGATGGCGCGCAAGTTGTACCGCTTCGCTTCGATTTTGATGGGCGTGGCGCTCATCCTGGGCCTGGTGCTGTGGCTGTATTACGGTGTCGGCAGGGGCCAGGGCTGGATGCATGCCAAGCTCGCCCTGGTGCTGGCCGTCATCGGATACCACCATGGCTGTGGCGCGCTGCTCAAGCGCTTCGAGCGCGGAGAGACGCCGCGCAGCGAGCGCTGGTTCCGCGTCTTCAATGAGGTGGCCGTGCTGATCTTCGTCGCGGTCGTCATCCTCGTCGTGGTCAAGCCCTTCTGATGCACCAGGAGAACAGCACCGCGAGATGGTTGCTGGCGGCCTGGCTGGCCCTGATCGTCTACGCGAGCCTCTACCCCTTCGAGCCCTGGCGCTGGCCGCCGAGCCAGGACTGGCGCAGCGTGCTGGCCCTGCCCTGGCCCCGCAAGATCTTCCCCTGGGACGCGCAGATCAATGTGGTCGGCTACATGCCGCTGGGCATGCTGCTGCGCACGCGAGGCCCGCGGCCCGGGCTGTTCTGGCCGCTGCTGCTGTCGATAGCGCTGTCGTACACGATGGAGGTGCTGCAGACCTTCCTGCCCGGCCGCGTGCCCTCGGCCTCGGACCTGTTCTTCAACAGCACGGGCGCCCTGGCTGGTGCCGTGCTGGCCTGGATCGCCGACCGCGTCGGTTTGCTGGAGCGCTCGCATGGCTGGCGCGAGAGCTGGTTCGAGTCTGACAGCGCCGGAGGGCTGGCCCTGCTGACGCTGTGGCCGATGGCCTTGCTGTGTCCGACGCCCGTGCCGCTCGGAGTCGGGCGCTGGTTGCCGCATCTGCAAGAATGGCTTCTCGACGCGCTCGAGGGCACGCGCTGGGAAGACTCGTCCTTCCTCTGGTTCGAGCCCGATGCGCCGGTGCAGCGGGCGCTGCCGCCGGGTTTCGAAGCGCTGGCCATTGCGCTCGGCCTGCTCGGCCCGGTGCTTCTGGGCCTGGCGGTGGCGCGGCGCGGCTGGCGGAGATACCTGCTCGTGCCGATGATCGGCCTGGGCGGCGTGTTGAGCACGGCCTTGTCCACGGCGCTGAACTTCGGCCCACAGCACGCCTGGGCCTGGCTCACGCCGCCGGCCCTGCCGGGCTTGAGCCTTGGCCTGATGCTGGGGCTGCTCGCCGTGCCACTGCCCAGGCGGGCCTGCGCGGCGCTGGGACTGGTCGTGCTGCCCAGCCTCATCGCCCTGGTCACGCACGCGCCAGCCGATCCCTTCCTCTCCATCAGCCTGCAGGCCTGGGACCAGGGACGCTTCGTCAATCTTTACGGCATGGGCCAGTGGCTCGGCTGGGTCTGGCCTTTTGGAGCGCTGGCCTGGCTGCTGACCTCGGTGGCGCGCCGATAATGCGCGGATGAGCTATTACGAGCGTCACATCTTCTTTTGCCTCAACAAGCGCGACGGCGAAGCCGCCTGCATGGACCACGACGCGCAGGCCTCCTTCGAGCACTGCAAGTCGCGGGTCAAGGCCGAGGGCCTGGCCGGCAAAGGCGGCGTGCGTGTGAACAAGGCTGGCTGCCTGGACCGCTGCGCCGGCGGGCCGGTGGCGGTGATCTACCCGGAAGCCGTCTGGTACACCTACGTCGACAAGAGCGACATCGACGAGATCGTCGAGAAGCACCTCAAGAACGGCGAGGTCGTCGAGCGACTGGTCCTGCCCGAGTCGATCGGACGATGAACTCGCAGACCCAGAAGCGCCTCGTGCCCGGCCCGGCCGGGCATATCGATGTGGCGCTGGACATGCCCGCGGGCACACCGCGCGGCATGGCCCTCGTGTGCCACCCGAACCCGACCCAGGGCGGCACCATGGACAACAAGGTCGTGCAGACCCTGGCGCGGGCCTTTCTTCAGCTGGGCTACCGCACGGTGCGCTTCAACTTCCGCGGCGTCGGCCAGTCGCAGGGTGGCTGGGACGAAGGCCGGGGCGAGATCGACGACGCGCTGGCCGTTCTGGCCGCTACGCGCGAGGTGGGCGAGCCCTGGCTGCTGGCTGGCTTCTCCTTCGGCGGCTATGTGGCCTCGCGCGTGTTGCAGCGGGTGAGCGAGCCGCCGCAGCGCCTGGTCCTGGTCGGGCCGGCGACGAGCCGCTTCGACACCGCGCCCGTGCCGCCGGAGACGGTCGTGATTCACGGAGAGGTCGATGACGTGGTGCCGCTGACCTCGGTGCTCGATTGGGCCCGTCCGCAGAGCCTGCCAGTGACCGTGGTGCCCGGTGTCGGCCATTTCTTCCATGGGCAGCTGCCGCTGCTCAAGAACCTCGTGGTTCGCAACTTCCCTTCCTGAGCCTCACCTCGAGCATTCCCCGAATGAAACGCCTTCTTGCTCTCTTGCTTGCCTGTGCCTCGCTCGCCCAAGCCCAAGCCCAAGCTCCTTTGCCACCCGAGATCGCCGCGCGCAACTACGTGCTGATCGACGTGACTGCCGGCAAGCACCTGCTGGCCGAGCGCGACGCCGACGCGCAGCAGGACCCGGCTTCGCTGACGAAGCTGATGACCGCCTACCTCGTGTTTGACGCCCTCAAGGCCAAGCGCTTGACGCTGGAGCAGACCCTGCCGGTCTCAAGGCGCGCCTGGGACGAGGTCAAGGGCGCCGGCAAAGGCGTGGGCGGCTCGGTGATGTTCATCGACACGACCATGACGCCGACCGTCGACCAGCTGCTGCGCGGTCTCATCATCCAGAGCGGCAACGATGCCGCCGTGGCCCTGGCGGAGGGCGTCAGCGGCACGGTGGAGAACTTCGTGGCGCAGATGAACCGGCAGGCGGCAGCCTGGGGCCTGAAGAACACGCACTTCACCAACGTGACGGGCCTGACCGAGCCCAGCCACAAGAGCAGCGCGCGCGACGTGGCCGTGATCGCCATGCACATCATCGACGACTATCCGCAGTACTACCCTTATTACTCCCAGAAGGAATTCACCTTCAACAAGATCAAGCAGGGCAACCGCAACATCCTGCTCTCGCGGGACGCCACCGTCGATGGCATGAAGACAGGCTTCACCGATGCCGCCGGCTACTGCCTGGTGGCCAGCGCGCAACGCGACTTCCCCAACGGCAAGCGCCGCCTGCTGAGCGTGGTGATGGGCACCTCGTCCAAGACCGCTCGCGCCGACGAGAGCCAGAAGCTGCTGAACTGGGGCTATGCCGCCTTCGACGCCGTGCGCCTCTTCGACAAGGGCGTACCGGTGAGCACTGCGCCGGTCTGGAAGGGGGCGGCCAAGGAAGTGAAGCTCATCGGCGCGACGCCCAGCGGCGCCGTCTACGTGAACGTGCCGCGCGGCGAAGGCGCCGGCCTCAAGACCGAGGTGCAGCGCATGGACCCGCTGGTGGCCCCGATCCAGGCGGGCCAGCGCGTGGGCACGCTCAAGGTGAGCACGGCCGCCGGCACGCCCGTGGCCGAGATCCCGCTGGTGGCGGCCGAGCCCGTTGCGTTGGCCGGCATCTTCGGACGTGCGTGGGATGCCATCCGGCTGTGGATCAAGTGATCTAATTGAGCGGAGCAAGCACGGAGGCCGTATGGACCTGCCCGATCTGCCTTGTTACCTGAACGGCGAGTACCTGCCCCTGCCCGAGGCGCGCATCTCGCCCATGGACCGCGGTTTCTTGTTCGGCGACGGCGTCTACGACGCCTTGCCGGTCTACGGCCGGCGCGCCTTTCGCTTCGACGCGCACATGGAGCGGCTCGATCACGGCCTTGCCAAGCTGCGCATCGCCAACCCGCTCACGCGGGCCGACTGGCTGACCATGGTGCGCAAGCTCATCGCCACCCTGCCGGAAGAGAACCAGCTCGTCTACGTGCAGGTCACGCGCGGCGTGGCGCCGCGCAAGCACCCAATGCCGCCGGACATCGAGCCCACCGTGTTCGCCTATACCTCGCCCCTTGCCGGGGTTCCCGAGGCGGATCGGCATCACGGCGTGGCCTGCGTGACCGCGCGCGATTTCCGCTGGGAGCGCTGCGACATCAAGAGCATCTCCTTGTTAGGAAATGTGCTGGCGCGCCAGCTGGCGGTGGATGCAGGCGCGGCCGAGACCATCCTGCTGCGCGACGGCTTCCTGACCGAGGCTTCGAGCGCCAATGTCTGGATCGTCAAGGAAGGCGCCTTACTGGGACCGCCCATGAGCGAGCATGTGCTGCCGGGCGTGCGCGTGGGCCTTTTGAAGGAGCTCTGCGAGGAGTGCGGCATCGGCTACAACTTGCGCCCGATCTCCGAGGCCGAGCTTTTTGCGGCGGACGAGGTTCTGATCAGTTCTGCTGGCCGAGAGGTGCTGGCGGTGACGACGCTGGATCATGAGCCGATCGGGCATGGCGCGCTGCGCGGCAAGCCGGGGCCGGTCTACGCGCGTCTGTACGAGGCCTACCAAAAGGCCAAACTGACCCAATCTGTCTGATCATGATGAACACGCCCATTCCGCCCGAGCAGTCGCTGATCGAATATCCGTCCCGCTTTCCCATCAAGGTGATGGGTGCGCAGGTCGAGGGTTTCGTCGAGGCCATTGCCATCGTCGCGCGCTCCTTCGACCCCGGCTTTGACGCCTCCACCATCGAGCAGCGCCCCAGCAGCGGCGGCAACTACCTGGGCCTAACGATCACCATCACGGCCACCAGTCGCGAACAACTCGACGAGCTGTACCGCACGCTCACGACGCATCCAATGGTCAAGGTCGTGCTCTAGTTGGGGTTATTCACTGACCGAGCGCATTGCGCAGCCCGATCGCATTACTTCTGCTCACACGTTTTCCGCACGCAGCAAAACTTTGAAAGCTGGCGCGGTGCACAGTTGCTTCTTGTCGACGGGCTGTTCGTGCCGGACGACGCGCTCAGGAGCCTGCGGGCGTTGACGCAGGCGTGTACTCGAGGAGCAGCACATGAAATTCCGGTCTTCAATATGGGGCCTGGCCGCCGCGCTGGTGGTCACCCTGGTGGCCTGCGGCGGTGGGTCCGGCGGTAGCTCCGGCGGCAACACGTCGGCGCCCAGCAACAACCCCGGTGGTGGCACGACCGTCAGCGGCACCTCCCCGGGCGCCATGAGTTCGGGTGCGATCACGGCCTTCGGCAGTGTCTTCATCAACGAGCATGAATACGATGTAGCCAAGGCCGGCCTGATCGACGACGACACCGGGCAAACGATGAACATTGCCGGCCTGGAGGTCGGCCAGGTGCTCGACGTCAAGGTCGCATCCACCAGCACCGCCATGGCGCCGGCTGCGGAAATGCTGCACATGCACCCGTTGGTGCGCGGCTACGTCGACGCCTCCGCATCCAACAGCATCACGGTCATGGGCCAGACGGTGCAGCTGTCCAGTAGCACGCTGTTCAGCGACCATCGTGCCTGCGTCTTCGCCGCCAGCAGTCCCTGCACCGCCGTCAGCGGCATCGGCGGCCTGGCCACGACCAGCGGCAGCACGCCCGGCAGCTACGTCGTCGTTGACGGGTTTTTGTTCAATTCCGGTGGTAGTACCGTCAACGTGATCGCCTCCCTGGTGGCGGTGTTCGACGCTCCGGGGACCTCGCCCGGTGCGGCGGCCTTCAAGGTCGAAGGCTCGATCAGTGCTGTGGGCACGAACAGCATCACGATCGGCGGTCTGACGGTGAATACCGCCAACGCCAAGTGCTTCGGCTCCGGGGCGAGCATGTCCTGCGCCTTCAGCACCGGCCAGGTGGTGTCGGCCATCTCCTCGGCGGCGCCCAGCCTGCCGGCGACGAGCTTCGACGCCAAGGCCGTCATGCTCCGAGATCGCCTGCCCGTGACCATGGCCGGCGCCACGCTGGAACTGCAGGGCGGTGTCTCTGCGGTCAACGGTACGAGCTTCACCCTGCGCGGCATCAGCGTGGATGCCTCCGGCCTGCCGGCGGGCACATCCCTGCCGGTCGTGGGCGACATCGTGCGTGTGCTCGGCACCGTTGGCGCCAGCGGCACCTCGATCTCGGCCACCAGCGTGCGGATCCTGCGCGCCGCGGCGAGCGCGAGCTTTGCCTTCGAGGGCGATATCACCAACGTGGTCACGGGTAGCGCCGCCAACATTTTCACCTTCACGGTGCTGGGCCAGACGGTGACGGTCAATGCTCAAACCAAGCTGGCGGACTTCTCCCTGCATGGCTGGGATGACGGGCACTCGCAGAGCAACCCCTTCAACATCGGCACCTTCAAGACCTATCTGGCCGCCAGCAGCACGCAGCACGCCATCGTGCGCACGGCGGCCGATGCCAGCGGCAATCTGCAAGCGCTTTCGGTCGCCTTGGTCAAGGCCTCGAGCGTGGACGGCGTGGCGGGCGTGGTCGACACAAGCCCGGCGCCGGTGAACAGCACGACGACGGGCACGCCGAGCACCTTCAGCATCCACGGCCTGCCGGTCAGTGCGGATCCAAAGGCCATCCAGCTGTCGCGCAAGCTGACGGCCATCAGCGCCGGTGACCAGGTGCTCGCCGTGGGCAGCTTTGCCAGCGGCACGCTGACCATCGGCGCCACGCGCGGTTTCGACAACTTCGTGGTCGACAACGGCCCGCCGCGCACGCACGACGAGGACGACGAAGGCTTCTGAAACCCTGGCCGAGCGAGCTTCGGGGGCATCCACTAGGATGCCCCCATGATCATCAAGCAGCTGGGCCGCGCGGCCTACGTGCCCGTGGAAGCAGCGATGCGCGCCTTCACGGAAGCGCGCACGCCCGATACGCCAGACGAGCTCTGGCTCGTGGAACACGATCCGGTCTTCACTCAGGGCCTGGCCGGCAAGGCCGAGCACCTGTTGCTGCCGGGTGAGATTCCGGTCGTGCAGACCAACCGCGGCGGTCAAATCACCTACCACGGTCCGGGCCAGATCACGGCCTATCCTCTCGTGGACCTGCGGCGCCTGGGCATCTTCGTCAAGGAATACGTGTTCCGCCTCGAGGCGGCCGTGATTCAGACGCTCGACCATTTCGGCGTCGTCGGCCATCGCGTGGCCGGCGCGCCGGGCATTTATGTTCGCCTGGCCGACCCGGGCAGCCATGCGGCGCTGACGGGCCCGGCCCGGGACCCATTCAAGGGCCTGGGGAAGGTCGCGGCGCTGGGCATCAAGGTCACGCGTCACTGCAGCTACCACGGCGTGGCGCTCAACGTGGCCATGGACCTGCAGCCCTACGCGCGCATCAACCCTTGCGGCTACGCAGGCCTGGAAACGGTGGACCTCGTAAAATTGGGTGTTTCCACCGACTGGGCCACTGTGGCCGAGATCTTCGGCGAGCGCCTGAAGGCGCACCTCTCCCCCTGATATGGCCACCGAAAACGTCACCCACACCGCAGCCCAAGGCGCCGACTACGACGCCACCGCCAAGCAAAAGGCCCAGGCCAAGACCGCCCGCATCCCGATCAAGATCGTGCCGGCCGAGGTGCTCAAAAAGCCCGAATGGATCCGCGTCAAGGCCGGCAGCCCCAGCACTCGCTTCTACGAGATCAAGCAGATTCTGCGTGAGCACAAGCTGCACACGGTCTGCGAGGAGGCCTCCTGCCCGAACATAGGCGAATGCTTCGGCAAGGGTACGGCCACCTTCATGATCATGGGTGACAAGTGCACCCGCCGCTGCCCCTTCTGCGACGTCGGCCATGGCCGACCCGACCCGCTGGACGTGGACGAGCCGCTGAACCTCGCCAAGACGATTGCCGCACTCAAGCTCAGCTATGTGGTGATCACCAGCGTGGACCGCGACGACCTGCGCGACGGCGGCGCCGGCCACTTCGCCGAGTGCATCCGCAAGGTCCGCGAGCTGAGCCCCACGACGCAGATTGAGGTGCTGGTGCCCGACTTCCGCGGCCGCATGGACCGCGCGCTGGACATCCTCAAGGCGGCCCCGCCCGACGTGATGAACCACAACCTCGAGACCGCGCCGCGCCTGTACAAGGAAGCACGCCCTGGCTCTGACTACGAATTCAGCCTGAACCTGCTCAGGCGCTTCAAGGAAGAAGTGCCTGGTGTGCCGACCAAGAGCGGCATCATGGTGGGATTGGGGGAGACCGACGAGGAGATTCTCCAGGTCATGCGCGACATGCGCGCCCACAAGATCGACATGCTGACCATTGGCCAGTACTTGGCACCCAGCGGCCACCATCTGCCCGTGCGCCGCTATGTGCACCCCGACACCTTCAAGATGTTCGAGGCCGAGGCGTACAAGATGGGCTTCTCGCATGCCGCCGTCGGCGCCATGGTGCGGTCGAGCTATCACGCGGACCAGCAGGCTCACCAAGCCGCCGAGAACGCCGCCGAGAACGCCGCCGAGAACGCCGCCAAGTACGCCGCCGCCCAAGCCGAGGCGTGACGACCGTCACCCGGCTCGACCACCCCTGACAATGCCGCCCTGATGCGCAAGTTCTGGATCTCCCTGCTGCTGCCCGTGCTGATGCTGTTCACGCAGCAGGCGCAGGCTTGGCACGAGATCGGCCACCTGCGCGGCACGGCCCACGAGCAGAACCAGGACGCGCTCGGTGCCAAGCTCTGCGGTCTGTGCTTCTCCTTCGCGCATCTGGACGCCGCAACAGGCCCCGAGCTGCCTCAGCTGAAGCTGGCCAGTGTCGGCCATGCGGCGCCTGTGGCCACCCCCGTGGCCTCCCACGAGAGCGACGCGCCCGCCCAGGGCAATCGCGACCCGCCCCTTACTCGCTGAACCCATGCCCGACGTCCGCCGCCCGTGCAAGGGCCGCGGCGTGCCCTTTGGTTTTCTCGCGAGGATTTCTTCATGCCTTCCCTTTCGAAGCGCCACCTGGCCCTGGCCTTGGCCATCGCCTATCCCATGGTGCTGCACGCCCAGGACCTTGCGCCGTCCGATGCCACATCAGGCGACAGCGCATCGTCCGACGTCACGTCGCTTGGCACGGTTCAGATCAACGGCAGCCGCGCCAAGCTTGACGCTGCCCGCAATGGGCTTTCACCCGAGACCGGCTCGAGCGTCTATCGGCTCGATGCTGAGGACCTCAAGAAGCTGCCTCAGGGCGAATCCACGCCCTTGAACCAGGTCATCTTGCAGACCCCCGGTGTGGTGCAGGACGGATTCGGCCAGATCCACGTGCGCGGCGACCACAGCAACATCCAGTACCGCATCAACGGCGTCGTCATCCCCGAATCCATCAGCGGCTTCGGCCAGAGCCTGCAGACGCGCTTCGCCGACCATCTCAACATCCTGACCGGCGCTCTGCCGGCGCAGTACGGCTACCGCACGGCCGCCGTCGTCGACATCCAGAGCAAGGGCGAGGCGCTGGGCTCGGGCGGCAGCGTCGACCTGCGCGTGGGCAGCCGCGGCATGCGCGAGTTCTCGGCCGAAGCGAGTGGCACGCGCGGGCCCTTCAGCTATTTCGTGACAGGGTCCTATGACGGCAGCCAAGTGGGCATCGAGAACCCGACGCCGGCCAGCAACGCCATTCACGACCAGGATCATCAGGGCCGGGGCTTCGCCGACCTGTCCTGGCTGATCAGCGATGACGCCCGCGTGAGCCTGCTGCTGGGCAGCTCGAACGGCCGCTTCCAGATTCCTGACCTGCCGGGCCAGACGCCGGCCTTCACGCTCGCCGGCTCGGCGCCCAAGGACTCGGCCCAGCTCGACGCCCGCCAGCAAGAGCGCAACAACTTCGCCGTGCTGAGCTACCAGGGCAATGCCGGCACCAGTGTGGACTACCAGGTCTCGTTCTTCGATCGCACGACGGACGTGCACTACCGCCCCGACGTGGTTGGCGACCTGCAGTACCGCGGGATCGCCGGCGAAATCCTGCGCCGCAATCGCGCCAACGGACTGCAGGCAGACCTGAGCTGGCGCATCGACGCGGCCCACACCGTGCGCACGGGCCTGTTCCTGCAGCGCGAGAACGCCACGAGCCTGGACACGGCCCAGGTCTTTCCGGCCGACGCCGACGGCGCGCAGACCAGCACCGTGCCGCTCACCATCGTCGACGCCAGTGGCATCAAGGGCACGCTCTGGGGCGCCTATCTGCAGGACGAGTGGAAGCTTGCCAAGGCCCTGACGCTGAACTACGGCGTGCGCTACGACAGCACCGACCTGCTCGGCCGTGAGGCCCAGCTCAGCCCGCGCCTGGGCCTGGTCTACGAGCCCAGTCCGGGCTTCAACGTGCACGCCGGCTACGCACGCTACTTCACGCCGCCGCCCACCGAGAAGATCGACAGCACCTCGGTCCAGGCTTTCGCGGGCACGACCAACGCCCTGCCCTCCGACGCCAACACGGCCGTTCGCGCCGAGCGCAGCAACTACATAGACCTTGGTGCCGGCTGGCAGCCCAACGAGCAGCTGACCCTGAACCTCGACGGTTACTACCGCGAGGTCAGCCACCTGCAGGACGAAGGCCAGTTCGGCAACGCGCTGATCTATTCGGCCTTCAACTACGCCCATGGCCGCATCTATGGCGTGGACCTCTCCGCGAGTTGGCACGACCGTGACGTCTCGGCCTACGTCAATCTGGGCTTCACTCACGCGCGAGCTCGCCAGGTCGAAACAGGCCAGTTCAACTTCGACGCCTCGGAGCTCGCCTACATCGCCGAGAACTGGGTCCATCTGGACCACGAGCAGAAGTTGAGCGCCTCTGCCGGGCTGAGCTGGAAAGCCCTGGGCACGACCTGGAGTGCTTCCGCCCTGGGTGGCACGGGCTTGCGCAATGGCTATGCCAACACCCAGCATCTGCCGGGCTACGGCGTGATCAACGCGGCGGCGGCGCGCAGCTTCGGCAAGCTCGAGGTGCGTGTGGGCCTGGACAACGTCTTCGATCGCACCTACCTGCTGCGCGATGGCAGCGGCATCGGCGTGGGGGCACCGCAGTACGGGCTGCGCCGGACGGCGTATCTGGGCTTGTCCCAGGCCTTCTGAGTCGGTGTAGGCTAGCGAGGTCATGCCCGCTAGCCCCTCCACCCACAAGGCCTTGAGCTGCCCGCAATGCAGCGTGGTCATGGAGGCCTTGCCGCTCGAAGGCCATTACGGTCAGCCGGTGCACACCGACCTGTGCGC
Organism: Roseateles sp.; assembly: GCA_019234295.1. GTDB lineage: Bacteria > Pseudomonadota > Gammaproteobacteria > Burkholderiales > Burkholderiaceae_C > JAFALK01. Next base: position 69,021 of record JAFALK010000073.1, read on the forward strand.
GCGCTGCAATCTGATCTGGCTCGATGAGCTGGAGGCCGTCAATCTCTCGGGCCTTGGCTGGGTGACCTTGCTGCGCCGCATGCGCCTGGCTCAGCAGGAGCCGACGGGGCCCCAGGCCGCGGGCCTGGACTGTCCGCGTTGCGGCATGCAGCTCAAGCCCATCCACAACCTCACGAGCATGGGCCGCTTCGGCGAGCTCGAGTGCCCACGCTGCCGTGGCGGCCTGGCCGGCTTTGCCCAGTTGCTGGCTCGCCGCGGCCTCGTGCGGGCGATGACGCGGCGCGATCTCGATACCTTGAAGGAGGAGAAACGCGAGCCGGCTTGCCTCAACTGCGGCGCGGGCCTCGAGCGAGAGGCCTGCGCTCGCGGCCTGCTCGACGAGGATGCGCGTTGCCGCTACTGCGCAAGCCCGCTGCTTGTCATCGACATGCCGCGTTTCTTCACGGCGCTGCTGTCTCGCCATGCCGAAGCCGTTGAAGCGGAACATCTGGCTTGGTCGTGTTTCGGCTGCGGTGCAGCGGTGGAGCCCACTCAAGGGGCGGCGTGCCGGGAATGCGGCCACCTCGTCGTGGTGCCTTCGCTGATCGAGCTCCAGCCCCTGCTCGATCGCGCGGAATCGCTCCTGCGCGGCACGCCCGGGCGTGGCGCCCGGCCCCACGGCAGCCGCTTGCATGAGCTGCGGGGCGACCATCGCGCCACGGCCCTGTATCGCATGTTCTCGTGGCTGCGCAAGCGATTCTTTGATGCCCTTTGACCACAGGCAGGAAAGCCCTTCACTTCACTTCACCACGGCTGAGTACCGACAATCCGGGCGCACTTATTCCAAAAGGGAAGCGGCATGGCAATTCGCCATTGGTTATTGCTGATCTACCTGGCCTCGGGCCTCTACATTCACTGGCGTGGCCATGTGCGTTTCGCGCTCGCACGTGCGCTGGACTTCACCATCCTGATCGCACCCGTCAACGCGCTGATGTACCTGTTCTCGCGCGTGCCGTCGCGACCCTATCTCGACCCGGCGGACTTCCCGGAGCTGGCGCCGCTGAAGGCGAACTGGCAGACCATCCGCGACGAAGCGCTCAAGCTCGACGACGAAGGCGCCATTCGCGCCGCCGCCGGCTATAACGACATCGGCTTCAACTCCTTCTTCCGCACCGGCTGGAAGCGCTTCTACCTGAGCTGGTACGGTAAGGACCTGCCCTCGGCCCAGGCCCTGTGCCCGCAGACCGTGGCCCTGCTCAAAGGCATCCCGAGCATCAAGGCGGCCATGTTCGCCTCGCTGCCGCCGGGCGCCCGTCTCGTGCAGCACCGAGATCCCTATGCCGGATCTTTGCGCTATCACCTGGGCTTGATCACGCCCAACGACCCGCGCTGCCACATCGTCGTCGACGGTCAGCCCTACCACTGGCGCGACGGCGAGGCGGTGATGTTCGACGAGACTTTCATCCACCATGCCGAGAACACCACGGACCAGCGCCGCATCGTGCTGTTCTGTGATGTGGAGCGCCCGCTGTTCGGTGCGCCGCTGCGCTGGTTCAACCGCTTCTTCGGTCGACGCGTGATGGCCGCAGCATCGAGCCAGAACGAGGGTGGCGAGGCAGTGGGTGGCATCAACAAGGCCTTTCACTACCTCTATCAGGTCCGCCTCAAGGCCAAGGCGCTGAAGAGCTCAAACCGCAGCTTGTACTACGTGGGCAAGTGGGTGCTGATCCTGGGCTTGCTCTGGCTGCTGTTCTGGTAGGAGACGCCGGGACGGGACTCACTCGTCTCTTGGGGTGGATGAAGCCGATTGGCGATTGGCCGCCTGGGAGGATCCGGTAGCGCCATCAAGGCCCGCAGTGCCTCGAACAGCTGCTGGAATTGCACCGGGTTGTCGCCGCAGCAGCTGCCGTGGAGTTACGCCAGGGCTTCGGTTTTTTCCTCCATTTCAGCCAGTCGCTGAGCCGGGTCGGCGTAAGCCGGGCCAGCCTGCTTGAGCCCGCCGAAGGCTCGTTCGACGTAGTGACGCCTTTCCATGGCGCGCGCAGAGGTGAGCACGCTGGCGGCTTGGATGGAGGTGTGTTCGGTGAAGGCCGAGGGCAGCGCTTTTGAGAGCCTTCGTTGCGAGCGTTGGCTGCGTTGGCTGCAATTTGCAACCACCTTGGCCCTTTCGGTGATCGAAAGCTCGAACATGAAATCCATTGGGAAGCGCGCAGCATTGCACTTCACCTGTGTTCATTGAAACGCTTGGTCTCGACGCCGTACCGTGCTGCCAGCGCTGCGTCCGTGAGAATTTTTCTACGCCCGCAGGACAAGAATGCGGCTCTCGATGCGTGGCAGCAGCAGAGCCGAATCCTCCGGGCTCATCGATGAAGGCACGGTGAGCAAGCCTCGAGTGGCGATGCGCGAGTGTCCGCCGATGCGCCGCCCAACGCAGCACCACGCTGCATCACGCTGCTCCACGAAGGCGCTTCGCGCGCTTACTCCCAGCGTCCGGCGATGTTCTTCAGCAGCTGATTGACCGCCACCAGTTGGCGGTCCTTGACGCTGTTCAGCGTGTTCTCCGCTGTGAGCAGGGCCGTCTGCGCAGTGACGATGTTGAGGTAGCTGACCGTGCCGGCCTTGTACTGGTCCTCGGTGATCTCGAGGTTGCGGCGAGCGGCATGCACGGCGTCCTGCTGGAGCTGGGCCTCGTCCTGGAGTTGGCGCGCGAGCACGAGGTTGTCCTCGACTTCCTGCATGGCCGCGAGCACGGTCTGGCGGTAGCTGGAGGTCGCGCTGTCGGCATTGTTGCGGGCCTGGGCGCTGGCCAGTTCGCGGCGCCCGCCGTCAAACACGGTTTGGGCCAGCGAGGCGCCCAGCGACCAGAAAAGGTTGGGCGTGCTGACCAGGTTCTTGAGGCCGTTCTCGCGCCAGCCGCCATCGGCCGAGAGCGAGACGGTCGGGAAGTAGGCGGCATTGGCGATGCCGATGGCGGCATAGGCGGCCTTGACGCGCGCGGCGGCGGCGGCGATGTCGGGGCGGCGCTCCATCAAGGTGGCGGGCAGCAGGGCGGGCACCGTGGGCACCGCAGCCAGACCGGTGCCGGCGGGGTGGCGCTCGACCGAGAAGTTCGAGGGCGGCACGCCCAGCAGCACGGCCAGCGCATGTTCGGCCACAGCGCGCTGCGCCTTGGCGTCGGCGGCCTGGGCCTGTGCGCTGCGCAGCTGCGTCTCGGCCTGAAGCACGTCGGTGGTGGCGACCACGCCGGCATCCCGGCGGGCGCGCGTCAGGTCAAGCGAACGCTCATACGCCGTCACGCTGCGGTCCAGGATGTCTTGCTGCACCTCAGCGGCGCGCAGCGTGAAGTAGCCCTGCACCAGCAGGGCCTGGGCCGAGAGCCGCGCCGAGGCCAGGTCGGCCTGGCTCGCGCGCAGTTGCGCGTTGGCCTGTGACAGCCCTTCGGACAGGCTGCCCCACAGGTCGATCTCCCAGCCGGCGGTGGCCGTCAGCGAGCTGCTGTTGGCCGGGCGGCTACCGGGGTTCTTGCTGCGCGCGCCCTGGCCGGCAACCGACAGTGTGGGCCAGAAGGCGCTCTGGGCGGCGTCGAGCAGTGCGCGTGCATTCGCCACCTGGGTGGCGGCGCTCCTGAGATTCTCGTTGCCAATCAGCAGCCGGCCCTGCAGTTCGTCAAGTACCGGGTCCTGGAACAGCGTCCACCAGGCCTCGGGCGTGGCGGCCTCGGTGCGGGCCTGGGTCCAGTCACCGCTTTCTTTGAACTGCGCTGGCGGCGCGGCCGGCTTGGGAGGCTCCACGTGGGTGATTGCGCAGCCGCCGAGCAGGGCCGCAAGAAGGGGGAGGAGGTGAAACTTGTTCATGTCAATGACTCGGTTGCGGGCGGCGCAGGAAGAACCAGCGACGCAGGCGCAGCTTCTTGAGGCTCAGGCGGTCCATCAGCGCGAAGACGACCGGCGTGGTGTAGAGGGTCAGCAGCTGCGAGAGGATCAGACCGCCGACGATGGCGATGCCCAGCGGCTGGCGCAACTCGGCGCCGTCGCCCGTGCCCAGGGCCAGAGGCACGGCGCCGAAGATGGCGGCGGCCGTGGTCATCAGGATGGGGCGCAGGCGCAGCGTGGCGGCGCGCACGATGGCCGCGGCTGCGCTCGGGTTGCCTTTGCGCTGGCGTGCGATGGCGAAGTCGATCATCATGATTGCGTTCTTCTTCACGATGCCGATCAGCAGGATCACGCCGATCAGCGCAATGATGGAGAAGTCGGTGTTGAAGAGCATCAGCGCCAGCAGCGCGCCCACGCCGGCCGAGGGCAGGGTGGAGAGGATCGTCACCGGGTGGATCAGGCTCTCGTAGAGCATGCCCAGCACCAGGTAGATGGTGACGATGGCCGCGAGGATCAGCAGGGGCTGCGAGGACAGCGACTGCTGGAACGCGTTCGCCGTGCCCGCGAAGGTGCCACGCACGCTGACAGGTACGCCGAGCTCGCTCATGGCGTTGTTGATTGCCACCGTGGCCTCCGAGAGCGAGACGCCTTCGGGCAGGTTGAAGCTGATCGTTGTGGCTGGCGCGCCGCTCTGGTGGTTGATCGAGAGCGGCGTGTTCGTGGTCTCCACCCGCGCGAAACTGGACAGCGGCACCTGCGAGTTGCCGCGTCCTGTCACGTAGAGCTTGGTCAGTGTCTCCGGGCCCTGCAGATAGTCGGGCGCCAGCTCCATCACCACGCGGTACTGGTTCAACGGGTTGTAGATCACGCCGACCTGGCGCTGGCCGAAGGCGTCGTTGAGTGTGGTGTCCAGCGTGTTCATGGAGACACCCAGGCGCGCGGCGGCGTCGCGGTCGACGACAAGTGAGGTCTGCACGCCCTTGTCCTGCTGGTCGCTGTTCACGTCGGCCAGCTCTGACAGGTTTTGCATGGCGTTGGTGATGCGAGGAGCCCAGGTGCGCAGGTCTTCCAGCGAATCGGACTGCAGCGTGTACTGATAGGCCGAGTTGGACTGCCGGCCGCCGATGCGGATGTCCTGCACGGGCACGAGGAAGAGGTTGGCACCCGCCTCATGCGAGAGCTTGTCGCGCAGGCGGTTCACCACCGTGTCGGCCGAGACCTTGCGTTCCTTGAGCGGCTTGAGCGCGATATAGAAGAAGGCGCCATTGCGCTGGCCCCCGCCGGTGAAGCCGTTGACGTTTTCCACCGCCGGATCGGCCTGGAGGATGCCCATGAACTTCTGCACCCTCTCCTTCATCATCGGGAAGCTGCTGCCCTGGTCGGCCTGTACGCCGCCGATCATGGTGCCGGTGTCCTGCTGCGGGAAGAAGGACTTCGGGATCGTGCCGTAGAGGTACACGTTCAGCGCGATGACACCGATAAGCGCCAGCATCGCCACCGGCTGGTGGCGCAGCACCCACACGAGCGATTTGCGGTAGCCGCGCATGCCAGCCTTGCCCAGCCGCGCCAGCCAGCGGCCGAAGGGGCCAGGCGCCTTGTGCGCCGACTTCGGTGGCAGCAGCTGGGCGGCCATCATCGGCGTGGCCGTCAGCGAGACCAGCATCGAGACGAGGATGGCAGAGGACAGCACGACCGCGAACTCGCGGAACAGCCGCCCGACCACGCCGCCCATCAGCAGGATGGGGATGAACACGGCGATCAACGACAGACTGATGGATACCACCGTGAAGCCGATCTCGCGAGCGCCCTTGAGCGCAGCCTTGCGCGGCGGGAGGCCGTGCTCGATATGGCGGGTGATGTTCTCCAGCACGACGATGGCGTCGTCCACCACGAAGCCGGTCGCCACGGTGAGGGCCATGGCTGAGAGGTTGTCGAGGCTGTAGCCGCACAGGTACATCACGCCGAAAGTTCCGCACAGCGAGACCGGTACCGCGATGGCCGGCAGCAGCGTGGCGCGGCCCGAGCGCAGGAAGAGCAGCACGACCAGGATCACCAGGCCCACGGCGATGGACATGGCTCGCTCCACCTCGCGCAGCGAGGCGCGGATGGTGGGCGTGCGGTCGCTGATGACCTTGAGGTCGATGGCCGCAGGGATCGAGGCGCGCAGGTGCGGCAGCAGCTCGTGCACGCGATCCACGGTCTCGATGATGTTGGCGCCCGGCTCCTTCATGATGAAGAGCAGGATTGCCGGCCTGCCGTTGGAGGCGGCGTAGTTGCGCACGTCCTGCACTGAGTCCTTCACGTCGGCCACGTCGCTCAGGTGAACCGCCGAGCCCTGGGTGTAGCGCAGCACGACGCCGGCGTATTCGGAGGCGACGCGGGCCTGGTCGTTGGCGCCGACTTGCCAGGTGTGCGTGTCATTCTCGAGCACGCCCTTGGGCCGGTTCGCGTTCGTGGCCGTGATGGCGCTGCGCACGCTGTCCAGGGCGATGCCGGCGCTTGCCAGCTTGTCTGGATTGAGCTCCACCCGCACGGCCGGCAGCGCGCTGCCGCTCACATTCACCTGGCCCACGCCGCGGACCTGCGACAGGCGCTGTGCCAGTACGGTGGAGGCGGCGTCGTACATCTGGCCCTCGGTCAGCGCTTCCGAAGTCAGCGACAGGATCATCACCGGCGCATCGGACGGGTTGACCTTGCGGTAGGTCGGGTTGCTGGGCATGCCCGTGGGCAGCAGGCTGCGCGAGGCGTTGATGGCGGCCTGCACGTCGCGGGCCGCGCCGTTGATGTCGCGGCTGAGATCGAACTGCAGCGTGATGTTGGACGACCCCAGGCTCGAGCGCGAGGTGATCTCGTTCACGCCGGCGATGGTGCCCAGGGTGCGCTCCAGCGGCGTGGCCACGGTGGCCGCCATGGTCTCGGGGCTGGCTCCGGGCAGGTTGGCGCTGACGGAGATGGTCGGGAAGTCCATCTGCGGCAGCGGCGCGATTGGCAGCAGGGTGAAACCCAGCACCCCGGCCAGGGCGATGCCGATGGTGATCAGCGTGGTCGCGACCGGCCGGGCGATGAAGGGCGCGCTGATGTTCATGCAGGCGCCACCTTGTTCTTGCGCGCCTGCCAGCGGTGAGCGAGGCCTGCGAAGGCGAGGTAGATCACCGGCGTGCTGAACAGCGTCAGCATTTGGCTCACGATCAGGCCGCCGACCATGGTCACACCAAGCGGGTGGCGCAGCTCATGGCCCGCACCTTGGCCCAGCATCAACGGCAGCGCACCCAGCAGGGCGGCCAGCGTCGTCATCAGGATGGGGCGAAAGCGCAGCAGGCAGGCCTTGTGAATAGCCTGGCGCGGCTCGAGGCCTTCCTCGCGCTCGGCCTCGAGCGCGAAGTCGATCATCATGATGGCGTTCTTCTTCACGATGCCGATCAGCAGCACGATGCCGATGATGCCCACGACGCCCAGGTCCAGCCGCGCGGTGAGCAGGGCCAGCAAGGCGCCCACGCCGGCCGAGGGCAGCGTGGAGAGGATCGTGACCGGGTGGATGTAGCTCTCGTAGAGCACGCCCAGCACAATGTACATGGTGACCACGGCCGCGAGGATCAGCAGCAGCGTGCTGGACAGCGAATTGCGGAAGGCCTCAGCCGCGCCCTGGAAGCTGGTCTCCACGCTGGGCGGCATGTCGAGCTTGGCCTCCTCGGCGCGGATGGCGTCCACGGCCTCGCCGAGTGAGGCGCCCGCTGCGAGGTTGAAGGAGATCGTCGCTGCCGGGAACTGCGCTACGTGGTTGATGGCCAGCGCCGCGGGCCGCTCGACCATCTGAGCGACGGCGCTCATGGGCACTTGCACCGTGATGCCGTTGCCCGCGGCATTGGTCTGCACGCCCGGCACGTACAGCTTGTTCAGCGCCTCGGGGCCGTCACGGAACTCCGCCGGTGTCTCGAGCACCACGCGGTACTGGCTGCTGGCCGTGTAGATCGTCGAGATCATGCGCTGGCCGTAGGCGTTGTACAGCGCCGTGTCGATCGCGGCCACGGTCACGCCCAGGCGGCCGGCGGCCTCGCGGTCGATCTTCAGATAGGCTTGCTGGCCCTGGTCCTGCAGGTCGCTGGCCACGTCGGCCAGCTGGGGCAGCGCCTTCAGGCGCGCCATCAGGTCCGAGGTCGCCTTGGCCAGGTCGTCCGAATCAGGCGAGCTCAGCAAGAACTGGTACTGGGTCTTGGAGACGCGGTCCTCGATGGTCAGGTCCTGCACCGGCTGCATATAGGCGCGGATGCCCGGTACATGGCCGGTCAGCTCGTTGAGGCGACGGATGATCTCGGTGGCCGAGGCCTTGCGCTGCTCGAAGGGCTTGAGCGTGATCTGCATGCGGCCTGTGTTCAGCGTGGTGTTCGCACCGTCCACGCCGATGAAGGATGCCAGGTGGTCGATATCCGGATCTTTGAGGATGGCCTCGGCCAGCTTCTGCTGGCGCTCGCCCATGGCAGCGAAGGAGGTGGTCTGCGTGGCCTCTGTGATGACCTGGATCAGGCCCGTGTCCTGCACCGGGAAGAAGCCCTTGGGCACCCAGATGTAGAGCATGGCAGTGAGGCCAAGTGTGGCGGCAAAGGCCAGCATGGTGGTGCGTGGGCGGTCCAGCACCCAGTCCAGTGCACGACCGTAGAGCGCGATGGTGGCGTCAAACTTCTCACCGAACCAGGCGCCCAGCCTGGTGTGTTTGTGTTCGCTCTCGGGCCTGAGCAGGCGCGCACTCATCATGGGCGTGAGCGTGAGCGAGACGAAGGCCGAGATCAGGATGGACACGGCCAGCGTGATCGCGAACTCGTGGAAGAGCCGGCCTACCACGTCGCCCATGAAGAGCAGGGGGATGAGTACGGCGATCAGCGAGACCGTCAGCGAGATGATGGTGAAGCCGATCTGCTTGCTGCCCTTGAGCGCGGCTTGCATCGGCGTGTCGCCCTCCTCGACGAAGCGGGCGATGTTCTCGATCATCACGATGGCGTCGTCCACCACGAAGCCGGTGGAGATGGTCAAGGCCATCAGCGTGAGGTTGTTGATCGAGAAGCCTGCCAGGTACATCACGCCGAAGGTGCCGACCAGCGAAAGCGGCACGGCCACGCTCGGAATGAGCGTGGCGGATCCACTGCGCAGGAAGATGAAGATCACCATCACCACGAGCGCAATGGCCAGCAGCAGCTCGAACTCGGTGTCCTCCACCGAGGCGCGGATGGTCACGGTGCGGTCGGCGATCACCTTCACGTCCAGCGAAGCCGGCAGCGTGCCTTGCAGCTTGGGCAGCAAGGCCTTCACGCGGTCCACTGTCTCGATCACGTTGGCGCCGGGCTGGCGCTGCACGTTCAGGACCACGCCCTGCGTGGTGTCGGCCCAGGCCGCAAGGCGCAGGTTTTCGGCATCGTCCACCATCACCGCCACATCGGCCAGGCGCAGCGGGCTGCCGTTCTTCCAGGCGATGACCACGTCCTGGTATTCGGCGGCAGTCTTGAGCTGATCGTTGGCGTCGATGGTGGAGGCGCGCTGCGCGCCGTCGAAACTGCCCTTGGCCTGGTTGACGTTGGAGGCGGCGATGGCCGAGCGGACGTCGTCGAGCGAGAGGCCCAGGGCCGCCAGCTTCTGCGGATCGGCCTGTATGCGTACGGCCGGGCGGCGTCCGCCGGCGATGGACACGAGGCCAACGCCGTCGAGCTGCGAGAGTTTGGGCGCGAGGCGGTTCTCCACCAGATCATGGACCTTGATGACCGGCAGCGAAGGCGACGTGACGGCGATCGTCAGCACCGGCGCATCGGCCGGGTTCACCTTGCTGTAGATCGGCGGCATGGGCAGGTCGCTGGGCAACAGATTGCCACCCGCGTTGATGGCCGCCTGCACTTCTTGCTCGGCAACGTCCAGCGACAGGCCCAGCGAGAAGCGCAGCGTGATCACTGAGGCGCCGCCCGAGCTGCTGCTGGTCATCTGGCTCAGGCCCGGCATTTGGCCAAACTGGCGCTCCAGCGGTGCGGTGACCGTCGTGGACATCACGTCGGGGCTGGCGCCGGGGTAGAGCGTGGTGACCTGGATGGTCGGGTAGTCGACTTCGGGCAGGGCCGACAGCGGCAGCAGCCGGTAGGCCAGCAGGCCCGCCAACAGGATGGCGAGCATGAGCAGCGAGGTGGCGACCGGCCGCTCGATGAAGGGACGTGAAGGATTCATGGCGAGTTCAGCCGCCTTGGCTGGCGCGTTCGGCGCGGCGCTTGTCGATGAAGGCCTTGCGTTCCTCGGGACTCATCTTCATGAACTTATCCTGCATCTCGGGCGGTAGGTGGTCGAGCCAGCGCGGACGATCTTCACCGGCAACCGCCTGCGAAGCCGTTGGCGCACCGGCTCGTGCGCCGCCCTGTGCGCCGCCCTGTGCGCCGCCCTGTGCGCCGCCTTGTGCGCCGCCTTGTGCGCCGCCCTGCTGAGGGCGCGGGCCCGATGCACCGCTGCCGGGCCAACCAGCGCCACCTGCGCTACCTGCGCCACTGGCTCCGCCCATCGGGCCACTTGCGCCACGGCCGCCGCGCCGGCCACGGGCCGGTGCCTCGGCACCCTTGCGCTTGCTCGGGTCGGCGGCGATGACTTCGACTTTGGCGCCGTCGCGCAGGCGGTCCACGCCGTCGATCACCACGCGCTCGCCGGGGCGCAGCTGGCCTTCGACGGCGGTCCAGCCCTCGTCGACCACGCCGGGCTTCACGATGCGCATGCTGACCGTGTTTTCGCCGTTGACCGCGTAAACATAGAAGCCTTGCGCGCCGCGCTGCACGGCGGCCGAAGGCACGGCCAGGCTGCCTTCGATCACGTCCAGAGAAAGGCGTACGCTAACTGCCTGGTTGGGGAAGAGTGCGTCGTCGTCGTTCTTGAAGAGGGCCTTGAGCTTGATGCTGTCGGTTGTTGGGTCGATGGCGTTGTCGGTGCTGGCAACGCTGCCTTCGGCGAGCTTGGCCGCGCCACCGCGATCCCAGGCTTCCACGACCAGCGGCCTCTTGTTGCGCAGGGCTTCGCTGATGCGTGGCAGGTTGGCCGACGGCACGGCGAAGACCAGGGCCACAGGGTGCGTCTGCGTGATGGTGACGATGCCGTTGACCGCGCTGGGCGTGACGACGTTGCCGAGGTCCACCTGCTTGAGGCCCGTGCGGCCGGCGATGGGGGCGAGCACGCGGGTGTAGCTCAGCTGCAGGCGCGCGCTGTCCACGCTGGCCTGGTCAGCCTTGACGGTGCCGTCGAGCTGGCGCACGAGCGCCTCCTGCGTGTCGACCTGTTGCTGGGCAATAGCGTCCTTGGTCATCAGGTCTTTGTAGCGCGTGAGGTCGAGCCGGGCGTTGGCGAGCTGGGCTGCATCGCGGGCCAGCTGGCCTTCGGCCTGCCCCAGCGTGGCTTGAAAGGCGCGCGGGTCGATCTGCGCCAACTGCTGGCCGGCCTTGACCTGCTGGCCTTCTTTGAACATTAGGTTCTGCAGCACGCCGCTGACCTGCGCCTGCACCACGGCCGTGTTCGAGGCGGTGATGGTGCCGATGGCGTTGACGAGCACGCGCATGTCCTTGCGCTTTGCGATATCGACGGACACAGGCTGCACGCGATTGGCGCCGCCGAAGCGGCCGCCGCCTCCCCCCAGGTTCCCAGGGCCACGCGAATTGGCGCCACCCGGGCCCGACGCGGCGCTGGCCGCGCCTGCGGGGCCGCCTTCGCCGCTGCCGTGGCCCTTCCACCACCAGAGTCCACCACCCGCCAACACGACGGCGGCGGCAACGACCCAGAGGGCGGCCTTGCCCGTCTGATTGCTTTGAAGGTTATGGCGCTTGATTGTCGAGTTATTGGCGCGGATCGGCGTCATGGCAGAAAGCATGGTGAAAGAGTGCGCAGCACTCTACACCGCAGTCATGCCGGGCCCGGGCCCCATGGAGGAAAAGAATCGCTAAGTCAGGCTTCGGCGAGCAGGCTGTCGATCAGCTTGTGCAGCTCGGCGAAATCGGGCTCGCCGACATAGCGCTTGACGATCTCGCCGCGCTTGTTGATGAGAAAGCTCGTGGGCGTGAGCTGCACGCGGCCGAAAGCCTGAGCCACGGCGCCGGTGTTGTCGATGGCGACCGAGAAGGGCAGCTTGCGGCTCTGCGCATAGTTGGCCACATAGGCAGGCGGGTCATAGCTCATGGCCACGGCCAGCACGTCGAAGCCCTTGCCCGTGTATTTGTCGAAGGTGGCGACCACCTGCGGCATCTCGTGCACGCAGGTCGTGCAGCTCGTGGCCCAGAAGTTCACCAGCATGACCTTGCCCGCCCATTGCTGGGAGCTCGCCTTGACGCCATCGAGCAGCACGTAGTTCACGGCGGGCGCCTGCTCGCGGGCACAAGCGCTCAGGGCAATGCAAAGGGCAAGGAGGAGGTGACGCAAGCTCATGCGCTGAATTGAATCACAAACCCTTGGAGAGTTCGAAAGTCAACAAGGAAGCCAGGGCATCGGCAAGGTGTTGGCGCGAGATGCGGGCCAGGCCGTCAGGGGTGGCCGTGGACAGTTGGGTCTGATGCTCGTGGTCGAGCAATTCGACGAAGCAAAAGTGCGGGACCTCGCGCTGGACTTCCTCGTGCAGAGCTGCGAAGTCGGCCCCGCGTTGTGCGGTCTCGAAGAGGATGCCGTGCGGCAGACCCTCCTGGCAGAACTGGCGCGCTTCGGCCATCGTGGCAGCCACATCGACGATCAGGCCCATGTGCGCAATCGCCTCCTGCACGGCGTTGCGCAGCTCGCGCCGCGGCGTGACGATCAGCACGTGGCTGCCGGCCAGTGGCTTGGAGTTGAATGCGCTGTGCCCGCTGTCGCCAAAGTGCGGCTCGGGCGGTGTCGGGATCTCGCGTCGCCGCCATGCGGGCTCCTCCGATTCGCTGCCGATCTCCTCGCCCACGGTGTGCGGGAACTCCAGGGTCAGCACGGTGATGCCGGCCTCGTCTTCGCGCAGGGGCACCAGGCCCATGGTGATGGCGGTCTGCTCGACGAGGCGCCAGGCCAGGGAGTTGGCCAGGGGCGGTGTCTCGACGTCTCGCAGGGCCTTGGGCGACGTGCCGACGAGGTCCAGCGAACGGTGGGCAAAGCGGCAGGTCAGCAGAGCCCGAGCCGGCCAGGGGGTCAGGTCCAGACGCAGGTCGATGGAGGAGTGCGTGCTGGCGAGGGCCCAGTCCATCAGGGCATTGAGCAGCGAGAACAGCAGCGAGCCGTCCGCGATCACCTCGACAGGCCGCAGGGCCTGCCGCACCTGGATGCCGCGCGCCTGGGTCTCGCGGCTGCGGTGGGCCAGCACGCTGCGCAGCACCTGGGTGAGGTGCAGTCGCTCGCGTGCGAGGCGCAATCGGCCCGAAGCCAAGCGCGCCAGCTGCTGGCCGGCCATGCCGGCCTCGCGGGCCATGGCCACGCTTTCGCGCAAGGCTCGCAGGCCCTGGCGGTCAATCTGCCCCGTGGCAATCAGCTGATGGATGCGCTCCATCGCGGCGCTCAGCGGCCCAGCGATCTCCGCGCCCAATTGCTGGACGATGTCGGCCCACTGCCCGGCCTCGGGCTCCGAGCCCGCGTCGTTGGCGGCATTCTGGGGCGGGGGGCTCGACATGGGTTGCGGTGGCAGGGCGCTCGGCTGCATCTATTCTGTTTCTTGTAACAACTCGCGCGATGCTGGAATGTTGAGCTCCGGACGTCCATCCCGCAAAGGGGGGGGCGAGATATCCCTGGCCACCGTCGGGGTCTCGAAAATGCGAACTAATTCACGGATTCCAGACTCTGCATCACTTGCTCAGGTGACAGCCCCCGACTTGAAATATTCGTCAATCTGGGCATCCGACAGGCCCAGCTCGGCCAAGACACTGCGGCTGTGCTGGCCCAGCAAGGGCGGGGCATGGCGATAGGCAACCGGCGTGGCCGAGAGCTTCAGCGGGCTGGCGACGAGGTGCAGATCGGGATCGTGCGGATGGGGCATGGGGACGCGCATGCCGCGAGCCTGGGCCTGCGGATCGGCAAAGGCCTGGGCCAAATTGTTGATGGGCCCGCCAGGCACCTTGGCGGCCTCGAGCTCGGCCAGCCAGGCGTCTCGCGCACGCGTCTTGAGTACCGCGGCGATCTGCGGCACGAGCAGTTCGCGATGCCGCACTCGCGCGGCATTGGTGGCGAAGCGTTCATCCACCGCCCACTGCGGCTGGCCGGCGATCTCGGCGAACTTGGCGAACTGGCCATCGTTGCCCACGGCCAGGATCAGGTGCCCGTCTGAGGCCTCGAAGACCTGGTAAGGCACGATGTTGACGTGCGCATTGCCCACGCGGCTCGGCGCCTTGCCGGTGACCATGAAGTTCGCCCCGAGGTTGGCGAGCATGGCGAGCTGGGTGTCCAGCAGGGCCATGTCGACGAACTGACCCTGCCCCGTCAGGTCGCGGTGACGCAGGGCGGCCAGAATGCCGATCGTGGCGTAGAGGCCCGTGAACAGGTCCGCCACGGCAACCCCGACCTTCTGAGGGCCCCCACCGGGCAGGTCGTCTCGCTCGCCGGTCACACTCATCAGGCCGCCCAGTCCCTGGATGGCGTAGTCATAGCCGGCGCGATCCTTGTAGGGGCCGGTCTGGCCGAAGCCGGTGATGGAGCAGAACACCAGGCGCGGGTTGAGGGCGCTCAGGCTTGCGTAGTCGAGCCCGTAGCGAGCCAAGTCGCCGACCTTGAAGTTTTCGACCAGCACGTCGAACTCGCGGGCCATCTGGCGGATCAGTTCCTGGCCTTCTGGGCGGGCGATGTCGATGCAGATCGAGCGTTTGTTGCGGTTGGTGCCCAGGTAATAGGCCGCCTCGGCCGTGTCCTGGCCTTGCTGGTCCTTCAAGAAGGGGGGGCCCCAGCCGCGAGTGTCGTCGCCCGAGCCGGGGCGTTCGACCTTGATCACGTCGGCGCCGAGATCGGCCAGGGTCTGGGTGCACCAGGGACCGGCCAGCACGCGGGAGAGGTCCAGCACGCGCACACCGGCCAGTGCCATCGGGGGAAGCTGCGGAGTCGTCATGGCCGGGATTGTGCGGCAGACATAATCCGCCCCATGAGGTGCCTTGTGTCCCTGATCCTGGCTCTGGCGGTTGGCGCCTGCTCACCTGCCTTCGATTGGCGCGAGACGCGACCGCCCGATGCTGGCGTGGAGCTGAACTTGCCTTGCAAGCCCAGCTTACAAAGTCGCCGCTCGCCCACGGGATTGCGCATGGGACTGGCCCGTTGCGAGGCAGGGGGCGAGGAGTTCGCGCTCTCCTGGGCCGAGCTGCCCGAGCCCGCAGCAGCGGGAAGTGCAATGGCTCAGATGCATGCAGCCTTGTTGCGCCAGTTGGGAGGACAGCCCTCGCAGGCCGAACCGTTCGCCGTGAGCGGCATGACGCCGAGCCCCGAGGCCGTGATGCAGCGCGTCGATGGCGCCTCGCATGCCCGTCTTGCCGTGTTCAATCGGGGCTTGAAGGTCTATCAGTTAGTGGTACGCAGTGACAAGCCAATTGCTGACGCGCATTGGAATGACTTTGCGAGCTCGGTCAGGCTGATCGACTGAGCATGCGGATAATGGCGACATGCCCGGACTGCTGTTGATCGCCCACGCACCTCTGGCCACTGCCCTGCGGGCCGTGGCCCAGCACACCTACCCGGACTGCACTCGGCAGCTGTCGGTTCTCGATGTGCTGCCAGACCAGTCCTGTGAGGACGTGGAGGCCGCCGCCCGGGCGGTGATGGCCACGAGACCCGAGGACGAATGGCTGTTACTCACCGATGTGCCGGGCGCCACGCCGCACAACGCGGCGCTGCGCCTGCTGGATCCTGCCGGCAAAGTGCGCGTGGTGAGCGGGCTTTCGGGCCCCATGCTCTGGCGCTCGCTGTGCTACGGAAGCATGCCGGTGGCGCAACTAGCGGAACGCGCGGCCGAAGGAGGCCGCCGTGCCATCGAGATCTTCACCCACACCGAGACACCGAAGACTTCATGATCAAGTCAACGCTCACCATCAGCAACAAGCTGGGCTTGCACGCCCGCGCCTCCGCCAAGCTGACCAAGCTGGCGGGCGCCTTTCAGTGCGAGGTGTTCATGAGCCGCAATGGCCGGCGCGTCAATGCCAAGAGCATCATGGGAGTGATGATGCTGGCGGCCGGCATCGGATCGCAAGTGGAACTGGAGACGGAAGGGCCGGACGAACAGGCGGCACAAGAGGCGATCGCCGCGCTCGTCAACGACAAGTTCGGCGAAGGTCAATGAGGCTTGCTCACGCGGCGCAGAAGTGCCGGCGATAGCGTGCCGGCAGGTCTTGCAGGCGCATCAGCATCGGAAGGTCTGCGGTGTTGAAGTCCGGATCCCAGGCCGGTGCGCCGAGCACCTTGGCGCCGCAGCGCAGATAGCCCTTGATCAGCGCCGGGGCCTCGACCGGCAGATCTTGCCGCAGCTCTTCGACCGGCAAGGGCAGGCGCGGGCGCACCTGGCGGTCGATGGGGGCGAGATGGGTCTGCTCGAGCTTCTTCCACAGGCTTGCCGCGAAATGGCCGCCGTCGCGCATGCTGATGCTGGCGCAGCCGATCACGGTGCCGAGCTGGTTGCGCTGCATGAACTCCGCCAGCGCGCCCCACAAGGTGATGATGGCGCCGCCGGAGCGATGGTCGGCATGCACGCAGGAGCGGCCGAGCTCGGCGATGCGATCACGTTCATGGCGCAATCGGGTCAGGTCGAACTCGGTCTCGCTGTAAAAACCGCCGGCTCGCTTGGCCGCCGCGGGCGTGAGCACACGGTAGGTGCCGATGACGCGGCCGCGCTCGTCGTCGGAGTCGATGCTGCGCACGAGCAGGTGTTCGCAATAGGCATCGAACATGTCGACGTCAAGGCCCGCCGGACTCCCCCGGGGCGTCAACAAGCGTGCGCCCATCTCTTCGACGAAGACCTGGTAGCGCAGCGCCTGCGCCTCGCGTACATCGTCCTCGCTGCGCGCCCAGCTGGCGACCAGGCGGGGTTCGGCGGCGGGGCGAGACTCCTCCTGTGTCGGGTGCAGGTTGGCCAGCTTGGCAAAGGGCAGCGTTGACAGCGGCAGATCCCTCATATCGTCCTCTTCGATTGCAAGATGGCGCGATGCTCGGCGGCCGCGATGACGGGCGCGTGACTCTCACATGACGACACGGTGACGCAAGCCCTGACCGGGCAATCCCATATAGGCCTGACTTCATATTTGCACTGCTAAAGTCGGCCGCATGAGCTTCCAGGTCTTCGGCATCCCGGTGTCTCGCGGCGTGGCCATCGGGCGCGCCGTGCTGGTGGCGTCCAGCCGCATCGACGTCGCGCATTACTTCATCGCGGCCGATCAGGTGGACGCCGAGATCGCGCGCGCTTCCTCCGCGCGCGACGAAGTGGCTGCAGAGCTGACCACGCTCAAGGCCGAGTTGCCGGACGACGCGCCCCACGAGCTGGCTGCCCTGCTCGATGTCCATCTGATGTTGCTGCACGACGATGCGCTCGTCGGCGCCACGCGGCAATGGATCGTCGAACGCCACTACAACGCCGAGTGGGCGCTGTCCGCGCAGCTCGAGGTGCTGGCTCGCCAGTTCGACGAGATGGAGGACGACTATCTGCGTGAACGCAAGGCGGATCTTGAGCAGGTGGTGGAGCGCGTTCTGGGTGCTCTCGCGCGTGAGCAGGGTCGCGATCCCCGCGATGCCGCCAGCGTGAGCCAGCGAGACTTCGCCGGCGAGGACCCGCTGCTGCTCGTTGCCACCGACATTGCTCCGGCCGACATGATGCAGTTCAAGCGCAGCGTGTTCCGCGGCTTCATCACCGACATCGGTGGCAAGACCTCGCACACGGCCATCGTCGCGCGCAGCATGGGTATACCGGCTGTGGTCGGAACGCGAGAAGCTTCCCGGCTGATCCGGCAGGACGACTGGGTCATCATCGACGGTGACGCGGGCGCCGTGATCGTCGACCCGTCTCCCATCGTGCTGGAGGAGTACCGCTTCCGCCAGCGCCAGAGCGAGCTCGAGAACGCGCGCCTGGCTCGCTTGCGCCACAAGCCTGCGGTGACGCTGGACGGCGAGGCCATTGAGCTGCACGCCAATATCGAGCAGCCCGCGGATGCGGTGGCGGCCCTCGAAGCGGGCGCAACGGGTGTGGGCCTGTTCCGCAGCGAGTTCCTGTTCATGAATCGTGAAGGCGAACTCCCGAGCGAGGAGGAGCAGTTCCAAGCCTACAAGGCGGCCGTCGAGGCCATGCATGGAATGCCCGTGACCATCCGGACCGTCGACGTTGGCGCAGACAAGCCGCTGGATCGCCTGACCATCAACGAGTTGCGCCACGAGCATGTGCTCAATCCCGCCATGGGTTTGCGCGCCATCCGGTGGAGCCTGGCCGAGCCGGCGATGTTCCGGCAGCAACTTCGCGCCATCTATAGGGCCAGTGCCTTCGGCAAGGTTCGGCTCCTGATCCCCATGGTGGCGCACTTGGGTGAGGTCCGGCAGATCCACGAGGCCATGAAGCGCGTCCAGCAACAACTCAGCGATGCCGGACACGCGTATACGGACATGGAGCTGGGGGTGATGATCGAGATTCCGGCCGCCGCCGTGATGCTGCCCCTGCTGCTTCGCTACGTGGACTTCGTCTCGATCGGCACCAATGATCTGATCCAGTACACCTTGGCCATTGATCGAGCCGACGAGGCAGTGGCCCATCTTTACGATCCCTGGCATCCCGCGGTGCTTCACCTGCTGGCCGGCACCATCGAGCAGGCGCGCCTGGCTGGCAAGTCGGTATCGGTCTGCGGAGAGATGGCGGGCGATCCCGCCTTCACGGATCTGCTGCTCGCCATGGGCCTGCGTAGCTTCTCCATGCATCCGGCGCAGATCCCCTCGGTCAAGCAACGGGTGCTGAGGGCGGATGCACGCCGTCTCTCTCATGCGCTGGCGCAGGTGCTGCTCAGCGAGGATCCGCGCCAGACGGCGGAACTGGCCTTCGCCAATCTGGGTGCTGCGACCGGCCCGGTTCAATAGAGTCCAGGGTTCTTGCTGAGCTCGTAAATACTGTGCTACAGTCACAGGCTTCGCTGCTCAAAACAGCGCCGTCTGCCGATCGATAGGGCGGGGCGCGGGAGAGGGTGGCGGAGGTGAGTTTGGGTTGAGTGGTTGCTGCGGAGTCTTGGAAGAATCTGCAAAAAGCGCTTGACAAGCTTCGATGAAGCGCGTCACAATCCCATCTCTTTGCTGTTGACAAGTCGCTTGCCTTCGGGCTCGATGGGTTGACGGCAAGGCGCTCCAGAAGCGAGAGCTTTTGAATGAATTGAATCTACGCACGGCGATGATTCAAGTAAATTCAAAAAGCACTTGACAAGTTTGAATCAAACGCGTCACAATCTCGCTTCTTTGCTGCTGACGAATTCGATTGATTTTGATTGAATTCTGAGGCGGTGAATAAGAGCGGAATAAAGCGAGAAGCTTTTTGAATTTGTTTGCGAGTTTGCGGATTGAATATCTGCAGCGTGTGCGAAGAAAATAAATTCAAAAAGTTCTTGACAAGCTGAAGTTAAGCATGTCAGAATCTCGCTTCTGCGC
>JAFALK010000046.1 GCA_019234295.1 Roseateles sp.
GCGCTCAGGTCTGCGAGCGCGAACGGCGCCGCACGACCAAGCCGACTCCGAGCATGCCGCCCAGCAGCAGCGTAGCGCTGCGAGGCTCGGGAACCGCGGCGACGGCGTCGTAGTAGAACGCGCCGCCGACGCCGCTTTGCATCTGGATGTTCGGGTTGGTCTGGTACCCCGAGTTGTTGTAGAAGTCCTGGGCGTCGACGTAGCTGCCGCCCCCAGTCGCCTTGGCCATGAAACTCCAGTTCGCGTTGAAGGCGCCCTGCACCTGGAGGACGGCGCCGAGACTTGAATCCAGGCCCAGCGAGCTCGCTGACGTCAGCGCGAGGGGGTTGTTCGAGGTGTCGGTCACATGCAGCACGAACTCGGTCGACACCGGGACTTGGCCAGCGTTGGAGGTCGGCAGCGTTGTCGTCCCCGTCCAGACCGCAACGCCCGCGGCCAGATTGCTCAAGCCGGGGTTGTAGCTAAGCACCTCGTAGGCGCCGTCCATGGACAGGCTAGGCCCTGCCGGGCTCCAGTCCGACGGGTAGTCGCCGATTGCGTAGTACAGGTTGCTGTACGCGCTCGGGTCGAAGCCGCTGTACGACCAGTCGCGGCCACCCGCCGCGATGGGGGAGCCGCTGCCCGTATAGGTTGTGCCGCCCGGCGCAGGAAAGCCACCGTTGGCGAGGATGGGCGTGGCCAGTGCCGCGGCAGGCATCAGGACGACAGAAACGCAGGCAAGGCTGCGGGACAGGCGCTTCACGTTCATGTGACCTCCGGCTGGTGGGGTGTATTGGGATTGGACGGGGCGAGGATAGGAGGGCGACGTGCTGGCAGCCATAGTGCAGTTGCACTATGGCTGCGCCTCGCTGCGGTCCACGGCCCGCCCCATCCAAGGCCTACGGAGGGCTATGGCGTGGGAGTTCCGATTGACATGCGAAATGCATACTCAATAATCGTCCAAACAAGAAGTCGATCGCGTCAACGGGAGGACGACGATGGGTATTTGCACCGAAGAGATCCTTCAGCTGTATGCCCTCGCGTCCGAACTGCCGGCCGTGCAATTCGCCGGCCAAGCCCTGGCCCTTCTGCGCCGACACCATGCCTTCGACATGGCGTTCTGGTGCAACGTGCGATCAGACGTCGGCCTCGGCGAATTCGTCCCGACGGCCATTCATCTTGTGGGTCTAGACGATGCGTTTTTCGACGTGTGGGCGCGAGAGGTCGAGATTGACCCGGCCCTCACCCTGACCTACGCGCATCCAGGTGAGGCGCTGCGCTTGGACATCGACGCGACCTATGCGCAGCTTGAGGGCGCGCGTCGGATCCTCAGGCAGAGTCGTCTGCGCTGCTTCAGCTGTTGCTTGACGCAGGGCTTCGCGCCCGGCGACATCCAGTTCGTCAGTCTCTACCGCAAAGCATTGCGGTATTGCGACCATGCCGAGAAGGAATCCTTCGAGACGTTGCTGCCCCATCTGCGCCTAGCCTGGAAACTCAACCTGGCACTCAACGAGGTGCCGGCGACGCCGCGTGGGGAGAACGACGACGTCTGGTGCGTCGCCGCACGCGAGAGCGGCGTCATCATCCGCTCGCAGGCCGCTTTCCGTGAGGCAATCGCCGCGGACTTCGGCGTCGACGAACGTGCCGGGGTGCTGCCTCGCCCATTACGGCCAGAAGGGGGCGGCGCGGCCGGTCACTGCGAGGTGACGCAGGGCCACGTGTACCGGGTTCACTGCATGGGCGGCCATGTGTTCGCGGCGGCGACTAGCCACCGCGGAGCCTCCCGTCTCACGGCGCGCCAGTATGAAACCGCGCGGCACTACGCGACAGGGCTGTCGCATAAGCAGGTTGCAGCGCGGCTCGGCGTCGCGCCGAGTACGGTGCGCAATCTGCTGGCCGGTGCCTTCGAGCGACTCGGCGTGGGCTCGCGCCACCAACTCGCGCGCTGCCTCACTCACGGTGAGCCACGCGATCGACAAATGGGCTGAGCGCTGGAGCAGGCGGGTCGAGGAGGAATAGGTGAGGGCCGCGGCCTGGGTTCGCGCTCTCGCACGGTGGGTCGCCATCATTCGACACGTCGCCGGTGTGCGACCCTCGCGTCCAGTTTTCGGAACCGGGTATCAGACCGGGGAATACGCTGAAAACCCAATCGGCTTCCCTCAGTGTTCATCGGCCCTTGTGCCGTTTGATGATGCGACCGAAGGTCTTCCACGGTACGAACATCTTGACCTGCGCGAACAGCGTCTTGCCGACGTTCATCCATCACCCCAGCTTGATCAAGCCCGCGAGGAGCGCAATCCAGGCATCAGAATTTCCAATCCTGGATGCCTATGAACCTGTGGAAACCCGCGTCAGCATTGAACCTGCGGCCGGCTGGCGTCAAATGAACCGGACGACTACTGCGTCGTGATCAACTTGCGACGGGACTTGCCCCGGCAGGTGCGCGCCAATGTTGGGTGCACCAACAAAATGCCGCCCGGCGCTCAAGCGCACAGGCGGCGTCACTTTTTTTGCTTGGTGTGCCGAGCTCAGCGCGGCATCGTGAGTGACAGCAACTGATCGAGGTGGTGGCTGGGTGCCGGCATGTCCTCCCGGCAGGCCTCGTTGTAGGCTTCGATGCTGGCGTCCCATAGACGGCGATCGCGGCGGCCCAGCTGGCTTCGCAGGGCGGCGACGTCTTCGCTGGGCAGATCGAGCGCAGCACAGCCCTGGCGGCGCAGGCGCAGCAGGCTCACATGCACGCGCATGGCGGGCGGGCTGATCTGGCGGCGGCGCAGGCGCGCGGAATTGAGCCGGTGCGCGAGCACGAGGGCGAGACTGGCGGCCAGGGCGATCGAGAGCGTGATCAACAAGGCGGTGGGGGCGCAAGGGCGCCGAAACTGCGATGACGGAAAGGTAGCAGTGACTAGGCCCGCTCGTCTGCCCTTGACTTTTGCCATCCGTGCAGAAATACGCAGCTCGCCGCACCGAAGTGTTACGGAGCGGGGTGGACGCAACAGCTAATGCTGTGTTACCTGCCTTTCGCCGAATAGCACTTCCCGGGACTTGTCGTCCAGCAGGGGCTTGCGTTTGTCGGCCAGCAGCTGAACCGCGCGGTGCACGGCGGGACGGGCCGCAATCTCGTCGAACCAGCCCTTGAGGTGGGGGTAGTCGCTCATCTCCACGCCCTGGTTCTTCCAGGACCGCAGCCAGGGGAAGATCGCCATGTCTGCAATCGTGTAGTCGGGGCCGGCGATGTAGGTGTTCGTGGCCAGGCGCTTGTTGATGACGGTATAGAGCCGCCGCGCTTCGTTGGTGTAGCGCTCGATGGCGTATGGGATCTTCTCTGGCGCGTAGATGCGGAAGTGATGGGCCTGTCCCAGCATGGGACCCACGCTGCCCATCTGGAACATCAGCCATTGCAGGGTCTGGTACTTGGCGGCCACGTCTGAAGGCAGGTACTTGTCGGTCTTGGCCGCGAGGTAGAGCAAGATGGCGCCGGACTCGAACATCGAGATCGGCTTGCCTCCCGGTCCATCGGGATCCACGATGGCCGGGATCTTGTTGTTCGGACTGATGGAGAGAAACCCGGGCTCGAACTGGGCGCCGCTGCCGATGTCCACAGGGATCACCCGATAGGGTAGTGCGCATTCTTCCAACATGATGTGCACCTTGTGGCCGTTGGGCGTGGGCCATGAATACACTTCAATCATTTGCTGTCTCCGTATTGGCGTCAGACGATTCTCCCGACTCATGGTTTTAAAGCAAGTCAAGAACTGGTTCGTCGCCCGGGCCAACGCGGCGCGGTGGCGCGGCATTCACGATTGGGCCGACGGTCGCAAGGCCGGGTTCAAGATCGCCCGGGACGGCAGTGGCTTCGCCATCGACCAGCCCAAGGCGTTGCCGGGGCCCTTGCGCATCGAGTGGGGCCCTTCGCAGCGCGCCTACATCCCGGGTCACGAATTGCGCATGCGTTGCGAGCTCAAGCTGCACAGCGATCTTCAGATGATGGTGCTGTGCCGTGACCTGATGGACCGCCTGGAGAAGTCGGTATTCGAGGCCTACACCGACACGCTCAAGACCCGCGTGGATACCGACACGCCGGAGGAAATGCGCTGGCTGGTGATGTTTGCCAAGTACGGTGGCTTCCAGTCCAAGCTCGTGCGCCAGCGCTACGGCGCGCTGGGCGTCAACAAAGAGCTCACGGGCGCCTGGATCGAAGGCGAGTTCTCCGATCTGCTGGCGCAGGCCAGCCAGGACTTGCTGCCGGCGGGCCACCCAATCGTGATCATGAGCATGCGCGGCAACATCTATCTGCGCACCGCCATGCCGGAGGCGGAGCTGGACAAGATCGAGGGCCTGGTCAAGGTGCTCGAGACGGCGTGTCGGGAGGCGCAACGGGTCAACGCGCGCGTGGCCGAGGGCGGAGGTCCCTGGCCGACGACGACCTCGGTCGCGTGGCAGAGTTCGCGGCCCGAGGACGAAGCCGCGCAGTAACGCTTCGGGCCTTCCCGCTACATCGACTGGGCGAATTGCCAGGCGAGTTCGGCCATGGGCCGGGCTGCCGCCGCCGTCTGGCGTGCCCGCTCGCTCGACGCCGTGCCGGCCTCTACGCGTTTGGCGATTCCCTGCAGGATGGCGGCGATGCGGAACAGGTTGTAGGCGAGGTAGAAGTTCCAGTCCCGCTCAAGGACTCGCGGATCTCCCCGCCCGGTCAGCTCGCAGTAGCGACGCACATGCTCGCGCTCGCTCGGGATGCCGAGCGCGGCGAGGTCGGCTCCGGCCAGACCGCGTGCCGCGCCAGAGCTGGCGATGTGCCAGGACATGCAGTGGTAGCTGAAATCTGCCAATGGATGGCCAAGCGTGGACAGCTCCCAGTCGAGTACGGCGATGGCACGCGGCTCCTCTGGATGGAAGACGACGTTGTCGAGCCGGAAGTCGCCGTGCACGATCGCCACCTCGGACGGGTCCAGGGCAGAGTCCGGCATATGGGCCGGCAACCAGGCCATCAGCCGGTCCATGGCTTCGATGGGCGTCGTGATGGAGGCCTGGTACTGCTTGCTCCAGCGGCCGATCTGGCGCTCGAAGTAGTTGCCGGGCTTGCCGTAGTCCGCAAGGCCCACGGCGTCGATGTCTACGCGGTGCAGCGCGGCGATCACGCGGCAGAGCTCCGAGTAGACATCGCCCCGCTGTGAGGGGCTGAGGGTGGGCAGGGTCTGGTCCCAGAGAACCCGGCCGTGCATGAACTCCATGAGATAGAAGGCGCGGCCGATGACGGACTCATCTTCGCAGAGGGCGAGCATGCGTGGCACCGGTACCTCGCTGCCGGCCAAGGCCTTCATCACCGCGAATTCGCGCTCGATCGCGTGGGCCGAAGGCAGCAGCTTGGCCACCGGGCCGGGCTTGCTGCGCATCACGTATTCGGCCGCGGGCGTAGTGAGCTTGTAGGTCGGGTTGGACTGGCCGCCCTTGAACTGCTCGATTGTGAGCGGCGGTGCATAGCCCTCCACATGGGCGGCCATCCAGTCCCCCAGCCCCTTGACGTCCAGTGGCTGGACCAGGGGGCGCGTGCCGGTGAAGTCCTCGTCACTGCTCATGGTTTGCGGCTTTCAAAAGAATGTTCTTGTCAAGCACGACCAGACGCGTGGGTTCCACACGCAGCGCGCCATCACGCTCGAGGTTCTTGAGTTCTTGGTTGACGCGCTGGCGCGAGGCGCCCAGCAGCTGGGCCAGATCCTCCTGGGCCAGTTGCAGGCCGATGCGGATCTCGCCGTCCTGGGCCACGCCATAAGAGCGCGCCAAGCCCAGGATCTGCTTGGCGAGCCGCGCTGAGAGCGGCCGGCTGTTGAGATCCTCGAAGGCGTCGAACATGAGGCGCAGGCGCCGGCAGTTGAGGCGCAGCAGGGCGTCGTAGAGCTCGGTATGGCGCGACAAGAGGTCCTTGAAGTCGCCCTTGCCAACGACCAGCAGGGTGGTCGCGCCATGGGCCTCGGCGTCGTGCGTGTGGGGCAGCCCGTCGAACATCGCGATGTCGCCGAACCAGATGCCCGGCTCCACATAGGTCAGGGAGATCTGCTTGCCGGACATGGCGACGGAGCTGATGCGCACGGCTCCTTTGGCAACGCCGCACCAGGCCTCGGCCTCTTGGCCACGGTAGGCCAGCTGGGCACCGTCTGCGAGCCGGCGCACGCTGGCCCGGGCCAGGATGTCGGCCCGCAAGCCGGCGGACAGCCTGGCGAACCAGTTGCCGGCCTCGATGTTGCGGCGCTCGTCGGCGTCCAGTGCGATCTCGTTCATGCTGCGCCGCAGATTGTGCCGCAGCGCCCGTGGGACGGTGTGCGGGAGCATTGCGTCGAATTGACGCGTTGCCTGCGCTGACAATGCGCAACAGCACCCGGGCCGAGGGGGTACTTCCTGAAGCGTTTGCCCGGGGCGCCGTGCTAGAGTGACCGCAGAACAATCCAACCCACACGACGCCCGGCATGGTTCGAGACCCACGCGTGTCCCCGGTAGCCCCGAATCCTTTGCGTCCCTGCGCTGTGATGGCTGGCGTGATCGGTCTGCTCATGGCTCTGTCGCCGGCTGCGCAGGCGCTCGGCGTCAACGCCCCTCAGACGCGTTCGAACCTGGGCCAGCCCCTTGATCTTTTCTTTCCCGTCAGCCTTGCGCCTGGCGAGGCGCTGAGCACGGAATGCGTGCGCGTGGACGTGTTGGCCGGCGATACCCGGGTACCGCCCGGTCTCGTGAGCATCGTGCTCGAGGGGACGAACGAGACCAGCGTGCGGGCCGTGCGGGTGACCAGCGTCGTCCAGATCAACGAGCCCATCGTCACGGTCAGTCTCGCGCTGGGCTGCCCGGCGCGGCTGACGCGCCAGTACGTGGCCCTGATCGATCCGCCGGGGGGCGCCCCGACCCCGGCCCCAGCCCCTGAGCTGGTGGCGCAGGAGATCAACTCGCAGAGCTACTCGCCCGCGCTGAGGGCTGCGCTGGCCACGGCCGACAGCAAGCCCGAGCAGTTGCTGGCGCAACCACCGGTGACCAGTGCACCTGCGCCTGCTCCCGCCGCGGTGATGCGGACGCCGGCGCCGCCAGCGTCGGCCGCTTCGACGCCGCAGGAGCGCACGGCCTCGTCCGGACCGTCAGACGCAGGAGTGGCCAAGCCCGCCAAGCCCAAGCATCGCAAGCCCAAGCCCGTGGAGCACGAAACCGTGGTCGCTTCGGCGCAGCCGGCTGCTTCCACGGCCAATGGCCCGGTTTCGAGGCTGCGGCTGGATGCTCCGGAGCGCGTCGATGCCAAGTCGCCTGTGGCTGCGTCCTCGCCTCAAAACGCGGCATCGGAAGTCGCGGCGGCGGCGCTGGCTGCGATTGCCGCCTCCGAAGCCACGCAGTCGCGCCTGTCTGCCCTTGAAGAAGGCATCAACAGGCTCCAGCACGAGAACCAGGCCCAGGCCGAGCGCATGGCGCAGCTGCAGGCCAGACTCGAGGCCGCCCAGTCAGGGCGAAACGGGAATCTGCTCGTCTGGCTGTTCGGCATGGCGACCCTGGGGCTGGGCGGTCTGGCCGCGTACTTCTGGCGCAGCCGCGAACGCGAGCGTGAGCAGTGGTGGGCGGCCGAGGCGGCACGGCAGCCTGTTGCCGAGGCGGTGCAGACCACTCGTGTGCTGGAAACCGTTCACGAAAACCTGTCCACGATGCAGACGCCGCAGGCCGTGCCGAGCGCTGTCGCCGATGCGCCCGTTTCGACCTTGGCCGAGTTCATGGCACCTACGACGCCATTCAGCCATGCGGCCGACACGGTGGCTTTTCAGGCCGATACCTCGCCGATCCCATTCATGGACTCGCAGATCCCGCCTGCGCAGGCCACGATGGTCCAGCTTGCCGCGGACGGCCCCCCAGTGACGGTAGAGGAACTGCTGGACATGGAACAGCAGGTCGAGTTCTTCCTCGTTCTGGGTCAGACCGAGGCGGCCATTGATCTGTTGCGCGCACGGGTGGACACCGGCACCTCCAGCGCATTGCCCTACCTGAAGCTGCTCGAAATCCACCAGATGCAGGGCGATGTGGGCGCGTTTTCCGAGCTCGCCGATCGTTTTTCCAAGCGCTTCAATGCGCTCCCTCCCGCCTGGGGCCGGATGGCCGGCGAGGGCCTGGGGCTCGAGACGGCTGCCGAGGCGTTACGCCAGATTCAGGCGGTGTGGAGCGATCCTGCCGCGAGCATGGAGTTGCTGCAAAAGCTGTTGACCCATGGAGAGCAGGGCGTCAATGGTCCGGAGGCTTTCGACCTGCCGGCCTATCGCGACCTCCTGCTGCTCTATAGCGTGGCCCGGGCACTCTCGGAGCGGGAAGTGCGCGGCACCGACATCGATCTCTTCTTGCCTCTGGATGCCAACAGCCCCACGGGCATGATGGCCACGATGCCCATGCAGCGCGCCGGCGCGCCAGCACCGCTGGGCGGCGTCGCGGTCGACATCTCGCTCGACCCGATCGATCCTAGATCTGCTTGAGCTTGGCCAGTGCCGCCCTCAGGGTGGCGTCCTTCTTGGCAAAGCAAAAGCGCGCGATGCCCTGCTCGGTGCCGCCGGACTGGAAGGCCGAGAGCGGAATAGCGGCCACGCCCACATCGCGGGTCAGCCATTCGCAGAACTCGCGCTCATTCAGGCTGCTGACAGCGCTGTAGTCCACGCACTGGAAATAGCTGCCCTCGCAGGGCAGCAGCTTGAACCGCGTGTGCCCGAGGCCCGCGCGAAACAGGTCGCGCTTGGCCTGGTAGAAGCGCGGCAGTTCCAGGATGGGCCGCATGTCGGCCATGTAGCTCGCCAGGCCGTGCTGCATGGGCGTGTTGACCGAGAAGACGTTGAACTGGTGGATCTTGCGAAACTCGGCCATCAGCGCCGCCGGCGCCGCCACGTAGCCGACTTTCCACCCCGTCACGTGGTACGTCTTGCCAAAGCTCGAGATCGCGAAGCTTCGCTCGGCCAGCTCGTTATGCCGGGCCACCGACTGATGCGCCGCCCCGTCGTAGACCATGTGCTCGTAGACCTCGTCGCTGATGACGATGACGTCGGTGCCGTGGAGCAGGGCGCCGAGCTTGCGCATCTCCGCCGCAGACCAGATGCGGCCCGAGGGGTTGTGGGGCGTGTTGATGATCAGCGCACGGGTCTTTGGGCTCAAGGCCGCCTCGATGGCCGCGAAATCCGGGCGGAAGTCTCCTGAGGTGAGCGGCACGCGCACCGGCACGCCGCCCGCCATCTCGATAGACGGCAGATAGCTGTCGTAGCAAGGCTCCAGCACGATCACCTCGTCGCCCGGGTGCACCACGGCGAGCAGGGTCGTCAGAATGGCTTGGGTGGCGCCGGCCGTGACCGTGATCTCGGTGGCTGGGTCATAGCGATGACCGTACAAAGTCGAGAACTTGTGCGCGATGGCCTCGCGCAGCGGCGCGCACCCGGGCATCGGGGCGTACTGGTTGTGGCCGGCGCGCATGGCATGGCTCACGGCATCGCGCAGCGCGGGGTCGCAGCTGAAGTCGGGGAAGCCCTGGCCGAGGTTGACGGCGCCATGGGCCTCGGCCAGCGCCGACATGGTCGTGAAGATGGTCGTGCCCACGTGGGGCAGGCGGCTTTGCAATGGGGTCATAGCTCGAAGTCCGAGGCCGTGCCGCTCATCGCACGCTCCAGCAGCTTGCGATTCAGACGGTCCGACAGCAACTCGGCAAAACTGTAGACGTAGTTGCGCAGATAGGCGCCGCGCTTGAAGGCGATGCGTGCCACATTGCTCCCGAAGAGCTGGCCCAGCGGCCGCGCCACGAGCTCACCGCCTGCCGGCTCCTCGCGCATGGCCATCTCGGCCACGATGCCCAGGCCCATGCCCAGACGAACATAGGTCTTGATCACGTCGGAGTCGATGGCTTCGAGCACGATGTTGGGCTGCAAATGGCGCGCAGCAAAGGCGCGGTCGATGCGGGTGCGGCCGGTGAAGCTGGGGTGGTAGGTGATGATGGGTTCGGCCGCGAGCTGGTCCAGCGTGATCCGCTCGACGCTGGCCAGCGGATGCGTGGCCGGCACGACCAGCACGTGCTGCCATTCGTAGCAGGGCAGGGTGACCAGCTCCTCGAATTGCGAGAGCGATTCAGTGGCCAGCCCCAAGTCGGCGCTGTCGTCCATCAGCATGCGCGCCACCTGCTCGGGGTTGCCTTGATGCAGGCTGACGCGCACTTGGGGCAGCTGCTTGCGCAGCTGGGCGACGGGGCCGGGCAGCACATACCGCGCCTGGGTGTGGGTGGTGGCGATCGAGAGCGTGCCTGTGTCCTGCTTGGAGTACTCCTCGCCGATGCGCTTGAGGTTGGCGACCTCGCGCATGATGATCTCGATGCTGGCAAGCACCTGCTGGCCGGGCTCGGTGATGCGCCGCAGGCGCTTGCCGTGGCGGCTGAAGATGTCGATGCCGAGCTCTTCCTCGAGCTCGAGGATCGCCTTGGACACGCCAGGCTGCGAGGTGAACAATGCCTTGGCGGTCTCGGTCAGATTGAGGTTGCGGCGCGCCGCCTCCTGGACGAATCGGAACTGGTGCAGGTTCATGGGTTCAGCAGGTTCAGGGCGACTTCGGCCATGGCGCGGCTCACGGGCTCGGCATCGCCGACGGGTTCGTGCAGCTGCCACTCGATCTGCGCGCCATGGCTGAGGCGCAGGCCTTCGATCAGAGCGGGCACGTCCTTGCGCACATGGCCGCCGCTGCCGAGAAACAGCGGCAGGACGTGGATGCGTCGGCAGCCTGCAGCGACCAGCGCTTGCGCCGCTTCGTCGAAGGATGGGGTCATGAACTCCAGATAGGCGAGCGCCAACGGCGTGCCCGGCCTCGCGGTCTGGACGCGTGCGGCCACCGCCTCGAAGGGCCGCGCCCACGCGGGGTCGCGGGCGCCGTGGGCGAAGAGCAGGAGGCCGTCCATCAGCGGTATCTCACGAGCCAAAGGAAGGCCGCCATCGACAGGCCCATGTAGAGGAGGCTGGGCGCGGCGGCCACGGCCCAGGGCGTCCAGCCCTTGAGCAGGCCCAGGTGCCCAGCCACATTGTTGAGCAGCACGAAGCTTGAGCCCAGCATGATGCCGCCGAAGACTCTCAGGCTAATGCCGCCCGCCCGTGCATGCAGGTAGGCGAAAGGCAGGGCCAGCGCCACCATGACGAAGCAGGCGAAAGGATAGATGGTCTTGCGCCAGAACTGGATGCTGTAGGCCTGGGAGGATTGCTCCTGAGCTGAGAGATGCTCGGTGAAGTGGTAGAGCTCCAGGGTGGACATCGACCAGGGCGGCAGCACGGCCGCGGCGACGACGCCGGCGTTCAGGCTGCTCTGCCAGTCGAGCGAGGGCAGCGTCTGTTCGCTGACGATGACGCTGCGCCTCTCGGCGCCGCTGAGCTCGCCGGCCGGCGGCACCTCGTTCCAGGTGGTGCGCTGCACTTCTCGGAGCTTCCAAAGACCCTCGCGATCGACGCTGGCGTGATTGGCCTGCACGCGCGAGAGCAGGGCTCCATGCTTGTCGAAACCGAAGATCAGCACGTCCTGCAGGCTGCCCGACGCTGAGGCCCTGCCGACCTTGACGGAATAGTTACGCTCCTGCCCGTCCTCTGTATCGTGATCCTTAAGCCAAGCCCCCTTGCGCGCGGAGGCCGTCTCGCCCACGAAGCTGGCTCGCACGCCGTCGCTCTGGCGGTCGAACCAAGGCGCGACGAAGTCGCCCACCGCGAAGGTCAGCACGGCGAACACGGCTGCCAGGCTTGCCAGCAGGCCAAGCGCCCGGCCCGGGCCGAGCCCGCCAGTGCGCAGGATGGTGTACTCGCTGCTCTGCGCCATGCGGGCCAGCGAGAAGATGCTGCCGATCAGCACGGCGCTGGGGAAGAGTTCGTAGAAGCGCCCGGGCACTTCCATCAAGGCCATCAGTGCCGCGGCGCCCGCGCCCGCGCCGGCCCGACTCATGCGGTCGATCTCGTCTACAAAATCAAAGAAGTAGAACAAGGACAGGAACGCCAGGGTCACGAAGAGCACCGAGCCGACGATGTCGCGGTAGAGCAGGCGGCGGACCGTCTTCATTGCGCCGCCCTCATGCGCATGCGCATGCGCAGCCATCCGAAGCGAATGCGGTTGTCGCGCCACCAGATCATCAGCACGGACAGCACGAAGGCCCCCCCGTGAACGATCAGCAGGGACTGCGGCAGCTGCATGCGGCCATTGCCCACCCAGCTCTGCGTCAGGTTGATCATGTTGAAGTAGATGACGAAGCTCAGCAGGGCGAACAGAAGGTTCCAGCTATTGGGGCGACGTGGATTCGTGTGAGCCAACGGCAGGCCTAGCAGGGTCATGTTGAAGGCGCCGAGAATCATGCCGATACGCCAGGCGAGCTCGCCCTGGGACGGCAGTTCGGCGGATTTCAGCAAGTCCATGGTCGACATGGCCCTGGGCGGCGGCTTGGACGCGGAGGCCAGCACCTGGCTGTCGGCCAGCACCTCGTAACGCTCGAAGCGCGCAAGCGTCTTGTCGTGGGTCTCGCTGTTCTCCTCGTTGCGCTGACCCTTGTCGAGCACGAGGAAACGATCGTCGCCCTGGGTCTCAACATGGCCGCGCGCCGAGGTGGTGACCGCCTCCGCGTGGGCCGTGCTGGAGAGGATGAAGACGTTGCGCCCCATCGTGCCGTCTGCGCTGTCGCGCTCGATGAAAAATACGCGGCTGCCGTCGCGAGACGTTTGGAACTGGCCCGGCGCCACGCGCGAGAGATCGCCGCGCTTCTCGTAGCGCTCCTTGAGCTGGTTGCTGTTTTGGTTGCTCCAGGGCCAAACCAGCAGCTCAAGCACCACGACAAGGGCGAGGATCGGCACCGCCGCGCGAAACACTGGCCGCACGAAGCGGCGCAGCGGCACGCCGCTGGCGAGCCAGATCGTCATCTCCGATTCGCGGTACATGCGCCCCAGCGTCGCGACGATGGCGATGAAGAGCGAGAGCGCGAGCATGGTCGGCAGATAGGCGAGCGAGGCGTAACCCATCAGCAGCAGTACGTCCTGCGGCGCGACGTTGCCACCAGCCGCCTGGCGCAGCGTGCTGATCAGCATCGACGTCAGGACGATCGTCAAGATCACGACGAGGGTGACGCCGAAGCTCCGGGCCAGCTCTTTTCTTACTGTCGAATCGAATAACATCCGTGGACTTTATCTACTTCGAGACATTATGGACTTCCGTACTCAGTCCGCGTCCTTCGACGCTCTCGCCAGCGTATCGGCCGATGCGCTGATCGTCGTGATTGCTGGCAGCTCGCTGCCCAAGAATCTGGACAAGGCCGTGGCTTCCGCCGCCCAGGACGCCATCAAGCTCGGCGATTTCGAGCTCAAGACCGGCCAGGTACTGAGTGTCATGCGCCCGCAGGGCCTGAAGGCGCCGCGCCTGGTGCTGGCGGCCAGCGGCGCTGGCACCGTCAAGGCCGCGCGCGCGGCGCTGGCGGGTGCGCTGGCCCAGGTCAAGGGCCGCGGCGTCGCCCACGCAGCCGCCGCTTTTGTGGGCTTTGACGGCCTGAGCGCATCGCTGGCCGAGCATGTGGTGCTGGCCGCACGTGAGGCGGCTTACGTCTATCGCCACACCAAGGCCAGCGCGCCCGCAGCCAAGCTCGCCAAGCTGACCCTGTTGACCGACAAGGGCGATCTGGAGGCCGGCAAGGCCGCCAAGACGGGTCTGGCTCTCGGCGCCGCGATTGCCAACGGCGTGGACATGGCACGCGAGTTCGCCAATCGACCTGGCAATATTGCCACGCCCACCTTCTTGGGCGAGCAGGTCAAGCAGCTGGGCAAGGAGTACGGTTTCAAGGTCGAGGTGCTGGATCGCAAGGCGGTCGAGAAGCTCGGCATGAACACCTTTATTTCCGTGGCGCAGGGTTCAGACGAACCCTTGCGCTTTATCGTCGCCCGCTATGACGGCGGCGCGAAGACCGAGGCACCGGTGGTGCTCGTGGGTAAAGGCATCACCTTCGACTCGGGCGGCATCTCGATCAAGCCGGGTGCTGGCATGGACGAGATGAAGTTCGACATGGGCGGTGCAGCCAGCGTGATCGGCACGCTGCGCGCTGTCGGCGAGCTCAAGCCCAAGCTGAATTTGGTGGTGCTCGTGCCTTCCTGCGAGAACATGCCCAGCGGCAGGGCGGTCAAGCCCGGTGACGTGGTGACCTCCATGTCCGGACAGACCATCGAGAACCTCAACACCGATGCGGAAGGCCGCCTGATCCTCTGCGATGCGCTGACCTACGCGGAACGCTTCAAGCCGGCTGTGGTGGTCGACGTGGCCACACTGACGGGCGCCTGCGTGATCGCCCTGGGTGGCGTTCGCAGCGGCATGTACGCCACCGACGATGAGCTGGCGGGTGAGTTGCTCTCGGCGGGCGACGCGGCGCTGGACCTTTGCTGGCGCATGCCCCTGGACGACGAGTACGAGGAAGGCCTGAAGACCAACTTCGCTGACCTGGCGAATGTGGCCGGGCGCGAGGGTGGTTCGATCACGGCGGCCAAATTCTTGCAGCGCTTCGCCAAGTATCGCTGGGCGCACCTGGACATTGCCGGCACGGCCTGGAAGAGCGGGTCGGCCAAGGGCGCCACGGGCCGTCCGGTCGGACTGCTGACGCACTTCCTGCTGGGGCAGGCGGCCAAGCCCGCCGCCAAGGCTGACAAGTCCGCGGCCAAGGCCCAGAAGGCCTGATGGCTCAGGTCAGCTTCCATACCGGTGTGCCGGAGAGGCTGGCCTATGTGTGCCGGCTGCTGCGAAAGGCACAGCTTGCGGGCGCGCGCGTGGGTGTGGTCGGGCCGGGGCCCTTGCTGGATCGGCTCGACCGCGAGCTGTGGGTGTTTGGGCCCACGGAGTTCGTGCCTCACATTCGCCTGCGCCCGGGTAGGGGGCTGGCGCCGCGCTTGGCCCGCACGCCGATCCAGCTCACCGAGCATGCCGACGAATTGCCGCACCGGGACGTGCTGCTCAACGTCGGGCCCGAGCTGCCCGAAGGTTTCGAGGGCTTTGCGCGCGTCATCGAGGTGGTGGCCGGCGATGCCGAGCAGGCGCAGCGGGGCCGGGAGCGATTTCGTCAGTACCAGCAGCTCGGTCATCCCATCGAGCATCACAAGGTTGCATAGGCGACTTCCCCGGTGCAGACCCCCTCTGTTTTGGGGTATGGTCCGGCGATCGTTTTCGCCACTGGAGCCCGCCTCATGCAGACCAAGATGTCCCTCCTTGCCGCAGCCATCATTGCAATTTTCGCGGGCACCGCCCAGGCTGAGGACCTGATCGTCAAGATCGGCCATGTCGCCCCGACGAGCGGCAACCAGGCGCACCTGGGGAAGGACAACGAACTCGGCGCCAAGATGGCGATCGAGGAGCTCAATGCCAAGGGCGTGAAGATCGGCGGCAAGACCGCCAGGTTCGAATTGCTGGCCGAAGATGATGCCGCCGATCCCAAGCAGGGGACGGCGGCTGCCCAGAAACTCGTGGATGCCAAGGTCAACGGCGTGATCGGCCACCTCAACTCAGGCACGACCATCCCCGCCTCCAAGATCTATGCCGACGCGGGAATTCCGCAGATTTCGCCTTCGGCCACGAATCCCGACTACACGCACAACGGTTACAAGACCGCCTTCCGCGTCGTTGCCAACGACATCCACTTGGGCAGCACCCTGGGCAAGTACGCCGTCAAGGAACTCAAGGGCAAGGCGATCGCCGTGGTGGACGACCGTTCTGCCTATGGCGAAGGCGTGGCAAAGCAGTTCGAGAAGGCCGTCAAGGAGTCCGGTGGCACTGTGGTAGGCCATGTTTTCACCAATGACAAGGCAACCGACTTCTCGCCCATCTTGACCAGCCTGAAGGGCAAGAAGCCGGACATCATCTTCTTTGGCGGCATGGACGCTGTGGCCGGCCCCATGCTGCGTCAGATGAAGTCCTTGGGCATCACGGCCAAGTTCATGGGTGGCGACGGCATCTGTACCGCCAACCTGCCCAAGCTCAGCTCGGGCAGCATCGCCGATAGCCAGGTGGTCTGCGCCGAAGCCGGCGGCGTGGACAGCGGCGGCAAGGTGGCCATGGACAAGTTCAAGGCCGATTTCAAGCAGAAATACGGTGTCGAAGTCCAGATCTACGCCCCGTATGTCTATGACGCCGTCAAGGTCATGGCCGCAGCCATGGAGAAGGCCGGATCTGCCGAACCCGCCAAGTACCTGCCGGTCCTGGCGAAGATGGAAGGTTACAAAGGCGTGACGGGCACGATCGGCTTCGATTCCTTCGGCGACATCAAGAACGGATCGCTCACGCTCTACACCTACAAGAGCGGTCAGCGCGAGCAACTCGCCGTGGTGCACTGAACTCCGCGACGATCCTTCGCGCCGGGAGGCGCGAAGGATCGTGCGCTGAAGTGACGCTTGTTCGCGGTGTTGTAAATCTTTCCCCATCCTTGCCGGTCGGCTGCAATTGCCGGGCGCTCGCGTGCAAAAGGGCACGCGTGTCTGGCCGACACAGGATTTGCTCCCCTTTGAGCTGAGGTCTACTCGCTGTCCGCAAGCGATGTACGCGGTGGCGGTCTAGACCGCATCCGTCCGCCTGAGGATTCAAGCGCCGCCCCCCTGCAAACGGGGGGCTTTCAAGTGGCTTGGCCAAGGGCATCATCGCTCGCATTCATAAGCCTTGTGCGCCGCTGAATTCAGCGGCTTGCAATAAGGGCAACATGGCGCGCGAGAGTGGTCTGCCAGCAGTTGGGCAGCTCGGTAGTCCTCGTAGCTCCGGGAAATGGCAAGCACTGAAACTTGCACGGGGAAGAGCATGATCCGTATCTTCAATCATTACCTGCATCGACAGACGCTCTTGCAAGCGTTCTTCGATCTTGGGCTGATCCTTTTCGCGGTTGTTGCGGTCGTGATGGCGCAGGGCGAGTCCGGCGGACACGTCCTGTCCTTCGCGGCTTCGCAGGGCTTGTCGCTTGCGGGCGGGATGTTCGTGATCAACACGGCGACCGGC
Source organism: Roseateles sp. (assembly GCA_019234295.1). GTDB lineage: Bacteria > Pseudomonadota > Gammaproteobacteria > Burkholderiales > Burkholderiaceae_C > JAFALK01. The sequence continues at coordinate 16,975 of JAFALK010000046.1, forward strand.
TTCTATCAGCACGCTCACAACCGCTCAGTGACCGAGTCCTGCGCTCGTGCCCTGCTGGGCATGATGTTCGGGCTGCCGTTGGCCTATGCGATTTTCAGCCTACTGCCGGCCGATGCCGCCCATCGGGAGTTGATCACGCAGGTGGCGATGGCCTCCGTTGCGCTGGTGATGGTGCACCGGGTCTATGCCGCGCATGTCGGGCCGCAATCGCGCCTGCGTTCGCGCATCCTCATCTTCGGATCCGGCCAGGCTGCAAAGACAGTTGGTGCCACGCTCCGAGCCGCCGATCCGCATGCGCATGTCGTCGGCTATATCGCCGGGCCCAATGAAGATCATCCCGAGGTGCCGCGCGATCAGCTGATCGAGGCGCGAGGAACGCTCACGGAAACCGCGCGCGGAATGAACGTGGACGAGATCGTCATTGCGGTCACAGAGCGCCGTGGCGGCAGCATGCCGATGCGTGAGTTGCTTGACTGCAAGCTCAACGGGGTGCGCGTCGTGGACATCGCGACCTATTTCGAGAAGACACTGGCGCAAATCAAGATCAGCCACGTCAATGCCGGCTGGCTCATCTTCGGCGACGGTTTCAATCAAGGCTGGCTGCGCTCCTTCGTGAAGCGCGTCTTCGACATCGCCTCGGCGCTACTGATCCTGGCCGTGGCTTGGCCGATCATGTTGCTTGCCGCGCTGTTGATCAAGTTGGAGTCGCCCGGACGAGTCCTGTATCTACAGGAACGCGTGGGGCAGAACGGCAAGCCTTTCAAGGTGATCAAGTTCCGCAGCATGTGCTCGGACGCAGAGAAGGACGGCAAGCCGCGCTGGGCCAGCCAGAACGATGACCGCGTGACGCGCGTGGGCCGCTTCATCCGCAAGGTGCGTATCGACGAGTTGCCGCAGCTGTTCAATGTGCTGCTCGGCGACATGAGCCTGGTCGGCCCGCGCCCGGAGCGTCAATACTTTGTCAACGAGCTGATCGCCCAGATTCCCTTCTACGCGGTGCGCCACAGCGTGAAGCCCGGCGTGACGGGATGGGCGCAGGTGCGCTACGAGTATGGCTCGACGATCGAAGACTCGGTTGAGAAACTGCAGTACGACCTCTACTACGTCAAGAACCACACCCTCTTCCTCGATCTGCTGATCATGCTCGAGACGGTGGCCGTGGTGCTCACCGGCAAGGGCGCCCGCTGAAGCCTCGCGCTTGAGCGCTTTCCGTTCCCGCGGCCGACGTCGATTCCATGCGACGTCAGGGCATGCGGTGATTGAAAGACCCGCCGGGCGTGCTTGAATAGCTCATGTTCAGCGGCGTCTCAGATTTCGCTTTCGTCAGCGGCATGCTGGCGTTCCTCGCCTACCTGGGGTTGGGGGCACACTTTGTCCTGGGCCTATCCCGGCACGAGGTCAAGTTCAGGCCCGTGTCGGTTCTCTACCTGGCTGCGCTTTGCAGCACGGCCCTGTGGGCCTTGTGCGCGGGATGGGGCGAACTGCCACGCGTGCCGCTGAGCCTGCAGGCCTTCTGGGCGCCGCTCTTCGACAGCCTTCGTTACGCGATGCTGTTCGGCTTCTTGCTGACCTTGTTGCAACCGAACCTGGCGGTGCCCGGTCGTTCGGAGTTCCGAGTGTTTGCGGGCGCCGCGTTGTTGTGCGTTGTCGCGGCTCTCGTCTTCATCGTCGGTATGGCGGCGCGTTGGCAGGGTTTCGAGCCAAGCGGGCGCGCTGCGGCGCTGCTGGCCTTGAGCGAGGCCGTGCTCGGGCTGATGCTGGTGGAGCAACTCGTGCGCAACCTGCCTCCGGACAGTCGGTGGAACGCCAAGCCCGTGTGCCTGGGCCTCGGACTTGTGTTTTGCTTCGACCTGTTTCTCTATTCGCAGGCGGCTTTGTTCCGTAACTTCGACATCGATGGCCTGAGCGTGCGCGCGCTCGTGCATGCCCTTGCCGTGCCCCTGTTGTGGCTCGCCTCGCGCCGCAAGGCCGACTGGATGGGGCGATTGCACGTCTCCCGGGCAGCCGTCTTTCAGTCGGCAGCTCTGTTGCTTGTGGGGGGCTACCTGCTGTCTGTGGCAGGGTTGGGTTATTACGTGCGCTACACCGGCGGCGAGTGGGGGCGGGCCCTTCAATGGGTGCTGACCGCGCTCGGCTTGCTGGCGCTGACGGCGCTCTTGCTGTCGGAGTCGGTGCGTGCGCGGGTGCGGGTCTACATCAGCAAGAACTTCTTCAACTATCGCTACGACTACCGCCAGGAATGGCTGCGTTTCACGGCTGTTCTGTCCAGCGGCGGCGAAGCGCAGATGGGGGTGACGGTCGTCCGTGCGCTGGCCAATCTCCTGGAGGCCGGCTCAGGGCTCTTGCTGCTGAATCGAGACGGCAACCTGGTCCGCGCGGCGCAGTGGAACCTGGATCTGGGCGGCATGCAAGAACGCGCCGACTCGGAGTTTTCCAGGTTTCTGCGTATGAAGGGATGGGTGGTCGATCTGGACGAGGTCAGGGCAGGGCGCGCAAGCGCGATGCCGGTCTCCGTGCCCCAGTGGCTGCTGGGCGAGCCGCGGTTCTGGCTGGTCGTGCCGCTGCTGGCTGGCAGCGAGCTGATCGGCATGGTGGTGCTGGGTCGTGCCCGAGCGGCCGTCGACATCAACTGGGAGGTGCGTGACCTGCTCAAGACCGGCGCTTCCCAGGCGTCCAGCTATCTCGCTCAGATGCAGGCCGCGGAAGCACTGCTGGAGGCGCGCAAGTTCGAGGCCTTCAACAGGATGTCGGCCTTCGTCGTCCACGACCTGAAGAACATCGTGACGCAGCTCTCATTGATGATGCGCAATGCCCAGCGCCTGCGCGACAACCCCGAGTTTCAACAGGACATGTTGGACACGGTCGAGAACTCGCTGGACAAGATGCGCCAGCTGATGCTGCAACTGCGCGAGGGCGAGAAGCCGCACGGTGTGAGCAGTGGCGTGGACCTCGAAGCCATCGCGCAGCGGCTGGCGCAGGCTGCTCACGTCAAGGGCCGCGAGCTCGGGCTCAGGATTGGCGGCGCCATACGCACGCGCGGGCACGAGGAGCGCGTCGAACGCGTGATCGGCCACGTGGTGCAAAACGCATTTGACGCAACGCCGCAAGACCGCAGCGTGACGCTTTCACTGGATCACGCGGGTAGCCAGGCCAGGGTCCAAGTCGTCGATCAAGGCTGCGGCATGAGCGAGGATTTCATTCAGAATCACCTCTTTAAGCCCTTCCAGACCACGAAGACCAATGGCATGGGCATCGGCGCATTCGAGAGCTATCAATATCTTCAAGAATTAGGGGGGCGGATCACTGTGGAAAGCAAGCTCAACGAGGGCACGACCGTCACCATCCTGCTGCCACTGTTCCATGCGGAATCGAAGTCCGCGGTATCGATGGCGGTCGGCAAATGAGTGCTGAAAAGCTTCCCCCTTTGTTGATCGTCGAGGACGATTCGGCGCTGCAGAAGCAGCTCAAGTGGTCGCTGGACCGTTTTGAGTCCGTCCTTGCCGATGACGTCGCCAGCGCCGTCCTCCAGTTCCGCCGCCATTCGCCGGCCGTCGTCACCATGGACCTGGGCCTGCCGCCCGATGCCGACTCGGTGTCCGAGGGGTTCAAGTGTCTGGAGAAACTCATCGAGTTGGACCCCGGCGTCAAGGTGATCGTGCTGACCGGGCAGAACGATCAGGCGAACGCGCTGCGTGCAATCCGCATGGGGGCCTATGACTTCATGGCGAAGCCGGTGGATCCGGACGTGTTGGGCCTGACGGTGGAGCGCGCCTTCCGCCTCTACGAACTGCAGCGCGAGAACCGGCGCCTGCTGATGGCGCAGCAGAGCGATGCGTTGGGCGGTGTGATCAGCCGCGACCCGGGCATGCAGCGCATCTGCCGGACCATCGAGAAGGTGGCGCAGACCGACGCAACCGTGCTGCTGCTCGGTGAGAGCGGCACCGGCAAGGAGCTGCTGGCGCAAGGCCTGCACGATGCGTCCAAGCGCAAGGGCCGATTCGTTGCCATCAACTGCGCAGCCATTCCCGAGAACCTGCTGGAGACCGAACTCTTCGGCCACGAGAAGGGCGCGTTCACGGGCGCCAGCAAGACCACCGTCGGCAAGATCGAGACGGCCCATGGCGGCACGTTGATGCTCGACGAGATCGGCGATCTGCCCATGTCCTTGCAGGCCAAGCTCCTGCGTTTTCTCCAGGAGCGTGTGATCGAGCGCGTCGGCGGGCGGCAGGAGATTGCCATTGACGTGCGAATCGTCGGTGCCACGCATCAGGATCTGAAAAAGCACATCGCGGAGGGGCGGTTCCGAGAGGACCTCTACTACCGACTGGCGGAAATCGTCGTCGACATCCCGCCGCTGCGCGAACGCATGGGCGATGCGGTGCTGCTGGCTCATGCCTTCCTGCGCCGCTTCGCAGCCGAGCAGCGCCGGCCTGCACTGGTCCTCGCCGAAGACGCTATTCGCGCCATCGAAGCGCACGCCTGGCCCGGCAATGTGCGTGAGATGCAGAATCTGATCAAACGAGCATCCATCATGGCGGACGGCGACCGCGTGACCGCGGACGACCTCGGCCTGCGCGCTGCTGATGCGCAGGGCGGCGCTGAAGCCCTCAGCTCGCTTGATCTGCGCACCGTGCGCGAGCGGGCCGAACGGCAGGCGGTGGTGGCCGCGCTGGCGCGCGCAGACGGCAGCATCGTCAAGGCGGCCGAACTGCTCGGAGTGAGCCGCCCTACGTTGTATGACTTGATGAGCCGGCTGCAGATCAAATAAATCAACGGGGAGTTCCAGTGAGTCATTTTTCAACGCATAAGGCAGCATGGGCGATGCTGCTCAGCATGGTGCTCTTGCTGGCCGGTTGTTCCAGAAGCACGGCCGAGGAGGACGTCGCCGCAGCGCGAGAAGCGCTGGCCAAGGGCGATCGCAGCGCGAGCGTCGTGCGTCTGAAGAATGCTCTGCAAAAGAACGCGAATCTGGTCGATGCCCGTCTCCTGCTTGCACGCACGCTTTACGAGGCGGGAAATGTGCCGTCGGCGGAAGTGGAGCTGGACAAGGCCGCCAAGCTGGGACTCAGTGAGACTGCTGTGGCGCCGCTGCGCGCCCGGTTGATGCTGGCGCGCGGTGAGAACGCCAAACTCATTGAACAGTTCGCCGACAAGAAACTCGCAGGTACTACGGAACAGGTTGACCTGATGACGACCGTGGCGATTGCACGCGGGCGACAAAATCAGAACCTCCCCGCACTGCAGACAGTGAACGAGGCGCTCAAGCTGGATCCTTCCAGCCGTCGTGCCCAGTTGGTGCGCATTCGGGCATTGCGCGCTCAGGAGGGTGCCGAGTCGGCGATGCGTGAGCTTGAAGGGTACATCGCCAGAGATGGAAACGATGCCGAGGCCTGGATGATCAAGGGCGAGATCTTGGCAGCGCAAGCAAAGAACGACGAAAGCATTGCCGCGTACCGGCATTCGCTTTCCTTGCGCAAGAAGAATTGGTTGGCGCAGGGGGCCGTGATCTCCCTGTTGCTTGACAAAAATGATCTTGTTGGCGCTGCAGCCCAGCTCAAGGAATTGCAGTCGGTGGACCCGAAGAGTCTGCAGGTGGAGTTCTTCGCCGCCGCACTCGCTCTGCAGCGCAACGAACTCAAGGAGGCCAACGAGCATATCCAGCGAGTGCTCAAGGTCGCCAGCGGCGATGAGCAAGTCCTGCAACTGGCCGCCAATATCGAGTTGAGGCGCGGCGCGCTGCTTGAGGCGGAAGTGCACCTCGGGAAGCTGTTGTTGGCTTACCCGGACAACGCGAAAGCAAGGCTGTTGCAGGCTCAGTTGGACCTGCGCATGGGGGACGCAGCCAAGGCGGAAGCCGTTCTGCAACCTCTGCTTGATCTTCCAACCCCTCCCACGGACGCCCTGAGATTGGCCGCTGAAATCGAGGTGACCCGAGGCGACACGAAGGCAGCCGACGGCTATTTGGGCGGCATCATCAAGCGCAAGCCCGGCGATGTTTCAGCGCGGGTCGCGCTTGCGCAGTCGGCGATCCGCGACGGCAAGGTGGAGCGTGGCATCGGGGAGCTTCGCGCGATTGCTGCGTCGGACCGGGGTGTCCAGGCCGAGATGGCACTCATCAAGGTGTTCGCCCTGCAGCGAAACTATGACCAAGTACTTGAACTGGTGGCTGCGGTCGAGCGCAAGGTGCCGGGCAATGCCGCGGTGCAGACGCTTCGAGGGCGAATTGACGTGAACCGCGGGCAGTTTGACAAGGCAAGGCAGGATTTCAATGCCGCTTTGAAGATCGATGAGCACTACTATCCAGCGCTCGCGGCCCTTGTCGCTCTCGATGTCGCCGCAGGCAAGCCCCAACTCTCGTTGGCGCGGCTCCAGGCTTTCGTGAAAGCGAACCCCAAGCATGTCAGGGCGCAGATGACGCTGCTTGCCCTGAATGAAAAAAATGGAGGCAAACCCGAGGAGACGGCTCAAGGCCTGCGCACGCTGATCAGTCAGATGCCCTCCGAAATGGAGCCCAGGCTGGCCTTGATCGAATCGCTGGTTGGTAGGAAGGAAGACAAGCAGGCCTTGGCGGCGGCACAGGAAGCGGTCGCGGCAGTGCCGGACAGTCCGGAACTACGCATGGCTCTCGGTCAGGTTCAGGCAGCAAACGGTGCCTATGACCAGGCCATCGCGACGTTCAATGAGGGAATCGGTCTACGTCCCAAGCAAGCTGCGTATTACATGCCGCTGGCCGAGTTTTATGCATCCAGAAAAGACAGCGAAGCGGCCGTGCGTGTGCTGAATCGGGCTCTCAGCGTGCAGCCCGACTTTCTGCCTGCGCAGACCGCACTGATGCAGATCGCAGACGCCAAGGGCAACAAGGCGGAGGCGCTGAAGATGGCAAAGCAGATTCAATCGCAGCAACCGCAAAGCGCACTGGGCTGGATATTGGCCGGTGATAGCGAGGCGAGCGCCAAGTCTTGGGATGCCGCCGCGCAGAACTATCGTGTCGCGCTCTCAAAGGGCGGCGGCGGCATCGTCGCAGTCAAGCTTGATATCGCACTGCTGGAAGGCAGACGGGACGCCGAATCGAGCAAGTTCGAAGCGGAATGGTTGGCGGCGCATGCTCAGGATGAGGCGTTTCTCACTCATCTCGGGAGCCTGGCCATGTCAGGCAAGAAGTTCGCACTGGCGGAGGAGCGGTATCGCGCCCTCATGAAACTCAATCCGGACAGTCCGGTGGTCCTGAACAATCTTGCCTGGGTGCTTGGCCAAGAAAGGAAGCCAGGCGCCTTGGAACTCGCGGAGAAGGCCAATGCGCTCGCACCAAATCAACCTTCCTACATGGACACCTTGGCCGAGATCTATGCACAGTCGGGCCAAATGGCGAAGGCCATAGATCTTCAGAAAAAGGTCCTGGCATTGACGCCCGAAAATCATCCCAGCAGATTGAATTTGGCGCGCTACTATCTGTCGGCGGGTCAAAAGGATGCGGCTCGTGAGGAACTGAAGCGATTGGCCGCGCTCGGAGACAAGCTGGCTCAGCAGGAAGAAGTCCAGAAGTTGCTCGGCACTCTTTGAGTCCAGTCCTTGGGAGGGGCGCCAGCCATGCCTGAGATTCGTCGGTCCAGTCTGCGTAAGCAACTGCGAAAGCTTTTGCGCCTTTCGATCGCATCGCTACCATCGTCCTTGCGCTTCGCGGTCTACCGGCTGATGGTCGATTGCGACCCGGATCCTCCACCGCGCCTGATCCTTAAGATTGCCGAGACGCGTGAAGAGCTCGAGCAATGCTTTCGCATTCTCCATGACGCTTATGTAGACGCCGGCTTCATGAAGCCCGACGCCAGCGGGATGCGGGCCACGCCCTACCATGCGTTGCCAACCACGACGACGCTCTGTGCGAAGTACGACGAACGCGTCGTCGGGACGATTTCCATGATCCGCGAAGGGGTGTTTGGGTTCCCCCTGCAGGCCGTGTTCGATCTGGAGCGCGTGCGCAGCAAGGGGGGGCAGATCGCGGAAATCTCAGCGCTGGCCGTGCATCCGGATTTTCGCAAGACGGGTGGGGCGATCCTGTTTCCGCTGATGAAATTCATGCACCAGTACTGCACCGAATTCTTTGACACGCGGCACCTGGTGATCGCGGTGAATCCGGACCGGATCGAGCTCTACGAGGCTTTGCTCTTTTTCGAACGCCTGCAAGAGACGACCGTCGCCGAATACGACTTCGCGAACGGAGCTCCGGCGGTCGGTGCCTGCCTGGACCTGAAATTTGCGCGCGAGATCTTCCGTGCCGGATATCGAGGACGCCCTGCACGCAAGAACATGCACAGGTACTTCTTCGAGCTGACGCTGAAGAACATCGAGTTGCCCCGCCGCCGTTACTTCACGACTAACGATCCGGTCATGACGCCGGAGCTTCTCGACTATTTCTTCAATCAGAAAACGCAGGTCTTCAAGAATCTGGATGACCGGCGCAAGCAGCTGCTTTGGTCCATCTACGACGCGCCTGAGTACCGGGGAGTGCTGCCCATGCTTCAAGGTACGGTGCTGTCCGGACACCCGCTTCGGCAGCATCAGCGCTTTTCGATCCGTTGCCCTGCGACCGTGGTGATCGAAATGGCGGACGGGCCCAAGGAGTTCCCACTCGACGTCATCGAGCTATCTTTTTCGGGTTTTCAGGCCGAATGCAAGCTGGAGTTGCCCACGGGCTCGGTGGGGCATGCCGACGTCGAGCTGGGCAAGGACGAGCATTCGCGCGTGACGATCAGGGTCATGCGTCGCAAGGACTTGGACGCGGGCTCCTTCTATGGCTTTAAGCTCGACGAGCCGGACGGCGTATGGAGGCGCTGCGTCGCGGCGCTGGAGATGGGCCAGACGTCGGGAGACCTGCTGCAATGAGCTCGAATCGTCGCCATTTTTGTCGCCTGTTGGCTCTGGGCGCGCTGCTTGCCGTGTGTCTGCCAAGCGAGGCAGGCTTGCCCGAGTTGATCCAGCGGGCCAAGCCTTCCATCGTGCTCGTGGGCACCTACGCCGCGACCGACAACCCCCGATTTTCCTTCCGAGGCAGTGGGTTCGTGGTTGGAGCTGGCAACGCGCTGATCACGAATGTCCATGTTCTGCCGGAGCCCGATCAACTCGGTGGCGAGGCTGAGCGCAGCCTGATGGTGCAGGTGCGCCGTCCTGACGGTAGCTGGGGCGAACGCGCCGCGCAGATCGTCGCCCTGGACCGGGAGCACGACTTGGCTTTGCTGCACTTTGAAGGACCAGGCGCGCCGGCGCTGAAGCTCCAAGCCGAGCTTGCCCGTGAAGGCTCGGAAGTTGCCATCATGGGCTTTCCCGTCGGCGGTGCGCTCGGGTTTTCTACCGTTACGCATCGCGGCACCGTTTCTGCCGTGACACCCATTGCCTTGCCGGCGCCTGGTTCGTCCGGCCTCAACGAGCGTGCCGTGCGGCAGTTGCGAAACGGCAGCTTCGACATCTATCAGCTTGATGCCACCGCCTATCCTGGCAATAGCGGTGGCCCGGTGCTGGACATGCAGACCGGCGCCGTCATCGGTATCTTGAACATGGTGCTGGTCAAGGGGAGCAAGGAGAGCGCGCTCGGCTCGCCGACCGGCATCAGCTATGCAATCCCGGCACTGTATGCCGCTCAGCTGTTGAGCGGACATCCGGAGTACTGATACGGCAGGAGATCGGGCCGCACCCGGACGTGCAGCTGTCGGGAAGTTTTACATGCGCCTTTTCCGGTTTGAGTGAGATGTTCATAACACATTGATTTGTATTGACAATTTTGTGGTGGCACACGGTTTGCTTGAGTAGCTTCGTCTAGTTGCTCGTCACGCCACCATTCCAAGGAGCGAACCATGAAGTTCAAGAAGCTACTTTCCGCGGCCACTGCCGCAGTTGCTCTGGCCGCCGCGGTGCCGGCCTTCGCATCGCCGGTCTATCCGACGTTTACCGTGAATCCGGCGAATACCGGCTATGGCATCGGCGGTACCTTGTCGAGCTTCGTGGCCAACGATATCGGCGGCGGGTACAACGAAGCGCTGACGTTCACGGACGCGACCCATTTTGCGGTGAGCCTGAACTTCACGGCTAGTTACTTCAAGTTGGACAATTCGCCTAACCAGTCGGTGCAATACAACGCCAACCAATCCGGCTTGGGCGGCAAGTACGGCCTTTTGGCCACGTTCCTCGGTACTGGCCACTACGCGGTGGGTTCGGGCGGATCGGCAACCTTCTATCTCGACACGGGTTCGCTGAACCTGCTGCTGGACGTGGGTGCGAACGCCACATTCGACGCCCTGGTTGATGGCAATACTCTGTCGACCTACACCACCGGTGGCGACGCTGTTAAGAGCCTGGGCGGGGGCAACGCTACCTTCGGTTATGGATACGAAACCTGCACCGGCGGCAACCTCTGCGGTGCGTTTGGACAGACCGTTGATTTGACCCTGACCACTGACGGTAAGAACTTCTTCACCGCTCCGGCGCCGTTCTACAGCGTTGCGCTGACTTCGGGTCAGTTTGAGGGCGTCGTGGTTCAGGCTGGTACCACGGCCTTCTCGAGTGGCTCGGCCAACACGGTCTTCAACACGCCGGAACCTTCGGCGCTGGCCATGGCCGGTCTGGCTCTGGTGGCGCTGGGCTTCGCGCGCCGTCGCAGCAACAAGGCCTGATAGCTTCTTGTCTCGAACACCCCTTTCGGGGTGGCGAGGCCGAGCATAAGGAAGAGCAGCGCCATGGGCGCTGCTTTACTTTCTGGGTAGGGTCCAGTGCTGGGCGAGGCCGGGTTTCCGGTGCTCGCCCAATTGCTTTATTGTGATGGCTTGTAGTCTTGTTGCCTTGAGAGGCGGCTGTGGCGTGTGCCACGCTTGAGTCCGTCAACGGACCTGCTCATGACGCGCCGGCGAGCCGCTTTCTTCTGGCACATGCAATGACGGGAGATCGCATGGCAGTTCAATTTGATTACCAGCGAGCCTATTCGCGCAACATCGGTTGGGTGACGCATGAGGAACAGGAGCGCCTTCGTCGGGCCCGCGTTGCCATCGCCGGCGCAGGGGGCGTCGGCGCGATCCACGCCGTGACCCTGGCTCGTCTGGGGATCGGGCACATGCACATTGCGGATTTCGACGAGTTTGATGTCCACAATTTCAACCGCCAGGTCGGCGCCTTCATGTCCACGGTCGGACGCCCGAAGACCGAGGTCATGGCAGAAACGGTCGCTGACATCAACCCGGAGATCGACGTCAAGGTCTTTGGCAACGGCGTGACGGCGGCCAACCTTGACGAATTCCTCCAGGGCGTCGATGTGTATGTCGACAGCATCGACTTCTTTGCCCTGCCGGCGCGGCGGATGATCTTCAAGGCCTGCCACGAGCGCGGCATTCCCGCGCTGACGGCGGCTCCCCTGGGGATGGGTGTGGCATTCCTCTACTTCAAGCCCGGCGGCATGAGCTTCGAAGAGTATTTTCGGGTGGAGGGATTCGACGAGCAGGAGCAATATGCCCGCTTTGCCGCCGGCCTATCGCCGGCAATGCTGCAACGCAGGTATCTGGTGGATCCGAGCGGGGTCAGCTTTGCCGAGAAACGCGGGCCATCGACCATGATGGCTTGCAATCTCTGTGCGGGCGTGATGGGGACCGCGGTCCTCAAGATTCTTCTTGGTCGGGGGCCGCTACGGCCCGCCCCTTGGTCGATGCAGTTCGATGCGTATCAGCAGCGGTTCAGCCATGCCTGGCGACCGTTCGGAAATGCAAATCCGCTCCAACAATTGCTCCTGATGTTTGTGCGTCCGGTGCTGCGAGGGCGAACAGTCGCCAAGCAAGGCTGAGCCACCCGAGTCGGCGGCCCCCCGGTCGTTTCATCCCCGGGATGGATGGGTATTCAGGATTCCCGTGACGAATTGTGTGGTTAGGATCCCGATAGTCCGTCAGTGGCCGTCGGGCCCGAGTTCGTCGCTGTGGCAACATGGACGGGTAATCACTGCGCGGCAAGGGCTGGGGAGCTCTGTCGCGGATATCTGTGGACCGGCGCTAGGGGCGCTGTTCAGGGGGATTTCAATGAAGCGATCGTTTGGATGGATCGGGCGCCTGCCGTCCGTGGTGATTCTGGCGGGCTTGGCCAGTCTTCTGGTCGCATGTGCCGGCCCCCAGTATCCCGCTGCACCGGCCTCGGCGGCCAAGGACGACTATAACTACGTCGTCGGAGCGGGCGACAACCTCAACGTCATTGTCTGGCGCAATCCAGAGTTGTCGATGTCGGTTCCGGTGCGCCCGGACGGCAAGATCTCGACGCCGTTGATCGACGACCTCGTCGCGCAGGGCAAGAACTCAGTGGAGATTGCCCGCGACATCGAAAAGCAGTTGAGCAAGTACGTGCGGGACCCCGTCGTCACCGTGATCGTCACCAATTTCGTCGGCCCCTACAGCGAACAGATCCGCGTGGTGGGAGAAGCAGCGCGCCCGCTGTTCCTGCCTTACAAGCAGAAGATGACCGTGCTGGACGTGATGATTGCCGTGGGCGGCCTCACGGACTTTGCCGATGGCAATCACGCCAGTATCCTGCGGACTTCTGAAGGGCCCAACAAGCAGTACTCGGTTCGTTTAAAGGACCTGCTGCGCCGTGGTGATATCTCGGCCAATGTCGAGATGCGGCCGGGTGACATTCTTGTCATCCCGCAAAGCTTCTTTTGATCTGCTCACCGTTTGGATTGCGGCTGACGCTGTCCCGGTCTTCTTGAAAAGCATCCCATGGACCAATTGATTGCCCAAGCGCTGGCCATCGCGAAGCGCGCCTGGAAGTACCGATGGGCTGGCGTGACGGTGGCCTGGCTGACCGGCCTGGTGGCTGCGGTGGTCGTGTTCGTGCTGCCTGATCGCTACGAAGCTTCGGCGCGTATCTACGTGGATACGCAGTCGATCCTCAAGCCTCTGATGGCCGGGCTGGCGGTGCAGCCCAACGTGGAGCAGCAGGTCGGCTTGCTCAGCAAGACGCTGATCAGCCGTCCGAACGTGGAGAAGCTCGTTCGCATGGCGGACCTGGATCTCAAGAGCCAGTCCAAGGCCGACCAGGATGCCCTGATCGATACGGTGATGCGCAATCTCGCCATCAACGCCGCGCGCGGCGACAACCTCTATACCCTGAGCTACCGAGATTCCCAGCCCGAGCAAGCGCGCCGCGTCATGCAGTCGCTGGTGCAGATCTTTGTCGAGTCCAGCCTCAGCGGCCAGCGCAAGGATTCCGCAACGGCGGCCTCCTTCCTGAACGAGCAGATCAAGTCCTATGAGGCCAAGCTCGAGGAGGCGGAAAACCGTGTCAAGGAGTTCCGGCTGCGCAATATCGACCGTTTTGCCGCCGATGGCAAAGACAGTGCCGCCCAACTGGGCGACCTGAGCCAGCAGTTGGAGCGTGCTCGCCTGGAGTATCGCGAGGCCGTCAATGCGCGCGACGCCGCCAAGCAGCAACTGGAGATGATTCGAACCGGCAAGACCGATGGCAAGAGCACGGTCCAGAGCCTGCTCGAAGAATCGACGGCCGACATCTCCACGCCGGAGCTCGATGCCCGTTTGCAGACTCAGCGCTCCAATCTGGATGCGCTGCTGCAACGCTATACCGATCAGCACCCCGATGTGATCGCGACGCGCAAGCTGATCAAGGATCTCGAGGACCTCAAGCGCAAGGAGGTGGCCGAATTGCGCAAGAAGGCGCTTGCGATGCCCAGCGTGGGCCTTGCGGGCGGCACCGGTGGCAACCCGGCCGTCCTGGAGCTGTCTCGTCTTCTGGCCAGCTCGGAGGTGCAGGTGGCCTCTCTCAGGGCCCGGGTGGACGAATATTCGTCGCGCTACGCTCATGCGCTTTCGTCTCTGAAGACCGCTCCTCAACTGGAGGCCGAGGCTTCGCAGCTGAATCGTGACTATGCGATCCAGAAGAAGAATTATGAGGACCTGGTGGCTCGTCGAGAGTCCGCTAGCATGTCTACCGACCTGGATACCGCGGGGAGTCTGGCGGACTTTCGTCTGATCGACCCGCCTCGCGTGTCTCCGCAGCCGGTGGCGCCGAATCGCCTGCTGCTGCTGGCCGGTGCGCTGGCGGTGGCTTTGTTTGCCGGAGTGTTCGCTGCCTTTGCAGCCAGCCAGCTTCGTCCGGTCTTTCACGACGCCAATGAGATGCGCATCCGTCTCGAGTTGCCCATCCTGGGCGTTGTCTCACGTCTCACCACGGACGCCGATCGCCGTCGGGCCAAGCTTGACCTCTATCGCTTCGGCGCCGCGTCCGGCAGCCTGCTCATGCTCTTTGTCGTGGGCTTGACGGTGCTGGTGATTATTCAGAATCGGCAGGTGAGTTGATATGAGCAGCCTGATCGAACAAGCGGCCCGGCGCTTGGAGCAACTGCGCCAGGCCGGCGTGGAAATCCCTGAGCAAAATCTGCTCCAACCTGCGGCCGAGGCACCACCTGCGCCTGTATCGGCGCCGGCCGGCCTTCCGGGGCCTGCCGAGGCCGCAGACGCGAAACCGCTTTCCAAGCGGGTCGAGCTGGACCTGGAGGCGCTTGCCGCGCAAGGGTATATCGCGCCTCATGTCCCCCGAAGCCATATTGCAGACCAGTACCGCGTCATCAAGCGCCCGCTGATCAAGAACGCGATGGGCAAGGGTGCCGCCTCGATCAACCACGCGAACCTGATCATGGTGACCAGTGCGTTGGCCGGCGAAGGCAAGAGTTTCACTTCGCTCAACCTCGCGCTCAGCATTGCTGCCGAGATGGATAACACCGTGATGCTGGTCGACGCCGACGTCGCTCGCCCCTCGGTGCTGCGGGTGCTGGGCCTGCCTGCCGGCCCCGGCCTGCTCGACGTGCTCCAGGGAACGGCCGACATGAGCGACGTGCTGTTGCGCACCAATGTCGACAAGCTCACGCTGCTGCCAAGCGGCACGCCGCAAGCGCGCGCTACGGAAATGCTGGCCAGCGATGCCATGACGAACATGCTCAACGATATGGCGCAGCGCTATTCGGATCGGATCATCATCTTCGATTCGCCGCCCCTGTTGCTAACGACCGAGTCACGTGTGCTCGCCTCCCATATGGGTCAGATCGTGGTCGTCGTCCATGCCGAAAAGACCCAGCAAAGCGCCGTGCAGCAGGCGCTCGCCACTATCGAGTCCTGTCCAGTCAAGATGCTGCTGCTGAATCAAGCAGCCGAGAATGCCGCCGGTGCATACGGATATGGATACGGTTACGGATACGGCTATGGGTATGGCTACGGCTATGGCAATGAAGCTCCCAAGGAGCCGACCTGAAGCGGGGCGCCGCTTGTGCGGCGCCGTGCTGATCAGCCTGCCAGCGCTGACGCCATCAGTCTGGGCCGCCGACGTGGCGGGATTCGGCGTGGCGGGCGCTGGCGTGGCAGGCACCAGCGTGGCGGGCGCTGGCGTGGCAGGCACCAGCGTGGCGGGCGCCGGGGGCACGACGATCCAGTCGCGCCTGACTCTACAGACGCTCGTCACCGACAACGTCGCCATGGTCGCGGGCGAGCGCGACGCGGGGGTGGTCATGACCGTGAGCCCGGGCATCACCATGAGCAGCCGGGCAGGGTTGATCACTGGCAAGCTCGACTACGCGCTCAGCGGCATCGCCTACTTCGGCGGCGGGCAGCCCGACCGGCTTCAGCAGAGCCTGAACGCGACGGGCTCGGCCGAGTTGATCCAGCACGTCCTGAAAGTGGACGTGACGGCCTTGATTTCGCAGGTGTCCAACTCGGCCCTCGGGGCCCAGACCGTGGACACCAGCCTGGCCAGCACGAACCGCACAGAGGTCTCCACGCTCTCCGTTTCTCCGACGCTCCAAGGTCACGTGGGCTCTTTCGCATCCTTCGTGATCCGGGCCACGGCCACGGATAGTCGCAGCAGGCACAGCACGCTCGGCGATGCGCGCCAGATCGGCGGCTCGGCCGTCCTGACTGGCCTGAGCGGCGGCAAACTCAACTGGTCTGCGAACCTCGTCAGCCAGAGCACGAACTTCCAGGGCACCACCAGTGCGGGCAACGATGACCAGGCCTGGCTCGGCCTGAGCTACCAATACGACGTGGATCTGTCCGCCTCGCTTCACGGCGGGGTAGAACGTAGCAACTACCAGATCGGCACGAACCAGACCAGTTCGATCTACGGCGGCAGTGTGAACTGGGTGCCGTCGCCGCGGGTCCGGGCGTCCGGCGAGTGGATGCACCACGTCTACGGCGACACGCACAGCGTCAACGTGGAGTACAGGCTGGCACGTTCGGCGCTGCGCTATGTAGACACCCAGACGGCGAGCCAGGTGCCGCAACTCAGCGCGACGAGCCTGGGCAGCGCGTACGACGTACTGTTTCTGCAGTACGCGTCGATCGAACCCGATCCGGTCAAGCGCGACCAGCTGGTTCGCGCCTTCTTGAGTGCCAACGGCATCAGCCCGGATGCTCAGATCAACAGAGCCTTCCTGACCAACGCACCGACGCTGGCGCGCTCGCAGCAGCTCAGCTATTCCGCCAGCGGTGTGCGCACCACGCTCATATTCAGTCTGCAGCGCAGCGTGACGGGCCGGCTCGGCGTTTCGTCGATCTACGGCGGAGACCTGGGCCGGTTCTCGAGCGTCACGCAGGGCGGTGTCAGCGGCAGTTTGTCGCATCAGTTGACGCCCATCTCCAATGTGGGCATCAGCCTCTCCTGGTTTCGCAACAACGGCAACGGTGGCAACAGCGCCCTGGGCAACAGTGTCCAGATGCGAACCGCCACCGCCAGCTGGAGCACGCAACTCGCCCGTCGCACCTCTCTCGGCGTGAGCCTGCGCCACGCGCAGTCACAAGGTGCCACGGGCTATCAGGAGAATGCGGCTTTGGTCAATTTAGTCCAGCTGTTTTGAGGGGCGGCCATGTACGAAGCCTTTTACGGCCTGACCAGCAAGCCCTTCCAGCTCAGCCCGGACCCAAACTTCTATTTCGGAAGCAAGCAGCATCGCCGCGCCAAGGCTTACCTGGACTATGGCGTGCTGCGCAACGATGGCTTCATCGTGATCACGGGCGAGATCGGCGCAGGTAAGACTACGCTTTTGCGGGGCCTGCTCGACAGCCTGAATCGCAGCAATGTCGTGATCGGCAATCTGGTCACGACCCAACTCGATGCCGACGACACCTTGCGCATGGTCGGCTCGGCCTTCGGCGTGCGCGTCAAGGACCTCGCCAAATCCGAGCTGCTGATGACGCTGGAGGCCTTTCTCGTCAGCCAGACGGCCCAGGGCAAGCGCTGCTTGCTGATCGTGGACGAGGCCCAGAACCTCACCGCCCGCGCGGTCGAGGAACTGCGCATGCTCTCCAACTTCCAGTTCAACAACCAGTCGCTGCTGCAGACCTTCCTGGTCGGCCAGCCTGAGTTCCGGGGCATCTTGCAGAGTGCCGAGATGGAGCAGTTTCGTCAGCGCGTGGCGGCAACCTGCCACATTGGACCGCTCGACGAAGACGAGACGCGAGCCTATGTCGAGCACCGGCTCAAGTGCGCCGGGTCAAGAGGCAAACCCACCTTCGACGACGAGGCCTTTGCCAGCATCCACAAGGCCAGCGGCGGCATCCCGCGCCGCATCAACACCCTGTGCGACCGCTTGCTGCTGCTGGGCTTCATGGCCGAGCGTCAGCACCTGCAGCAATCGGATGTCGATGAAGTGCTCAACGACATCGCCCAGGAATCCAAGGTGCCCAGCGGCCCGATCACCGAGGTCGATATCGACACAGGTGCCGGCGGTTTGGCCGATGCACGATTGGCCGACGTACGATTGGCCGAGGTCGGCAAGCTCAAGGTCAACGGCCATGCGGCGCGAGAGCTTGTCGGCGAGATCGCCACGCTCGGCGAGCAGCAGTATGCAGACCGCCTGGCGCGCCTGGAGGCCAGCCTGAACCGGCTCGAGCGCATCAATCTGCGTACGTTGGACCTGCTTCAGAAGCTGGTCACGGCAGCCGCCAAGCCCGACTGAGCGCCTGCGGCCATGCTGATGCGAAACGATGCCAAGGTCATCCGCAACGCGATGACCATCGACGTGGAAGACTACTTCCAGGTCTCGGCATTCGCCCCGTACATTGATCGCGGTGACTGGGATCGTCGCGAATGCCGCGTTGAGCGCAACATGGCGCTGATCCTGGACCTGCTCGACGAGCGAGGCACGCAGGCCACCTTCTTCACCCTGGGCTGGATCGCCGAGCGCTACCCCGCGGTCGTGCGGGAGATCGTGGCCCGCGGGCACGAGCTCGCCAGCCATGGCTACGGCCACCAGCGCGCCAGCGAGCTGAACCGCGACGCCTTCGCCGCAGACGTCGGCCGCGCCAAGAAGCTGCTCGAGGACCTGGGCGGTGTGCCGGTTCGGGGATACCGCGCGCCGAGCTTTTCCATTGGTGACGGCAACCTCTGGGCCTTCGATGTGCTGCAGGAAGCCGGCTACCGCTACAGCTCCAGCGTCTACCCCATCGCCCACGACCACTATGGCATGCCCGATTCACCGCGCTTCGCCTACCCGGTGCGCGACGGCCTGCTCGAAGTGCCCGTGACCACGCTGCGCATGTTCAGCCGCAACCTTCCGTCCAGCGGTGGCGGCTACTTCCGGCTGCTTCCCTATGCACTCTCCCGCTGGATGATCCGGCAGGTCAACGAGAGGGATCAGCAGGCGGCCGTCTTCTACTTCCACCCCTGGGAGATCGATCCTCAGCAGCCGCGCATTGCGGGCATCGATGGCAAGACGCGCTTCCGTCATTACGTCAACATCGCCCGTACCCATGCCCGCATCGCGCAGCTGCTGTCCGATTTTGCCTGGGGGCGCATGGACCAGATCTTCCTCGGGCGCAACTGAATGAGCGCGCCGCTCGAGATCAAGCGCCTCACGGCGCGGCAAGCCGATATTGCCCGGCGCTGGGACGACTTCGTGTTCGCCTGCCCGCAGGCCAGCTTCTTCCACCGCTCGGCCTGGCTCACGCTGATCGAGGAGCAATTCGGCCACCGCGGCTTTTTCCTTTATGCCGAGCGGGCAGGGCAGATTCTCGGCGTGCTGCCCCTTGCGCAGGTGAAGAGCAGGCTCTTTGGCCATGCTCTTGTGAGCCTGCCCTTCGGTGTCTACGGCGGCGTGGCTGCGAGCGATGAAGAAACGGCTCTGGCTCTCGAAGCAGAAGCCCGGCGCATCGGCCTGGAGCTGGGCGCTGAGCATCTGGAGCTGCGCAATGTGAACACGCGCCACGCCGACTGGCCGCGCCAGGACTTGTACGTTACCTTCCGCAAGGAGATCCTGCCGGACGAAGAGGCGAACATGTTGGCGATCCCGCGCAAGCAGCGAGCCATGGTGCGCAAGGGCATCAAGAACGGCCTGAGCTCGCGACTGGATGCCAATGTCGATCACTTCTTCGCGCTCTACGCAGACAATGTCCATCGCCATGGCACGCCCGCCATGCCCAAGCGCTACTTCGCGGCGCTGCTGCGGACGTTTGGCCAGGATGCCGAGGTGCTGACCGTCTGTGCGCCCGATGGCCGCCCGCTCTCCAGCGTGTTGAGCTTCTACTTCCGCGACGAATGCCTGCCCTACTACGCGGGCGACGACGAATCAGCGCGCGACCTGGCCGCCAACGACTTCAAGTACTGGGAGCTGATGCGCCGTGCCTGCGCGCGCGGGCTCAAGGTCTTCGACTACGGGCGCAGCAAGCAAGGCACGGGCTCCTTTGCCTTCAAAAAGAACTGGGGATTCGAGCCCACGCCGCTGAGCTACGAGTACTGCCTGTTCAAGCGCGAGTCGGTACCCCAGAACAACCCGAATAACCCCAAGTACCAGCTCCTGATCAAGACCTGGCGCAAGCTGCCGATCGGCGTGGCGAACTGGCTGGGGCCCTTCATCGTGCGCAACCTGGGCTGAGGCGACGCCATGTCGAACCTGCTCTACTTCGTGCACCGGCTGCCGTACCCGCCGAACAAGGGCGACAAGCTCGGCTCCTACCACCTGCTTGCGCATCTGGCGAAGCGCCACAAGATCTATCTGGGCACCTTCGTCGACGATCCGGACGATTGGCAATACGTGGACGTGCTGCGCAGCCTGTGCGCGGAGGTGCGTGCCGTTCCCTTGCACCCCGGTGTGGCCAAGATCGGCAGCGCGCGTGGCTTGCTCAGCGGCGAAGCCCTGAGCCTGCCTTTTTACCGGAAGGCTCAGCTCATGAGCTGGGCCCGGGATCTGGCCACGCGTGTGCCGCTCGATGCATCGGTGATCTATTCCGGCGTCATGGCCCAGTACGCCATGGTCTTTCCCGAGCTGCCCATGCTGCTGAATTTTGCCGACGTCGATTCGGCCAAATGGACCCAGTACGCGCCCCAGCACCGCTGGCCCATGTCGTGGGTCTATGCGAGGGAAGGGCGCAAGCTCCTCGCATTCGAGCAGGAAGCGGCGCGGGCAGCGCAATGCAGCTTCTTCGTCACGGCCAACGAGGTGGCCCTGTTCCGGCAGCTTTCGCCCGGACTCGACGCCGAGCTGGACGTCCTCGGCAACGGTGTCGATGCCGATCGTTTCGCGCCCGATGACGCGCGCCCGAATCCTTTCCAGGCCGATGAAATCCCCTTGGTGTTCACGGGCGCTATGGACTACTGGCCCAATGTGGATGCCGTCAGCTGGTTTGCCGAAGCCGTACTGCCGCAGTTGCGGCAACGCTTTGCGACACTGCGCTTCCACATCGTCGGGCGCAGCCCGGCGCCCGCGGTTCAGGCTTTGGCTCAGCAGCCGGGCATCAAGGTGACCGGTACGGTGCCCGACGTTCGCCCCTACCTGCAGCATGCTGCGGCCGTGGTGGCGCCTCTGCGCGTGGCGCGAGGCATCCAGAACAAGGTCCTGGAGGCAATGGCTATGGGCCAGCCCGTGGTCGTCGCGCGCAATTGCGCGGAAGTCATCAGCCCGGATCCCACGCTCGCCGAGTTGCTGCCCGCCGATTCCGCCGAGGACTACGTGGCGCACCTGTCCAGCCTCATCGAGGACCGTGCGCTGGCAGCTCGCGTGGGCGCTGCGGGTCGCCAATGCGTGCTGAGCCGCTTCAGCTGGGATGCCCACCTCTCGGTCGTCGACCGCCATCTAGATGCCTTGCTGGCAGAAAAGGAGACTGCATGAGCCTGTCCCGCATCCCGGAGCCTTGGCGCCGCGCATTGCCCGGTCTGCTGCTGGTCCTGGCAGCGATCTTGCTGCTCTACGGCCGTACGGGGCTGGCCATGGTCGAGATCTGGGACCGCTCCGGGACCTTCGCTCACGCCTTCGTGGTGCCGCCCATCGCGCTCTGGCTGATATGGCGCCGCCGCGAGGACCTGGCCCGCTTCGAACCGCGGCCAATGCCTTGGGTGCTCCTGCCCATGGCGCTGCTGGGCCTGGGCTGGCTGCTGGGCGAACTCGTGGCTGTCAATGCCGTGACGCAACTCGCCTTCACCGCCATGCTGGTGCTGGCGGTGCCGCTGTGCCTCGGCTGGCAAGTCACCCGGCTGATCGCCTTTCCGCTGCTCTTCCTGTTTTTCTCCGTGCCGATCGGCGAGTTCATGCTGCCGGTCATGATGGAGTGGACGGCCAACTTCACTGTCGCGGCGCTGCGGGCCTCGGGCGTGCCCGTCTATCGCGAGGGACTATCCTTCGTCATTCCTACCGGATCCTGGTCCGTGGTGGAGGCTTGCAGCGGCGTGCGCTACCTGATCGCGTCGGTCATGGTTGGCACGCTCTTCGCGTACCTGAACTACCGAAGCTTGCGCCGGCGGCTGTTGTTCGTAGCGGTTGCTGCGACCCTGCCCATCCTGGCCAACTGGCTGCGTGCTTACATGATCGTGATGCTCGGGCATCTATCCAACAACAGCCTGGCCACCGGCGTCGACCACATCATCTACGGCTGGTTGTTCTTCGGCGTGGTGATGCTGGTGCTGTTCATCATCGGTATGCGCTGGGCGGAGCCTGATGCGCCGCCGGCCGTGCCCAAGCCCGAAGCGCGGGCACCGAGCAGCCCTGGCGCAGTGGCGGCCGTGGTGGCCGCGCTGGCCCTGCTGGCCTTGCCGGTCCTTGCCCTGCAGCGCATGGACGCGGGTACGCCTCCCGTGATCTCGGCCCTGCAGCCTCCGCAGCTCGACAGCCAGGGTTGGCGGCCCGACGCGCTGTCGGCCGACGAATACAAGCCACATTTTGAGAACCCGCGCGCCGAGATCCAACAGCGCTATCGCAACGCCGCGGGCGTTTCCCTGGGTGTTTACATCGCCTACTACCGCCATCAGGACTATGCGAGCAAGCTGGTGTCCTCCAACAACGTGCTGGTGCAGCCATCGTCCAAGCTGTGGCGCTCCACGGCCACCGGCGCCGCGACGGTGCAGGTGGGCAATGTGAGCCTGGCGCTGCGCACGGTGGACATGCGCGACACGAGAGCGGAAGAAGAAGCCGCGCCGACCCGTCTGCGCGCCTTCCAGGTCTACTGGGTGAACGGTCGCTGGATCAGCAGCGACGTGATGGCCAAGGTCCACGGCGCGCTATCACGCCTGACCGGTCATGGCGACGACGCAGCGGTGCTGGTGGTCTACGCAGCGCGGTCGGATCAGGCTGAGGCGCAAGCAAATGCATTCTTGCGTGACAACCTTGTGTTGCTGGAAGGCTGGCTTCAGGGTGTGAAGGCCTCGGCCGACGCGAGGGCTCGGCGACAATCGATCTCTTGAGCGGGAAGCAGTTTCTTAGGAGAGCGCAGAAATGACCGTTGCAGTGATTGGCTTGGGCTATGTGGGCCTGCCCCTGGTGGTGGAGTTCGGCAAGCATGTGCGCACCATCGGCTTCGACATTGCCAGGCACAAGGTCGAGGCCTGCCAGCGCGGCACCGACCCCTCGCGTGAACTCAGTGATGCCGAGGTCCAGGCCGGCACGCAAGCGATCTACACCGACGACGGTGCCATGCTGCGCGAGGCCGACTACGTCATCGTGGCTGTCCCCACACCGGTCGACGAGGCCCACGCCCCCGACTTCAAGCCCCTGATCGGCGCCAGCATCAGCGTTGGGCGCAATCTGAAGAAGGGCGCCATCGTCGTCTACGAGAGCACGGTCTACCCCGGCGCCACGGAAGAGGTGTGCATCCCCATTCTCGAGCGCGAATCAGGCCTCAAGTGGAAGCAGGACTTCTTTGTTGGCTACAGTCCCGAGCGCATCAACCCCGGCGACAAGGAGCACACGCTCACCAAGATCCTCAAGATCGTCTCCGGCGACACGCCAGAAACACTGGACAAGGTCGCCAAGCTCTACGAGACCATCATCGTCCCCGGTGTGCACCGCGCCTCCAGCATCAAGGCCGCCGAAGCCGCCAAGGTCATCGAGAACACGCAGCGCGACCTCAACATCGCGCTGATGAACGAGCTGGCCATCATCTTCGACAAGATCGGCATCGACACCTCCGAAGTCCTCGAGGCCGCCGGCACCAAATGGAACTTCCTCAAGTTCAAGCCGGGTCTCGTGGGCGGCCACTGCATCGGCGTGGATCCGTATTACCTGACCCACAAGGCCGACATGCTGGGCTACCACCCGCAGGTCATCCTGGCAGGCCGGCGCATCAACGACGGCATGGCCAAGTTCGTCGCCGAGCAGACCATCAAGCAGATGATCTCGGCCGGCTCCTACATCAAGGGAGCGCGGGTGAACGTGCTGGGCCTGACCTTCAAGGAAAACTGCGGCGATCTGCGCAACTCCAAGGTCATCGACATCATCCGCGAGCTGCAGAGCTATGGCGTGGACGTGTTCGTCAGCGATCCGCAGGCCGAGGTGGAGGAAGCCATGCACGAGTACGGTGTGCGCCTGCTGCCCTTTGCCGAGTTGCCGAAGGCCAACGCCATCGTGGCGGCCGTCTCTCACCACGAGTTCCTGAACCTGAGCATGGAAGACATCGCTGCCAAGCTCGTCAAGGGAGGCGCCTTCATCGACGTGAAGGCGGCCTTCAACTCGCAATCCTTGCTGGCTGCCGGCTACAAGCTCTGGCGTCTCTAACCCCCCCATGAGTCACGACCCCCGCCCGCTCATCGTTCATGTGATGAACCGCTTCGACACGGGCGGGTTGGAGAACGGCGTCGTCAACCTGATCAACCACATGCCGGCCGACGCCTATCGCCACGCCGTGCTGGCGCTGACCGAGGTGACGGACTTTCGGCAACGGGTGGAGCGCAAGGACGTGGAGTTCATCGCACTGAACAAGCCGCCGGGGCAGGGGCTCTGGCAGTTCCCCAAGCTCTTTCGCATCTTCCGCCGCCTGCGGCCCGCCGTCGTGCACAGCCGCAACCTGTCGGCGCTGGAGGTGCAACTGCCGGCCTGGGCCGCGGGCGTGCCGGTGCGCATTCACGGAGAGCATGGCCGCGACGTCGGCGACCTGGACGGCTCCAACAAGACCTACCAGCGCGTGCGCCGCTTTTACCGGCCCTTCGTGCATCACTACGTGGCCTTGTCGCGCGACCTCCAGGTCTATCTGACCGATGCGATCCACGTGCCGGCCGATCGCATCACGCAAACCTACAACGGCGTGGACGCGCTGCGCTTCCATCCCGCGGCCGACGGCCCCGACCGCATCGAGGGCTGCCCCTTCGACCCGGGCCGGCACTGGATCGTCGGGACCGTGGGCCGCATGGCCGAGGTCAAGGACCAGACCTTGCTGGCGCGTGCCTTCATCGAGATGCTTCGCGCGGTGCCGGAGCTGCGCGATCGCGCGCGGCTGGTGATGGTCGGCGAAGGCCCCTTGCGCGAACGCGCGAGCGCCTTGCTGGCGGGGGCCGGCATGGCCGATTTGGCCTGGCTGCCTGGCGAACGCTCGGATGTGCCGGCCATCCTGCGCGGCCTGCACGCCTTCGTCCTGCCCTCGCTGGCCGAAGGCATCTCCAACACCATCCTCGAGGCGATGGCCTGTGGCCTGCCGGTGCTGGCTACCGACGTGGGCGGTAACGCCGATCTGATTGAGGCCGGCAGCACCGGCGTGCTCGTGCCCGCCGCACAGGTGGCGCCAATGGCGCAGGCGCTGCAAGATTGGGCCACGGCGGCGGACGCCGTGAAGGCCATGGGCTGCCGCGGGCGGGAACGCATCGAACGCCGCTTCAGCATGGCGGCGATGGTCCGCAACTACCAGGGCATCTACGACCGGCAGCTGCAGCAGCGCCAGCCGTTGGCGCTCGCCAGCTGAGAGGGTACGAACCATGTGCGGCATCACCGGCATTTTCGACACACGGAGCCAGCGCGAGATGGATCGCGCCGTGCTCCAGCGCATGAACGACTCTCAGCAGCACCGCGGCCCCGACGAGGGCTCGCTGCATCTGGAGCAGGGGCTTGGCTTGGGCCACCGCCGCCTGTCCATCATCGATATCGCCACCGGCCAGCAGCCGCTGTTCAACGAGGACCGCAGCGTCGTCATCGTCTTCAACGGCGAGATCTACAACTACCAGTCCCTGATGGCCGAGTTGCAGGCGCTGGGCTACGGCTTCCACACCAAGAGCGACACCGAGGTCATCGTCCACGCCTGGGAGGCCTGGGGCGCGGATTGCGTGAAGCGCCTGCGCGGCATGTTCGCCTTTGCGATCTGGGACCGCAACAAGCAGCAGTTCTTCATGGCACGCGACCGCCTGGGCGTCAAGCCCATGTACTACGCGCTGACGGACGACGGCCTGCTCCTATTCGGCTCCGAGCTCAAGTCCCTGATGGCCCACCCAGGCCTCAAACGGGAGATCGACCCGCTGGCGGTGGAGGAGTACTTCGCGCTGGGCTATGTGGCCGAGCCGCGCACCATCTTCCGCCAGGCCAAGAAGCTGCCGCCGGCCAGCACCCTGCTGATCCGCCGCGGCGAGACCGTGGGCGAGCCGCGCGAGTACTGGGACGTTCGCTTCACGCTCGACGCCAAGATCAGCGATACCGAGGCCTGCGAAGAATTGACGCGCCGCCTGCGCGAATCGGTCCGTCTGCGGATGATCGCCGAGGTGCCCCTGGGCGCCTTCCTCTCGGGCGGTGTCGATTCGAGCGCCGTCGTGGCCATGATGGCCGGCGAAAGCGTTGAGCCCGTCAACACCTGCTCGATCGCCTTCGATGACCCGGCCTACAACGAGGCCATGTTCGCGCAGCAGGTGGCGGACCGCTACCGCACGAATCACCGTGTGGAGACGGTGCAAAGCGACGACTTCGACCTCATCGACACCCTGGCCCGACTCTACGACGAGCCCTATGCCGACAGCTCCGCCATCCCCACGTATCGGGTCTGCCAACTGGCGCGCAAACACGTGACGGTGGCGCTCTCGGGCGACGGCGGCGACGAAAGTCTGGGCGGCTACCGCCGCTACAAGCTGCACATGATGGAGGAGCGCTTGCGCTCGGCCCTGCCGCTGGGCGTGCGTCGGCCGATCTTCGGTGCCCTGGGGCAGCTCTATCCCAAGGCTGACTGGGCGCCGCGTGTGTTCCGGGCCAAGACGACCTTCCAGGCACTGGCACGCAACTCGGTGGAAGCCTACTTCCACAGCATGAGCCTGATCCGCCAGCCCGAGCGCGAGCGCGTCTTCAGCGACCGCTTCCGGCGCGAGCTCGGCGGCTATGACGCCGCAGAGGTCTTCGCGCGCTATGCGGCCCGCGCCGACACCGAGGATCCACTCGCACTGATCCAGTACATCGACCTGCACACCTACCTGGTCGGCGACATCAACACCAAAGTCGACCGCGCCAGCATGGCCCATTCGCTGGAGGTGCGCGAGCCACTGATGGACCACGAGCTCGTCGAGTGGCTGGCCACGCTGCCGTCCTCGATCAAGCTGCGCGGCAACGAGAGCAAGTTCTTGCTCAAGAAGGCGATGGAGCCGCATCTGCCGGCCGACATCATGTACCGGCCCAAGATGGGCTTTGCCGTGCCGCTGGTGCGCTGGTTCCGCGGCCCGCTGCGCCAGCGCGTGCGCGACTCGCTGCTGGCCGGCCCGCTCGCCGATTCCGGCTGGTTCGACCTGGGCGGCCTGCGCCAGCTGATCGAGCAGCATGAGAGTGGCGCCCGCGATCACAGCACGCCGCTGTGGACGCTGCTGATGTACGACGCCTTCCTGCGCAATGTGATGGGCGAGCAGCCGGCCGCGACGGCGCTGGCTGCCTGAAGACAGACAACGAGAAGGGGCCCCCGTGAAAATTTCGATCTTCGGTCTTGGCTATGTCGGTGCGGTGTCCTGTGCCTGTCTGCCGGAGCTGGGTCACGAGGTGATCGGTGTCGACACCAATCCGCTCAAGGTTCGCATGATCAACGACGGCCAGTCGCCGGTGGTGGAGGAGGGCATTAACGAGCTGATCGCCTGCGCCGTCCAGGCCGGCCGCCTCAGTGCCACTGAGGACCTGGAGGCCGCCATCATGGGCTCCGAGGTCTCGCTGATCTCCGTGGCCACGCCGTCCAAGCCCAACTATGAGCCCGATCTCACCGCGGTCGATGCCGTGATCGAGTCCATCGGCCGGGTCCTGGCCAAGAAGCCGGGCGCCCACACCGTGGTGTTGCGCAGTACGGTAGCCCCAGGCACGACGCAAGATCGCCTCCAACCCCTGCTCGAACGCGCCGCGGGCCGCAAGGTCGGCGACCGGCTCTCCCTCGTCTTCAACCCCGAATTTCTGCGCGAGGGATCCTCGGTCAAGGACTTCCACCAGCCGCCGCAGACCGTCATCGGCAGCGTCGATCCTGAAGGTTATGCCGTGCTGGAGGCCATGTACCAGGGCCTGCCGGGCGCCTTCGTGCGCACCGATTGCAAGGTGGCCGAATCCGTCAAGTACCTGTGCAACGTCTTCCACGCCATGAAGATCGTGTTCGCCAACGAGGCCGGCTCGGTGCTCAAGGCCTGCGGTCTCGACGGTCGCGAGGTCATGAAGATCTTCTGCCAGGACACCCAGCTCAACATCTCGCCGGCCTATCTGCGCCCGGGCTTCGCCTTCGGGGGGTCCTGCCTGCCAAAGGAGGTTAAGGGCTTCCTCACACTGGCGCGCGACCGCGACGTGGCCGTGCCGGCCGTGGCCGGCCTGCTCGACAGCAACGAGGCGCACGTCAAGACCGCCTATCGCCTGATCGCGCGCGATGGCCGCCGCCGCGTGGCACTGTTCGGCCTGGCTTTCAAGCCCGGCACGGACGATATGCGCGACTCGCCCCTGGTCGCGCTGGCCGAGCAGTTGCTGGGCAAGGGCTTCGAGATGCGCATTTTCGACCGCAACGTCAAGCTCAGCCGGCTGCTCGGCAAGAACAAGGAGTTTGTGGAGCGCGAGATCCCTCACCTGGATCGCCTGCTGCTCGATTCCCCGGAAGCCGTGCTGGATCAGGCCGAGATCATCGTGATCGGCCACGCCGACGCGGAGGCCCGCAAGGCCATCGTCTCGCGCGCCAAGGACAAACGCATCGTCGACCTCTCCGGCTATGCCGAGCTGCGCGACTGTGGCGCCCAGTACGAGGGCATCTGCTGGTGAAGAAGCCGCGCCTGGTCTTCGTTTCTCCGTTGTTCCTGTTCCCGAACGACGCGGGCGGCAAGATCCGCACGACCAACATCTTGCGGCAGCTCAAGGGCGGCTTCTTTGAGCTCGTGCTTGTCTGCCCGGCCACGCCCGAGCAGCTGAACGGCTGGCGCGCCGAGCTGGAGAGCGTCTGCGACGAACTCGTCCACTGGGCGCCCGCCAAGCCGCCGCCGCGCTGGCGCCGTGCGCTGGACCTGCTCGACGAGCTGCCCGTCAACGTGGTGGCCGACCGGACCCGGCAGGGGCGCGACGCCGTGCGTCAGGTGCTCGAGAACGGTCGCACGGACCTGCTGTTGATCGATTTCGTGCACGGTGCGGTGCTCATGCCCGAGGACGTCGAACTGCCGACGATCTGCTTCACGCACAACGTAGAGGCGGAAATCTTCGCCCGTCACGCGCAGCAAAGCGGCAAGCACCTGATGCGCCGCATCTGGGCGGCCCAGCACCGCAAGATGCAGAGATTCGAGGGGAGGTCGCTGCGGCGCTTTCGCTCCGTCATCGCCGTGTCGGAGCGCGACGCCGCGCACTTCCGGCAGCAGTACGGCGTCTCCCGTGCCAGCGCGATTCCCACCGGCGTGGATCCGTATTACTACTTCTGGCAGGCACCACCCGCCGTCACGGCCGAGGTTCCGCCCACGGCCGTGTTCACCGGCTCGATGGATTCGGCCGCTAACATCGATGGCGTGAGCTTCTTCCTCCGCCAGGTCTGGCCGCTGGTGCTGAACGCGCGGCCTGAGGCGCGCTTTCTCGTCGTCGGCCGCTCGCCGGCGGCCAGCCTTGTGCAAATGGCGGCCCGGATGCCCAGTGTCGAGCTGACCGGGGCGGTGGACGATGTGCGGCCCTACGTGCATCGCGGCCATGCTTTCGTCATCCCGCTGCAAGTGGGCGGCGGCACGCGTATCAAGGCCTACGAGGGTATGGCCCTGGGCTGCCCAGTGGTCTCCACCACCGTCGGCATCGAAGGCCTGGAGGCCGAACCCGACCAGCACTATCTGCGCTGCGACGATGCGGCGTCGATCGCCGCTGCCGTGCTGCGACTCTTCGACGATGCCGCGCTGCGCCAGCGTCTGTCTGTCGACGCGCGAAAGCTGGTGGAGACACGCTTCGGACAGGAGCGCGTGGGGCGCGTCTTTGAGCAGATCTGCATCGACACCCTGCATGGTGAGGCTGGCGTATGAGCGGCAAGCTGCGTGTGCTGACCTTTTCGACGCTGTACCCGAGCAGTGTCCGGCCCAGTCACGGCATCTTTGTGGAGACGCGTCTGCGCGAATTGCTCAAGACCGGCCGGATCGACTCCCGGGTCGTGGCTCCTGTGCCCTGGTTCCCGTCCAAGAACGAGCGCTTCGGCGATCGCGCCCGCATGGCACGCACGCCAAGGCGTGAGACGCACAACGGGATCGACGTTCAGCATCCGCGTTACGCGCTGCCGCCGAAGGTCGGCATGACCGTGGCTCCGCTGATGCTCGCATTGGGTGCCCGCAGCTCAGTGCAGCGCTTGCTCGACGAAGGTTTC
The DNA here is from genome assembly GCA_019234295.1 of Roseateles sp. GTDB lineage: Bacteria > Pseudomonadota > Gammaproteobacteria > Burkholderiales > Burkholderiaceae_C > JAFALK01. The sequence goes on from JAFALK010000046.1 coordinate 46,983, forward strand.
GACTTCGACGTGATCGATGCGCACTACTACTATCCCGACGGCGTTGCTGCGGCCTTGCTGGCGCGATGGTTCGGCAAGCCCTTCACAGTGACCGCGCGCGGCACCGACCTCAACCTGATCCCGCAGTACCGCTTGCCGCGTCGGATGATGCAATGGGCCGCTGGCCGCGCGTCCGGCTCGATCGGGGTCTGCAACGCGCTGGTGGATGTGCTGCGGGGCTGGGGCGTGGACGAAGCCAAGCTCCACGTGATGCGCAACGGCGTGGACCTGCAGCGCTTTCGTCCCTTACCGCAAGAGCAATGCCGGCAGCGCATCGGGCAGCAGGGTTCGCCCCTGATGCTGTCGGTGGGTTACCTGATCGAGCGCAAGGGCCACCATGTAGCCATCGAGGCGCTGGCCAGGCTCCTGCCTACCCATCCTGCCGCCCGACTGATGATTGTCGGCACCGGCGAGGAGCGCCATCGTCTGGAGGCCCTGGCCGAACGGCTGGGCCTGGCGGCGCATGTGCATTTCGCGGGCGGGCAGCCGAATGCGGAGCTGCTCTACTGGTATGGAGCCGCCGACGTCCTGATCCTCGGTTCGAGCCGCGAGGGCTGGGCCAATGTGCTGTTGGAGTCCATGGCCTGTGGTACGCCGGTGGTGGCCACGCAGATCTGGGGAACGCCCGAGGTCGTCGGGGCGGGGAGCGGCGGTCGGCTCGTTGCGGAACGATCCGGCGAGGCATTTGCTGCTGCGATATTGGACCTGCTCGAGGCCGGCACGAACCGGGCAGCCGTCCGTGCCTATGCCGAAGGTTTCAGCTGGCAGAGCACCTCTGACGCTCAGCTGGCGCTCTTTGGCCGGCTGGCTTGATGGACGAGGATCTTCATGCGTGACCTGCTGCTCGCCTCCATTCTGCTGGTACTGATCTTTCAGGCGTTGCGCCATCCGTGGATTGGCGTGCTCGGCTGGACCTGGATCAGCACCATGAATCCTCACGCCATGAGCTGGCGCATGAGCGATATGCCGGTGGCGGCTGCCATGGCCGGGGCTACCTTGCTGGGCGTGCTGCTGACCAAGGACAAGCGGAGCTTCTTCGTGACGCGCGAGTCGGCCGTGCTGATGCTGTTCATGCTCTGGATGTGCATCACACTGCCGTTCTCCATCTACCTGGCCGACAGCATGGAGCTGTGGTCGCGCGTCATGAAGATCGACTTCATGATCCTCGTTTCCCTGGTAGTCCTTTACAGCCGGCAGCACATCATGGCCATGGTATGGGTCATGGCCGGCTCGCTCGCCTTCTTCGGCGTCAAGGGCGGGATTTTCACCATCGCCACCGGTGGCAGCTATCGCGTCTGGGGGCCCGAAAACACCTATATCGGTGGCAACAACGAAGTCGCTCTGGCCCTGGTGATCGTGATTCCATTGATCGAATTCCTGCGCTTGCAGGTCAAGAACATTTGGGCGAACCGCGCCTTGGGCGCCAGCATGCTGTTGTGCGCCGTGGCAGCCCTGGGAAGCCAGTCGCGCGGGGCCTTGCTCGCCGTCTTGGCGATGTTCCTGATGCTCTGGGTTCGCGGCAAGCACAAGGTGGCGATGGGCGTGGTCTTGCTGCTGCTCGGCGTGGCGGTGATCCTGTTCATGCCCGACAGTTGGTCGGATCGCATGTCGACCATCAAGACCTATGACCAAGATAGCAGCGCCCTGGGGCGTATCAATGCCTGGTGGATGGCGTTCAACCTGGCCAAGGCGAACTTCTTCGGCGGCGGTTTCATGATCTACACCGCCGAGGTGTTCGCCAAGTACGCGCCCGACCCCACCGACATCCATGCGGCGCACAGCATCTACTTCATGGTCCTGGGCGAGCAGGGCTTCATTGGTCTGTTCCTCTTCCTGCTGATCTGGATTCTTGTCTGGAACCGCGCCGGCAAGCTGTTCCGCGAAGGGCGCAAGCTGCCGCAGACTCAGTGGGTATCCGATCTCGGGGGCATGTGCCAGGTGAGCTTGCTGGGCTATGCCGTCGGCGGTGCGTTCCTGAGCCTGTCCTACTACGACCTGCCATACAACATTCTCGTCGTTGTCGTGGTCGCCTGGCGCTGGCTCGAGCGCAAGGGCTGGAAGGAAGAAAAACAGCAGGCCGCCGATGCGGTGCCGGACGTGCCGAAGGCGCTTGCATGAGCCTCATGAGCACCGCCTTCGGGCTTGCTTCTCCGGCGGGCGCGGGTGCACGCTTGTCCACCCTGATCTTTCATCGTGTCAAGCCAGAGCTCGATCCCTTGTTCCCTGAAGAGATGCACGCAGGCCGCTTCGATGAGATGTGCAGCTGGCTCGCACGCGACTTCAACGTGTTGCCGCTGGCCGAGGCCGTACGGGCACTCGCACAGGGGCGCCTGCCGGCACGGGCCTGCTGCATCACCTTCGACGATGGTTACGCGGACAATCTGCACATCGCTGCCCCCATCCTGCACAAGCATGGCCTATCGGCCACGGTGTTCGTCGCCACCGGATTTCTGGACGGCGGCAGGATGTGGAACGACACGGTGATCGAGGTGCTGCGCAGGGCCCCAGGCGGGCGTGTCGACGGCCGCGAACTGGGCCTCAAACTCTACGAGCTGGAGTCCGCACTCAGCCGCCGCAGAGCCGCGCTCGACGTCATTGACACCATCAAATACCTGCCCGTTGCCGAGCGCGTGTCCAAAGCCGAGGCGCTGGCCTGTCTTTGCGGCATCGCGCCGCCGACCGACTTGATGCTCAGCTCGGACGAGTTGCGCCGCCTGCGCGGCCAGGGCATTGCCATTGGCGGGCACACCGTCAGCCATCCGATCCTCGCGCGCCTGGACCCCGCTGCGGCTCGCGAAGAAATCAGCGCCGGACGAGAGCAACTGCAGATGCTGCTCGGGGAGCGCATCGGGCTCTTCGCCTACCCCAATGGCCGGCCCGGCCGTGACTATCTGCCCGAGCATGCCGAGATGGTTCGCGAGCTCGGCTTCGACGCTGCGGTTTCCACGAGATGGGGCGCTTCGCATGCCGGTACGGATCGCTTCCAGCTACCACGCTTCACGCCCTGGGACACCACACGCACCCGCTTCGGCCTGCGCATGCTGCGTAATCTGTTCTGATCAGCAGCGATAGCCCGGAGCCTTGGCGATCAGCCACTGTTCCAGCATCATCAAGATCCAGACCATCTCGCCGTAGTAGCCGGCGTGCTCACCCAGGCGCTGCTCGAGCAGCCGGGTGACGAAGGCTTCATGGACGAACCCACGGCGTACGATGCCCTGCAGCGAGTCACGGGCCAGGTTCATGAGCGCGGCATCCTTCAAGAGCCAGACGCCGAAAGGCAGGCCGAAGCCCTGCTTCTTCTTCGTGATGATCTCGTCCGGTAGGAAGCCGCGCAGGGCCTCTTTGAAGAACCAACGCAGCTTGAGGCCCTTGACCTTGTAGCGGGTGGGCAGGCGCATCGAGAACGCCAGAAGATCGCTGTCCAGCATGGGGAAGCCGACGCTGACGCGAGCCAGCGCCGTCGTGCCCACCACCTTGGGCAGGTCGCAGTCGGCCAGCGTGAAACGCCAGTCGAAGGCCAGCATGCGATCGACGAGATCGCCGCCGCGCGCCTGGGCCCAGACCTCACGCTGCAGGCGATGCGGTGCGCTGGGGTCGACCTGCGCAAGGAACTGCGGCGTCAGCACCTCCGATAGCCCCAGGCGTTCGAGCTGGTTGTAGGTCGCGGTGCGGTCCGGCATCGGCACCTTGGCCTGATTGACGTAGCTGGCCCCCTTCTTCAGCAGCGGCAGGCCTTGCATGAGTCCAGTCTCGCAGAGCGGCTCTAGTAGGTCTTTGCGCAGCATCGCCGGTATGCCCTGGTAGGCATCGAAGACCTTCTGCTTCGCGTACCGCGTGTTGCCTCCGAACAGCTCGTCGCCACCATCGCCGGCCAGCATGCGGGTCACGCCGTCGCGACGGGCCACGTCCGCGCAGTAGAAGGCGGGCAGGGCGGAGGAATTGCCGAAGGGCTGGTCGTAGGACGCGGCCACGGCCGGCACGCTGCGCACCAGGTCTGCCGGCGTCACGTAGTACTCGTGATGCTTGCAGCCGAAATGGCGCGCGGCAATGCGGGCGTACTCCATTTCGTCATAGCCCTGGGCTTCGAAGCCGATCGAGTAGGTCTCGGCTGGTCGGCCGCTGACGCGGCCGATCATGCCGGCCACGGTGGAGCTGTCGGTGCCGCCGCTGAGGAAGCAGGCGGGCGTCGTGCCGTCGAGCTGGCGCGTGACGGCTTCTTCGAGCAGGATGCGGAATTCCGCGGCCAGAGACTCGAAATTTCCACTCGGCGCTGGCGTGAACTCAGCAACCCAGTACGGCGCGACCGTCAGCTGACCGTTTTCCAGCAAGGCGTAATGCCCAGGCGGCAGGCGCAGCACGTGCCTGAAGATGGTCCGCGGCGCGGGGATGACGTGGAAGTAGAGGTAGTCGTAGATCGCCTGGGGATCGATATCGGGTGCGGGGCCGCCGAGCACGTCGGCAGCAGCTGCGAAGTCCAGTTGGCCGTCCTGCCAGCGGTAGCACAGGCTGCGCGCAGCAAACCGATCGACGGCGAGCAGCCATTTGTGCTCGCCCAAGGGCAGTGCGCAAGCGAAGTCACCGTCAACGCTTGCGAGTCCGGCCGCGACACCTTGAGCCAGACTGTGCTGCCAAGCCTCCGCGACGCGACCGGAGGCGGCGAGCGACCGGGCTTGCGGATCAGGGAATCGCGGGCAACCAAGAAAGAGTGGAGTCGCTGGCATGTGTCTTGTATGGAGCGGCGTCAGCGCAGTTGGCGCGGCCGAGATTGGGCCGAGCGGATTATGCGTGCTGGGCGTTGGAGCCCGATGGACACGAGTCCAAAGCAACAACCGACCCTGAAGAAACCGTGACGGGCGCCATAATCGGCCCGCGCTGCGGAGCGAAGGAGTCTCTGAGCCGCTCATAGGAGACCTGCGTGAGACGAGTGCTGATGATTGCCTATCACTTCCCGCCCTTGACCGGGAGCAGCGGCATTCAACGGACCTTGCGCTTCGTCCAGCACTTGCCTGCGCTGGGTTGGGAGCCTCTGGTCCTCACGGCCGATCCGCGCGCGTATGAGCGCACCAGCCCCGATCTGCTCGCGGATGTGCCGACCTCGACCATCGTGCGCCGAGCCTTCGCCCTCGATACGGCACGTCATCTGCAATTGCGCGGGCGCTACATCGGTGCCATGGCCCGGCCCGATCGCTGGATCAGCTGGCGCTGGGATGGCGTGCGCCAGGGCCTGCGCATGATCCGGCAGTTCAAGCCCGAGCTTATCTGGTCGACCTATCCGATCGCCACGGCGCATCTGATCGGCAAGGCCTTGCACCTCAAGACAGGCCTGCCTTGGATTGCCGATTTCCGCGATCCCATGGCTCAGGAAGGCTATCCCGCCGACACGCGCACCTGGGAAAGCTATCGCAGCATCGAGGCCGACGCAGCGCGGTTGGCCAGCTACTGCGTCTTCACGTCGCCAGGCGCCGCGGCGGAATACCGTCAGCGCTACCCGGACGCAGCTCCACGAATGGTGGTGGTCGAGAACGGCTACGACGAGGAGAGCTTTGCCGGTGTGGCACTCTCCGTGGGTGCGCCAATTCGCGATCGGGCTGTCACGCTGCTGCACAGCGGCATCGTGTATCCCAGCGAGCGTGATCCGAGCCACCTATTCGACGCACTCGCTGGGCTGCAGCAGTCGGGCCGCCTCACGCCTGCGGATCTGCGGATCCGCTTTCGTGCATCTGCGCACGACGACCTGCTCCGATCGTCGGCGGCCGAGCGTGGCGTCCTCGACTTCGTCGAGCTAGCGCCAGCCATTCCCTATCGACAGGCCCTTGCCGAGATGCTGGAAGTCGACGGCCTGCTCGTACTCCAGGCGAGCAACTGCAACGCGCAGATCCCGGCCAAGATCTACGAATACCTGCGCGCCGGCCGTCCGATCCTGGGGCTGACCGATCCCATCGGCGACACGGCCGGCGTACTCCGGCACGCGGGCATCGAAACCCAGGCACCGCTCGATGCGCCCCAGGCCATTGCGGACAGCCTGGTCGATTTCGTGCAGCGTCTGCGTTCGGGCCGCCTAAATCTGCCACGAACAGAAGCAGTGACGCAAGCGTCTCGTCGCGGACGCACGCAGCAACTCATTCCACTGCTGGACAGCGCCGTGCGCTGAGAAGTTTTCGATGTCCTCGACCCGCCAGTCCCTGCTGTATTCCTTCGTCGACCGCTACCTCGCGCTCGCGATTTCCATGGGCTCGTCCATGGTCATTGCACGCCTGCTCACGCCCACCGAGATCGGCGTCTTCTCGGTCACGATGGTGCTGCTGACCTATGTGGCCTCGGTGCGTGACATGAGCGCCGGTCAGTACCTCGTGCAGGAAAAGGAACTGACGCGCGATCGCATTCGCGCCGTCTGGGCCGTGCAACTCGGCCTGGGCCTGAGCCTGGCGCTGGTCATCTTGCTGGCCAGCCATCCGGTCGCCGTGTTCTATCGCGAACCGCGCATGCAATCCATCATGCTGGTCGTGGCGCTGAACTACGCCATCAATCCCTTCGGATCACTGACCTACGCCTGGCTGATGCGCGAGATGCAGTTCAAGAGCCTTGCCGTGATGCGCGCGCTTGCCGGCATTGCTGGCGCGGTGGTGTCCATCGGAATGGCGTGGCGGGGCCATGGGCCGATCAGCCTGGCCTACGGTACGTTGGCGAGCACGGCCACGAATGCGACGCTGGCTGTTTTCATGCGTCCCAGCGACTTTCCCTGGATGCCGGGTTTCAAGGAGGTCGGACGCGTGCTGGGCTTTGGCAGTCGCTTGACCGGCAGCGCGGTGCTGGGGGTGATCTCGGGAAGTGCACCCGAGTTGATGCTCGGCAAGTTGCAGACCCTGACCGACGCAGGCTTCTTCTCGCGCGGCGGCGGTCTCGTCGCCATGTATCAACGCTTGTTTGTCGATGCAGTCGGCTCGGTATGCGTGCCCTGGTTCTCCCTGCAGCAGCGTCAGTTCGGCAGCTTGGTGACGCCATTTCTGACTTCAGTGGCCTATGTGTCGGTCTTCGGCTGGTCGTTTTGCTTCATGCTGATCCTTCTGGCAGATCCCATGGTTCACCTGCTCTATGGCGATCAATGGGATAGGGCAGTGAATGTCACGCGGCTGCTGGCTGTCAGTTCGCTGTTTTCCGTGCCGGCTACGCTCTGCCATATTGCCCTGATGGCCTCGGGCGGCGTTGGCAAGATGGCGCGCATTGCGGTTGCCAACACGATCACAACGGTTGCCTGTGCCTCCGTCGGCGCCTGGTTCAGCCTGGAGGCCGCAGCGACGGGACTCATCCTGTCATCTTTTCTCAACTCTGCCCGTCAGCTGCGCGTGACGACGGCGCACATCGAGGTGACGATGGGTCAGCTGTTTCGGTCCCTGTCGAGCAGTCTCTCAGTGGCCTTGATTGCAGCGCTCGGGCCCCTGATCGCGATATTGCTCTTCGGTGTAAGCCCCAAATCCGCTTTGCCGTCACTGGTCGTGGGATGTGGCGGCGCGGTCCTTGGCTTTCTCCTGGCGATCAGGCTGTTGCGCCATCCGTTCCAACAAGAGATTGATCGCGTGTGGGCGCGTCTGCGGCGGCGCTGAGGCCCGCGTTCATGGCGTTCGCCTCAGTTCACTTGCCTGGATCGACGGTAGATCATTGCCCTCAGAATTTGGCGCGCCGCAAGCAACTTTGAGAATACCCGGGAGATCAGCGATTTTTTTTGCAGCATCGATTTCGGCTTGACCGGATGGTACAGGGTGTTGCTCAGAAGTCCGGGGCGCAAACTCGCTGGTCGAAACCGAATGGAACCAAATTCAGACATCGAACCGGTCAGGTCCGAAGTGCTCCAATAGAAACTTCGTCGGCGTGGTCGAAGTTGTTCGCAATTGACGGCGCGCCCGTTTAAGTCCCTGACCTTAAGGCCGGCTTGCGTCAGCACGGTCGGTATCAGCACCTCCTGGTGACCTGACCATCCGTTTCGCTGGTATTCAACCAACGTGCGCAGCGCACGCGCAGAGTACCGGCTCACGACAAGAAGTGCCCGCCATTGCCGGTCGGGGTTTCGCAGTGCTTCGATGGGCGCATCCGATGTCGGCCCCCGGAGCGATCCCCACCAATACCATTGAGGTTCATCAAGCCTGTTTTGTAGATGACAGCAAAGCAAATCCGCCTCGTTGGACTCATGCGTGTCGAAAAGCAAATTCCAGGCACCTGTGAATCTGACGTCATATTCAACGTGCCAAAGCATTTCAATGGCTGGATTTGCTAAGAAATACCGCAGTATGGGGAAATGGCAGTGCCCAGGTAGCATGGTATCGCCCATCACGGGGAGGCCCCAGGAGGCGAACTCTCTGCTGTCAAAGCAGACCGTCTCCGACAGCAGTTCTGGCGGAACCGTAGTACCACTTCTCACATCTAGCAGGAGCTCGACCTGGTAACGGCTCCCCGCTGAGCGCTTCAGGTGCCGATAGGCTTGAAGAGTTTCCTCGGAAAGCTCGTGAGTCTGGAATACAACTACGCGCTTGAGAGAATGCTCGAGAATGTGTTTTGACGCTGTCATATGGCGAATTGAGTACGAAGAGTTGAAGCATGCTCTTCGTGACATTGTGTCGAGCCGCTGAACTATCCCGCGGCCTTGCCGCGAATCTGCTCGTTCCAGATTCCCGCCAGGTTTTTCCAGTGTGCCGGCTTCAGCGCTCCGTAGGCAATCGCCTGTTTTGCGTGAGTCAGTGCCGCTGCCATATCACCCGTTCTGCGGCAGAAGTAGCTTGAGACAAGATGACATTCGGACTTGAGCTTGCCAATAACGCGACGCTGGTCCCTGGACAGGGGCGCGTCCATCATGCGATCCAGGACCGACAGATAGTGGAGTTCCTTGGGAGAACTGTAGGATGCCACGATGCTGCCGGGGCGTTGTCGATACATCGCCGTTACCGCGGGGCTGAAAACGAAGGAGCCGTTCCGGGCAAGGCGCAACCACAGCAGCGTGTCTTCCGGGCCGATGAAGCTCTCGTCGAAATCTCCTATGTCGGCCATGGCGCTGCGCAGGACCAGCGTCGCGCCGACCCAGGCAAAGTGCAGTCTTGCTACGGCCTCGAACGGTGAGGTCATCAGGCGCTCATTGCCGCGGGCGAAATTGTCCGCAAAGACCTGGCGCGCGAGCCGCCCCTTTCTGACATGGCCGGTGAACGGTTCGGAAGGGACTTCGCCCGTGAACGTCAGGAAATCCGTCGCGATGACAGCAGCCGACGGATACTTTCGAGCAAGGTCGCAACGGACCTGCAGCGCATCAGCGGTCCAGAGATCGTCACTGTCGAGCATCGCGATATACCGCCCACGAGCGTGCTTCAAACCGAGATTCCGTGTCTTTGCGGGTCCTCCGTTTTTGTCGGCGAATACGGCCCTGAAGCGCGGGTCGCGAGCTTCGTACCAACGCATGATGTCGGCCGTGCCGTCAGTCGAACAATCGTCCACCATGACGACTTCGTAATCCGGGCAGGTCTGCGCCAAGACCGACTTCAAAGTCTCGTGCAAATACGCCTCCGTGTTGAAGCAGGGCATCAACACCGTGACCGCGGGATCGGAAAAGCTTGAAGGAGTTGCCGAATGCATTGCGCTGCCCCATCATTGACGGCGCTAACATACATTCATTTCAAGCTAATGACTCACGTGTCGATGCTATTCGATGCGATGGGGCTCCGCAAAGATTTGCAATGTCAGCAATTTGACACACAGGAGCGAGCGCTCGGCCCGGTCTTCAAGCACTTCGACGCGGCAGGATCCTGTTCAAGAAGACCTGCCCAAAGCCCAGTGGCGCCAAAGGATCCAGGGCGATATGCGCCCGAAGCAGCCTCCAGGGTAGCGGCTTGCGATGCGCGAGCCTGTGCAGCACATCCAGCGCGAAGGTCTCGCGCAACTGGCGTATCGAGCGTCGAAGGTGCTGCCGGAGCGGCAGATCGAGTTTGAACAGCCGTGCTGTGAGCTTGCGGTACTTCATCTCATTGTGAACTCGCAGCAGGTACGAATCCGTTCCCCAGCCGGATGCGGCATAGATGTTGACCCCGCGCCCATAGCGGGCTTCCGATTGAGTTGAGAAGACTGCGCGCGCACCACATTGGGACAGCTCCATCCAGAACAGATAGTCCTCGCCAGCATTGGTGAATTCGACGCGGAAACGTTGTTGGCCGAAACGTTCGTAGCGGTAGACCACGGTAGATGTGCCGACTGGATTGCCGACAATGATCTGTCGCAGCAGCTCGCCCCGGAATGCGTATAGATCAGCAGCGGGCTCGCCCGATTCAAAGTTCAGGGCCTGATGTTCCGCGACCTTGATGCGTCCCGAGCGCTCGAATGCACTGACGGCTTTCCCGAGCTGATGATGGTCGGCGAAATAGAAGTCGAAGCCGGCGTCCAGCGCTCGCACGGCGCGCGCCAAATGGTCCGGCGACCATTCATCGTCGGAATCCAGGAAGGCGACATAACGTGTCCCCTCAGGGGTGTGGTCGAGACCGGTGTTGCGCGCCGCTCCCGGACCGCCGTTGGCTTGGACGATCGTCCTGACCGATACCGACTGACAGCCAGTGGCTGTTACTTCTTCGCTCGCCGGATGCGGCGACGCATCGTCGACCACGATCACGTGGACCGGCAGGGGGCATCCCTGCTGCGCCTCGATGCTGCGCAAGGCACGAGCGAGCACGCCAGGCTCTCGCTGGAAGTACGGAATCACGACAGCGATGCAGGGCGGGGCGATGCTCATGAGGTCTCCATCGCGGCTGCAGGTTCGGCGTTCGGCACGGATCGGCGAGCGCGGGCGAGTCTCTTGAGCCAGGCCCAGCGGAAGACGCCGAGGTGGTAAAGCGTTCGCTTGGTGTCGGTCCAGCGCGAGTGCCATTCCATGTAGCGGCCGAAGTACTCCAGCCGTTGTAAGCCCGTGTCGAAGCAATGTCGCATTTGCTCCTCGCGCAGCAGCGTGGCCGGGGAGTTCGCATGCTCGGCCTCGTCGTACGTCGTCTTCAGGATCGTCATGACGTCGTCGCGGCGCAGGCACAAATCGGTGGCCACGATGCGTCCGTCGAACAGGTACTGGTAAACCAGGGCTTCGCCGCGGTCGGCAGCCTGCTCGAGCAGTGCCAGATAGAAGCGACCCTGGGCGTTGCCGGCCTGGATGGCCGTACCGCCACCGGCCTTCCAGCCGGCGCTCTCGAGGCGGCCGTATTCCTCGATGGCCCGGGCCATGTCAGCGCGCCTGGTCAACGTGCGCATCTCGGTGATTCGGCCGGCGGCGCTCAACCGGTTGTGCTGCTTGCGCACGTTCTGACGCAAATTCTTGCCGCGCGCAGCCCAGTATGACTCGAAGTCAGCTTGCAGGGTGACCCAACCCGTTTCGATGTAGTCGACATGTTCGGTATCGGCGGCGTCGTCGCCACGCGTTGCCATCTGTGGGTCGATTTGGGTGACGGTGACCGCCAGGCACAGGCCCAGCGGGCCGCGCAGCAACTGTCGCGAAAGGTCGGCGAGATCGAGCCCCTCGGCCGCGGCCCAGCAGCCCAGAGGGAGCTGGGACGGCTGAAATGTCTGCCAGCGAAGCGGGCCTTGCGGCGCGAGAACGAACATGGCTCGCACTTGTGCGCCGTCGCGCCCGATCAGCAGCCGCTCCTGACCGGTACCAAACTCAGTCAGGGCCAGAGCCACGGCGGCCGCATCGAGAAAGGGCCAGGCGCCGCGCTGCGAGTTGAGCGCGTCCCAGTCGCGCCGATGTTCGGACCCGTTCGCCAGCGCTGCCGCCGGCAGGTGATTCCATTGCAGTCGGGGCGTGGTCATGGGCGTCGCAATCAGCGTTGGGCGAGGGCGGCGACAGGGGCAGGCATGGACTCGCCTGCAAGCCCGTCGTCCATGGTCTGAATCAGCGCGGCCGCCACTTCGTCAATATCTGATTCTTCGAGATCCTGGTGGCAAAGCAGCTGCAACACGTGGTGGCTCCACAGCGGCCCCTGGTCGCCGGTCAGGGCCGGCACGCCCGGCCAGATACGGTCCCAGCGAAAGATCGGCAGGCGCTGCGCGCGCGCCATCCGATAGACCGGATCCGGGTCGTCGACCCAGAGCGGGAACACGTAGGGTGCAAAGCCGAGGTCGGACGCTGCACCTTGCATGAGCAGGGGCCGCGCGCCCGACACGGAGACGAAATGCCGCGCGTATCTGGCGAAATTTCTCTGCCTGCGCCGGATATTGTTGCCTCTTGGCAGCGAGGCCCTGATCAGCCGGGTCGACAAGACCGGTGCGTCCGCGATGCGGCCCATGTCGCAGTCGACAATCATTTGCGCCTCCGACACCGGCTGTGCCCCCAGGGCTTCCGAGGCCGCCGCCGACGGTCGAGACGACTTCAGATTGAACAGCCAGGTCAGGCCCTTGTTCAGGCCGGCCAGACGCCCGTTGTGAGCGGAAATCTCCAGCACGTCCACGAAGCCCTTGATCTGGGTCCTGAAGCGCGGCGTGCTCAATTGCGGACGCGCGAGCGGCCTGTGCGCAGACACGAGGACGCCGCCTTCCGACATCGGCAGGAATTTGGAGAGACTGGCCGTCGCGAAATCACCCCAGGCACCGACCGGGCGCTCGCCAGCCTGACCGAACAGGCAATGCGCGCAGTCCTCGATCATGGCCACCCCGCGCTCGTCACACCAGCGGCGGACCTCGGCCAGCGATCGCGCGAACCCAAAGTAGTGCGGAACGAGAATGGCCTTGCACCCGTTTCGCTCTGCATCGATACCGGCCAGGTCCGGTAGTCCATCGGGCCGCAAGCCGTAGAAGACCGGGGCGAGGTGGGCGAACAGCACCGGCGCCACCATGGTCGGGCAATGGTACGTGGGCAGCAGGACGCCCGTTCCGGGCGGGAGTCGGAGTTGCAGAAGAGCCTGGTAGATGGCAGCGCGGCCGCTTGTCGTGTAGATCTTATGGGGCAGGTCGTCGACGCTGGGAATGCCCGGCGCATCCACGATCCTGAAACTGGACCAATCCAGCAGCGGCCCGCGGGGATAGGAAGGTTCAGGGCGCATCAACGGAGTGCGCCATCCGGGCCGCCTGTCGTCACAGCGTGCGCTGGAGTGATGCGGGATTTCATTGCCCGGCAGGTCCACTGGCAGCTTGGGCCGAGGATGCGGGCGCCGAGGCGGCCCCTGTCGGCGCCTCGGCGTCCACCCACTTTCCGGCCTGAATGAGCTTGCTTCGCAGCTCTGTCGGGGTCAGGCCGAGCGCTTGGGCCTTTCGGGCTTGGCGTAGCGCCGCATCGAACTCACCCGCATCCAAATAGAGCAGGCCGAGATTGTTCTGCGTGAATGGGTCCTCGGGGTCTGCCTCCGACTCCACGTATTTCAGCTGCGGAATGGCCTCGTTCGTTCGCCCGTTCTTGATGAGGAAGCTGCTGAACAACATCCGCACGAGATGGTCGTCCGGTCTGAATCGCAAAGCTCGCTCGAAGTAGCATTCGACTGTGAATCGGGCGCCCCTGGGCTGCGGCAGGTGTTCGCGTTCGCCCAGGCGCATCATCGCGATCAGCGCACGGGGGTTGTTCGGGATGGCACGCAAGGTGTAGTCGATGTCGCCTCCCGGTGTCGCGCCCGTTGCGCCGCGCTCCAATGCTTCCACCTCTCGCGTGAAATGGGCACCGAGCACGATGGGCAGAAATTTTTTGTCGACCCTGTAGTCATAAGGGCCGTATTGCCCCACCACATAAACTTGACCACATGGGTTCGTGTGATCGACTTCCGCCCCGCGGCTGGGCGCGCACACGCCAACCAGCCCGGCGGCACACAACAGAGCGGCGCCCAGGTTCGACACCTTGATCCTATTCATCGCCCATCCAATCCCTGTGCTGAATCATGACAGCGCCCTCAACCATTGTTCGGTGCATTGCTCCACCTCCGCACGCCAATCCGCACAGGAAAACGTGTGGTCTGCAGATTCGACGTCGACGCGTCGGATCATCGGGAGATCGAGTACCCCGCGCCATGCCGGATCCACGCGCGCGTGGTCCAGGAACTCCCGGGCAGTGTAATCATTGCCGCTCAAAATCAGCAGGGCTTGGACGTCCAAACGGCGCAGGGCTCGAGCCATCCGTTGTTGGAACGACAGAACCCCCGCGCTTCGGGGTCCCGCTGCTTGACCCGCTATCGCGCGCAGATTGCTCCACAGGTCCCTGAGGGCCTTGCCCGCCACCTGGCCGCGCAGCAGTTTGGACCAGAACTCCGGCTGGCCGAGGCGCTGCAGGTAATAGTGCTTGACCTGGGTCCGGGCAAGACTGGCTTCGGAGCGCACCCAAGGATTGAGCAGGCAAAGGCCCCGAACGCGCGGGTCTGTCGTGCCGTCGCAATAGAGCAGCGCGGCCGAGGCGGCATCGCACAGGCCCCACAGGACGACTTCGCGCACGCCGGTGGCGCACAAGGCGTCGATGGCGGCTCGAATGTCGTCCGAGACGGCTTCGAAACTGCGCAAGTCGCCGCCGCTGTCGCCCATGCCTCGGTAGTCGAAGCGCAGCACCGGATGCCCTGCTGCGGCCAGCGCCCGCGCTAGCAGCGTGAACTGCCGGTGGCTGCCAGCTCGGTATTGCGGGCCCCCGACGATGACCAGCACGCCGAGATCCGAAGCGGCCTCTTGCGGCGCGGACAGCACACCGAGCAGCGGTTCGCCCAGGCACTCGAAGGGCAGCACAGATTCGCGAAATTTCATGCGGGCTCCGCTGCCAGAGCCGCCGAAGTGGCTGCCAGCAGAGCCGGCGCGTCCTCGATCTCAGTGGTTTGCCAGAACGCGGGACCGCGAAGCAACTGACTGCGAACCGCCCATCCCGCTGCCGACCACTGGGCCTGGGTCTGAGCCGAGACGGGGCTGAGGCTGGCATCTTCACGGCTGTCGAGCTCCAGCCATTCGACCCGGCCCACGTGATGGCCCGGCGGCTGGAGTCGGGCCGCTTCGAGTCCCTGCGCCAGTTCGGGGGAAAGGGCATAACCCGCAATTTCGACGCATTGCCCGGCGGCCAGTTGTTGGCGCATCTGTTCCATCAGACCCTTGGCTCCGCCACCCTGCATTTCGGCAGCGAGCTTGAGGCGCAGGAACTGCTGCAGCAGCGTCTTGCCGGCCGCCGGCGGCTGCCAGAAGCAGAAGTGGGCAGGTTCTTGCAGTTGCCGGGCCGCATCCACGGCGACCAGGGCGCCGGCCCGGTGCCCCCAGAGCCACAAGGGGGCCGCGGCGTGATCGTCGTCGACTCGACGCAGCCAATCGCACGCTCTAAGCACGTCCGCGGCCCACGCGGCCCAACTCGCGTCGCCAAAATCACCCGAGCTGTCACCGCAGCCCAGAAGGTCGATCTGCAGCACGCTGTAGCCCGCCTCAGCCAAGCCGCGCGACTGCAGCGCAACCATGCGGCGTGACTTGTGCATCTCTTCGGCCAGCGCATGGACATGCACGACGCGGCCCCGTGGCCTTGCGCCGTGAGCGCGATGAAAGACGCAGAGGCGCTGGCCCCCGGGCCCCCCGCCGCCCGACTCAGCAACCTGCAGGAAGAAGGGCTGTGCGCGCGGCGTCACGGGCAAGCGACGCCGGCTCAGGCCGCCAACTTGGAGGCGACAAAGTCGGTCAAGGAGCCGACGGTGGCGAAGATGTCGCCGCTCATCTCGTCGTCATCGATCATCAGGCCCAGGCGGTCCTCGAGGCTGGTGATCAGGCTCACGACGGCCATGGAGTCAAACTCAGGCAGCGCGCCGAACAGCGGCGTGTCCCGCTTGAATGTGCTGCTGCGCCCGCCTAGGCTCAGCACGTCGTCGAGGATACGGATGACTTCTTGTTGGGTGTCCATCGGTCTTGAGTCCCAGCTGGGGCGGCAGGGCGCCCACGCTTTTCATGGTGCCGCATCTTAGCCGCAGGCCCCTTGCTCCCCGGGGCGGGCGACCCCCGTGACGCAGGGGCTGTGAGATACTTTTTCGGCTCTCTCCCAACACCTGCTTTCAATGCCGACACGTCCGCTCGAATCGACCCTGTTGCATGAACTGATCCTGTTGGGGGCCGAGCGGCGTGGCGATGCGCTGGCCCTGACCCACGGCGGCGAACATCTGAGCTATGCGGATCTGGCGGCTGCCACGCGGTCATTCGCGAATGGTCTGCTCGATCTGGGCGTGCAGCGTGGCGAGCGCGTGGCCATCTACCTGGAGAAGCGTTTCGAGGCGGTGATCGCGAGCTTCGGCGCGCCGGCTGCTGGGGGCGTGTTCGTGCCGCTCAATCCGCTGCTCAAGCCCGAGCAGGTTGGCTTCATCCTTCGAGATTGCGGCGTGCGGGTGCTGGTCACTTCGCCGGAGCGCTACGCCCTGTTGACCGAGACACTCGGCGATTGCCCCGAGTTGCGCCACGTCGTGCTGACGGCCGCTGCGGCCGATGCCAAGCCCGTGGCCGGGCAGGCCATGCACGACTGGCGCGCGCTCCTGCAGGCATCAGGCCGGACCGGCCACCGGGTGATCGACACCGACATGACTGCCATCCTCTACACCTCGGGCAGTACCGGCAAGCCCAAGGGCGTGGTGCTCTCGCATCGCAACATGGTGGCGGGCGGCAAGAGCGTGGCCAGCTACCTTGGCAACCATGAGCAAGACAGTCTGCTGGCGGCCTTGCCCCTGTCCTTCGACGCCGGCTTCTCGCAGCTGACCACGGCCTTCCACGCGGGCGCGCGCGTTGTGCTCCTGAACTATCTGCTGCCGCGCGACGTGCTGCGCGCCCTGGAACGGGAACGGATCACCGGCCTGACCGCCGTGCCCCCGCTGTACATCCAGCTGACCCAGAGCGAGTGGCCGGCCTCCATCGACTCGCACTTGCGCTACTTCGCCAACACCGGCGGCCGCATGCCGCGCGAGACGCTGGCCGCGCTGCGCGGCCGCGTGCCCTCGGCAAAGCCCTTCCTGATGTACGGCCTGACCGAGGCCTTCCGCTCGACCTATTTGCCGCCCGAGGAGGTGGACCGCCGTCCTGATTCGATCGGCAAGGCCATCCCCAACGCCGAGATCCTCGTGCTTCGCGAAGACGGCACGCCTTGCCGCCCCGATGAGCCCGGGGAACTGGTCCACCGCGGCGCCTTGGTCGGCATGGGCTATTGGAACGATGCCGAGAAGACCGCCGAGCGATACAAGGTCCTCATCCCCGGCGATGGCAGGCCGGGCGCCTTGCAGCAACCGGAATATGCCGTGTTCTCCGGCGATACGGTGCGGATGGACGCTGAGGGCTATCTGTATTTCATTGGCCGGCGCGACGAGATGATGAAGACCTCCGGGTACCGGGTCAGTCCTACAGAGGTCGAAGAAGTGCTGTATGCCACCAAGCTGGTCGGCGAATGCGTCGCTTTCGGCGTCGAGCATGCGACGCTGGGTCAGGCGATCCAGGTCATCGCCACGCCGCCTGCCGGGAACGAAGAGATCGACCTGTCCGCCCTAGTCGCGCAGTGCAAGCAAAGGATGCCGGCCTACATGGTTCCCGCCGATATTGCGGTGCGCCCGGGCCCGCTGCCGCGCAACCCCAATGGCAAGATCGATCGCAAGCTGTTGTCGACAGAATGGATGGAGCAGGACCGCTCATGACCGAAGCCAAGAAGCTGCCCGTGCACACCCCCATGTCGCAGTTTCCTGTCGAGGGGGACGAGTTGATCGTTGGCGGTCAGCCGCTGAGCCGCCTCGCTGCGCGTGTCGGCAGCACGCCTTTTTATGCCTATGACCGGGGACTGCTGAAGGCGCGCGTCGCACAGTTGAGAAGCGTCCTGCCGCGCGAGGTCAAGCTTCATTACGCGATGAAGGCCAACCCGATGCCGGCCGTGGTCAGCTTGATGGCAAGCATGGTGGACGGTATCGACGTCGCTTCGGCCGGCGAGCTTCAGGTCGCCCTCGACGCGGGCGCCGATCCTGCCGAGGTCAGCTTCGCCGGGCCCGGCAAGCGCGACGCGGAACTGCGCCAGGCCGTGGCGGCCGGCGTGCTCGTCAACGTCGAATCGGAGCGCGAGTTGCCGGTGCTGGCGGCGGCTTCTCAGGCGCTTGGCGTGCCCGCTCGCGTCGCCTTGCGCGTCAACCCTGACTTCGAGCTCAAGGGCTCGGGCATGAAGATGGGCGGGGGGGCCAAACAGTTCGGCATCGATGCAGAGTCACTGCCCGAAGTCCTGCGCCATATCGCGTCGATGGGGCTGGCCTTCGAGGGCTTTCATCTCTTCGCAGGCTCGCAGAACCTGCGTGCCGAATCGATCTGCGAGGCGCAGCAAAAATCCTACGAGCTGGCCCTGCGGCTGGCCGAGCACGCGCCATCAGCTATCAAGTTCCTGAATCTGGGTGGAGGGTTCGGCATTCCGTATTTCCCGGGAGAACATCCTCTGGAGCTCGAGCCGATTGGGGCCAACCTTCGGTATCTGGTCGAACGAGCGCGTGGCGACCTTCCGCAGGCGCATTTGGTCATCGAGCTGGGGCGCTATCTCGTCGGTGAAGCGGGGATCTACGTCACTCGCATCGTGGACCGCAAGGTCTCGCGAGGTCAGGTGTTCCTCGTAGCGGACGGTGGCTTGAACCACCATCTGTCGGTCTCTGGCAATTTCGGACAGGTCATCCGAAAGAACTACCCCGTCACCGTCGGCACCAAGGCAGGCCACTCTGCGCGAGAAATCTCGTCCGTCGTGGGCCCCTTATGTACGCCGTTGGACTTGCTGGCCGACAAGATGGAACTGCCGGTGGCCGAGGTGGGCGACTTGGTCGTTGTCTTCCAGTCAGGAGCCTATGGCCGCAGCGCCAGTCCACAGGATTTTCTCGGCCATCCGCATTGCACCGAAGTGCTGACCTGACAACTCGCATTCCTGCGACTACCTCCAAAGGCCGACCGCCATGCTCGTCCGCATTGAGAAGGACTGGGGATACCCGGATTTCCGTCGTCAGTCCCGGGGATTCAGCGCAACCTGGGACGGCATCAGGTTCACGGACGAGCCCGTGCGTGATTGCGATCTCCTGGTGGTCTTCAATAGTCCGGTGCGCGACATTCGCGTGAACTGTCCACCCGGCAATCGATGGCTGTTCACACAGGAGTCCCCCATCGAGATGTACCGTTGGCACACCGACTCGTTCAAGTACTTCGATCGCGTGTTCACTTACTGGGGGGACGAGATATCCCCCAATATCGAGCATGAGCAAACCTCGCTGCCCTGGCATGTGGGACGAAGCTACGACCAGTTGATGGCGCTGGGACGCGAGGAGGCGTTGGCCGCGAAGGTTCGCAACCTGTCGTGGGTGACCAGCAACGCGACTCACAAGGAAGGGCACAAGTTGCGGATGGCCTTAAAGAGCCATCTGGAGAGCTCGGGCATGCCCTTTGATCTGTTCGGCCGCGGTTTTTCTCCGATTGCTGACAAATTCGACGGCATCTTTCCGTACAAGTACAGCTTGGCGATCGAGAACTACCGGTGCGCCGACTACTGGACCGAAAAAATTGCCGATTGCTTCCTAAGTTGGACCATGCCTGTCTACTGGGGGGCGAGCAACATTCGCGACTATTTTCCTGCTGAAGCGATGTTGGAAATCGACCCAGGCGATCCGGTGGCAGCCTTGCGTGTGATCCAGGAGGCAATCCAAAGTGGTCGGTACGAGAGGGGGCTTGACGCCATCGCGCACGCTCGGGATCTGGTGCTGAACAAGTATCAGTTGTTCCCCCACATTGTTCAGCTGCTCAGTCAACGAGAAGCCCCGTCACTGTCGTCGCGGCAGGCCGCGTTCATCCCTGCGCACCCTCATCACTACAAAAACGAGACTCGCCTCGGCATGGTTCGCCGGTTGGTGAAACGCCAATTGTTGAAGCTCTCTTGAGCGCGACTTGGCTGCGATTCGGGGCTCAGCTTCCTGCCGCGATCATGCTGCGTAGCAGATGGCGCAATCTCAGGGCTCGCCACGCCCCCGATGGGCGCAGGTCCAAGAGCACCAGTCGCAAGCCTCGAAAGTATTCGGCGAGCCCGGTCTGGCTGCAGCTATATAGGTATTCGACAGTGACTCGCTGCATCTGCTCTGTGCAGGCCCGCCGGTAGCCGCGGTCTACGCGAACTTTTGGATGAGCGGCGATGACCAAGAGCGCGCGCAGCATGTTTTCACTGTTGCGCTGGGCGTTCTTGGGCTGCGTCATGTTTTCGGTATGCCATCGGTACTTTGTGATGGGGTGGGGGCAGTAAATGAAGTCACCCTTGAAGAGCAGGCGAACAAGAAACTCGCGATCCTCCGATGTCCGCAGGGACTCGTTGAAAATGCCAACCTCATCGAGGACCTTCGCGGAAAACATCAGGCTGGATGGCTTGATGAAGTTGCCCTGAATCAGGCGGGGCATTGCATCTCGGCCAATACGAAGAAAGTCCGTGCCAGGAACAGGTTTACCAAACACCTGCGAGGGCCGGTCCCAGAAGTCGTCGTACAGCTGCGTCTGCAAGACGTTGTCAACGAACAAGCGACCAGCTCCGTAAGCGGCCACCACGTCAGGGGTACGCCGAATGGCTGACGCCAGTTGTTCAAGGTGTGTGGCCTCGAAAATGTCATCAGAGTCCAGGAGTGCGATCCAGTCGCCGGTCGCCCGCCGGATACCGGTGTTGCGTGCGCCTGGAGGCCCCTGGTTCACGATGTCTATGACGATGAACTCGAACGGCAAGTTGCGGCCGAGCGCCCACTGGCGAGCGATCGCGCTGGTGTGGTCCCTGGAGCCATCGTTGATCAGAATGAGTTCAACCGGCAGATGCGTCTGTGCCGCAACGCTCTCTAGAGCGTCGACGATGAATTCCGCCGCGTTGTATGCTGGGATGACAACGGAGATGCGGATGTCGTTCATGGGCTCTCGGTTGACGGTGTTGGGGTTGCGGCGACTCGGGGCGAATCGGATGCGATTGCCTCCGCCGCAGGGCCTTTATTGAGTGCCCGGAAATATAGCTTGACTCGCGGCGGTCCCGTCGCGGTTCGGCCACATCAGGCGCCTTCGATCCGGCGGCTCGCCAGTCCGATATTGCGAAGGACGGTGGGTAACGGGCTTGAGATGAACTCACCGAGAAAATGAGGGCCCGAACTCATGCAAGGGCGCACATTGCTTGTTCTTTGCGTTGCCGCAAGGTCTTTCAATCGTGCCATCAGCCCGGCTTCCGTTGCCACCTGAGCGGGCGAGTCGGCAGGGTGTTGAGTGTGTCGTTCATGCGGCCAGCAGGGGATTTTTGTCTCGCGGTCTGCCTTGCAGTGCGTGCCGACAATGCAAAAAGCCCCGGCTGACGGGGCTTTGCGTGGAATTCTAGGATCCTGCTGGACTCTAAAGACCTTGTCCTGGCGGAGAGGGCGGGATTCGAACCCGCGGTGGGCTATTAACCCACACACGCTTTCCAGGCGTGCGACTTAAACCGCTCATCCACCTCTCCAGGTGAGCCCGCGACTATAGCGTACTTTTGCGGAGCTCCCTGGAAATTCGCGACTCAGTCGACGATCAAGTTGCCGTTGGTGTCAGGCTTGCGCTTGGCCAGGGTCAGCGCGAGGACGCCGTTATCGAGCTTAGCGCTCGATTCCGCCTGGCTGATCTCCTGCGGCAGGCTCAGGCTGCGGGCGAACCGGGTGAGCGAGCGCTCGGCGTGCAACACGCGCTCGCCTTCAACGGTGGCGCGGGTCTGCTCCGCATCGACCGAGAGGCGGCGGCCGTCGATGGCGATCTTGACGGCCTGTTTGTCGACGCCGGGCAGGTCGAGGCGAACGACGTAGGAGGTGTCGGTCTCGCTGACGTCGATGGCGGGGCTTTGCAGGGCCACGGCCTCGGGATCAACGGCGAACAGGCGGTCCAGACGGCGATGCAGGTCGGCGGTCGAGCGGCTCAGAGGAATCAAGAACATGGCAATCTCCTATCGGTGGTGGGGTAGGGCGCTGTGCCCATGAATCCGAATTTGGAGCGCCGGGCGGGGCTTCAAGAGCGGGTGAAAATATGGTTCTCGGGGGCTTGAAGCGGCCTGCGCCGACCCGACATGGGCGCGCCTGCCTGGCTTGGGGCGCAAATCTGGGCTAAAATCACGCGTTCCCTGGCTCCAAAGCCTAGGAATGAAGAAGCAGCACGGCACGAGTCGGTTTCACTCGTGTCCGCAAGTCAAATCTGGAAACCGTCTCACGTGCGTCGTGGTCAGGGCATTGTCCTGCCATGCGTTCCGAGGGCGGAATCCGCATCGGGACACCGATCCCAGGAACGCACCATGAGCATCAACAAGCAAGAAATCGTCGCCGCTAACGCCCGCGCCGCCAATGACACCGGTTCGCCGGAAGTCCAGGTGGCTCTGCTGACGGCCCGCATCAACGCGCTGACCCCCCACTTCAAGACCCACGCCAAGGATCACCACGGCCGTCGCGGTCTGCTGAAGATGGTCAACTCGCGCAAGAGCCTGCTGGCCTACCTGAAGCGCACGGACGCTGATCGCTACACCGCGCTGATCCAGAAGCTGGGCCTGCGCAAGTAATTCTCGGCGACGAATGAAGAGCCTGTCTGGTCACCCCCAGTACAGGCTCTTTGCGTTTGAAGCATTTCATCGGAGTTGGGCTGACGTGACGCTGCTGTGTCATTCCAAGGACCCTGCGATCTACGGATCCGGCAGAGTCGTTGGAATGGCATTGCGTCAAACCCAGACTGCTCCCTTCAATCAACAAGGACAAACTGGAGAGAAGCAATGAGCATGTTCAACAAGATTACCAAGACCTTCCAATGGGGCCCGCATACCGTCAAGATGGAAACGGGGGAGATCGCCCGCCAGTCCACCGGGGCCGTGCTGGTCGATATCGAAGGCACCGTGGTGCTGGCTACCGTTGTGGCCAAGACCGAAGCCAAGGCCGGCCAGGACTTTTTCCCCCTGACCGTTGACTACATCGAGAAGACCTACGCCGCGGGCAAGATCCCCGGCAGCTTCTTCAAGCGTGAGGGCCGCCCGAGCGAGCTCGAGACGCTGACCAGCCGCCTGATCGACCGTCCGATCCGCCCGCTGTTCCCCGAAGGCTTCTTCAATGAAGTGCAGGTGGTGATCCACGTCCTGTCGCTCAACCCCGAAGTGCAGGCCGACATCGCCGCCATGATCGCCTCGAGCGCCGCTCTTGCGGTCTCGGGTATCCCCTTCGCCGGCCCGATCGGCGCCGCTCGCGTGGGCTATGTCAACGGCGAGTATGTGCTGAACCCCGGCAAGACCGAGCTGGCCAACTCCAAGATGGACCTGGTTGTCGCCGGTACCGAAGCGGCCGTGCTGATGGTGGAATCGGAAGCCGATGCCCTGTCGGAAGACGTCATGTTGGGCGCCGTGGTCTATGGCCACGACCAAGGCAAGATCGCCATCAACGCCATCCATGAGCTGGTGCGCGACGGCGGCAAGCCGGCCTGGAACTGGACCGCGCCGGCCAAGAACGAAGAGTTGATCGCCAAGGTCGGCACGCTGGCCAACGAGGCCCTGGCGGCCGCCTACCAGATCCGTAACAAGCAAGCCCGTACGCAAGCTTGCCGCGCCGCCTCGGCCGCTGTGTTCGCTGCGCTGACCGCTGAAGGCATCGCCTTCGACAAGGTGGAAGTGGAGGGCATGCTGTTCGAGATCGAAGCCCGCATCGTGCGTGGCCAGATCCTGGCGGGCGAGCCCCGCATCGACGGCCGCGACACCCGCACTGTTCGCGCCATCGAGATCCGTAACGGCGTGCTGCCGCGCACCCACGGCTCGGCCCTGTTCACCCGCGGTGAAACCCAGGGCCTGGTCGTCGCCACGCTGGGCACCGACCGTGACGCCCAGCGCATCGACGCGCTGGCCGGCGAGTACGAAGATCGCTTCATGCTGCACTACAACATGCCCCCCTTCGCCACCGGCGAAACGGGCCGCGTGGGCAGCCCCAAGCGTCGCGAGATCGGCCATGGTCGCCTGGCCAAGCGCGCCCTCGTGGCCGTGTTGCCGAGCAAGGAGGAGTTCCCCTACACGATGCGCGTGGTCTCTGAGATCACCGAGTCGAACGGCTCCTCCTCGATGGCTTCGGTCTGCGGCGGCTGCCTGGCCCTGATGGACGCCGGCGTTCCGATGAAGGCCCATGTGGCCGGCATCGCCATGGGCCTGATCAAGGACGGCAACCGCTTTGCCGTGCTGACCGACATCCTTGGTGATGAGGATCACCTCGGTGACATGGACTTCAAGGTGGCCGGTACGACCAACGGCATCACCGCCCTACAGATGGACATCAAGATCCAGGGCATCACCAAGGAAATCATGCAGGTCGCCCTGGCGCAAGCCAAGGAAGCCCGCCTGCACATCCTGGGCAAGATGGTCGAGGCAATGGGCTCGGCCAACACTGAGGTCTCGCAGTTCGCGCCCCGTCTCTACACCATGAAGATCAATCCGGAGAAGATCCGCGACGTGATCGGCAAGGGCGGTGCCACCATCCGTGCGCTGACGGAAGAGACCGGCACCACGATCGACATCGCCGAAGACGGCACGATCACCATTGCCTCGACCGACGCCACCAAGGCCGAATTGGCCAAGAAGCGAATCGAGGAAATCACGGCCGAAGCCGAAGTGGGCAAGGTCTATGAAGGCCCGATCACCAAGATCCTGGACTTCGGTGCGCTCGTCAACATCCTTCCGGGCAAGGACGGCCTGCTGCACATCAGCCAGATCGCTCACCAGCGCGTGGAGAAGGTGACCGACTTCCTACAAGAGGGCCAGATCGTCAAAGTCAAGGTCCTCGAGACTGACGAGAAGGGCCGCATCAAGCTGTCGATGAAGGCCCTGATGGAGCGCGATGCCGCTCCAGCCCATCAAGAGGCGGCTGCGGAGTAATTCGCCCACGATGAAGGCCATCGCCATCACCCGCCCCGGCGGGCCCGAGGTGCTGCAAGTCGTCGAACGCGCCAGCCCAGTGGCTGGTGTCGGTGAATGCCTGATTGCCGTCGAGGCTTTCGGCATCAACCGTCCTGACGTGCTGCAACGCAAGGGCCTGTATCCGGCCCCTCCCGGCGCCAGCGATCTGCCTGGCCTGGAAGTGGCCGGGCGCATCGTCGCGGGTGATGAGTCGGCCCTCGCGGCTGCGGGGCTGCGTGTGGGCGATGCTGTCTGCGCATTGGTCACCGGCGGCGGTTATGCGCAGCAATGCGTCGCGCCCGTCGAGCAATGCCTGCCAGTGCCCGAGGGCTGGTCGATGGTCGAGGCGGCAAGCCTGCCAGAGACCTTCTTCACGGTCTGGGCCAATGTGTTCGGTCGCGCTCGCCTGCAGCCGGGTGAAAGCCTCCTGATCCATGGCGGCAGCAGCGGAATCGGCGTCGCGGCGATCCAGATCGCCAAGGCCTTTGGTGCCAAGGTGCTGGTGACGGTGGGGTCGAAGGACAAGGCCGATGCCTGCCTGGCGCTCGGCGCCGACGTGGCGATCAACTACCGAGAGCAGGATTTCGTCATCGAAGCCAAGGCTGCCACGGGCGGGAAGGGCGTCGATGTCATCCTGGACATGGTGGCGGGTTCGTACATCGAGCGTGATGTGCAGGCGCTGGCCGATGACGGCCGCATCGCCATCATTGCCGTGCAAGGCGGGCTCGAAGCGAAGTTCAACGCGGGCGACGTGCTGCGCCGTCGTCTGACGATCAGCGGCTCCACGCTGCGTGCGCGGCCCGTGAGCTTCAAGGCGAGCGTGGCCCGCGAGCTGCGCGAAAAGGTCTGGCCTTTGTTGGCCGCTCGCAAGGTTCAGCCCGTCCTCTATCGACAACTGCCCGCCGAACAGGCCGATCAGGCGCATGCCTTGATGGAGTCCGGTGAGCACATCGGCAAGATTGTTCTCAACTGGGAGTCCTCGCGATGAGCCGTAAGCCCCTGGTCGTTGGCAACTGGAAGATGAACGGCAGCCGCGCCGCCAATGCGGTGCTGCTGGCCGGCTTGAAGGAGGCAGGCCCCTGGGCCGCCGAAGTGGCGGTCTGCGTGCCATTCCCATATATCGCCGAGACGGCGCTGGCCCTGACCGGCTTGTCGGTCGCCTACGGCTCGCAGGACTGCTCGGCACATGAGTCCGGCGCCTACACGGGCGAGGTGTCGAGCGCCATGCTCGCCGACCTCGGCTGCCGCTACGCCATCGTGGGCCACTCGGAGCGCCGCGCGTATCACCATGAGTCCGACCAGCTCGTGGCCGACAAGGCCAAGGCTGCATTGGCACATGGCGTGACGCCCATCGTCTGCGTAGGCGAGACACTGGCCGAGCGCGAGGCTGGTCAGGCCGAGACGGTGGTGCGTCGCCAGCTGGCTGCCGTCGTGCACACGCTCACGCACTGCATTGGTGAGATCGTGCTGGCGTACGAGCCCGTTTGGGCTATTGGCACGGGTCGCACTGCGACTCCCGCTGATGCGCAAGCCATCCATGCCGTTCTTCGCATGCAGCTGCACGCGGCCACCAAGAAGGGCGATGCCATCCGTATCCTCTACGGCGGCAGCGTCAAGCCGGACAACGCTGCTGAGCTGTTCGCACAAGCAGATATCGACGGCGGCCTGATCGGCGGCGCGTCCTTGAAGGCGGCTGATTTCGCCGCCATCTGCGCCGCAGCCAACCGACGCGCCGCGAGCTAATTTGATTGAATTGAATCCACTTGGAGTTTTCTGATGCAAATCTTTGCGAACCTGATCCTCGTCCTGCAACTGCTGAGCGCGTTGGTGATGATCGGCCTGGTGTTGGTGCAGCACGGCAAGGGCGCCGACATGGGCGCGTCCTTCGGCTCGGGCGCCTCTGGCAGCCTGTTCGGTGCCACGGGCAGTGCCAACTTCCTGTCGCGCAGCACGGCGGTGTGCGCCACCGTCTTCTTCGTCTGCACGCTGGCCCTGGCCTATTCGTCCAACCATCGCGGTGGCGTCAACGTCGATGACAAGCTGCTCGATAAGGCTCCGGCCGTTGCGGCTTCAGCTCCCGCTGTCGTCGCTTCCGGCGCCGCTGCGATTCCTGGTGCGGAGCCTGCTAGCGCCGCCAAGTAAAGGCGGTGCAAGTGCGGATGGAGATTCTTCCTGGAAAGTGCGTGAACTTCTCTGAGCTCTGAAGTTTTCGGTATAGAATCTTTGTCTGTTCCGAGACGCAGAAAGCAAGGCCTCAAGCGGCTGCGTCAGAGGCAAAAAAACACGAGCGGTCGTGGTGAAATTGGTAGACACGCTATCTTGAGGGGGTAGTGGCGAAAGCTGTGCGAGTTCGAGTCTCGCCGACCGCACCAAATGACATCGGTTAGGATTCGCCGCTGTTCTCGAAACGAGTCAGCAGCAATCCCGGTCGAAGCGACCTGTCGCGATATCGAGGCCAGCATGGAATTCGACATCGCAAGGGGCAAGACGGGCGCGTACCGCAGGCAACGAGAGTTGCAGACGGCGCGCCCTTTGCTTTGGGGTCGCGGGTTTTGAACCGTTCGCATTCACGTGTGGAGTGCGAACCTCGATAAGAGCGTCGCCATGAATCTGGATCAGTACCTTCCCGTCATTCTCTTCATCCTCGTCGGGGTGGTCATCGGAGTGGCGCCTCAGGTACTCGGCTTTCTTGCCGGCCCGCGTCGTCCTGATGCGGCCAAGAACTCCCCCTACGAATGCGGCTTTGAGGCCTTTGAAGACGCGCGCATGAAGTTCGACGTGCGCTACTACCTCATCGCCATTCTTTTCATTCTTTTCGACCTCGAAATTGCCTTCCTCTTCCCGTGGGCCGTGGCTCTGCGGGAAATCGGCTTCTGGGGTTTCTGGTCGATGATGACTTTCCTGGGCATCTTGGTGCTTGGTTTTGTCTATATGTGGAAAAAAGGCGCCCTTGATTGGGAGTGAGGCAAAGCCATGGGTAATGAAGGAATGTTGAAAGAGGGCTTCGTCACCACGCAGGTGGACAAGCTCGTGAACTGGTCCAAGACTGGTTCCCTGTGGCCGATGACCTTTGGTCTGGCTTGCTGCGCAGTGGAGATGATGCATGCCGGTGCGGCGCGCTACGACATCGACCGCTTCGGCATGCTGTTCCGCCCGAGCCCGCGGCAAAGCGACCTGATGATCGTGGCCGGAACGCTTTGCAACAAGATGGCCCCGGCCCTGCGCAAGGTCTATGACCAGATGGCCGAGCCGCGCTGGGTGCTCTCCATGGGCTCCTGCGCCAACGGCGGTGGCTACTACCACTACAGCTACTCGGTCGTGCGGGGCTGCGATCGCATCGTGCCCGTCGACGTCTACGTGCCCGGCTGTCCGCCGACCGCCGAGGCGCTGCTCTACGGCATCTTGCAGCTGCAGCGCAAGATCCGCCGCGAAAACACCATCGCCCGCTAAGAGGTCGCACAAGAATGAGCCATCTCGACACGCTCAAGGCCTCGCTCGAGGCCGCACTGGGCGAAAAGATCAAATCCCTCGCGGTCGCGCTCGACGAAGTCACACTGACGGTTGACGCGGCAGACTACTTCGGCGTTGCCAAGATCCTGCGAGATCACTCGGAGCTGCGCTTCGAACAGCTGATAGACCTCTGTGGCGTCGACTACTCGGCCTACAAGGACGGTACTTACGAGGGCCCGCGCTTCGCCGTGGTCTCACACCTGCTGTCGGTCACCAAGAACTGGCGCGTGCGCCTCGTGGTGTTCGCGCCGAACGACGAGCTGCCCATCGTGGCTGCCGTCACGCCGATCTGGAACGCCGCCAATTGGTTCGAACGCGAAGCGTTCGACCTCTACGGCATCCTCTTCGAGGGCCACGAGGACCTGCGCCGCATCCTGACCGACTACGGCTTCATCGGCCACCCGATGCGCAAGGACTTCCCGACCTCGGGTCACGTCGAAATGCGCTACGACGCCGAGCAGAAGCGCGTGATCTATCAGCCCGTCTCCATCGAGCCGCGCGAGATCACGCCGCGCATCATCCGCGAAGAAAACTACGGCGGACTCTGAAATGGCAGAAATCAAGAACTACACGCTGAACTTCGGTCCCCAGCACCCATCCGCCCACGGCGTGCTGCGCCTGGTGCTGGAGCTGGACGGCGAAGTCATCCAGCGCGCCGACCCGCACATTGGCCTGCTGCACCGCGCCACCGAAAAACTGGCCGAGAGCAAGACCTTCATCCAGTCGCTGCCCTACATGGATCGCCTCGACTACGTGTCGATGATGTCCAACGAGCATGCCTACTGCCTGGCGATCGAGAAGATGCTCGGCCTGGAAGTGCCGCTTCGCGCCCAGTACATCCGCACGATGTTCGGCGAGCTGACCCGCATCCTGAACCACCTGCTGTGGATCGGCGCGCACGGCCTCGACTGCGGCGCGATGAACATCCTGATCTACGCGTTCCGCGAGCGTGAAGATATCTTCGACATGTACGAAGCCGTCTCCGGCGCTCGCATGCACGCGGCCTACTTCCGTCCGGGCGGCGTCTACCGTGATCTGCCGGACTCGATGCCGCAGTATCAGGTCAGCAAGATCAAGAACGCCAAGACCATCGCGAAGCTGAACGAGAACCGCTCGGGCTCGCTGCTGGACTTCATCGAAGATTTCTGCAATCGCTTCCCCAAGAACGTCGACGACTACGAGACCTTGCTCACGGACAACCGCATCTGGAAGCAACGCACGGTTGGCATCGGCGTCGTGAGTCCGGAGCGCGCGCTGAATCTGGGCTTTTCCGGCCCCATGCTGCGTGGCTCGGGCATCGCCTGGGACCTGCGCAAGAAGCAGCCCTACGACGTCTACGGCCAGATGGACTTCGACGTGGCCATCGGCACGAACGGCGACACCTACGACCGCTACCTCGTGCGCGTTGAGGAAATGCGCCAGGCCAACCGCATCGTCCAGCAGTGCGTGGCCTGGCTGCGCGCCAACCCGGGCCCGGTCATCACGGACAACCACAAGGTCGCCCCGCCGAGCCGCGAGTCGATGAAGTCCTCGATGGAAGAGCTGATCCACCATTTCAAGCTCTTCACCGAAGGATTCCGCGTGCCCGAAGGCCAGGCCTATGCCGCAGTCGAGCACCCGAAGGGTGAGTTTGGCATCTACATCGTCAGCGACGGTGCGAACAAGCCGTACCGGCTGAAGATCCGCGCTCCCGGCTATTCGCACCTTGCCGCGCTGGACGAAATGGCCAAGGGCCACATGATTGCCGACGCCGTGGCCGTGATCGGCACGATGGACATCGTTTTCGGTGAGATTGACCGATGAGTGAACAGTACGTTTTGAGCGAAGCGACCGCGGCGCGGTTCGCGCGCGAGGTCGCCAAATACCCCGCCGAGATGAAGCAGTCAGCCGTTATGGCCTGTCTGTCCATCGTGCAGCAGGAGCAGGGCTACGTGTCCCGGGCCAGCGAGGACGTGATCGCCGAATACCTCGGCATGCCGGCCATCGCGGTGTACGAGGTCACGACCTTCTACAACATGTACAACCAGAAGCCGGTCGGCCAGTTCAAGCTGAACGTGTGCACGAACCTGCCTTGCCAGCTGCGCGACGGCCAGAAGGCCCTGGAGCACCTGTGCACCAAGCTCGGCGTGGAGAAGGGCGGCACGACGACCGACGGCCTCTTCACTGTGCAGGAGAGCGAGTGCCTGGGCGCCTGTGCCGACGCACCGGTGATGCTGGTGAACGATCGCCAGATGTGCAGCTTCATGAGCCAGCAGCGCCTCGACGAACTCGTCGACGTGCTCAAGGCCAATGCCAAGAACTGAGGCCGCCATGATCGATCTTTCCAAGTTTCAATCGACGGGCACCGAGACCTGCTTTCACGACCGCCACGTCGGCGCGCAGATCTACGCCGGCCTGAACGGCAAGAACTGGTCGCTGCAGGACTACGTGGCCCGCGGTGGCTACCAGGCCTTGAAGAAGATCCTGGCCAAGGATGGCGGCGAAGGCATGACCCAGGATCAGGTCATCGCAGAAGTGAAGACCTCGGCCTTGCGCGGCCGCGGCGGCGCCGGCTTCCCCACCGGCCTGAAGTGGAGCTTCATGCCGCGCGCATTCCCAGGCCCCAAGTACCTCGTCTGCAATTCGGACGAAGGCGAGCCGGGTACCTGCAAGGACCGCGACATCCTCATGTTCAACCCGCACATCGTCATCGAAGGCATGGCGATCGCGGCGTATGCCATGGGCATCAAGGTCGGCTACAACTACGTCCACGGCGAGATCTTCGAGGTCTACGAGCGCTTTGAGGCTGCACTGGAGGAGGCGCGCGCCGCCGGCTTCCTCGGCGACAACATCATGGGCTCGGACTTCAGCTTCCAGCTGCATGGCCACCACGGCTTCGGCGCCTACATCTGCGGTGAAGAAACCGCACTGCTCGAATCCTTGGAGGGCAAGAAGGGCCAGCCGCGCTTCAAGCCGCCGTTCCCAGCCAGCTTCGGCTACGCCGGCAAGCCCACGACGATCAACAACACCGAGACCTTCGCGGCCGTGCCTTGGATCATCCGCAACGGCGGCCAGGCCTACCTCGAGATCGGCAAGCCCAACAACGGCGGCACCAAGATCTTCTCGGTCTCGGGCGACGTCGAGCGCCCAGGCAATTACGAGGTCCCCATGGGCACGCCCTTCGCCACCCTGCTGGAGATGGCAGGCGGTGTCCGCAAGGGCCGCACGCTCAAGGCCGTGATCCCTGGCGGTTCCTCCGCCCCGGTGCTGCCGGCCGAGATCATGATGAACTGCACGATGGACTATGACTCCATCGCCAAGGCCGGCTCCATGCTGGGCTCGGGCGCCGTCATCGTCATGGACGACACGCGCTGCATGGTCGAGAGCCTGCTGCGCCTGGCCTACTTCTATGCTCACGAGAGCTGTGGCCAGTGCACGCCGTGCCGCGAGGGCACGGGCTGGATGCATCGCGTGGTCGAGCGCATTTATCACGGCAAGGGTCGTACGGAAGACATCGAGCTGCTGAACTCGGTGGCCGACAACATCATGGGCCGCACGATCTGCGCGCTTGGTGATGCCGCGGCCATGCCGGTGCGAGCCATGCTCAAGCACTACAAGCACGAATTCGTGCAGATGATCGAAGCTGCGACCGCCAAGGCGGCTTGAGCGGAAGAGAAAAATGGTTGAAATCGAACTCGACGGTCAGAAGGTAGAGGTCAAGGAAGGCAGCATGGTCATGCATGCTGCTGAAAAGGCCGGGACCTACATCCCTCACTTCTGCTATCACAAGAAGCTCTCCATCGCCGCCAACTGCCGCATGTGCCTGGTGGACGTGGAGAAGGCCCCCAAACCCATGCCCGCCTGCGCCACGCCGGTCACGCAGGGCATGATCGTGCGCACCAAGAGCGACAAGGCGGTCAAGGCCCAGCAGGGAGTCATGGAATTCCTGCTGATCAACCACCCTCTGGATTGCCCGATCTGCGACCAGGGCGGCGAGTGCCAGCTGCAGGATCTGGCCGTGGGCTACGGCGCCAGCAAGAGCCGCTACTCCGAAGAGAAGCGCGTGGTCTTCCATAAGAACGTGGGCCCGCTGATCTCCATGGAGGAGATGAGCCGTTGCATCCACTGCACCCGCTGCGTGCGCTTTGGCCAGGAGATTGCCGGTCAGATGGAGCTGGGCATGGCCCACCGCGGCGAGCACAGTGAGATCCAGACCTTCGTCGGCCGTACGGTTGATTCGGAGCTTTCGGGCAACATGATCGATGTCTGCCCGGTCGGCGCGCTGACCAGCAAGCCCTTCCGCTACAGCGCCCGTACCTGGGAACTGTCGCGCCGCAAGAGCGTCTCGCCGCATGACTCCACCGGTGCCAACCTGATCGTCCAGGTCAAGGGCAACCAGGTGCTGCGTGTCGTGCCGCTGGAGAACGAAGAGGTCAACGAATGCTGGATCGCCGACCGCGACCGTTTCTCCTACGAGTCGCTCAACAGCGACCAGCGCGTCACGGCCCCGATGATCAAGCAGGGCGGCGCGTGGAAGACCGTGGACTGGACGACGGCGCTCGAGTACGTGGCCAACGGCCTCAAGAGCATCAAGAACGATCACGGCGCCGCCGCGATCGGTGGCCTGGGCTCTGCTCACAGCACCGTGGAAGAGCTGTTCCTGTTGGCCAAGCTCATGCGCGAGATGGGCAGCGAGAACATTGACACCCGCTTGCGCCACGCCGACTTCGCCAATACGGCCGATGTTGGCAAGGCGCACTGGCTGGGGCTTCCCATCGCCGAGCTGTCCACGCTGGACCGCGCTTTTGTGATTGGTTCGTTCCTGCGCAAGGACCACCCGCTGTTCGCCCAGCGCCTGCGCCAGGCCGCCCGCCGCGGCGCGCAGATCACGGCACTGTCGGCCCAGAACGACGACTGGCTGATGACGGTGAAGAGCCGCCAGATCGCCGCGCCGAGCGCTTGGGTGCCCGCACTGGCCGACGTGGCCACTGCGATCGCGGCCAGCACGGGTGCTGCGGCCCCGGTTGTCGGCACCGCGACGGAAGCCGCTCAAGCCATCGCCAAGTCCCTGCTGTCCGGTCAGAAGAAGGCCGTGCTGCTCGGCAATGCGGCCGCCCAGCACCCGCAAGCCGGCAGTCTGCTGACCCTGGCCAACTGGATCGCTGCACAAACCGGCGCGAGCGTCGGCTACCTGAGCGAAGCCGCAAACACCGTTGGCGCCCAGCTCATCGGCGCACTGCCGCGTGCCGATGGCTTGAACGCCGGGCAGATGCTGAACGGTTCGGCGCTGAAGGCGATGCTGCTGCTTAACAACGATCCCGTGCTGGACAGCGCCAACGCCGCGGCGGCCTCCAAGGCGCTCGCCGCCGCCGAGATGGTCGTGGTGATGAGCCCCTTCAAGACCGGCATCGAGTACGCCGACGTGATCCTGCCGATCGCTCCGTTCACCGAGACCTCGGGCAGCTTCGTCAATGCCGAGGGCCGCCTGCAGAGTTTCGTCGGCGTGGTCAAGCCCCTGGGCGAGACGCGTCCGGCCTGGAAGGTGCTGCGCGTGCTTGGCAATCTGTTGGGCCTCGACGGCTTCAACCAGGACTCTTCCGAACAGGTCAGGACCGAGGCCCTGGGTGTCGGTACCGATCTGACGGGGCGCCTGTCGAACGCTTCGAACGCCGCCATCCAGCTGAGCGCGGTGAACGGCGTCGAGCGTCTGGCTCCTGTGCCGATCTACGCTACCGACGCGCTGGTGCGCCATTCCAGCTCGCTGCAGCTGACCACCGATGCACGCAAGGCCGCCATCGCCGCACTGCCGCAGGCGCTGTGGGATCAGCTGGGTCTGGGTGCTATGGGGGAGGGCGCTCGCGTGCTCGTCTCGCAGGACGGCGGCTCGGCCGAGCTGCCCGCCGTGCTGGACGCCTCGCTGCCCGCCAACGTCGTGCGCGTGCCAGCCGGCCTGGCTGAAACCGCATCCCTGGGCGCAGCCTTCGGTGCCCTGACCGTCGCGAAGGTGTAATCGATGAATGCTCTGAACGACATCCTCGTCGCCGTGCAGGCCAGTGCCCTGTGGCCGCTGATCTGGAGCGTGCTCAAGATCGTCTTCGTGGTCCTGCCCCTGCTGGGCTGCGTGGCCTACCTGACGCTGTGGGAGCGCAAGGCCATCGGCTGGTCGCAGATCCGCCCGGGTCCGAACCGCGTTGGCCCCTACGGCCTGCTGACGCCGATCGCAGATGCCGTGAAGCTGATCTTCAAGGAGATCATCTTCCCGAGCGCCGCCAACAAGGGTCTGTTCTTCCTCGGCCCCATCATGACCATCATGCCGGCCCTGGCCGCCTGGGCCGTGATGCCCTTCGGCCCGGAAGTGGCGGTGTCCAACATCAACGCCGGCCTGCTCTTCGTGATGGCCATCACCTCGCTCGAGGTGTACGGCGTGATCATCGCCGGCTGGGCCTCGAACTCGAAGTACGCCTTCCTCGGTGCGCTGCGTGCCTCGGCACAGATGGTCAGCTACGAGATCGCCATGGGCTTCGCCCTCGTGATCGTGCTGATGGTGACCGGCAGCCTGAACATGACGGACATCGTCGTGAGCCAGCAAAAGGGCACCTTCGCCGCCATGGGCGTGAACTTTTTGTCCTGGAACTGGCTGCCCCTGTTCCCGATCTTCATCATCTATTTCATCTCTGGCCTGGCGGAGACGAACCGGCACCCCTTCGACGTGGTCGAAGGTGAATCGGAGATCGTGGCCGGCCACATGATCGAGTACTCGGGCATGTCCTTCGCGATGTTCTTCCTGGCCGAGTACGCCAACATGATCCTCGTCTCGGCCCTGGCTGTGGTGATGTTCCTGGGTGGCTGGTCTGCACCGATCTCCTGGAGTGCGCTCGGCATGAGCACTCCCGAGTTCATCAAGAACACGATGGGCTTCTGGAACTGGGGCTGGCTGTTCCTCAAGACCTTCTGCGTGGTCTCCATGTTCCTGTGGGTGCGCGCAACCTTCCCGCGCTATCGCTATGACCAGATCATGCGTCTGGGCTGGAAGATCTTCATTCCTGTGACCCTGGTCTGGCTGTTCGTCGTCGGCCTGTGGATCCAGTCGCCGTACAACATCTGGAAGTAAGACCGATGAGTGCCTTCAAAGACTTCATCAAGAGTTTCATGCTCCTTGAGCTACTCAAGGGCATGAAGCTCACGGGCAAGCACTTCTTCTCTCCCAACATCACCGTGATGTTCCCGGAAGAGAAGACGCCGTTGTCCCCGCGTTTCCGTGGTCTGCACGCGCTGCGCCGCTATGAAAATGGCGAAGAGCGCTGCATTGCCTGCAAGCTCTGCGAGGCCGTGTGCCCGGCCATGGCCATCACGATCGAGTCCGACGTGCGTGCCGACGGTTCGCGCCGCACCACGCGTTACGACATCGACCTGACCAAGTGCATCTTCTGCGGCTTCTGCGAAGAAAGCTGCCCGGTGGACTCCATCGTCGAGACCGACATCTTCGAATATCACGGCGAGAAGCGCGGCGACCTGTATTTCACCAAGGACATGCTGCTTGCAGTGGGTGATCGCTACGAGCCCCGCATCGCTGCGCAAAAGGAGGCGGACGCCAAGTACCGCTGAGGGTTTATGCAACCCGAAGCTGCTTGAGCCATAGGACACCCCATGGAAATCACGACTGCTCTCTTCTACGCCTTCTCGGCCGTGCTGCTCGGCTCGTCGGTGCGCGTCATCACTGCGCGCTCCACGGTCCACTCGGCCCTGTTCCTGATCCTCGCCTTCTTCAGCGCCGCCTGCGTGTGGATGCTGCTCAAGGCCGAGTTCCTCGCCATCACCTTGGTCCTCGTCTACATCGGCGCGGTCATGGTGCTCTTCCTCTTTGTAGTCATGATGCTGGACATCGAGACCAAGACGGTACGCGAGGACTTCTACAAGCACCTGCCGATGGCCGGCCTCGTGGGCGCTTTGATCGCGCTGGAAATGGCCGCCGTGCTGATGCAGGGCTTCCGCCTGACCGACGCCCCCGAGCTCTCGGCCGAAGCCGTCAAGCTGGGCAACACCAAGGTGCTGGGCATCGTCATCTACACCCAATACCTGTACCCGCTCGAAGTGGCCGCCGTGCTGCTGCTGGTGGCTGTTGTCGCCGCCATCGCGCTGACGCTGCGCCAGCGCAAGGACGCGCGCTCGCAGAAGCCCGCCGAGCAGGTCCGTGTCAAGAAGGCCGACCGCCTGAAGATCGTCAAGATGGCCCCCACCGTGCCCGAAGCGCCGGCCGCGCCTGCTGAAGAGAACAAGGGAGCCGCATGATGGGCGCACTGACCCTCGGACATTTTCTGACCCTGGGTGCGATTCTGTTCGCGCTCTCGGTGATCGGCATCTTCCTGAACCGCAAGAACCTCATCGTGCTGCTGATGGCTATCGAGCTGATGCTGCTGGCGGTGAACCTGAACTTCGTGGCCTTCTCGCACTACCTGGGCGACATGGCCGGTCAGGTTTTCGTGTTCTTCATCCTGACCGTGGCCGCTGCAGAAAGCGCCATCGGTCTGGCCATCCTGGTCGTGCTGTTCCGCAACCGCGCCACGATCAACGTGGATGAACTCGACGCGCTGAAGGGATAAGAACAAGATGTCCGCAACTCTCAACGCAAACCTGCTGCTCGCGGTGCCGATGGCACCGCTGGCCGGCGCCGTCATCGCCGGCTTCTTCGGCAAGCAGATCGGCCGTGCCGGCGCGCACTGGGCCACCATTCTGGGCGTGCTCGTGTCCTTCATTTTGTCGGCCATGACGCTGATGGATGTGCTGGACGGTGCCCGCTTCAATGCCACCATCTACGAATGGATGAACGTCGGCGGCCTGAAGATGGAAGTTGGCTTCCTCGTCGACGGCCTCACCGCCATGATGATGTGCGTGGTGACCTTCGTCTCGCTGATGGTGCACATCTACACCATCGGCTATATGGAGGAAGACCCGGGCTACCAGCGCTTCTTCAGCTACATCTCGCTGTTTACCTTCAGCATGTTGATGCTGGTGATGAGCAACAACTTCCTGCAGCTGTTCTTCGGCTGGGAAGCGGTGGGCCTCGTGTCCTACCTGCTGATCGGCTTCTGGTACACCAAGCCCACGGCCATCTTTGCCAACATGAAGGCCTTCGTGGTCAACCGCGTGGGTGACTTTGGCTTCATCCTCGGCATCGGCCTGCTGGTCGCCTACGGCGGCTCCCTGAGCTACGCGGAAACCTTCGCCAAGGCCGGCGAGCTCGCGCAGATCAAGTTCCCGCACCCCATCCTGACGGGCCTGTTCGGCAGCGACTGGATGATGCTGACCGTGGCCTGCATCTGCCTGTTCATC
This sequence comes from Roseateles sp., assembly GCA_019234295.1. Classification (GTDB taxonomy): domain Bacteria; phylum Pseudomonadota; class Gammaproteobacteria; order Burkholderiales; family Burkholderiaceae_C; genus JAFALK01. The sequence continues at coordinate 84,697 of JAFALK010000046.1, forward strand.
GGCGCCATGGGCAAGAGCGCGCAGTTCCCGCTGCACGTCTGGCTGCCCGATTCGATGGAGGGCCCGACCCCCATTTCCGCGCTGATCCACGCCGCCACCATGGTGACGGCTGGTATTTTCATGGTCACGCGCATGAGCCCGCTGTTCGAGCTCTCCGACACGGCGCTGAACTTCGTCATGGTGATCGGTGCCATCACGGCGCTCTTCATGGGCTTCCTGGGCATCATCCAAAACGACATCAAGCGCGTGGTGGCGTACTCCACGCTCTCGCAGCTGGGCTACATGACGGTCGCCCTTGGCGCCTCGGCCTACTCGGTCGCCGTGTTCCACCTGATGACGCACGCCTTCTTCAAGGCCCTGCTGTTCCTCGGCGCCGGCTCCGTGATCATCGGCATGCACCACGACCAGGACATCCGCAACATGGGTGGCCTTTGGAAGTACATGAAGATCACCTGGATCACCTCGCTGCTGGGTTCGCTCGCGCTGATCGGCACGCCGTTCTTCGCCGGTTTCTATTCCAAGGACTCCATCATCGAGGCCGTGCACGCCAGCCACCTGCCGGGCGCGGGCTTCGCCTACTTCGCCGTCATCGCCGGCGTGTTCGTGACGGCCTTCTACTCGTTCCGGATGTATTTCCTCGTCTTCCATGGCAAGGAGAACTTCCACCACAAGCCCTTCCCGGGCGAGCACGACCATCACGACGACCATGGCCACGGTCACGACCACACGCCGCACGAATCGCGCTGGGTTGTGACGGTGCCGCTGATCCTGCTGGCCATCCCCTCGGTGATCATCGGCGGCTGGACCATCGGCCCGATGCTGTACGGCGACTTCTTCAAGGACTCGATCAGCTTCAACCTCGAAGCCCATCCGGCCATGGAAGAGCTGGCGCACGACTTCCACGAAGTGGGTGGCGCCCTGGGCATGGGGCTGCACTCTTTCACGAGCCTGCCGTTCGTGCTGGCGGCGCTGGGCGTGGCCTCGGCATTTGCCTGCTACATGGTCTGGCCGCAGATCCCGGCTACCTTCGCCCGCGTGTTGCGCCCGCTGATCGTCGTCCTGGAGAACAAGTACTTCATGGACTGGATCAACGAGAACATCCTCGCCCGCCTGGCCCGCGTGCTCGGCACTGTGGCCTGGAAGGCCGGCGACCAGGGCGTGATCGACGGCGTGATCATCAACGGCTCGGCCCGCACCATCGGCGGCATCGCCGGCCTGGTGCGCCGAGTGCAGACCGGCTTCTTGTACTGGTACGCACTGATGATGATTCTCGGCGTCATCGCCCTGATGACCTGGCAGCTCTGGCCTTATATCGGGCCTCAATTCAAGTCCCTGGTGGGCTTCTAAGCGAGGCGGAGAACAAGAATGGGAATTTTGAGTCTTGCCATTTTCCTGCCCATCGTGGCGGGAGCTGCCTTGCTCTTGCTGGGCAAGGCCGAACAGGCCAAGCTGGTGCGCTGGCTTGCGCTGGGCGCCTCCATCGCGAGCTTCGTGGTGACGCTGCCGCTGATCAACAGCTTCGACCTCGGCACCGCGGCCATGCAGTTCGTCGAGAACTACGCCTGGATCGAGCGCTTCAACATCCACTACCACCTGGGCGTGGACGGCATCTCCATGTGGTTCGTGCCGCTGACGGCCTTCATCACCGTGATCGTGGTGATCGCGGCCTGGGAGGTGATCGAGTCGCGCGTGAACCAGTACATGGGCGCCTTCTTGATCCTCTCCGGCCTGATGGTTGGCGTGTTCTCGGCGCTGGACGGCATGCTGTTCTACGTGTTCTTCGAGGCTACGCTGATCCCGATGTACATCATCATCGGTGTCTGGGGCGGGCCGAACCGCGTCTACGCGGCCTTCAAGTTCTTCCTCTACACGCTGGCCGGCTCACTGCTGATGCTGATCGCGCTGCTGTACCTGTACGTGAAGTCCGCGGGCAGCTTCGAGATCCTCGAATGGCACAAGCTACCGCTGCCGATGGACGTGCAGACCCTGCTGTTCTTCGCCTTCCTGGCCGCGTTCTCGGTGAAGGTGCCGATGTGGCCGGTGCACACCTGGCTGCCGGACGCCCACGTCGAGGCGCCCACAGGTGGCTCGATGGTGCTGGCTGCCATCATGCTCAAGCTCGGCGCCTACGGTTTCCTGCGCTTCTCGCTGCCCATCGCGCCCGACGCCGCTCATCACTGGTCCTGGCTGATCATCGGCATGTCGCTGACGGCTGTGGTCTACGTGGGCCTGGTGGCCCTGGTGCAGAAGGACATGAAGAAGCTCGTGGCCTACTCCTCAGTGGCGCACATGGGCTTCGTGACCCTGGGGTTCTTCATCTTCAACGCACTCGGCGTTCAAGGAGCTCTTGTTCAGATGATCTCGCACGGCTTCGTGTCGGGCGCGATGTTCCTGTGCATCGGTGTGCTCTACGACCGCGTGCACAGCCGTGAGATCGCGGCCTACGGCGGCGTGGTCAACACCATGCCCAAGTTCGCCGCACTGGCCCTGTTCTTCGCCATGGCCAATTGCGGCCTGCCCGCCACGGCCGGCTTCGTGGGTGAGTGGATGGTGATTCTGGGCTCGGTGGGCTACCAGTTCTGGATCGGTGCCATCGCCGCCACCGCCCTGGTCTTCGGTGCGGCCTACACGCTGTGGATGTACAAGCGCGTCTACTTCGGCGGCGTCACGAACGACAACGTCAAGGAGCTCGCCGACATCAACGGCCGCGAATTCCTGATGCTCGCCGTGCTGGCCCTGGCCACGCTCTACATGGGTCTGTATCCCAAGCCCTTCACGGACGTGATGCAGGTCTCGGTCGCCGAGTTGCTCAAGCACGTGGCCCAAAGCAAGCTGTAAACAGGAGCCACAAGAAAATGAACACCATGAACTGGCTCGCGGTCTACCCCGAAATCCTCCTGGTCTGCATGGCCTGCCTCGTGGCCATCGCCGACCTCTTCATCACCGACCCCGCCCGGCGCGTGACGTACTGGCTCACCCAGGCCTCGCTGGCCGTCGTGGCCGTCATGCACCTGGTCAACTTCGGCGACGGCCTGACGGTCTACGCCATGCAGGGCATGGTCGTGGCCGACCCCATGGGCCACCTGCTGGCCGTGTTCTCCTGCGTGGCCACGATGGCGACGCTGGTCTATGCGAGGCCTTACGCGGCCAGCCGCGAGATGCTCAAGGGGGAGCTCTTCACCCTCAGCATGTTCTCGCTGCTCGGCATCAACGTCATGCTGGCGGCCAACAACTTGCTCGTGGTCTACCTCGGCCTCGAGCTGATGACGCTGTCGCTGTACGCGCTCGTGGCCCTGCGCCGCGACCACGCCGTCTCGACCGAAGCGGCGATGAAGTACTTTGTGCTCGGCGCGCTGGCCAGCGGGTTCTTGCTCTACGGCCTGTCGATGATGTACGGCGCCACCGGCTCGCTGTCCATCCCGGAAGTCTTCAAGGAGATCAGCCGCGGCGCGCCCAACATGGCCGTGCTCGTCTTTGGCATCGTCTTCGTCGTCGCCGGCCTGGCCTTCAAGCTCGGCGCCGCGCCTTTCCACATGTGGGTGCCCGACGTCTACACGGGCGCTCCCACGGCCGTCACGCTGCTGATCGGTGCGGCGCCCAAGCTGGCAGCCTTCGGCATCACCATGCGTTTGCTGGTGGAGGGCATGATGGGCCGCGCCGAGGAATGGCAGCAGATGCTGATCGTGCTGGCCGTCGCCTCGCTCGTCATCGGCAACCTGGCCGCGATCGCGCAGACCAACTTCAAACGTCTGCTGGCCTACTCGACCATCGCGCAGATGGGCTTCATGCTGCTGGCTCTGGCCTCCGGCGTGATCGACGGTAGCGGCGCCAACGGCCAGAACTCCTACAGCTCGGCCATGTTCTATGCGGTCACGTACGTGCTGACGACGCTGGGCACCTTCGGCATGGTCATGCTGATGTCTCGTGCCGGCCATGAGGCCGAGGAGATCAAGGACCTGGCCGGCCTGGGCAAGCGCAGCCCCTGGTTCGCGCTGGTGCTGACCATCTTCATGTTCTCGCTCGCCGGCATTCCGCCGACGGCCGGCTTCTACGCCAAGCTCGCCGTGCTGCAGGCCGTCGTGGCTACGGGCTCGACCTTCTACCTGCAGCTGGCCGTCGGTGCCGTGGTGCTGTCGCTGATCGGTGCCTTCTACTACCTGCGCGTGGTCAAGGTCATGTTCTTCGACGAACCGCTCGACGGCCAGCCCCTGGCCGCCCCGGCCGACGCCAAGCTTGTCATGTCGCTCAACGGCGTGGCCGTGCTGGCCTTCGGCATTGTGCCCGGCGGCCTCATGGCTTGGTGCGTCTACGCAATCCGCCAGGCGCTCACCACCTGATGGACCAATCGGCTGCGATCTGGGCGGTCCTCGTGGCCGCGGCGCTCGCGGCCAACTGGCCTTATTTCAGCGAGCGCGTCCTCCTGGTGGGGCCGCGCCGCGCGCCCAAGAATGCCTGGTGGCGCTTGCTGGAGCTGGTGCTGCTGGGCATTGCCACTCTGTGCCTGGGCTTCGGGCTGGAGTCCTACCTGGGCCAGCGCCAGTCGCAGGGCTGGGCGTTCTACGCAGCGGCCGGCTTCCTGTTCATCACGCTGGGATTCCCGGGCTTCGTATGGCGCTACTTGCGCAAGCACCGCGATGAGTGACGAACACCTGACCGAGACGCTGCTGTCTTCGGAGTCGGTGTATGAGGGGAACTTCCTCAAGGTCCACCGTGACCGCGTTCGCCTGCCCAATGGCCGTGAGGCCAGCCGCGAGTTCATCCGCCACCCCGGCGCAGTCATGATCGTCCCGTTGATGGAGGACGGTTCGCTGCTGGTGGAGCGCCAGTACCGCTACCCGATGGGCCAAGTCATGCTTGAGTTCCCGGCCGGCAAGCTCGATCCCAACGAGACGCCCTTGGTCTGTGGCCAGCGCGAATTGTTGGAGGAAACAGGTTACTCGGCCCGTGAATGGGCCTACGCCGGGGTGCTGCACAACGCCATCGCCTACTCCGACGAAGGCATCCACATCTTCTTCGCCCGTGGCCTGAGTGCCGGCGAGCGCCACCTGGACGAAGGCGAGTTCTTGGACATCGTCACACACACGCCGGCCGAGCTCGATGCCCTGGCCTGCGCGGGTTTGCTGACCGACGCCAAGACCTTGATCGGCCTGCTGTGGCTCAGCCGCTGGCAAAGCGGCCAATGGACTCTGCCGTGGCAATCGTCCTGAACTTGCAATGCGCGGCCGGCCATGCCTTCGAGGGCTGGTTCGGATCTGCAGAGGACTGCGACGCCCAGCAGGCGAGGGGGCTGCTCAGCTGCCCGGTCTGCGCGAACGGCGAAGTCAAGCGCATGCCGAGCGCGCCGCGTATCCAGGTCGGCGCGCCAGCGCCCGATCCCCGGCAGTTGTTGCGGCAGCTCCGCAGCCAGTCGGAAGATGTGGGCGAGCGTTTCGCCGAAGAAGCGCGCCGCATCCACCACGGCAAGGCGCCCGAACGGGCCATCCGCGGCCAAGCCAGCCTCGACGAAACGCGCGACTTGCTGGAGGAGGGGATTGCGGTCCTACCGCTCCCGGCGCTGTCGGACGACTCGCTGCACTGACGTTTCGTCGCTCCCAGCTGCATCCCGTCGGCCCAATCCCCCGGTCGTCGCCCGACTTTTGGCATAGGGGGGGGGCCCCTTTAGGATGCTTGAGTTTTCACAAATCCGCCGTCTGGAGAAGAGATGAATCACCGTCTGCGCGCCCCCATCGCCCGCCCTCTGCTTGCCTTGGCTGTCGTCGCCGCGCTCACGACTCTGGCCGGCTGCCAGAAGTCCGGCGCCAAGGAGGACAAGGACAAGCTGCCGCCCGCCCTGCAACTCGCCGCCGAGGACAAGCTTGTCATGGGCGAAAGCGAGTTCAGCGATGGTCCGTTGATCACGGGCTCCGTCCAGGCCGAGCGCCGCGCTGACCTGCGCGCTGAAGTGGCTGCGGTGGTCCAGCAGGTCTTCAAGGAGAACGGCGAGTTCGTCCACAAGGGCGATCTGCTGGTGCGCCTTGACGCCACCTCGATCCGCGACAGTCTGAACTCGGCCGAGGAAGCCGTGCGCGCAGCGCGCGAAACCTACGCGCAGGCCGATCGGCAGTACCAGCGCCAGAAGACGCTCCAGGCCGAGGGCATGATCTCCCAGCAGGCCTTGGACGACGCCGCGAACCGCCGCACCACGGCCCAGAGCGACCGCGTGGCGGCCGAGGCGCGGCTGGTGGCAGCGCGCCAGCAGCTCGACCGCACCGAGGCCCGGGCCCCATTCGACGGCATCGTCAGCGAGCGCCAGGTCTCGGCCGGCGACACCGCCCAGGTGGGCAAGGCACTGCTCAAGGTGATCGACCCGTCGAGCATGCGATTCGAGGGTTACGTCTCGGCTGACCAGCGTGCCAACCTCAAGATCGGCCAAGTGGTGGACCTCAAGGTCATCGGTCTCGCGCAAAGCCAGCTGGAAGGCAAGATTCGCCGCATCGACGTGGCCGCCGACCCGGTGAGCCGCCAGGTCGCCGTGATCGTCGACTTTGCCGATCCGCGCTTGGCCAACGTGGCCGGCCTCTACGGCGAAGGCCACGTGCGCACCACCAGCACCGCTGCCCTGATGCTCGGCGAATCCGACCTGCAGCGCGATGGCGACGCCGCTTTCGCTTGGGTCGTGAAGGACAGCAAGCTGCATCGCCAGCCGATCAAGCTTGGTGAGCGCGATTCGCGCAGCGGCGCCTTTCTCGTGACCGCGGGCCTGGCAACCGGCGACACGCTGATCCGCAATCCCAGCCGCACCCTCGTCGAAGGCACACCGGTGCAGGCCTCGGCCCGCGCTTCGGCCCCGGCGGCCAGCGGCGCCAAGGGAGCCTGATGCCATGCTGATCTCAGATTTCGCCATCAAGAAGCCGCTGGCAACGGTGGTCTTCATCATCAGCATCATGGCCTTGGGCCTCCTGGCGCTGTCCAAGCTCAAGGTCAACCAGAACCCGGACGTCCAGATTCCCATCCTGGTCGTCATCGTTCCCTATCCGGGCGCCTCGCCCGAGACTGCGGAGCGCGAGATCGTGAACCGTCTGGAGCGGCCACTGCAGGCTGTTTCGGGCGTCACCGAAGTGCAGGCCAACGCCCAGGAAGGGCAGGCCGTCTTCGTCATGAAGTTCGACTTCAAGAAGAACCTGATCGAGGCCACAGACGACGTACGCAATGCGATCGCCCAAGTGCGCTACTACCTGCCTCAGGAGATGCGCGAGCCCATCGTCCAGCGCGTCGACCCTTCGGCCGACCCGATCATGCAGCTCTCGCTGGAATCCAGCACGCTGAGCCATGCCGAGATCTCGCGTATCGCCGAGGACGACCTGGCCGACAAGTTCCGCGCCATCAACGGCGTGGGCACGGTGGAAATCTACGGCTCGCTGAACCGCGAGCTGTCGGTGCTGCTGTCGGGCCAGAAGCTGCGGGAGTTCAACGTCTCGGTCACAGAGGTCGTCAGCGCGCTGCGCAACCAGAACATGTCGGCCCCGGTCGGCAAAGTCCGGGGCGAATTCGAAGACCAGAGCATCCGCCTGATCGGCCGCGTGCCCACGCCGGCGGAGTTCAACGCCATCGTCGTTCGCAAGAGCGCCACCGGTGAACTCGTGCGCCTGGGCCAAGTGGCCCAGATCGAAGACGGCTTCGCCGAGCGGGCCCATCTGTCGGTGCGCAACACACGCCCCAATGTCGGCATCAACATCACCCGTTCGCGTGAGGCGTCGACGGTCAGCGTGGCCAAGGCGGTGCGCAAGATCATCGAGGACACTCGCAAGACCCTGCCCCAGGGCACGACGCTGGACATCATTGACGACGGCGGCGAGCACGCCCAGGACAGCCTGAACAACGTGGTGGACGCGCTCGCCCTGGGCGCAGGCCTGACCATCTTCGTTGTCTATGTGTTCCTGAACAGCTGGCGCTCGACGCTGATCACGGCCACGTCGCTGCCGACCTCGGTCATCGCCGCCTTCATCGCCGTCTGGCTGTGCGGATTCACGCTCAACTTCATGAGCCTGCTGGGCCTGTCGCTGGCCATCGGCGTGTTGATTGATGACGCCATCGTGGTGCGCGAGAACATCGTGCGCCACATGGAGCGCGGTGCCGACCGCCGCACCGCCGCCTTCAAGGGCACGGCTGAGATCGGTCTGGCCGTCGCCGCCACCACCTTCTCCATCGTCGCCGTGTTCGTGCCCGTCGCCTTCATCCCCGGCATCTCGGGCGAGTGGTTCCGCCCGTTCGCGCTGACCGTCGTGGCCTCGGTGCTGGTGAGCCTGCTGATCTCCTTCACGCTCGACCCCATGCTGTCGGCTTTCTGGGGCGACCCCCCGGGCCACCATTTGGCGCCCAAGAAGGGCATCTCGCTGTGGCTTCAGAAGTTCAACCACTGGTTCGATCACCAAGCCGACCGCTACGGCGACGTGATCGCCTGGGCGCTCCATCATCGTCGCATCATGGGCGCGATCGCTGCACTCAGTTTCGTGGGCGCCATTGCACTGCAGTACCAGTTCGGTGGCACCGAGTTCGTTCCGAAATCTGACTTCGGCTTCATCGCCGTCGATGTCCGCACGCCGCCCAGCGCCAGTCTCGAATATGCGCGCAAGAAGTTCGCCGCCGTCGAGGCAATCGCCCGCCAGGTCCCCGAGGTGAAGAGCACCGACAGCGGGATCAACAGCGTCGGCGGCAAGATCTGGATCGGTCTTGGCAAGAGCACGGAGCGCAAGCGCAACGCCCAGGAGATCGCCGCCGACCTGCGCGAGCGCCTCAGGGTGCTGACGGGCGCCGAGTACGTGGTCCTGGATGACCTGAACAACGGTGCGCAAAAGCCCGTGCAGATCAACTTCTACGGCACCGACACGCGCACGCTGATGTCCATGACCGAGGACTATATGCAGCGCCTGCGCAAGGTGCCGGGTGCGGTGGACGTGGGCCTGTCGCGCCAGGACACGCAGGACGAAATCCAGATCGAGCTGCACCGCGGCCTGGCCAATGCCATGGGCATTTCGGTCGGTGATGCTGCCAATGCGCTGCGCGTGGCCTTCGCCGGCCTGCAGGTCGGCGACTGGATCGACCCCACCGGCAAGACTCGCGACGTGTCCGTGCGCCTGCAGGCTTCCGACCGCGTGGACGCCGCCAATATCGAGCGCCTGCCCATCACCGTGGCCGGCACCGGCCAGATGGTGCCGCTGGGCCAGATTGCCACCATCACCATGGGCAAGGGCCCGGCCGGCATCCAGCACCTGGACGGCAAGCGCACGGTCGGAGTCAGCGCCAACGTGCAGGGTCGGGCGGCCGGCGAAGTCTCCGCCGACGCCATGAAGTTGGCCCAGGCCATGAGCTTCCCGCCCGGATATGGCATCAAGCTCGGCGGCGCGTCCAAGGATCAGGAAGAGGTGTTCGGCTCGCTGGGCATCGGCCTGATCTCGGGCATTGGCCTGATGTACCTGGTGCTCGTGATCCAGTTCAACTCGTTCACCGCACCACTGGCCGTGATGCTCTCGCAGCCCCTGTCGCTGATCGGCGTGGTGCTGGCGCTCCTGATCACGAAGGGCACGCTGAACCTGATGAGCCTGATCGGCATCGTGATGCTGGCAGGCCTGGTCGCCAAGAACGCCATCCTGCTGCTCGACGCCGCGCGCGCCGAGGAGAGGGCCGGCGTACCGCGCGAGGAGGCCCTGATGCACGCGGGCCGCAAGCGTTTCCGCCCGATCCTGATGACGACCTTTGCGCTGATCGCTGGCATGCTGCCGGTGGCTATCGGCATGGGCGAGGGCGGCGAGTTCTACCGTCCGATGGCTGTGGCCATCATCGGCGGCACGATCACCTCGACCTTCCTCACGCTGCTGATGGTGCCCAGCTTCTACGACAGCATCGAGATCGCGCGCGACCGCATGTTCGCCAAATTCAATCGGCGTGCCGAGCGCTGGACGGCGCTCCCGGCCTTCTTCGTGACCTTCGTCGAGGCTATTCTGACGCTGGTGCTCGTGCGCTTCGGGTTCCGCTCGATCCTGCGTGGCTGGCACTGGCTGCGCCGCGGCAACGAAGTGCCCGTCACCAAGACTGCCGGCGCCGACTGACTCAGATCAGCTTGTCCGGATTCATGAGGCCCTGGGGATCCAGGGCCTTTTTTATTTGGCGCATCAGCGCCAGCGCCACCGGATCCTTGCGCGCCGCGAGTTCATCGCGTTTGAGCTGGCCAATGCCGTGCTCGGCCGAGAAGCTGCCGCCTCGCGCTGCCACGCGGTCGAAGACCAGGGCATTCGCCAGCGGCTCGTGCGCGCTCAGGAAAGCTGGCGCCTCAGCCCCTTCGGGCGCCTGCACGTTGTAGTGCAGATTGCCGTCGCCCATGTGGCCGAAGGTCACGAGGCGGCAGCCGGGGAGGGCGCTGGCCAGCGCTGCATCACAGTCCGCCACGAAGGCAGGAATGGCCGAGATCGGCAGCGAGATGTCGTGCTTGATGTTCAGTCCCTCCTGGCTCTGGGCCAGCGGGATGTGCTCGCGCAGGGCCCACATCGAGCGGGCCTGGCCCTGGTTCTGCGCCACGGCGGCATCGCTCGCCGCGCCGTTCTCCAGCGCCGATTCCAGCAATGACTCGAACAGCCTGACCGCGTGCGCTTCGCCCTCGGCGTCCGAGAGCTCCAGCAGCACCGTCCAGGGGCCGGCCGGCAACGGCTGGGGCAGGGCGGGGAACTGCTTGCGCACCAGAGCCAGCGAGTTCGCGTTCATCAACTCGAAGGCCGTCAGCGACGCGCCGGCGCGGCTGCGCGCCAGCGTCAGCAGGCGCAAGGCCGCGTCGAGGCTTTCGCAGGCGGCCAGGGCCGTGGACTGCGCCGCAGGGGCCGGATGCAGACGCAGCGTGGCCGCCGTGATGATGCCCAGGGTGCCTTCGCTGCCGATGAAGAGATCGCGCAGGTCGTAGCCGGTGTTGTCCTTGCGAAGGCCGGAAAGGCCATGCCAGATATCGCCGGCCGCTGTCACCACCTCGAGCCCTAGGCACAGGTCGCGCGCATTGCCGTAGCGCAGCACCTGCGTGCCGCCGGCATTCGTGGCCAAGTTACCGCCGATCGTGCAGGAGCCTTCCGCGGCCAGGCTCAAGGGCAACAGCAGGCCGGCGTCGGCAGCGGCCTGCTGCAAGGCTTGCAGCACGCAACCGGCCTCGGCCGTCAGCGTGAGGTTGGCGGCGTCGACGGCGCGGATGCGCTGGAGCCTCGAAGTGCAGAGCACGAGCTGGCGGCCCGAGTGGTCGGGCGTGGCTCCGCCGACCAGGCCGGTGTTTCCGCCCTGCGGCACGATGGCCACGCCATGCTCGGCACACAGGCGCACAACAGCCGCCACCTCATCGGTCGAAGCTGGCCTCGCGACGGCGAGTGCGCGGCCACGATAGCGGCGGCGCCAGTCGGTCTCGAAGGCCTCGAGCCCCTCGCTGAGCACGCCGACGTCGCCGAGGCGCGCGCGCAGGGCTTCGAGAAAGTTCATGCCTTCCCAGCCGCCAGCCGTTGCCGCACGTGCAGCGTACACGCCGTGAAGACCAGCAGGCACAGCGCAACCTCGATCGCCGCGAGCCAGGATCCCGGCGGCTTCTCGCTGGTGGCGCGCACGGCGCCCTCCAGGAAGTAGAGCCAGACCATCAGCGAGAGCCAGCGGAAGGTGTAGAGCCGCCAGCGCCACAGGCCGGACATTGGTGCCAGCAAGGGCAGGGCCTTGATCGCCAGCGTGCCGCTGCCCGTCGGCGCCAGCCACAGCTCCCAGGCCAGGCACAGCACGAACAGGCCGATCAGCCCGGCCAGCGCGAGGCGGCGGGAGAGGGTCTCGGCGGGGCTCGGTTCGGTGCGTGGCGAGGGCGTTGTTTCAGGGGCGGGCAGGGTCATGCTGGCATGATACCGGCCATGATTTCCGACTCTCTCGACACGCTGCGAGGCGTCGTGCACACGCTGCGCGAACGCTTTCGTGAAGGGCGGCTGGGCCAGACGGCCGGCAGCCTGACCTTCACGACCCTGATCTCCCTGGTGCCCCTGATCACTGTCGGCCTGGCCCTGTTCTCGGCCTTCCCGATGTTCAAGTCTTTTCAGGCGGCTTTGGAACAGTACTTTCTCAAGAGCCTGGTGCCCGACACCATCGCCAAGCCCGTATTGGCTTCACTCACGCTCTTCGCCTCCAAGGCCAGCCGGCTCGGGACGCTGGGACTCGTGCTGCTTGGCGTGTCGGCGCTTGCCATGGTGTTCACCATCGATCGCACGCTCAACACCATCTGGCAGGTGCAGCGCCCACGACCGCTCGCGCAACGCGTGCTCGTCTACTGGGCCGCGCTGACGCTGGGCCCGCTGGCCCTGGGCGGTAGCCTCGCCGTCACGAGCTATGCCATTTCGGCCAGCGGTGGCCTCGTGCAGCAGATGCCGGGCGGACTGGCGATGCTGCTGGAAATGATCGAGTTCGTGCTCCTGCTGTGCGGCGTGGCCGGGCTCTTCCACTACGTGCCCAACACCCATGTGCGCTGGCGGCATGCCTTTTTCGGCGCGGGCTTCGTGGCCGTGGTGTTTACGGGAGCGAAGAGCGGGCTGGCCTGGTACGTCAAGAGTGTGCCGACCTATTCAACGCTCTACGGTGCCTTCGCCACCGTACCCATCTTCTTGATCTGGCTGTATCTGGGCTGGATCATCATGCTCGTCGGCGCCGTGCTGGCGGCGAGTGCGCCAAGCCTGGTCCTGGGCCTGCATCGGCGGCGCGAGGCGCCAGGCTTGGCGCTGGCGCTGGCCGTCGAGGTGCTGCGGGCGCTGGACGACCTCAAAGGGAAGGGCGTGCACGGGCTGCCGCAACTCGAGCTGGCTCAGCATCTGCGCATTGATCCGCTGCAGCTCGAGCCTGTCCTCGACAGGCTGCTCTCTCTGGACCTGATCGGCCGGCTGGAGGAAGAGGGGGCGCAGCGTCTCGTGCTGCTGTGCGACCCCGCCAAGACGCCCGCGGCGCCGCTGCTGCGGCGCCTGCTCGCGCGCCGCTCAGGCACGCTGCAAAGGCTTTGGGATCGATCGAACTGGGAAACGCTGAAGCTCGCCGAATTGTTCTAGGCGTGCAGCACCACGAGCAGTGCCGTAGCCACCGTCTTGCCCGTATTTCGGATCGCGTGAGGGCCGTCCACCGCATAACGCGCAGTTTCACCTGACTGCAGTTGTCGGCTGGTCCCACTGGCGGTGACTTCAACATGGCCGCTGAGCACACTCAGATGCTCGCGCGAGCCAGGCTCGTGGGCGGCCGATTCGAGTGCGCCGCCGGGCTGCATGCTCAGCTCGTACCACTCGAACTGGCCGGCCAGCTCGATCGGGCCGAGGATGCGCAGGCTGCACAGGCCGTCGGGCGTGGCCAGCAAGGGCGTGGCGTGGGCGGGCACGGTCTGGATGGTCGGGGCAGCGGTCTTCTCGCCACCCAGCAGCTCGGCCATGTCCACCCGCAGGGCATTCGCGAGTCGCCAGACCACGGCCACGGTCGGATTGGCCTGGTTGCGTTCGATCTGCGAGAGCATGGATTTGGATACGCCAGCCCGCCGAGACAACTCGTCCAGGGACAGTCCCTGCGCCTGACGGAGCGATTGCAGCGTGGCGCCCACCTGGGGCGGCGCGGAAGACTCGGGAGACGCAATGGACATGCTTGACCTGGCTGCTTGATTCCTTGATACTGCACAAAAGTTCGATATATCGAACTTTGTGTAATTTGATGGATTGTGCACCAGGAGTAGAGCGATGACCACCGCCTTTTACGAGCATCTGCAAGCCGAACTGGCGGGCATCCGCGAAGCGGGTCTGTACAAGACCGAACGCCTGATCGCCTCGCCCCAGGGCGCCACCGTGCGCCTGGCCGACGGCCGCGAGCTGATCAATCTGTGCGCTAACAACTACCTGGGCTTGTCCTCGCACCCCGACGTCGTGGAAGCTGCGCACGAGGCGCTGCGAACCCATGGCTACGGCCTGTCGTCGGTGCGCTTCATCTGCGGCACGCAGGACCTGCACAAGCAGCTCGAGGCGCGCATTTCCGGGTTCCTGGGCACCGAGGACACCATCCTCTACGCCGCCGCCTTCGACGCCAATGGCGGCCTCTTCGAGCCACTGCTGCAGGAGCAGGACGCCGTCATCAGTGACGAGCTCAACCACGCCTCCATCATCGACGGCATCCGCCTGTGCAAGGCCAAGCGCTTTCGCTACAAGCACAACGACATGGCGGATCTGGAGCGTTGCCTCCAGGAAGCGAGGGCTGCCGCGGCCCGCTTCACGATGGTGTTCACCGACGGTGTGTTCTCCATGGACGGCACCATCGCCCAGCTCGACAAGATCCGCGCGCTGTGCGATCAGTACGGTGCATTGCTCGGCGTGGACGAATGCCACGCCAGTGGCTTCATGGGCAAGCGCGGCCGCGGCACGCATGAGGAGCGCGGCGTGTTCGGCAAGATCGACATCATCACCGGCACGCTGGGTAAGGCCCTGGGCGGCGCCTCGGGCGGCTTCACCTCCGGCCGCAAGGAAGTGATCGAGCTGCTGCGCCAGCGCTCGCGCCCCTACCTGTTCTCCAACACCGTGGCACCGAGCATCGTCGGCGCCTCGATCAAGGTGCTGGACCTGCTGGAGGCCTCCACGGCACTGCGCGACAAGCTCGAGGTGAATACGCGCTACTTCCGCGCCGCCATCCAGGAGGCCGGTTTCGAGATCAAGCCCGGGACCCACCCCATCGTGCCCATCATGGTGTACGACGCCGCGCTGGCCCAAAAGCTGAGCGCGCGCCTGCTGGAGCTTGGCGTCTACGCGGTCGGCTTCTTTTTTCCCGTCGTGCCCAAGGGGCAGGCCCGCATCCGCACACAGATGTCGGCCGGTCTCGATCGTCATCACCTCGAAAAAGCCGTCGCCGCATTCAAGCAGGCCGGCACCGAACTCGGCATCCTGAAATAAGAAGCACCATGCCCAAGATCCTCATCATCGGGGCCAACGGCCAGATCGGCACGGAGCTCGCCCTCGAACTCGCCAAGCTGCACGGCGATACCAACGTCATCACCAGCGACCTCTCGCCCGAGGGCCGCGTGCCGCAGCTCGTGCACGAGATGCTCGACTGCACCGACGCCGCCGGTCTGGCCACCGTGGTCGAGCGCCATGGCGTCACCCAGATTTACCACCTGGCCGCTGCGCTCTCGGCCACTGGCGAGAAGCACCCGATGTGGGCTTGGGACCTGAACATGAAGGGCCTGCTCAACGTACTGGAGCTGGCCCGCACCAAGAAGCTCGAGCGCATCTTCTGGCCCAGCTCCATTGCCGCCTTCGGCCCCTGTACGCCGCAGTTGGATACACCGCAGACCACGGTCATGGATCCGACCACGATCTACGGAATCTCCAAGCTGGCTGGCGAGCGCTGGTGCGCCTGGTACCACGCCAAGCACGGCGTGGACGTGCGCAGCCTGCGCTATCCGGGCCTGATCAGCTGGAAGACCCCGCCTGGCGGCGGCACGACCGACTACGCCGTGGAGATCTTCCACGCCGCGCTGAAGGAGGGCCGCTACACCTGCTTCCTCGAGGAGAGCCAGGCCCTGCCGATGATGTACATGCCCGACGCGCTGCGCGCCACCCTCGAGCTGATGCAAGCCCCGGCCGACAGCATCAGGCAGCGCGGCAGCTACAACCTCGGCGGCGTGAGCTTCACGCCGGCCGGCATCGCGGCGGCCATCGCCAAGCACATTCCCGGCTTCACGATGGACTGCAAGCCCGACTTCCGCCAGGCCATCGCCGCCAGCTGGCCCCAGCGCATCGACGATCGCGAGGCGAGCCGCGACTGGGGCTGGAAGCTCCAATACGACCTCGATGCCATGGTGGCGGACATGCTGTCCAACCTGCGCGCCGTGGTGCGCTAATTCACAAAGCCTTTCAGATCCGGCGGTGCGCCCGGTTCGTTCCGGGCTAGGCTCAGGAGCATGAACACGCTGCGCCCGCTGTTGTTGCTGATCGCTGTCCTGCTGGGCAGTCCTGCAGCGCGGGCGGACGAAGACGACTTCAACTACGCACTGGGCCTGCAATTGGCGAACCGGCCCCAGTATCCGGGCTCCAGCGTTCGCGAGACCCGCGTTTCACCGGTCTGGGCCCTGCACTGGCGACGTCTGCGGATCTCGACAGGCGGCGGCAGCATGCTGATGGGATTCGGGAGCACCGTCTACGGCCCGGGCGCCAGTGCCGATCTGCTCACCAGCGGCCGCTTGCGCGTGGGTATCTCGCTGCGTTTCGACAACGGCCGCAAGAGCAGCGACTCTGAGTCCACGCGCAACCTGCCCGACGTGCGGCGCACGCTGCGCGGGCGGCTGTTCGCGAGCTACGCGCTCGACGAAGACCTGCAATGGTCGGCCTCACTCTCGCAGGATCTGCTGGGCCGGGGCGGGGGTCTGATCCTGGGCTCCGAGCTCAGCAAGAGACTCTATCGTGACGAGCGCAGCGAGTGGTCAGCGGGCGTGGGCGTGACGGCCAGTGACGCCACCCAGATGCGCAGTTATTTCGGCGTACGGCCCGAGGACGTGCAGGCCAGCGGACTGCCGGCCTATGCGCCGGGAGCGGGTTTCCGGGACGTCTGGGCCGGCGTCAGCTACACCCGGCTGATCGACCACCACTGGATCATGCAGGCCACGGCCAACGGTTCGCGACTGCTGGGCCCAGCAGCCGACAGCCCCCTGACGGTGCGCCCGGCCGCGGCGTCCTTCACGATCAGCCTGGCCTACCGGCGCTAGAACGCAATCTTGCCCGTCCAGATCTGCCAGTACATGACCCAGTCGCCCATGAAGCTGTAGAGCGGGCGCGAGAACGAGGCGGGCTTGTTCTTCTCGAAGCCGAAATGCCCGATCCACGCGCAACCATAGCCGCAAAGCAGGCCCAGCAGGATGAAGCCGGGCGCGCCGCTGTAGATCGCCCAGCCCAGGCACAGCAGGCCTAGAGAGGAGCCGGCAAAATGCAGGCGCCGGCAGGTCCGGTTGCGGTGTTCGCCGAGGTAGTAGGGGTAGAACTCGGCAAAACTCTTCATCTGCTTGACGTCCTCGACGGTGGTGCTCATGGCCGGGTCTCCTTCAGAATCTGCGCCACTGTAGCCGTGGCCTCGCTCATCAATGCGTGGCCGGCCTTCAAAACATGCACGCGGGCCTTCAGCGCCTCGGCCAGCGTCTCGGCCTTGCGGGGTGGTGTCATGCGGTCGATCTCGCCGAGGATCAGCTGTACGGGGCAGCGCACGCGGGCCGCGGCTTCCAGCGCGTCGGCGTAGCCATTGCACAGACCGAGGTCCAGGGCGAGCAGGCCCGGATCGCGGGCGTGCTCGCGCTGCATCAGCTGCAGCAGTTGCTGCCCCAGGTCGGGCAGGGAGCGCGAGTAGTCGTCGATCAGGGCGAGAGCCTGTGCCGGGTTCTGCGCAGCCATTTCCAGCAAGGCAGGCGACACCCGCATGGGAAACGCCGTGCCGACCATCACCAGGCCCATCGCCCGCTCCGGCTGCCGCGCCGCAGCTTCCAGAGCGATCAACGAGCCCATGCTGTGGCCGACCAGCACCGCCGTGGTGATCGAGCGACGATCGAGCTCGGTCCAGACCCAGTCCGCGAGCGCGGCAATGGAGCCCAGCGGCGGCTCGTGGTTGGCGCCATGGCCGGGCAGGTCCAGCGCAAGGGCCGATGGCAGCTGTGCAAGCACGGGCCGCCAGACGCTGGCGTTGTTGAGTGCACCGTGCAGCAGCACGGTCGGGGCAGTGGTGTTCATGGTGATTACTGCTGTCTCCTTCTCGGGATTGTGTGCTATGTTTTGAGCCAGTAAATTCCAGGAGACACCCATGAAGGTCATCGACATTCTGCGCGTCAAGGACGGCAAGGGCGGCACGCTGTTCACGGCCTCGCCCGACGAGCCCCTGAGCAGTGCCATCACCGTCATGAGCGAGCGCGACATCGGCTCGCTGGTCGTGATGGAGCATGGCGAACTCGTGGGCATGCTGACCTTTCGCGAAGTGATCCAGGCCGTGGTCAAGAATGGCGGCAGCGTGGGGACGACGCTCGTGCGATCGGTGATGGAAGACCACCCGCTGACCGTCACGCCCGAGACCCAGATCGATGAAGTGCGCCGCATGATGCTGGGCCGCCATGCGCGCTACATGCCCGTACTCAACGGCCGCACGCTGATGGGCGTGATCTCCTTCTACGACGTGGCCAAGGCCGTGGTCGATGGCCAGGATTTCGAGAACCGCATGCTCAAGGCCTACATCCGCGACTGGCCGGTCGAAGAGAACCCGGAGCCTGAAGCCAAGCTTTGATTGCCCGATGACGAAGCGAGAACGGCCCCGAGGGGCCGTTTTCTCTTCTGCCCTCCTAGAATCACTGCCTCAACTCGCCCCTCACTCTCATGTCCGGCAGCACCTTCGGCCACCTGTTCACCGTTACCAACTTCGGCGAGAGCCACGGTCCGGCCATCGGATGCGTGATCGACGGCTGCCCGCCGGGCATGGAGCTGTCCGAGGCCGACATCCAGCCAGAGCTCGACCGCCGCCGCCCCGGCACCTCGCGCCACGTGACCCAGCGCAACGAACCCGATGCCGTCGAGATCCTCTCAGGCGTTTACGAGGGCAGGACCACCGGCGCGCCCATCTGCTTGCTGATCCGAAACACCGACCAGCGCAGCAAGGACTACGGCAACATCCTTGACACCTTCCGCCCCGGCCACGCCGACTACACCTACTGGCGCAAGTACGGCCTGCGCGATCCGCGCGGCGGAGGCCGTTCCTCGGCGCGCCTGACCGCACCCATGGTCGGCGCCGGCGCGGTGGCCCGCAAATGGCTGAAGGAGCAGTACGGCACGAGTTTTCGCGGCTGCATGGTCCAGCTCGGGGATACCAGGATCGCGCACGAGGGCTGGGAGCACGTGGGCAACAACCCCTTCTTCGCGGCCAACGTGAGCCAAATCGAAGCGCTGGAAGCGCAGATGGATGCGCTGCGCAAGGCCGGCGACTCGGTTGGCGCGCGCATCCGGGTGGAAGCGCAGAACGTACCCGTGGGCCTGGGTGACCCGCTGTTCGACAAGCTCGATGCCGACATCGCCTACGCGCTCATGGGTATCAACGCCGTCAAGGGCGTGGAGATCGGCGCTGGCTTCGGCGCGGTGGCCCAGCGGGGCAGCGAGCATGGCGACGAACTCACACCGCAAGGCTTCGCCTCCAACAATGCCGGCGGCGTGCTCGGCGGCGTCTCGACCGGGCAGGACCTGGTGGCAGAAATCGCCATCAAGCCGACGAGCTCAATCCGCCTGCCCAAAAACTCGATCAACCGTGCGGGTGAGCCCACCGTGGTGGAGACCTTCGGCCGCCACGATCCCTGCGTGGGCATCCGTGCCACGCCCATTGCCGAGGCCATGCTGGCCCTTGTGCTGATGGACCACGCCCTTCGCCATCGCGCGCAATGCGGTGACGTGCGCCACGAACTGCCGCCCATCCCGGGGCAGCGTTGAATCGCAGCAAGCGGATGTTGAGCGCTTGCGCAGCGCTCTATGCGGCCTATTTCATCACGGCCGGCCTTTATGGCACCTACGTGCCGCTGTGGTTCGAATCCCTGGGCCTGCCCATTGTCACCATCGGCTTCCTGATGTCGCTGCCGAGCTGGACGAGGCTCTACGCCTCTTTCGCCTGGGGCTGGCTCGCCGACCGCGACGGGGGCCATGTGCGGCTGCTGCGCGTGGCTGGCACATTGAGCCTGGTCACGGCCTTTGCCTTGCTGATCGATTCGAGCACGGCCGTGATGGCAGTGGCCATCTTTGCCTACTTCAGCTTCAACGCCGCCTTCACGCCGCTGACCGACACGGTGGTGTCGGCCGAACTGGCCACGGCCGAAGGCGGCGTGGACGCACGGCGTTACGGTCGCGTGCGACTCTGGGGCTCGCTGGGCTACCTGGGTGCCGTGCTCGGCTTCGGATGGCTGTTCGACCACGCGGGCATGGGCGCTTTCGTGCCGGCCCTGCTGGTGTCGCTCGTCTTGCTCCTGCTTGCGAGCCTGGCGCTACCCACCCGCCGCCTGGCTGCGCACACACACGAGAAAGGTCCGCCTCTGGGTGAGGTGCTGAGCCGGCCCGACGTGCGCTGGTTCCTGGCCGGGATCTTCCTGACGGTGCTGGCCCATCAGGCGCTGTACTGCTTCTACAGTCTCTTCCTGGCCGCCCAGGGTCATTCCAAGTCCACCGTTGGTTTGCTCTGGGGCGTGGGCGTGATGGCTGAGATCGGCTGGTTTGCGCTGCAGGGGCGGATGATGGAGCGCGGCACGGTGCACCATTGGCTGATCGCGTCGGCGGGCGTCGCGGCCTTGCGCTTTGCCGTGACAGCGGCGTTTCCCAGCATATTTTGGCTGCAGACCCTCATGCAGACCACCCACGCCATCAGCTTCGCGGCCCAGCACCTGGCCTGCCTGGCGCTGATCACGCGCTACTTCCCGGGGCGGCTGCGCGGCCGCGGCCAGGCGCTGTACCTCGTGATCGGCTACGGCCTCTCGGGCGTGGTCGCGGCGCTGGGCGGGGCCTGGCTGGTGGACGCCTGGGGCCTGGCGAGCGCCTTCTGGGCGGCGAGCCTGGCTGCGGTCGCCGGCGCCTGGTGCTGCTTGAAGAGCCATCGCCACACGGTGCAGGTCGTCACTCACTAGACGCATTTCGTCGCATGGTCCTGCGAGCGCCGCGGGGCGCTGCCTAGACTTGCTGCATTCAGTCGGGTCGTGGAGGAAACCATGCGCAAGCAATGGTGGATCGGTGGTGCAGCGATGGCCATGCTGGCCACAGGTGCCGCGGTCGCGGTGTACGCGAGCAAGGGTGACGAGGTCAAGCACAAGGACGGCGAACCGGCCAAGGTCGCGCTGGAATTCCAGCAGAAGGAGATCACCCGGCCCATCGTGAGTCCCATGCCCGACGAGATCGAGTTCTCTGGGCCCCTGGTGGCGCCGGGCACGGTGACGGTCAAGTCCAAGGCCGCGGGCACCCTCGTGAGCCTGAGCGTGAGCGAAGGCAGCCGCGTGCAGGCGGGCCAGGCCCTGGGCCAGCTTGACCTCGAAGAACTGCGCGCCCGGGTTGCCGAACGCCACGCCACGGTGGCGTCCGTCAAGGCACAGTTCGACCAGGCCGAGCGCACCTACCGCACGAACGAGGCGCTGGCTGCCAAGAACTTCATCGCCACCACGGCCCTGGACAACTCGCGCGCCGCCATGGAAACCGCGCGTGCCCAGTGGCAGGCAGCGCAGGCCCAGCTCGACACCATGCAGGTGAGCCTGCGCCAGGCAGCGCTGGTTGCTCCCATCAACGGCGTGGTCGCCAAGCGGCTGACGCTGCCGGGCGAGAAGGTGGCGCCCGAGCAGGCCCTGCTGACGATCGTCGACCTGAGCAAGCTCGAACTGGCTGGCCTGGTCGGCACGCACGAGGTGAGCCGCCTTACCCCCGGCATGCCCGCCAACCTTCGCGTGGAAGGCTTCGACCAGCCCGTACGGGCCCGCATCGCCCGCATCAATCCGGCCGCCGAACCCGGCACACGCTCGATCGGCGTGGTGCTGGCCCTGGACAACCCCGGCGAACGCTTCCGCGCCGGCCAGTACGGCGTGGCCAAGGTGGAGCTCGCGGACAAGGCTGAACGGCTGACCCTGCCCGAGACCGCCATCAGCAACAATTCTGGCCAGGAGCAAGTCTGGCTGATCGAAGACGGCAAGCTGGCGCGCCGCATCGTGACCACGGGCCGCCGCGACGCCCGTGAGGGGCGCGTTGAGATCCTCAAGGGTGTGAACGCTGATGCGCAAGTACTGGCCGCCCGCTTCGACAATCTGCGCGACGGCGACAAGGTGGCGGTGGTCAGCACCAAGGCCAGGATCGCCAGCAGCGCGGCCTCGGTCCCTGTGGTGCGCTGAAGGAGAACACCATGTGGATGACCCGCGTCTCCATCCAAAACCCGGTCTTCGCGACCATGGTGACAGTGGCCCTGTGCGTGCTTGGCCTGTTCTCCTACGCACGGCTGGGCGTCGAGCAGATGCCCGACATCAGCCTGCCCGGCGCGTGGATCGACGTGCGCTACCCGGGTGCCAGCCCCGAGGCCGTCGAGCGCTCGGTGGCCAAGCCGCTGGAAGAAGCGATGAACTCCATCGCCGGCGTGCGCCGCATCCAGTCCCGCTCGTTTGAGGGTCGGGTGCAGGCCAACGTCGAATTCGCGCTGGACACCGACATGGCCCGCGCCATGCAGGACCTGCGTGACCGCGTGGCCGCCGTGCAAGCCTCGTTTCCAGTTGATGTGAAGCCGGCCACGATGATGCGCTACGAGGGGGAGAACGCGCAGCCCGTGGTCGTGATGGCGCTGCTGTCCGATCAGCGCTCCACTCGCGAGCTGTCGATGATGGCCGAGCTCGACGTCTCCAAGCGGCTCGCACGCGTGGACGGCGTGGCTCGCGTGGACATCGGCGGCATGGTGCCGCGCGAGGTGCGCATCGATCTGGATCCGGCCCGCCTGCGCGCCTATGCCGTCACGCCGGCCGAGATTTCGGCGGCCCTGGCCAAGGCCAATGCGGACCAGCCCGTCGGCCTGCTCACCGACCGCTACACCGACGCCACGCTGCGCGTGGAAGGCCGCATCAAGGACCCGAAGCAGTTCGCCAACGTCGTGGTGGCGCGGCGTGGCGACCTGGCCCTGACCCTGGGCGACCTCGGCGTGCTCGTCGAGCGCGAGCGCGAGCCCGACACACTGGCCCGCATCAACGGCAAACCTGCCGTCAATTTCAGCGTCTTCAAGCAGCAGGACGCCAACGTCGTCGCCACTGGCGAAGCGGTGAAGGCCGCGATGGCAGAGTTGCGCGACACCTTGCCCAAGGACGTCGAGCTGCGCATGATCTATGCGTCCAGCGACTTCACCAAGCAGTCGCTCGAAGGCCTGCGCCACACCCTGATCGAAGGTGCGCTGCTCACCGTGGCCATGGTCTTCCTCTTCCTGCACAGCTGGCGCTCGACCATCATCACCGGCCTCACACTGCCCATCGCCGTCATCAGCAGCTTCATCGCGGTCCATGCCTTTGGCTTCACGCTGAACTTCATGACCATGATGGCGCTGTCGCTGTGCATCGGTCTGCTGATCGATGATGCCATCGTGGTCCGCGAGAACATCGTGCGCCACGTCAGCATGGGCAAGGATCACTATCGCGCGGCGCAAGACGGCACGAACGAGATCGGTCTGGCCGTGATGGCGACGACCTTTGCCATCTGCGCCGTATTCGTGCCCGTGGCCTTCATGGGCGGCATCATCGGCAAGTTCTTCTATCCCTTCGGCATCACCGTCGTGGTGGCCGTTCTGGTGAGCCTGTTCGTGAGCTTCACGCTGGACCCCATGCTCTCCAGCATCTGGGCCGACCCGCCGTCGACCTATCTGCGCCGCATCCCGGTGCTGCGCCAGTTGATCAACGGGACCGACGCCGCGCTGGAGCTGCTGCACCGGGTCTACGAGAGGCTGATTCGCTGGGCCTTCTCGGGCCGGCACTACCGCGTCTTCCTGCCGGTGTTTGCCCGGCCCATCAAGCTTGACGGCACACGCGACCGGCAGGCAGCCCGCCGCTGGCGCAGCGCCACGATCTCGCCACGTGGCATCGTGCTGTGGGTGGCGGCGGCCAGTTTCGCCGTGGCCATCGTGCTGGCTGGCGTGGTCGGCAGCGAGTTCGTTCCGCAGACCGACCAGGGCTTCACCTCCCTGGCCCTGCGCATGCCGGTGGGCACGAGCCTGGAACGCGGCGATGCCAAGGTGGCGCAGGTCGAGGAGATCGTGCGCAGCTTCCCCGAGGTCGTGACGGTCGCCACCACGGTGGGCTCCACCGGCGAGGGCATGGCGCTGGGCCGGAACTCGGCCCAGCTCAATATCAAGCTCACCGAGCGCAAGCAGCGCCAGCGCTCACAGGTCGAGATCGAGAACGCCATGCGCGCCCAGCTGGCCAAGGTCCCGGGCGTGGAGTTGTCGGTGGGCTTCAATCGCCCGGTCTGGGTGACGCTGCTGGGCAATGACCCGGAGGTGCTCACCCAGACCGCCAAAGATTTTGCCGAACGCGTCAAAAAGATCCGGGGCGTGGTGGACGTGGACAGCACAGTCAAGCCCGGCCTGCCGGCCTTCGCCGTGCGGCTCAAGGATTCCGCGGCCCGCGAACTGGGCCTGACCGGTGCGCAGGTGGCCGCTTCGCTGCGCGCCTACGTCAACGGCGAGGTGGCGACCTATTGGACCACCCCCGACGGCAATCAGGTGGAAGTACTGCTGCGCCTGCCCGAGGGTCAGCG
Organism: Roseateles sp.; assembly: GCA_019234295.1. Taxonomy (GTDB): domain Bacteria; phylum Pseudomonadota; class Gammaproteobacteria; order Burkholderiales; family Burkholderiaceae_C; genus JAFALK01. The sequence continues at coordinate 108,996 of JAFALK010000046.1, forward strand.
CCAACGCGTCGAGTAGATGAACCGCCTGCCGGTGGCCTTCGCGCGTGACGGCTCGCCGATCACGCTGGACCAAGTGGCGACCGTCGAATCGGTGTTCAACCCCGAGGTCATCCGCCGCCAGAACCTCCAGCGCCGCGAGGCCGTCTATGCCGGCGTGCAGGGCCGCCCGGCCGGCGACGTGAACGCCGACGTGCAAAAGCTCATCGACGGCTACCAGCTCCCGCCGGGCGTGAGCTTCATGGTTGACGGCCAAGGCAAGGACCAGGACGAGGCCTTCAAGGGTTTGCTCGGCGCCATGGGCCTGGCAGTGATCTTTATCTACATCGTGCTGGCCAGCCAGTTCGGCAGCTTCTTGCAGCCCATCGCCATCATGGCCTCGCTGCCGCTCTCGCTGATCGGCGTGATGCTGGCCCTGCTGGTCACGCGCTCCACGCTCAATGTGTTTTCGATGATCGGCCTGGTGATGCTCATGGGCCTGGTCACCAAGAACGCCATCTTGCTGGTGGACTTCGCCAACCATGCGCGAAAGGCCGGGGCCAGCTTGGCCGACGCGCTGCGCGAAGCCGGCCTGATCCGCATGCGGCCCATCATCATGACCACGGCGGCAATGATCTTCGGCATGCTGCCCATGGCCATCGCCCTGAACGAGGGCGGCGAGATCCAGGCACCCATGGGCCGCGCCATCATCGGCGGCGTGATCACGTCCACGCTGCTGACGCTGGTCGTGGTGCCAGTGCTTTACAGCTACCTCGTGCGTGAGAAGAAGCCGGTGCAGGTGGAAAGGGATACGGCCATTGCAGCGGAGGACATCATCCCGGCCAAATGACACGGAATGCAGGCCTCGCGCTCTTGCACGGCGGTCTAGCACCGCGCATGATGCTCGGCACTCCATTCCCAAGAGGTATCCCATGAGTGCCACGCCCAAGAAGTTCCGTCTCGTGACCCGCAGCGACTTCGACGGTCTTGTCTGTGCCGTGCTTCTCAAGGAGCTCGACCTGATCGACGACATCTTGTTCGTTCACCCGAAGGACATGCAGGACGGCAAGGTCGCGATCACGGCACACGACATCACGACAAATCTTCCCTATGTGCCGGGCGCCCATCTGTCCTTTGACCACCACGCGTCTGAGCTGATCCGCAATGCCACCCTGCCGGACAATCACATCATTGACGCCGAGGCGCCTTCGGCTGCCCGCGTGGTCTACAAGCACTACGGAGGCAAGGCCACCTTCCCGCGCATCTCTGACGAAATGATGGAGGCCGTTGACAAGGCCGACGCCGCCCAGTTCAGCCGCGAGGAAATCATCGACGCCAATGGCTGGCCGCTGCTGAACTACCTGATGGACTCGCGCACGGGCCTGGGGCGCTTCCGCAATTTCCGCATCAGCAACTACCAGCTGATGATGGAGCTGATCGACCACTGCCTCGAATACGACATCGACGAAATCCTGAACCTGCCCGACGTGAAGGAGCGGGTGGACGTCTACTTCGAACATGGCCCCAAGGCGCGCGAGCAGATCCTGCGCTGTGGCAGGCAGCACGGGAACCTGCTCGTGCTGGATCTGCGCCAAGAAGAGACGATCTGGGCCACGAACCGCTTCATGTGCTATGCGCTCTTCCCACGCACCAACATCTCGATCCACGTGATGTGGGGCGTGCAGAAGCAAAACACCGTGATGGCCTGCGGCAAGTCCATCCTCGACCGCAGCAGCAAGACCGACGTCGGCGCGCTGATGTTGCAGTACGGCGGCGGTGGCCACCATGCGGCCGGCACCTGCCAGGTGGCCAACGACAAGGCCGACGAAGTGCTGCAGGCACTGATCACCAGAATCAACCAAGACGGCTAAAGCGCGGGAGAGGGGCTGGCGCGGTAAGCTCCAGCCCATGAAGAACAAGCCTGCCCTCTCCACGCTGCTCGCCCACGCCGACCGCGACTTCGGTGCCGAACATGGCGCCATCCACAAGCCCATCCACACCTCGGTCCAGTACGGCTTCGAGAAGGTGGAGGACCTGATTGGCGTGTTCCAGGGCACGATCAAGGGCGGCTTCAATTACGCCCGCCAGGGCACACCCACCACGGCCGCACTGGAGGCCCGCATCACGGCGCTCGAAGGCGGCGTGGGCTCTATCTGTTTCGCCACCGGCATGGCGGGCATCTGCGCCACCTTCCTCACCCTGCTCAAGGCCGGCGACCACCTCGTGTGCAGCCAGTTCGTGTTCGGCAATACGAACAGCGTGCTGGGCACCTTGCGCGGTCTGGGCATCGAGGTCACCACTGTGGATCCTGGCCAGGTCAGTGCGGTCGAAGCGGCGCTGCAGCCGAACACGCGCATGGTCTTCGTGGAGACGATCGCCAATCCTGGCACGCAGATTCCCGACCTCGAAGGCATCGGTGCGCTGTGCAAGACGCGCGGTCTCGTCTACGTCGTCGACAACACCATCACCTCGCCCGCGCTGTTCCAGCCCAAAGCGGTCGGCGCCAGCCTCTCGATCAACTCACTGACCAAGACCATTGCTGGCCACGGTGCGGCGCTGGGTGGCTCGGTGACCGACACCGGGCTCTTCGACTGGGCCAGCTACCCGAACATCTTCGCGGCCTACCGCAAGGGCGACGCCAGGCAGTGGGGCCTGCAGCAGATCCGCAAGAAGGGTCTGCGCGACATGGGCGGAGCGCTGTCCAGCGAGCACGCGCACCAGATCGCCGTGGGCAGCGAGACGCTTAGCCTGCGCGTGCAGCACAGCAGCGCCACGGCCCAAGGCCTGGCGCAGTGGATGAGCGCGCACCCCGCCATCGCCAAGGTGCACTACCCCGGTCTGGCCTCGCATCCTCAGCATGCACTGGCGAAGAAACTCTTCGGTGCTGCCTCGTGGCTGATGGCCTTCGAGCTGCGCGACGCCTCGCGCCTGAACGCCGTGATCAACGCACTGCAACTGCCCATCAAGGCTACGGGCCTGGGCGACACGCGCACGCTGATCATCCCCGTGGCGCCAACCATTTTCTGGGAGGCCGGCCCGCAGGTACGTGCCCAGATGGGCATCGCCGATGGCATGGTCCGCCTCTCGCTGGGCCTCGAAGCCCTGGACGACCTGATCGCCGACTTCGCTCAGGCCCTGGCCTGAACCGGGCCCGGCCGCGCCCGCGCCCGCGCCGGGCTCACCACTTGCAGCCCTTGTCGCGCACGGCGTCCGCGGCCAGCGGCACGGCGGCCAGGAGGCCGTCGCCAGCATGGGCGTCTCGGCAGTCTGCCCGCTCGCCTTGCTTCACGGCCTTTTCCATGGCCGTCTTGGTGTCCGGCGGCTTTGGCATGACGGGCAGGATGCCGCTGCCATCACCCCGCGAGGCCATGGGCCCGCGCGAAGGAAGGTTGAGATTGAGAGGCTTCTTCGAGTCGGGCGCCGACGGCGCGGTGGCCACATCGTGGCCCTGCTGAGCACCGGCATTCGGCGATCCGCCCGGCGCACGTGACCCGGTGCCGGGCACGGGGCTTGCAGCCACCGGTGCCACGGCATCCACGGCTGGCGCCGACCCGATCTCGGGCAGCTTGTTTGGCTGCAGTTTCTGCGGCGCCGCAGCTTCCTGCGGCCTGGGCAGGGATTCGGCAGCGCTGCTGCCCGCGTTCATCGTGGCTGTGCTCATCGGTTTGAGGCTGTCCAGGCTCGGCAGGGGCATGTTCGGCAGCTCTGCCGCTTGTGTCGGCGCCAGCTTGGCGGGCGCCGCAAGACTTGTCTGGCGTTGCAATTCCGGCCGGCCTGCCGTCTCAGTCATGCGGGATGTGCTCATGGGTTGGGCGCCTTCGAGGCTGGGGGCGGCCATTCCGGAAAGCTCGCTCGGCTGTACAGGCGCGAGCTTGGCCGGTGCGGCGCTCGTCTGGCGCGGCAGATCGGGCCGGGTGGGGCTGTCCGTCATCCGAGAGGTACTCATCGGTCTCACACCCTCGAGGCTGGGCACGGCCATGCCGGCAAGATCATTCGGCGGGCCGGGCATCAGCTTGGCGGGCGCCGCACTGGTCTGGCGCGGCAGCTCGGCCCGGCTCACGCTGTCGGTCATGCGCGAGGTGCTCATGGGCTTGAGCTGATCCAGATTGCTCAAAGGTACCGCGGGTACTTGGACTGCCTGCTGCGCCTCCAGCGGAGTCACGGGCGCGGCCTCCGGCAGCATGGGCTCGTTTGGATTGTCCATGGCGCGCCAGGCCCCCGTCTTTTCCGCGCCGGGCTGCTCCTGCTGCTGCGACTCCACGGGCCTGACCGTGCCGCCGAAGCGCTGCTGCGCCGCCTTGCCCGGTGGGCCGGCGTCCGGCACGGCCGTGGCACTGCTGCTACCGGTCCGCGCGGGACCCTCGAGCAGCACGCTCAGCCGGCCCCAGGCACCTTCACCAGGCTTGGCGGCGCCCCCGGGAGCGGAACCGAACATCACGATCAGCCATACGTGCAGCAGCACGGCCAGCAAAAGGTACTGGCGCATGCGTTCGCGGCTCGCCCCTTGCGCTTTGTCGAGCGCGGACGGGTAGTTCAGGAATTCCTGGGCCAGGGCGAGGGCAGGGTGCACAGGGATGATTCTGCCGCCGGCCGACCCAGCTCGAAGCCAGGGAAACGCCTGGAATCATGCCGCGAGTTCGCGGCGACAGACACATTCGGGTGTCTGGGCCGAGCTCAACCAGGCCCCGGAGCGCTCAACACTCGACGATATTGACCGCCAGACCGCCGCGGGCCGTTTCCTTGTACTTGGTCATCATGTCCGCACCGGTGTCTCGCATGGTCTTGATGACCTTGTCCAGGCTCACGTAGTGCGTGCCATCACCGCGCAGAGCCATGCGGGCGGCGTTGATCGCCTTGACCGAGGCGATGGCATTGCGCTCGATGCAGGGGATCTGCACGAGGCCGCCCACGGGGTCGCAGGTCAGGCCCAGGTGGTGCTCCATCCCGATCTCGGCGGCGTTCTCCACCTGCGCCGGCGTGCCGCCCATGACTTGGCACAGCGCCGCAGCGGCCATGGAGCAGGCCACGCCGACCTCGCCCTGGCATCCCACTTCCGCGCCGCTGATGCTGGCGTTTTCTTTATAGAGGATGCCAATGGCAGCGGCGGTCAGCAAAAAGTCGACCACGCCGTCCTCGTTGGCACCATGGACGAAGCGGCTGTAGTAGTGCAGCACCGCAGGAACGATGCCGGCCGCGCCGTTGGTCGGCGCGGTCACGACACGGCCGCCGGCAGCGTTTTCCTCGTTGACGGCGAGGGCGTAGAGATTGACCCAGTCCATGACCTGCAGCGGGTCGCGCAGGGCCTGCTCGGGGTTGCTCGTGAGGGCACGGAACAGGTCCGGTGCGCGGCGTTTGACCTTGAATCCACCGGGCAGGATGCCTTCGGTCTTCAGGCCGCGCTGCACGCAGTCCTGCATGACCTGCCAGATCTTCAGCAGCCCGGAACGGGTGTCGGCCTCGGGACGCCAGTGGACTTCATTGCGGCGCATGACTTCAGCGATGCTGATGCCGTAGCGCTGGGTCTGCTGCAGCAGCTCGTCGCCGGTCTTGAAGGGGTAGGGCAGCACGGTGGCATCGGGCGCAATGACCTTTTGCTTGGATCCATCGGCCAGCACCTCCTCGCTGACGACGAAGCCGCCGCCGACCGAGTAGAAGGTCTTCTCTGTCAGCAACTCGCCCGCCACGTCGTAGGCGGCGAACTTCATGCCGTTGGCGTGCAGGGGCAGGCTCTGGCGGCGGAAGAAGGTCAGGTCCTTGGCTTCGTTGAAGGCCACGGGCTTTTCGCCGAGCAGCTTCAGGTCGCCCGCGCGGATGACGCTCAGGTAACTCTCCACCTGCTCGACATCCACCGTGTCCGGCTCATGGCCGGCCAGGCCCAGCAGCACGGCCTTGTCGCTGCCGTGGCCCTTGCCGGTGGCGCCGAGCGAGCCGAAGAGCTGCGAGACGACGCGGTTGGTCTTCTCGAGCAGGCCCTCGTGCTTGAGGCGCAGCACGAAGAGCCGCGCTGCCCTCATCGGGCCCACGGTGTGCGAGCTCGAGGGGCCGATGCCGATCTTGAAGAGGTCGAATACCGAAACTGCCATGGCCTGGAGCCTCGCGGTTTACTCGGCGTACTCGCTAAGGGGCACGCAGGAGCAGAACAGGTTGCGGTCGCCGTAGACGTTGTCCACGCGGCCCACTGGCGACCAGTACTTGACCTTGCGCAGCGAGGCGACCGGGTAGGCGGCGTCTTCGCGGCTGTAGGCGTGCGTCCAGTCAGCCTTCATCAGGGCCTCGGCCGTGTGCGGGGCGTTGACGAGCGGGTTGTCGCCCTGGGGCCATTCGCCGCTCTCGACCTTGGCGATCTCGGCGCGGATCTGCAGCATGGCGTCGCAGAAGCGGTCCAGCTCGAACTTGCTCTCGCTCTCGGTCGGCTCAACCATCAGCGTGCCGGCCACCGGGAAGGACAGGGTGGGAGCGTGGAAGCCGTAGTCGATCAGCCGCTTGGCGACGTCTTCGGCGGAGACGCCGCTCGTGTCCTTCAGCGGGCGCAGGTCCAGGATGCACTCGTGGGCCACGCCGCCGCCCTTGACGCCGGCGATATTGCCGCTGAAGTGGATGTCGTAGGCCTCGGAGAGGCGGGCCGCTACGTAGTTGGCCGAGAGGATGGCCACCTCGGTCGCGTCGGTCAGACCTTCGGCACCCATCATGCGGACGTACATCCAGCTGATCGGCAGCACGGCGGCATTGCCCAGCGGAGCGGCCGAGACAGCACCAATGTTCGTCGCCTTGCCCAGGCCGGCCGTGCGGTGGCCGGGCAGGTAGGGCACGAGGTCCTCGACGACACAGACCGGGCCGACGCCCGGGCCGCCACCGCCGTGCGGGATGCAGAAGGTCTTGTGCAGGTTCAGGTGGCTGACATCACCGCCGAACTCGCCGGGCGCGGCCACTCCGACCAGAGCGTTCATGTTGGCGCCGTCCACGTAGACGCGGCCGCCGTGCTTCTTGACCAGGGCGCAGATCTCCTTCACGTGGGTGTCGAACACGCCATAGGTGGAGGGGTAGGTGATCATGATGGCGGCCAGGTTGGCGGCGTGCTGCTGGCACTTCGCTTCCAGGTCTGCCAGGTCGATATTGCCTTCCTTGTCGCACTTGGTCACCACGACCTGCATGCCCACCATGTGGGCCGAAGCCGGGTTGGTGCCGTGGGCCGATTCGGGGATCAGGCAGATTTTGCGATGGCCGTCGCCGCGCGACTCGTGCCAGGCCTTGATGGCCAGCAGGCCCGCGTATTCGCCTTGAGAGCCGGCATTGGGCTGCAGGCTGATGCCGGCGTAGCCGGTGGCCTGGCACAGCCAGCTCGTCAGCTGCTCGTTGAGCAGGTGGTAGCCGGCCTGCTGGTCCTGCGGCGCAAAGGGGTGCACACCGGCGAACTCCGGCCAGGTGATGGGGATCATCTCGCTGGTGGCATTGAGCTTCATGGTGCAGGAGCCCAGGGGGATCATGCTGCGGTCCAGCGCCAGGTCCTTGTCGGAGAGCATGCGGATGTAGCGCAGCATCTCGGTCTCGGAGTGGTGGGTGTTAAACACCGGATGGCCCATGAAGGCCGACTTGCGGACCAGTTCCGCCGGAACCAGCGAGGCGATGCCATTCTCGAAGGCAGCGAAGTCCACCGACTTGCCGAAGACTGCGGCGACGGCGGCCAGATCGGCGCGGGTCGTCGTCTCATCGAGCGAGATCGAGACGCTGTCCTTCGAGGCGCGGCGCAGGTTCATGCCGGCTGCCACGGCCTTGGCAAGCAAGGCGTCCGTGTCGCCGCCCGTCGTGACCTCGATCGTGTCGAAGGCCGCAGTCTTCACGCCGAAGGCCTGCGCCAAGATGGCCGTGTAGCTGGCCACACGCTGAGCGATGCGCTTGAGGCCTTGCGGGCCGTGATAGACGGCGTACATGCTGGCCACGACGGCCGGCAAAACCTGGGCCGTGCAGATGTTGGAGGTGGCCTTCTCGCGGCGGATGTGCTGCTCGCGCGTCTGGAGGGCCAGGCGGTACGCTGGGGCACCGTGGGCGTCCTTGCTGACGCCCACGAGACGGCCCGGCAGGCTGCGCTTGAATTCGTCCTTGCAGGCTATGAAGGCGGCGTGCGGGCCGCCGGCACCCATGGGCATGCCGAAACGCTGCGAGTTGCCCACGGCCACGTCGGCACCCATCTCGCCGGGCGGCGTGACGATGGCCAGGGCCAGCAGGTCGGTGGCGGCGATCAGCAGGCCGCCCTGGGCGTGCACGTTGTCGGCGATGGGTTGGAGATTGCGCAGGGCACCGGTCACGCCGGGGTACTGCAAGAGCGCGGCGAAGCACTCGCTCTTGCCAGCGTCCTCGGCCTTGCCGACGACCACCTCGATCTCGAGCGGCTTGGCGCGGGTGCGCACGACTTCCAGCGTCTGCGGCAGCACGTCGTCGGCGACGAAGAAGACCTTGCTCTTGCTCTTGCCCACGCGCGCGGCCAAGGTCATGGCTTCGGCCGCCGAGGTGGCCTCGTCGAGCATCGAGGAGTTCGCAATCGCCATGCCGGTCAGGTCGCAGACCAGGGTCTGGAAGTTGACCAAGGCCTCCATGCGGCCCTGCGAGATCTCGGCCTGGTAAGGCGTGTAGGCCGTGTACCAGGCGGGGTTCTCGAGGATGTTGCGCAGGATGACGCCCGGGGTCAGCGTGCCGTAGTAGCCCTGACCGATGTAACTCTTGAGGATCCGGTTCTTGCCGGCGAGCTCTTTCAGCTCGGCCAGCGCCACCGCCTCAGTCACGGCGCCAGGCAATTGCATGCCTTGCGAGCGCTTGATGGCCGGCGGCACGATGGCATCGATCAGAGCACGGCGCGAGGCCTGGCCGATGACCGAGAGCATGCCGGCTTCGTCAGCGGCATCGGGTCCAATGTGGCGGGCTTGGAATTCGGCGGCGTTCTCGAGCTCGCTCAAGCGGTTCAAGGCAGACATCAACATGGCGGGTCGCTTCGAAAAATTACAGGGACTTCAGCAGGGCGTCGTAGGCGGTCGCGTCCATCAGGGCGCCCAGCTCGGCCGGGTTGGAGAGCTTGACCTTGAAGAACCAGCCCGTCTTGAGCGGGTCGGTATTGGCCAGAGCTGGTTCGTCGCGCAGGCCCTCGTTCACCTCGACGATCTCGCCCGAGACGGGCATGTAGACGTCTGCTGCGGCCTTGACGGACTCGACCACGCCGGCCACTTCCTTCTCGGCCAGGGTCTTGCCGACCGCGGGCAGGTCCACGAAGACGATGTCGCCCAGCGCGTCTTGCGCGTGCACGGTGATGCCCACGGTGGCGATGTCGCCGTTGACTTCGATCCACTCGTGGTCGGCGGTGTACTTGATGCTCATTGCAAAGGCTCCGTTGTGATTGCGGGTTAGCCGCGGAAGTAGTTGTTGGGCGTGAAGGGTGTGGGCGAGACCGTCATTGGCGTGCGCTTGTCACGCACGATGGCGAAGACCTCGGTGCCGGCCTTGGCAAAGGCCGCGCCAATGTAGGCGAGGGCGATGGGCTTGCCGACCGTCGGGCCGACCGTGCCGCTGGTGACGATGCCGATCTCGGTGCCGTCGGCGTCAACGAGCTTGCTGCCTTCGCGCACCGGCATGCGCTCACTGCTGACGAGGCCGACGCGCTTGCGCGACGCGCCTTCGGCCAGCTGCCGGTCGATCACCGAGGCACCGGGATAGCCGCCGGCACGCGCGCCACCGGAGCGGCGCACCTTCTGAATCGCCCAGGTCAGCGAGGCCTCGACGGGCGTGGTCGTCGCGTCGATGTCGTGGCCGTAGAGGCATAGGCCCGCTTCCAGGCGCAACGAGTCGCGTGCGCCCAGGCCGATGGGCTTGACTTCCTCATGCGCCAGCAGCTTTCGGGCCAGCGCCTCGGCCTGGTCTGCGGCCACCGAGATTTCGTAGCCGTCTTCGCCGGTATAGCCCGAACGGGTCAGGAAGGTGGGGATGCCGTCGAGTTCGAAGAAGCCGCCAGTCATGAAAACGAGCTGGGCGACGCCGGGGTTCAGGCGTGAGAGCACCGTCACGGCTTTCGGGCCTTGCAGGGCCAGCAGGGCCTGGTCGGGCAGGGGCCGCACCTCGCACTTGTCCGAGAGGTGCCTCTGCATGTGGGCAATGTCCTGGTCTTTGCAGCCGGCGTTGACGACGACGAAGAGCTCATGCTCGCGGCGGCAGACCATCAGATCGTCGAGGATGCAGCCCTTGTCGTCGGTGAACAGGGCGTAGCGCTGCTTGTTGACGCCGAGATCCACGATGTCCACGGGAACCAGGGTTTCGAGCGCGGCGTCGGCACCGGCGCCGATCAGCAGCACCTGGCCCATGTGCGACACGTCAAACAGGCCGCAGGCGGCACGCGTGTGCTTGTGCTCGGCCATCAGGCCCATGGGATATTGCACCGGCATGTCGTAGCCGCCGAAGGGCACCATCTTGGCGCCGAGTTCAAGGTGCAGGGCGTGCAGCGGGGTTTTCTTGAGGACAGCGGACATGCGAAGAGGCTCCAAGGGTGTGATTCGACCGTTGATGCCTCGCTGTCCGGTTTACTTGAGAGATTGACCGCTAGACTCAGCGGCTTGCCCCTTCAGTGGACAGGCTCGATCGTTAGCCGATCCACCCGCCTCTCTCCAGTGAGGAACGCATCCTGAGGACGCGTCTTGTCAGTCCTTTTGCCTGAGCGTTGCATCGCCTTCGGCGGCCCTCTTCGTGGGAAGAGGACTCTCTCCTGACAGGCGTGCATTCTAGCCATTAAGAAGTGGTTAAGAAGCAGTTGCAGAATCCCTAGGATGAGAATCCTTTTGGTTGAAGACGATCACATGATCGGCGAGCAGATGCTCGACCTGCTGCGCGACGAGAAATACGCCGTGGACTGGGTGCGTGACGGCGAGATGGCCGACACGGCCCTGCTGGGCCAGAGCTACGACCTGGTGCTGTTGGACCTGGGCCTGCCCAAGCGCGATGGCATGAGCGTGCTGCGGGCCCTGCGCGCCCGCAAGGACCGCACACCGGTGCTGATCGCCACGGCCCGGGACGCCGTGAGCCAGCGAATCGAGGGCCTCGATGCCGGGGCCGATGACTATGTGCTCAAGCCCTTCGAGCTCGACGAGTTGCTCGCGCGCATCCGCGCCCTGATCCGCCGCGCCCAGGGTCGCGCGGAGCCGGTCTACGAACACATGGGCGTGACCATCAACCCGGTCACGCACGAGGCCACGGTCGATGGCCGGCCCGTGCAGCTTTCCGCCCGCGAATGGTCGGTGCTGGAGCCGCTGATCGCGCGGCCCGGTCTCGTGCTCTCGCGCCAGCAACTGGAGGAAAAGCTCTACGGCTGGAAGGACGAGATCAGCAGCAATGCCGTCGAGGTGTACGTGCACGGCCTGCGCAAGAAGCTCGGCCCCAAGCTGATCCAGAACGTGCGCGGGCTCGGCTACATGGTGCCCAAGGCCCAAGCATGAGGGCCGGCCTGCGTTGGCTGGTTGCGTCGTTGCGACGGCGGCTGCTGCTCTTCTTGTCGGCCGCCGTTGTCGTGGCGGCCCTCCTGCAGGGCTGGACCAGCTACCGCACGGCGCTGGCCGAGGCCGACCAGATCTTCGATCACCAGATGCAGCAGGTGGCGGTCTCGCTGGGCGGCGGTCTGGGCGGCGGGGTCCTGCACACGGAAGACGATCTGGAGCTGATGGTCCAGGCCTGGTCGGAACAGGGGCTGCAGGTTTTCCAGTCGGCTGGCCGCGCGCGGCTGCCGGCCCGAGCCGTGCTGGGCTTTGCGAACGTGAACTCGGACGGGCATGAGTACCGCGTGCTCTCGGCTCAGGCGGGCGGACAGATCGTGCAAGTGGCGCAGGACATGGCGGTTCGCCGACGCCTGGCGGGCACGCTGGCCCTGCGCACGATCACGCCCATCGCGGTGATGTTGCCGCTTCTGATGTTGGTGGTGGGCTGGGTGGTGAGCAGCTCGCTGGCACCGGTCGAACGCGTGCGCAGGCAACTGGCCCAGCGCGAGGCCCAGGACTTGGCGCCGGTCAGCTCGCAAGACCTGCCGGCGGAGCTGCAGCCGATGGTGGGCGAATTCAACGAACTGCTGGGCCGCGTGCAGCGCTCTTTCGAGGCGCAGCAGCATTTCGTGGCCGACGCGGCGCACGAGCTGCGCTCGCCGCTCACGGCCTTGAAACTCCAGCTCCAGGGTCTGCAACGTGCGGGCGATGAAGCAACCCGGGGCAAGGCGCTCGCGCGCCTGGATGCCGGCATCGAGCGCGCCAGCCGCCTCGTCGAGCAGCTCCTGCTGCTGGCCCGGGAAGAGGCCGCACGGCCCCGGGTGCAGGCCGTGGCCATGGAGCCGCTGATGCGCCAGGCCGTTGCCGAGCAGGCCGCGGCGGCACGCGAGCGCGACATCGATCTTGGGCTCGTCCACGCCGACCCGGCCAGCGTCGACGGACAGGCGGACGCCCTGGCCGTGCTGGTGCGCAACCTGCTGGAGAATGCCATCAAGTACTCGCCCCGAGGCGGCAAGGTAGATGCGAGTCTCACGCAGCAGGCGCAGGCTGTGCAGATCCGCGTGGAGGACAGCGGCCCCGGCATTGCGCCCGAGGAGCGCGCGCGCGTGTTCGACCGCTTCTATCGCAGCGTTGACACGGCTGCCGCAGCCGGTGGCAGCGGCCTGGGCCTGGCCATCGTCAAGTCGATCGCGCAACGTCATGGCGCCACGCTGCGCCTGGACAGCTCGCCGCGCCTGGGCGGTTTGCGCGTCGAGGTGAGCTTTCCACTGCATCTGCGTTAAGAGCGTTCTAAGCGCGGGACTGCACAGTCCTTGCCATCGAACAACCCCTGCCTGAAAGGAGTCGAACATGGCTGAAGAAACCCTCATCTCTGTAAAGCGCCTGAGCTGGATCCTTGCCAGCGTCGGCGTGCTGGGCCTGGGCGGTGGCGCCCTGGCTGCGGCCGCCTTGCAAAAGACCTCGACCGCGGCGCCGGTGGATGCCGTTACCGCGCCTGCCGTGGTCACGAGTACTGCCGCCACTGCGGCGCCTGCGGCCGCGCCTACCGTGCTGCCCGATTTCGCGGCGATCACCGAGCAGATGGGGCCGGCAGTGGTCAACATCAGCGTCACCGGCTCGGTCAAGGTCGGCAACCGCGTGCAGCTGCCGCCCGGCATCGACGAAGACGATCCCTTCTTCCAGTTCTTTCGCCGATTCCAGACGCCGCAAGGTCCGCAGCAACGCGAGATCCACGGCCAGGGCTCCGGTTTCATCATCAGCGCGGACGGCGTCATCCTCACCAACGCCCATGTGGTACGCGATGCGAGCGAGGTCACCGTCAAGCTGACCGATCGCCGTGAGTTCAAGGCCAAGGTGCTGGGCAGCGACCCTAAGACGGACGTGGCCGTGCTGCGCATTGAGGCCAAAAACCTTCCCACCGTGAAGCTCGGCGACGCCAAGGCGCTGCGCGTGGGCGAATGGGTGCTGGCCATCGGCTCGCCCTTCGGCTTCGAGAACAGCGTGACGGCCGGCGTGGTCAGCGCCAAGGGCCGCGCCTTGCCGGACGAGAACGGCAATCTCGTGCCCTTCATCCAGACCGACGTGGCGGTGAATCCCGGCAACTCGGGAGGCCCGCTGTTCAACGCGCGCGGCGAGGTCGTGGGCATCAACTCGCAGATCTTCAGCCAGACCGGCGGCTACCAGGGCCTGTCCTTCGCCATTCCCATCGACGTGGCGCGCCGCGTGGAGCAGCAGATCGTCTCGACCGGTCACGCCCAACATGCACGACTGGGCGTGACCATCCAGAACGTGGATCAGGCCTTCGCCGATTCGTTCAAGCTCGACCGGCCCGCCGGTGCCCTGATCTCCAGCGTGGAGGAGGGCAGCGCCGGTGCCAAGGCTGGGCTCAAGCCGGGCGACGTGGTCCTGGAGCTCAACGGCAAACCCATCATTGCGTCGACCGAGTTGCCGGCACTGCTGGGCGAGAGCCAGCCCGGTGATACCGTGAAGCTGACCGTCTGGCGCAACAACCATCGTGAGACGCTGACGGCAAAGCTCGGTGCTTCGGCGGACAAGGTCGTGCAGGTCGCCGAAGACAAGGCGGGCAAGGGCGGCAAGCTGGGACTGGCGCTGCGCGAGCTTCAGCCCGAGGAGATGCGTGGTACGGGCCTGCGTGAAGGCCTGGTCGTCGAAGAAGCCAGCGGCGCTGCGGCGCGGGCCGGCGTGCAGCCCGGCGACGTGCTGCTGGCGGTCAACGGCACGCCGGTGAGCTCGGTGGAGCAGGTGCGCGGCGCGGTCGAGGGCGCGGACAAGTCCGTCGCCCTGCTGGTTCAGCGCGGCAAGCAGCGCATCTTCGTGCCGGTGCGGATCGGCTGAAACCCGCCGGGCAGAAGTGCGGCAGGCCGGGCTCGCCCCGGCCTGTTTTTTTGGATGCGAAATTGCGGCGCAGGATCTGCCACACGCAGCAAAAACATTGCTTCACTTTTGCACTGTCCGTTACGACGTGCGCGGGAGTGCGGTGCTAGGGTTGGTGGCTTGACGTTCGAGGCTGTAGTAGAGGCAGCAGTAGAGGCAAGCGTGCAGAGTGATGAGATGCGCAAGTTGAGGCGCGACCTTGACAACGCTTCGATTCCTGACGGGACGAAGGGGCGCGAAGTGCTGCTCGGATTCGCGATGCGGTTCTGCGAGGTGATGCAGGTCGAGGGCCGCGAGCCGGACCAGTGGGAGTCGGAGTTCGTGATAACGGCCATCGGCGCGTTGCGCAAGGGCCTGAACCGATATGCGACCACCTGCCTTAAGAAAGCGCTGACCGACCCTGCCCACAGCGAGCAAGGCGTGCGCGGCCACGGGGGGACCAGCCGCCAGGAGCTCGAACAGATGATCGCCGCAGCGCGCTCACTCTGACCCCGGGCTAGGGCAGCGGCAGCGGCAGCGGGTGTCCTTCAGAGCGATCTGGCAGCTGCAGGCTGAGGATGCCGGCGATCGTCGGCGCGACATCAACCACCTCGACCCGCGCCTTCACTTCGCCGCGTCCGAGCCAAGCCGGGCCCCAGCCGAGAAGCGGCACGTGCTGGTCGTACTCCCACGGCGTGCCGTGGCTCGTGCCGCGGTTGCTGCTGGTGAGCAGCCAGCGGGGCTTCATGACAAGCTGCAGCGGCGCGGCACGCTCCGGATCCCAGGACTTGCGCATGGCCGTCAGCACAGGGTCCTTGGTGCCCGTGCCGACGAGCTCAGTGCGCGTGAACGCGGTGAAGATGCCGGGCACGGTCTTGGCGGCGTCGCGCGCGACGGCGTAGACGGCGTCGCGGTCTAGGCCGGCCTGGGAGATCTTCTGCTCGTCGAACAGGTAGCCCATGGCCGACATGCCACGCAGCCAGGGACCGGGTCCGAAGCGGGCGGCCAGCGCATCTTCCATGGCCTTGTTCAAGATCGCCGGCGCCAGCCGGCCCGCGTCGAGACCTTGGCGCTGGCTCCACTCCGGTGAATCGGCGAAGCCATGGTCGGCGGTTAGCAGGACCATGTAGTTGGCACGGCCGATGCGCTGGTCCAGGTCGCGGAGGAAGTCCTGCAACAGCAGATCCAGTTGTAGCAGGTGCTCCTGCGACATGCGCGACTCGGGGCCGAAGCTGTGGTTGATGTAGTCGTGGCCGGAGAGGCTGACCGCGAGGATGTCCGTCCTGCCTTCAGCGCCGAGTTGTTCACCTGCAATCGCTGCGCGGGCGAACTCTAGCGTTAGCGCATCGGCGTAAGGGGAGGGCAGCAAGGCGGCGTAGAACTTCGGGCCCGGCGCGCTGAGGCCGCCGGTCACGGACACCGGCAGGCGGCGGCCATTGCCTGCGTCGTTCTGCCAGGGCTGGTCCCAGCCGGCGGCCGGGCTCTCGGCCAGCAGCGGCGCCCAGGTCTTGCCGAAGTACTTCTCAGCGGCACCAGAGCCGTTGAAGCTGTCCACCCACTGCGGATGCTTGGCCATGTAATAGGTGCTGGACGCGAAATGCCCCGTGGCACTCATGTACATGTACGCCGTGCCGGCGTGGCCTCCTGGCAGGATGGCGCCGCGGTCCTTGCCCGAGACGCTGACGACCTTGGACTCCGGATGCACGCGGCGCAGCACATCGCCGACGGTCTCGGCCTTGAGATTGCGCGGGCTGGTGCCGGCCAGCGGCGCGGTCTCCTCGCCGATGTACTTGTACGCGGCATCGCCCGTGTTGTAGACGGGCTCGTAGGTGACTGGATTGCGCCACTCGTTGCCGATGATGCCGCTGCGGTAGGGTGGCGCGCCGGTCAGCATGGTGGCGTGGCCGGCGGCGGTGACGGTGTAGCCGTGCGAGTAATGAGCATCGGAGAACCAAGCGCCCTGATCCAGGAAGCGGCGGAAACCGTCGGGCGCGAAGCGTTCACGCTCGCCCATCACCTGGCGCATGGGCAGGCCGTCGACGGCGATGAAGACCACGAGTCTCGGTTTGGCCGGCGTTGCGTCGGGTGGGACCTGTTGGACCTGTAGGACCTGTGCGACGAGGGGTGTTTGTGTACAGCCGGCCAGAACGGCAGCGGCCACCAAGAGCAGGCGGCGCTTCATCATCAATCCTCTCCGTGGGTGTCGCCGAGGCGGGCATCGACCGGCATGCCGGCTCCTTGCGGACCTTCAAAATATAGCGGCTTGCGCGCAGTCTGCAGCGGTGCCACCTGGTTCATCGTGGCGGCGTCAAAGACGCGGCCGTTTTGCATCACGTACTGGATGCGATCGCTCTGGCGGATATCCTTGAGCACGTCTCCGTCGATCACGACCAGGTCGGCGAGCTTGCCGACTTCGAGTGATCCGATGTCCGCATCCAAGCCCAGGTAATGCGCCGAGTTCAGCGTGGCCGTGCGGATGGCCTGCAGTGGCGTCATGCCGCCCAGCACCTCGGTCCACAACTCCCAGTGCGAGCCCAGGCCTTCGCGCTGACCATGGGCGCCGATGTGGACCTCGACGCCGGCCTTGGACAGCTCGTTGGCGGTGGCGGCCACTTGCAGCACGTTGTAGTCCTCTTCCGGCGCGGTCTCGCGCCGAACTGCGCGGGCCTGCAGCAGGCTCTTGGGCACATACTTCGAGAGCAGCGGATGTTTCCAGACCTCGGTGTGGTCGTACCAGTAGTGCTCGCCATCGAGACCACCGTAGCCCACGATATAGGTCGGCGTGTAGCCGACCCGGGTCTGTGACCACAGCTGCTTCACGTCGTCGTAGACATTGGGCACCGGCAGCGCATGCTCGACGCCCGTGTGGCCGTCCACTGCCATGGTCATATTGGTCTGGAACAGCGAGCCGCCTTCGGGTACGACCATCATGCCGGTCTGGCGAGCCGCCTCGATGATCTGCTGGCGCTGGTCGCGGCGCGGCTGGTTGTAGCTTTTGACGGAGATGGCGCCATGCGCCTGCTGGCGGCGCAGATGCGTCAGCGCGTCTTCGAGGTTGTTGACAACGGCGGTGTAGGGCGCCTTGGCGCCATAGAGGATCACGCCGGTCGAGTAGATGCGCGGCGCGGTGATGAGGCCGGCACGCTGCATCTCCGCCTGGGTGAAGATCGGGCCGTTCGAGTTGGACGGATCGTGGATCGTCGTCACGCCCAGGGCGAGCGACGCATAGTCGATCCAGCTCTGCTGCGGCACGAACTCGCCGTCACCCATGGCACCATGCCAGTGCACGTCGATCATGCCGGGGATGATGGTCTTGCCGCTGACGTCGATTTTCTTCGCGTCGCTGGGCACGGTCACCGATTCGGCCGCGCCGATGGCGGCGATGCGATTACCCTCCACGACGATCACGCCGTTCTCAATCACCTCGTCGCCCCTCATGGTGGCAACGCGAGCGCCCAGCAGGGCGATGCGGCCGGCGGGCTTGTCGCTGGCCTGCGTGAATCCGATCTTCTGTTCGGTTGCCTTGGCCTTGGCGTCGTTCGCCGGCGCGCTGAACAGCGTATCGCCGAGCGAGAAATGCAGCAGCCGGCTGTCGCCGCTCCACTGCATGTTCTCGCCGGCGTTCACGTCGAGCTGGCGTACGGGCAGGGCGTCCATCTTGGCGCTGACGCTGAGTGACTTTCCGGTCTGGGGCAGGGCGGTCACATAGGCGTGAAAGCGCTCGACGAAGCCGAGCCACTTGCCGTCCGGCGAGACCGCGTACTCGGTGGCGAACTCGCTCTTGGCGATCTCCACTTCCTTGCGATCGCCGATTGAGATGCGCACGAGCTTGTGCTCAGAGTCGACCTCCGAGGTCTGGCTGTTACGTTGAAGGTAGACCGTGTCGCCATCGGCGCCGAACTGCGGGCGCGAGCCGCTTGCGGTCAGCCGCACCGGTGCCGTCCTGCCATCGGCGTCGGCCAGGTAGACACCCGTCTCCAAGCCCCACCAGGGCGTGGTCAGGTAGCCGCCGCGCCCCTTCACCCAGGCCACGCGTTTGCCGTCGGGCGAGAAGCGCGGCGACTCGTAGTGGCCCGGCTCGCGCGTCAGCACGGTCTCGCGACCGCTGGCCAGGTCGCGCACGCGCACGCTGCCGAGCTTGTCGTCGTTCCAGCTCGCATAGACGAGCTGCTTGCCGTCGCGCGAGAAGCTCGGGTAGAGCTCCATGTCCTCGCCCTGGGTGACGCGCCGGGCCTCGCCGCTGGGCAGCGACTTAATCCACAGCTTGCCCAGGGCCGCGTACACCACCTTGCTGCCGTCCGGCGCCACGTTCACCCAGCGCAGCTCGCGCACCGGGAAGCGCTCGGGCGCCACGACCTGCGGCACGCGCTGGGCCTCGCGCACTTGGCGCGAATCCTTCACGTGGAAAGGGATCTCGGCGGCATTCGAGCCATCGGGCTTGAAGGGATCGACGCGCCAGAGCTTGCCGCCGGCCCAGAGCACGACGGACTTCGCATCGGGAGTCCAAGCGAAGGCCGGATAGACGCCGTTGACTGACCAGGCCTCCTGCAGGTCACGTTCCAGATGGCCCCAGACGGGCTTTTCCACGCCGCTCGTCAGATCCTTGATGAATAGCGTGCTCTGCATGCGGATGCGGCGCACGAAGGCGAGGTACTTGCCGTCGGGCGAGGGCGTGGGCCGGATCGCGCCGCCGGCACCGGTCACAAAAGGCTCAGGGCCGCCGCCTTCGCGCAGATCCTGGCGGTAGATGCGAAAGACCTCTCCGTTGGCGTTCTTGTTGTATTCGAAGGAATTGCCCGGCGTGCTGTCCTGCGAGAAGTACACGTAGCGGCCGTCGGGCGAGATCGCCGGCTCGCCAAGGTCCTTCTGCCAGTTCGGCTTCTCGTTGAGTTGCACGCCCTTGCCACCGTCCAGGCCGTAGAGCCAGATCTCGCCCGAGCCCAACGAGCGTGTGCCGGTGAAATGCTTGCGGGCGAGCAGGTACTGGCCGCTCGGATGCCAGACCGCGTTGTTCAGCAGCCGGTAATCTTCGCTTGTGATGGCCCGTGCGTTGCTGCCGTCGGTGTCCATGACCCAGATGTTGTCGCCGCCGCCGGCATCGCTGGTGAAAGCGATCTTTTTGCCGTCGGGCGAAAAACGTGCCTGCTGTTCCCAGGCGATTGAGTGGGTCAGCGCCTTTGCTTCGCCGCCCTCGATCGGCAGCGTGTAGAGATCACCGAGCAGGTCGAAGACCAGGGTCTTGCCGTCCGGGCTGACGTCCACGCTCATCCAGGTGCCCGTGCGTGTGTCGATGCTGACTTCGTGCGCCGCACCGGGCGGCTTGTTCACGTCCCAGGTCGGTTTCTTGGCCTCGTCGGCATTGGCTGTGAGTGCAAGGGCGAGGGCGGCGAGCAGGGGGGACAGCTTGAACGACGACATGGGCAAGACGGCTTGGCGAAAGCCGGCGAGCATACGGCAGACTGGATGCCTCAGGATTTACGGCCCGTTTCTCCAGCCTTGGGCCTACCCAGCACGTTGAGCGGAATCTTGAGATAGCTGACCCCGTCATTTTCCGCAGGTGGCAACTGCCCGGCCCTGATATTGACCTGAATGGACGGCAGGATGAGCGTGGGCACGTCCAGCGTCGCATCGCGGGCCTTGCGCATGCGGACGAACTCTTCCTCACTCACGCCGTCGCGTACATGGATGTTGCTGGCGCGCTGATCGGCAACGCTGGTTTCCCACGCAGCCACGCGGCCCTCGGGCGGGTAGTCGTGGCAGACGAACAGCTTCGTCTGCGGTGGCAGTGCAAGGATGCGCCGAATGGAGCGGTACAAGGTGTGCGCATCCCCGCCGGGAAAGTCAGCGCGTGCCGTGCCGACATCGGGCATGAACAAGCTGTCGCCCACGAAGACGGCGCCATCCACCAGATAGGCCATGTCCGCGGGCGTGTGACCGGGCACCAAGAGCGCCTGGGCCTGCGTCTGGCCGATCATGAACCGTTCGTTGTCCTTGAAGAGATGGTCGAACTGCGTGCCGTCGGGCAGGAAACCCCGCTCGAGGTTGTAAAGCTTCTTGAAGACCGCTTGGACCTCCTTGATGCGCTCGCCGATGGCGATGCGGCCGCCGACCTGCTCCTGCAGGTAACGGGCGCTCGAGAGGTGGTCGGCGTGCGCGTGCGTCTCCAAAATCCATTGGACTTGCAGACCGTGTTCGCGGATATAGGCGAGCATTTGGTCTGCCTGGACCGTGCTCGTCCGGCCGGACTTGAAGTCGAAATCGAGCACCGGATCAACGATGGCCGCTGCCAAAGTGGCCTTGTCGACGATGACGTAGGAGACGGTCCAGGTCTGAGCATCGAAAAACGCTTGGATGGTGGTTGCGGCGGACATCGCTTTGTTCCTTGCCCTAACGATATGTTGACTAACATTATATTTATATGCATAATGATGTCAACTTGAAGGGATGACATGGGCACTCGCCGAACCGACATCGACCCCGAACTCCTGCGCACGGCCGCAGGACGTGCCGTGGGTGCGCTGAAGGCTCTCGCCCATGAAGACCGTTTGCTGCTGCTCTGCCAGCTCTCGCAGGGCGAGATGTGCGTGAGCGAGCTGGAGGAGGCGCTGGACATTCACCAGCCCACGCTCTCGCAGCAGTTGGGTGTCTTGCGCAACGAAGGCGTGGTGAGCACACGCCGCGACGGCAAGCGCATCTACTACGACGTCGTCGACGCTGATGTGCTTGAGCTGCTCAAAGTCTTGTACCGCGTCTATTGCCCGAAGGAATAAGTCATGAATATCGACTGGATCGCTTTCACGCCCTACGCGTCGCTGGCCGGCGGCGTGCTCATCGGAGTGGCGGCCGCCATGTTCGTTCTGCTGAACGGCCGCATTGCCGGCATCAGCGGCGTGCTGGGCGGGCTGCTCAGACCGGAAAAGGGGGATGTCTCCTGGCGCCTGGCATTCGTGCTCGGGCTGGTGGCTGCGCCGATCGCCTATGGACTGTTCGCCGCGGTCCCGAAACCTCACATCGATGCTGGTTGGGGCGTGCTCGTGCTCGCGGGTTTGCTGGTCGGCGTCGGGACCCGGTACGGTGCCGGTTGCACCAGCGGCCACGGCGTCTGCGGCCTGTCGCGACTGTCGCCGCGCTCGCTGGCGGCCACGGCAGCCTTCATGGGCGCCGGCTTCGTCACCGTCTTTGTCATTCGCCACCTGCTTGGCGCCTGAGGAGTCATCGTGCCCATTCTGAGCTCATTTCTTGCAGGCCTGGTCTTCGGACTCGGCCTCATCGTTTCCGGCATGGCCGACCCTCGCAAGGTGCTCGGCTTCCTCGACCTGGCCGGTGCGTGGAACCCGTCGCTGGCCCTGGTGATGGTCGGTGCCATCGCTGTCGGCCTGCCGGCATTCGCCGTCGCCAAGCGACGCACCCGATCGATGCTTGGCCTGGCTCTGAAGTTGCCGACGGCTCGCCATATCGACCGCAGACTCGTGGGCGGCAGCCTGCTGTTTGGCGTGGGCTGGGGTGTTGCCGGATTTTGCCCCGGTCCCGCTCTCACGGCGCTCGGTATGGGCGAGCTGAAGGCGGCGGTGTTCGTGCTGGCGATGCTTGCGGGGATGGGCGTGTTCGAGATTCTTGAGCGGCGCAAACAGGCTGTTCGGCCGCGCACAGCGTGAAGCACTCATGAAGCTCGCTGCCGCCTGGGTGGCGGTCGGGTTGACCGTTGCGGTCCTCCTGACCTACGAGCTGCTGCTGTCTGCCATACAACGCAGACAGCCCCAAGCCCTGGCACGCTCGGCCCACGCTTCCCTGCGGCTGGACTGGTTCGAGGCGGTCTCAGCGCAGAAGGGCTCTGAAATCCTTGCGGTGCAAACGCTGCGAAATTCCCTCATGTCCGCGACGATGCTGGCATCAACAGCGGCGCTGGGCCTGATGGGAACGGTGACGCTGGCAGCACCTTCGCTGCACACGGCCTTCGGCGAGACACTGCCTGGCGCGTCCTGGTTGGGGCCCAAGCTTGTGCTGGAAGTCGTCCTGCTGAGCCTGTTGATCACTTCGTTGGTATCGGCGGTGATGTCGGTGCGCTTCTACAGCCATGCCAGCTTCATCGCGGCCATTCCCACGGAGGCGCCCGTTCGCCGGCGCTGGGAGAGGGCGGGGGCTGCTTATGTGCGCAAGGCTGGCGTGCTCTACAGCGTCAGCTTGCGCCATCTCGTCTTCGTGGTCCCCGTGGTCGCGGCCCAGCTGTCGCCCTTTGCCGGCCCTGTTGCGGCGTTCGCGCTTGTCGCCGTGCTGCTTTCCTTCGATCGGTTCGCGGTTGGGCCGACGAGCGAGCACTAGGGATCGGTTCGAAGCGCTGCCGCCAGATCCCTGTACTGCGCGACTCGAGGGCCGCCCAAAGCGAGCGCCTGCTCGGCCGCCTGCCTGGCTTCGCCCCGGTGGGCTGCCTCGCCTGATTCCATCAGTACGTGGGCCAGGTTGTTCCAGGCATCGGCAAGGTCCGGGCGAGTGTTGACCGCGTGCCGATAGGCGACTGCCGCGCCTGCCAGATCGCCTTGCGCATAGGCGGCGTTGCCGGCCCCCAGCAGCAGCACAGGATCTTCGGGCCATCGCTGGAGGGCCGTGGCGTAGGTCTGACGCGCCGCGCGAGCGTCCAAGCGTTCCAATGCAACCGCCGCCGCCGCAAACGTCTGCACTTGCGCGGTGGCAGGCACCTCGTTCGTTGGCAAGGCAAGCATCGCCCAATGTCCGGCCCGAGCCCAGGTCCGCTCGAACGTCGCCAGCGACATTTCGAGCCGCTTGGTAAGCCCCGAGTGCAGTAGCAGGCTGCCGCGCTCGCGGTCATAGCCGACCACGACGGCGTAATGCCAGATGGGGTAGATGGGCAAGGACAAGTTCTGGAACACCAGCACAGGATGTCCGGCCGCGACTTCGGTCAGCAGGTCCCGCAGGTCCGGCGCGAGCACATAGGCCGGCAGGCCGTGGCGCCGGGCTGCGATCAGCAGTTCCTGCTGCAGCGAGCCTTGCCGGCCGGGGAGATACACCTCCGGTGACAACTGTGCCGGTGTGGCCGCTGTTCCGCTGGCCTGCAGCAGCATGGCCAGCGCCGCCGGTCCGCATTCATGGTCATCTTGGGGGAAGAAGGGCACGCTGCTGAGGTCTGCCCGCGGCGCAAGCGCGGGAGGCCAAGATCGCTCCAGTTGCTGCACGGCCGCTGGGGCGGCACAACCGGCAAGGCCGCCACACAGCGTCAACACGAACAGCGCGCCGAGCAGTGGGGCGCTGTCACTGAGCTTCATCGCACCGAGCGAGTAAAGGGGAAGACCTTGGTGAGGCCGAGGATGTCGGTGACCAGCAAGACGATGAAGACCGTGAAAACCAAGCCCAGCACGTCACCGCCAGCGGGCGCCTGGGCGATGCGATTGGCCATGTCGGCAGCCTCGTCATCGCTCATTGCATCGACTCGGGCCAGCGCGGCCTCGGCGTCAACACCCTGCTGCATCAGGGCCTGACGAACGTCCGTGCGGGCCATGAATTCCCTGATGCGCACACGGTTGTCGACACTCGCCTGCGTCTGCGCGGGCGGGAGCAGTGCCTCGGTGGGCACGATCGCGGCATGGCCTTGCACGGGGAATGTGCCGAGCACGACGGAAAACACCACGGTGGCGGCGATCAAACGCTTGGTATTCATAAAGAGTCCTCCATCGAATGCTCGCGGCGCGAGAAGTGACTGCGCGCGCGAGTTGGGCACCATTAGAGCCCGCGATCACCGTCCGCGCGGCACGAACTTGTTGCAATTTGCAGCGGGGCTTGGGCCGCCGAATCCATCTATGGCGACAAGGTCGTCGTCGCAGTGCTGAACGCGGACACGCCATTCGGGAATCCACAGTGGGTGCGTTTCACGCCCCTTCGTCATGTTGACGTTTGACTGGAGGAACCCATGAAGCACAGACATCATCCAGCCCGGACTTCCTGGTTCGGCCTGATCGCCGCTGCGCTGCTGTCCGCATGTGGCGGCGGTGGAACGGAGCAGGGCATGCTCAGCCTGTCGACCTTGCAGCCGGCCTCGCACGCGGTCAAATCGAACCAGATCCTGATCGCGGACCGGTTCAACAATCGCGTGATCGTCATCGATCCGGCCAGCCACGCGGTCACCTGGCAGTTCGGCACCGGTTCGGACCAGGCCGGACCGAAAAGCGTGGTCGGCGTCAACGACGCCGTGCGCTATGGCGAGCTGACGCTCATCTCCGGCACTGGGATCCCGCCGAGTTCACCGGCGCTGCCCGGATGCTCGGACCCAATCAACGGCTGCCCGGACAACCGCGTCATGCTCGTGGACCGCGGCGGCAACATTGTCTGGCAGTACGGGCAGGCAGGCGTGGCCGGATCCGACGCGAACCAACTCAACACCCCTGTGCAGGCCGCGGCGCTGAAGGGCTTCATGGGGAAAGCCGGCCTGCACGTCATCATTACCGATCAGGCCAACCAGCGCATCATTGTCGTCGACCGTCAGCACCGGCTTGTCTGGCAATACGGCACCACCGGTACGGCCGGCATGGGCCTGAATCAATTGAACAACCCGAACAGCGCCGAGGTCCTGGACAACGGCAATGTCCTGATTGCCGACGAGAGCAACAACCGGGCGATCGAGGTCACGATGAAGGGCGGCCTGGTCAAACAGTTCACAGCAGGCGGCACGCTGAACGGCGTGGCCTTTGCGAGCCGGCTGCCCAGCGGCAATACGCTGGTCTCCGACTCCAACAACAATCGCGTGGTGGAGGTCGACCCGACCGACAAGATTGTCTGGCAATACGCCACCAACACGATGCCCGGCAGCAACGCCAACCCGCTGCCGACGCGCGCCGTGCGGCTGGCCAACGGCAATACCCTGATCAGCGATCAATTCAACGATCGGGTGATCGAGGTCGATGCCGGCGGCAACGTCGTGTTCCAGCAGGGGATGCTGAACATGCCAGGTCGTGGCGCGAATCAGTTGAACGGGCCCTACGACGCCAAGGTCATCGGCGACTTCACCGGCTTGGGAACGCCCTTGAATGGCGCCGATCTGACCAACTGAGTTGATCGCCGACGACGATCAGTGTTTGTCGTCGGCCAACTCATCGACGACCGATTCGATGAGCGCTCGCAGACGCGCCTGCCTGCGCAGGTCTCGGTGATATCCCATCCACACAGGTCTTGCCGGCGGAGCCTCTCCCAGGTTGACGAGCTCGAGCGCATCCATGGCATCCCCGAGCAGCCTGGGCAAGACAGCCAAGCCCGCGCCTGCGGCGCAGAGCACGGCCTGAGCGCTGCGATTGTTGCTGCTGATGGATACACGCGCCTCGGGCAACTTTTCTCGGAGCCACCTGACGTCCGGGAAGTCTCGATACGCAGCATCCAAGGTGACGATGGACAGGCCACTGCCTTTGCTGCCCTTCTTGATCTTCTTGCTCCCTCTTGCGGCATAGAGCCCGTACGCGACATTCATGAGGCGGCGCTGCATGACTTCGGGCTCGTCGAAGGGCTGGATGCGAAACACAAGATCGGCCTCGCGGCGCGACAGGTCGTAAAGCCTTGCATCGGTGATGAGCTCCAGGGACACGCGCGGGTGCACGTCGACAAAGCGTGCCAGGACCGGCGCCAGCACGTGGGTGCCGAACCAATCGGACGAGGAGATCCTCAGCAAACCCTCCAGCGACTGCCCCCCACCTGCGAGTTCGCGCTCCAGGGCCAAGGCCTCGTCCTCCATTCGCTCGGCGCGCGTGAGCACCGCGGAGCCTTCGTCCGTCAGGACGAATCCTGCATTGCTGCGCTGAAAAAGCGTGTGGCCCAGCGAAGCCTCCAGGGCGCGCAGCCTTCGGCCCATCGTCGGCTGGGTCAGGCCGACCGTTCTGGCGGCCGCGCCGAGTGAGCCGTTTCTGGCAATGGCGAGAAACAGTCGGACATCGCTCCATTCCATGACATCTCCTTCGAATCGCGCTTGCGAAGATCATACAAAAATGCATGAATGGCGTTCAGAGTTTGATATTCCCATTCTTGATTGTTGATCCAACAATTCGCTCATCCACAACGCTCCAGGAGCAAGAGATGACAAGTCATTCGATGAAAGCGCTGGTCGTGCCGACCGCCGAAGCCGCCTTTGAAATCCAGGAACTGCGCCGCCCGGAGCCGGGCAGGGGGCAGGTTCTGGTTCGCATCGCCGCGAGCGGCGTGAACCCGCTCGACACCAAGATCCGCGCCGGCAAGGCCGACCATGCCAGGCAACCGCTGCCTGCTGTGCTGGGCATGGACCTGGCTGGCACGGTCGTGACCGTGGGGGCAGGGGTGACGGACTTCAAGGCGGGTGACGAAATCTTCGGCCTGGCCGGCGGCATTGGCGGCCTGCAGGGCACGCTGGCGGAGTACGCCGCGGTGGATGAACGACTCATTGCCCTTAAGCCGGCCGCCCTCTCGATGCGCGAGGCCGCAGCGCTGCCCCTGGCCGTCATCACGGCCTGGGAGGGGCTCGTCGATCGCGCCCAAGTCGGGCCGGGCCAAAGGGTCCTGGTCCATGGTGGCGCTGGCGGTGTCGGCCACATCGTCATCCAATTGGCCAAGGCTCGCGGCGCCCAGGTATTCGCCACCGGATCCGCGGCCCAGGCCGACTTCATCCGCAAGCTGGGCGCCACGCCCATCGACTACCGAGCGCAAACGGTTGGCGAGTATGTCCAGCAGCACACCGACGGCCGCGGTTTCGACATCGTGTACGACACCGTCGGCGGCGCATCACTGGACGCCTCATTCACCGCAGCGCGGAAGTACGGCGGGCACGTGCTGAGCATCCTCGGTTGGGGCACCCACAGCCTGGCGCCGCTGTCCTTCCGTGCCGCAACCTACTCAGGCGTGTTCACGCTGCTGCCGATGCTGACGGGGGAGGGCTGCGAGCACCACGGAGAAATCCTGCGCGCTGCGGCGGCGCTGGTGGACGCAGGTGCGCTACGCCCGCTCCTGGACCCGCGCGAGTTCAAGTTCGTGCAGGCGACTGAAGCGCATGAACTTGTGGCCTCCGGCAAGACGACCGGCAAGGTGGTGGTGGACGTCACAGCGTGATGAGCGCAGCGCCCTAGCTGCTGCGCAATGCCTTGCCGGCGCGCGCGCCCAGATGCTTGCCGTTCTCGACCGTCAGCACGCCGTTGACGATGACGGCGTCGAAGCCGGCCGACATCTGGTGCGGGTTCTCGAAGGTGGCGCGGTCGTGCACAGTCCGGTCATCGAAGATCACGATATCCGCGGCATAGCCGACCCTCAGCAAGCCGCGGTCTTGCAATTTGAAGCGCTGGGCCGCCAGCGAACTCATGCGGCGCACCGCTTCCTCGAGCCGCATCACCTGCTCCTCGCGCACATACTTGCCCAGCACGCGTGCATTCGTGCCGTAGCTGCGTGGGTGCGGCATGCCGCTGCCGTCTTGCACGCCGCCATCGGCGCCGACCATGCTGAAGGGATAGGCCATGATGCGGCGCACGTCGTCCTCGCTCATGCCGTGGAACGTCATCTGCGCACCACCGCCTGAGATCAACTGCAGCATCGTTTCGACCTCGGCCTCCATCGTCGCCGGGCCGCCGCGCTGAACGGTGATCTCACTGATATTGCGACCATTCAGCGTCGGATCAGCCGCATAGCGCGCGACCACCGCATAGGAAAAACTGGTCCTCTTCTTGCTCCGCGAGCCATCGACGATCTCGGCCTTGATGCGCGCACGCGTCGGGCCATCGGCCAGGCGCTTGGCGATTTCCGCCTGGCCGCCCTCAACGGCCCAATCCGGAAGCATCACCTGCAGCGACGTACTGCTGGCCGTGTAGGGATATTGGTCGATCGTCACGTCCAGCCCGTCGGCGCGCGCCTGCTCGATCAACGCCAAGGTCTCGCGCGAACGCCCCCAGTTGGCCGGCGCGCTGACCTTGAAATGCGAGATCTGCACCGGTAACTGGGCCTGGCGACCAATGTCCAGCGCCTCGTTGATGGCCCCGACCACCTCATTGCCCTCGTCGCGAATATGCGAGGCGTATAGCCCGTGGTGGCGTGCGGCCGCCCGGGCCAGGCCGACCACCTCGGGCGTGTCACTGAAGATGCCCGGCGAGTAGATCAGGCCCGTCGAGAAGCCAACTGCGCCCTCGTCCATCGCCTGTTCAACCAATGCCTCCATGCGCTGCTGCTCGGCCGGTGTGGCCGCGCGATTGGCCAGGCCCATCACCTGTCGGCGCACCGTGTTGTGACCGACCAGCGAGGCCACGTTGATCGATGTGCCTTCCTGATCGATGCGAGCGAAGTAGGATTTGAGTCCGCCCTCGGCCGAAGCACCGCAATTGCCGGTGATCACCGTCGTGACGCCATCCTGCACGTAGTTGTCGGCCGTTGGCTTCTCGAGCAGATTGCCTTCCAGATGTCCGTGGGTGTCAATGAAACCAGGCGCGACGATATGGTCGTGCGCGTCGATCACCCGCTTTGCCGGCATGTCGCCGAGCACGCCCACCGCGACGATGCGTCCTGCGCGTACGGCGACGTCACCGCGCATCCAGGAGTTGCCGCTGCCATCGATGATGCGGCCGCCGCGGATCAGGAGGTCGAGCGGCTCGGCCGCGGCTTGCGGCGCCCCTGCCGTCTTTGTCGACGTGGGGGATGCGCCGCATCCCCCCAGCGGCAGACCGGCCAGCGCAACGCTCAGCGCGACGATCAATTGACGAGGACGACTGGAGCGGGATGGGGGGCAGGGCATGGGTATCTTTGTTCGGCTTGTGCCCGCCTACCTTAGGCAAATCGGGCTTCAGCCACTATGCGGGTTGATCCGAAAGCTGGTCCTACGGCGTGCAGACGCCTCATAACCGCAGGCAATACAGGCTGCCACCTTGCGAGCATTCAGTCGCATCATTACAAATATTGTTGTAATATTGACGCGTGAACAAGCCTGACGCACTGGCCGCCCTCGGCGCCCTCGCTCACCCCATTCGCCTCGACGCCTTCCGCGCCCTGGTCGTGGCCGGCAACGACGGGCTCACACCCGGCAAGCTCGTTGAAATGCTCGATGTGGCCTACGCCAAGCTGGGCTTTCACCTAAAGGAGTTGAGCGAGGCCGGCCTCGTGAGCTCCGAGCAATCGGGACGGCATGTCATTTACCGCGCGGTCTACCCCCAGATGAACGCGCTGTTGGACTACCTCACCGAGAACTGCTGCCAAGGCTCGGCTTGCGAAGCCACGGCCAGCACCAAGGCCTGCTGCTGAACCCTCCTCAACCCGCCATTGCCCTCATCGAGCCCTCAGGAGAACCCCATGAAGCGCTTCCATGTCCATGCCCACGTCGAAGACCTGAAGGCCAGCATCGCCTTCTACTCGGCCCTGTTCGGCGCTGAGCCCACCCGCATCGAAGGCGACTACGCCAAATGGATGCTGGAGGACCCGCGGATCAACTTCGCCATCTCGACTCGCGACGGCAAGCTTGGCGTAGACCACCTCGGTATCCAGACGGACAGCGAAGAAGAGCTGGTCGAACTCAAGGCTCGTGCCAAGGCCGCCGACATGGCGCTCTTGGATGAGGGCGAGACCACCTGCTGCTACGCCCGCAGCGACAAGTACTGGCTGACCGACCCGCAGGGCATCGCTTGGGAGCAGTTCCACACGCTGGGCAACATCGCAGTCTTCAGCGAAGCCACGCGCAAAGCCGATGAAGCCGGCTCGGCCTGCTGCGCGGGCGGCGCGCCCAAGCCCAAGGTCAGCAAGGCCGTCGGCATCCCGGTCAACGCTGCACCGTCGTCGTGCTGCTGAAGGGGAGGGCCCGCCGGTGAGCACCAACGTCCTTATCCTCTGCACCCACAACTCGGCCCGCAGCGTGCTCTCCGAGGGCATGCTCAATCACTGGGCCACCAAGCTGGGCAAGAACATCCGGGCTTTCAGCGCGGGCAGTTCGCCGAGCGGTCGCATCAATCCGCATGCGCTCACGGCTCTCTCCAAGGTCGGTATCGACACGAATGGTTTGCGCTCCAAGAGCTGGGATGAATTCACCGGTCCTCAGGCGCCGACGATGCACATCGTCATCACGGTCTGCGACAGCGCGGCGGCCGAGCCGTGTCCGTATTGGCCCGGCAGTCCGGTCCAGGTGCACTGGGGCTACCCGGACCCATCCAACGCCCCCGAGGACCAGAAGGCCCAAGCCTTCGAGTTGACGCGGCAGGCCATTGGTTACCGCATGCTCCAGTTGGCGTTGCTGCCGGTGGAGTCGCTCGATACGGCCGAGCTCCAGAAGGCCTTGGTCGCCATTTCCGAGGACTGAGATGGACTCACCCTTGACGAAGCGACTTCTGGCCGAGGGGCTCGGCACCATGCTGCTGCTCGCCGTGGTCATCGGCTCCGGCATCATGGGTGAGCGCCTGGCGGGTGGCAATGCGGCCGTAGCGCTGCTTGCGAACACCCTGGCGACGGTGGCAGGGCTCTATGTGCTCATCGAGGTCTTCGGCCCCATCAGCGGCGCGCACTTCAACCCGGCGGTCTCACTCGTGATGGCAGGGCGCAGGCAGCTGGGTTGGAGCGACTTCGCGCACTACGTGTTGGCCCAGTTGCTCGGTGCAATGTTGGGGGCATGGCTCGCGCACGCGATGTTCGAGCTGCCGGTGCTGGAGTTTTCGACCAAGGTGCGCAGCGGCACGGGTCAGTGGGTGGCCGAGGTCGTGGCCACCTTCGGCTTGCTGCTGGTCATCCTGCGCGCACCACAGCAGCGTGTGGCAGCCATGGTGGCGGCCTATATCGGAGCCGCCTATTGGTTCACTGCCTCGACCTCGTTTGCGAATCCGGCTGCGGCGTTTGGGCGCATGTTCAGCGACAGCTTTGCAGGCATCTCGCCGGGCAGCGTCCTGGGCTTCGTGGTGGCTGAATTCACGGGGGCGGGATTGGCCATGCTTGCTCACGGGGTGCTACAGGCCCGGACGAAAGGAGCTTCGATTGCCTGATGGCTCCTCGCCGAAATCAGTCACGCCGACGCAGATCGGCTACCTTGTGTCTCCGCTTGCACCGAGGCTGTTCGACGGCTGCGTAGCGGTGTTCTGTTGCAGTTGCTGCTCCTTGATGAAGGCGTCCGCAGCCTCCAGTCCGTAGCTTCTCTCGACCTTCTGCATCGCGCTTTGCTTGTCGACCGTCCACTCCTTGAAAGGCACGTCGGACGCCGGATCGCGACGCATCTCGGCAAGAATGTCGCTGCGGGTCACACCTGCTTCGAGGCGGCTGCGCCACTGTTTCGCCCATCGGGCCATGGGCTCGTCGTCAACGTTCTGCGCCAGCGTCCCTAGAGCTCGATAGGCCTCGTCCGCCTCGCCGGCGTAGGCATAGCCCAGTGCCGCATATCTGGCGAGCGCGTCGACTTCGCGGGCGCTTTGCCAAGCCCGGATGACGCCCTGCAGCGCCGCATCACCTGGCGTGTCAGTGGCGGCCACCTCGGCCTGAAAGAACGCGAAGGCAATTTCGGGCGACTCCGGGTTCAGGGCGTGCGCTCGATTCAAGTGCTGCTGCGCTGCTTGGAGGAAGGCGCGCCGGGGAGCGTCCTCGCTGTGTGCGGCAAGCCGCAGATTTGCCATACCGGCCAAGTACCACGCCTCGAAGTTGGCATCGTCGTTTTGCAGGTCGGCATCCAGAAGGGACAAAGCCTGCTGGGGATCACCCCAATCGATCTGCGCCCGGCTTAAGGTGAGACGGGCCAGCGGGTCATCCGGGAACCGGGCTGTCAGAGCCGTTACTTTACGCAGCAGGGACTCGCCGGCCTGCCTGCCCGGGCACGATTTCAGGGCGGCATCCGCCAGAACGAACTCTCCTGTTGCCTTGGGCAGCATCCGGAAGCTGATCCGGGCCGAGGGGAGCGACTCTGGGGCGACCCTCAAGACCGTCATGCCCCGAAGCCCATACCGCCACATCACGCGGCCGAGGTCCCCGGTCTTCACGCCGAAGGCGCGTTCGAACGCCACGCTCGGCGAAGCGCCATCGCCGACGAGCACAAGGTAGCGGTTCATGCGCCTGCGCTTGTCATCCGACGACAGCATGTAGTGCATCAACAGCCAGGCCTTCGCCTCGTACTCCAGATGCACGCCGGCGGCTCCGCCGTAGTTGTGGGTGTTGGCGAGCTTGTTCTGCAGGACGTCGTCATACTCCAGGCTATACCTTCGGCCGTCGTCCAAGAATTTCAGGTAGTTGCCAATGCTTTTCGGCACCCGCCCCACGACCATCTGCTGCTCCGAAAACCGCACGCTGGAGAAGTACTGGGCGAAGCCGTCGATGAACGACGCCGGGGTGCGGATGTCGGTGTGGCGATAGAGGAAGTGCCTCGCGTACGCCTCGAAGACGTAGGACAGACTGTCGCTCAGTGGGGACCTGTCGAGCTGTCCATCGCCCAGGCTGACGATGCGATCCAGTTGAACCGCGTCCCCCTGCACGCCGGATGTGCAACTGCTGTACAGGCCCACGGCATCGGCTGGTGCGCCGTCATCGATCGCGACAAGGCCCGAGAGCCGGGCGTGGAAATACAGCGTTAGCTTCGGCTCCTTCAGCTCGACCTGGCCCGCGGGCTGGGTGTAGATGCGCAGCAGGTAATCGAGCCTTTCCAGGTTGTCTAGCAGCGAGGTGACGTCTTCCTCCCGGGTGTCCGAGTAGACGACGAAGTGCTGGCTCTCGGCACGGAACCACTTGGAGATCTGAGCCTTCTTGCCGGCCACCTCCACGCGCTCGAGGTTCACGGAGTCGGGCTGTTGGGCGTCGACGGCGGAGCCGGCCGACAGCAGGCACAGAGCGGCGAGGGCGGCAAGGGCGGTCGCCCAGGAGAAGCTGCGCATGGATTCTCTTTATCGATATTGGAGCGATTGCTACGATGCGGGGCCGATCTTCATCGTAGCCGCGGCTCGACTGGAAGGAGGGCAAGGCCACCAGGGTTGCACGTCTTTGGAGGGAGGTCGACGATTTCGCACCTCGTACCGATCAGAAGCGGGGGACGCATGTTTGCAAGGCGCTCGTTGGCAATCTTTGTGAGTCTTGTTCCGGCCCTCGTTGCTGCAGCTTCGCAGGCAGAAGGACCTGACATGACCACGCGGCCAGCATCGGTTTCCGATTCGGCAGCGTCGGGTGCGGCGGCGGCTGCTACGCCGACCTCGGCGGCGAGTTCGATGTATAGCCCGCTGCCAGATGATTTAGCCACCGGAGCGAGCAGCCAGGAGGCGCAGTTCGACGCCAGCGAAGACCAGGCGGATCAAACTGAGCGGATAGCCGGCAAACTTGCCCTCATGGTGGTTCTGATCTTGGGAATCTGGGTCACACTCCGCTCGGCCGCGCGGCCCAGAAAGAGACGCAGGCGCGTGCGATCTCGACGACCATCGCGCCGAAACCATTTGAAACGGGGAGATCAATGACGAATCAAGTACTCATGGCTGGCAGTCATGCGAGGGCCTTCTCGCGAGCAGCCGCCATCATCGCCATCGCCGGTGGCCTGAGCTTTAGCGCGCTTGCCGGCCCCAAGGAGGACATCGAAGCTGCCATGAAGGCGCACGATTGGCAGCGCGCCGACGAGATGCTGCAAAAGACACTCGCCGGACACCCGAAGAACGCGATGGCGCACTATTGGCGGGCCGAAGTCCAGCTCGAGCTGGGAGGCATGGAAATCGCCGACGAGGAGCTCCAGGCAGCCAAGCGCATCGATCCTGACCATACGTTTGCGTCGAGTGCCGAGGGTCTGGCAAGGCTCGAGTCGGCGATCAATGCAGGCAAGCAGTCCAAGGTGGCGCAAGCCCGCTCGTCTGCGCCTGTCGAGACGGCACCCCAGGCGCCCTTGGCCGCTGCCGCCCAATCCGAACAGGTGGCGCCGCCACTCAGGGCCGAACCAGAGCCACGGCCTAGCAAGTTGCGCTGGGGCTACATCTTCTTGGCGCTGTTTGGGGTGGTGGTTGTCATTTGGCTGTTCGCAGCCAGCGGCAGAAGGAAGGCCGCCGAGAACCTTGAGCGCGAGCGAGCCCGCGTGCGCGACATGCTGAATGATGTCAGCGGACAACTTCAAACAGCGATGAAGTGGAGCGATGGGCAGGCTGAGCTGAGTCAGGAGCAGCGGCTCGGGAATCACGACGTCCTGAATTCGCTCAGAAGCCAGGTCGACGCTGCGATCGCTGGACTTCCCAGGGCGACCGAGTTCACCGCCGCCTTGGAACTGGTTGACCGGGTCCCGGACGAAATCGCAACCATGCGCGGCGAGGAAAAGCCCAGTGAGCGGCGGGCTCGGGAAGCTGAAGCCGAATCACAGCGTCAGCACGAGCTGGACATGGAAAGGGCGCGCGCCTCGCAGTCTGCAGGGTACGCGCAAGGGCCGGTCGTTGTCCGTTCCGGCGGGGGCGGGATTGGTGACGTGGCTACTGGTTTCGTGCTTGGCAGCATGCTGAGCGGTCACCGAGAAGGCAGCGCCCGCCCCGGCATAGGAGCAGACTACGACAACAGGCCGCTGCACATTGATGAAGAGCGTCAAAGCGGCTTGAAAGCGACCGATGAGTTTGAGGTTGACGTTGGAGGCCAAGCGAGTGGAGACGGGGACTTTGGCTTCGATCCGGGCGGAGGCAATGATTCGACTTTTTGATTCAGGACACGGCTGAGAAAAGGCATGGCTGCTTGCGGCAGCCGATGCCCACGTCCAATCGGTGCGTTCAAGGTGCGCTGAAAACGGACAAATTGGCCGTCGTCGTCCGCGTCGTCAAGCCCCCACGCAGGAGCGATGGGGAAATCAGGCAACGACGGCGTACGTCGCGCTGACGCGCGCAAAGACCGCGGTTGCGCTCGCGCTGCTCGGCATTTCGGCGAAGCCGAAGGCACAGGACGTCGAAGCGCTGGCCGCTCTCACGCAAGCCGAGCTGAAACAGCTCGAGTTGTTCAACGAGATCTTGGCCGAGGCCGACACGAAGCAAAGGGCTCTGGCTGTGCGTCAGAAGGCCAGTCGCTTGGCCACCCAGTCGCTTGGCCACCCAGTCGCCGTGGCGAGCACGCCGGCCGCGAAGTGCGCCACGATCCAGAGTTCAGGGAAATCACGCGACAGCATCGGAGACAGGAACGACGAGAGCTGCGGGTCGAGCAGCACAAGCAGGGTCGCCAAGGTAGCGAAATGCCCGTACCGCGCATTGAGCCCACCGGTGAGTGGGTGGCGGTTCATGGCCGCTCGAGACACCGGCGTACGCCCAGGATTCCCAGCAGCGTCACGAGGGTCACGGCGACCACGGCGACGGCGAGGTCCGCCGCATCCGGGACATTGAAACGCATCATCTCCCGCAGGCCCGGATGGAGCAGCGCAGCCGCGAGCGCCAAGGTCGCTAACGCCGTGATCAGCCAGAACGGGCGGAAGTCCTCCGCACCGAGCGCGCGCCAGCCCAGGCCCGCGGTGGCATTGACCCCGGCCAGCAGCAGGTTGCCCACGGTCAGTCCGGTGAAGGTGAGTGCGCGCGCGGTGTCTTCCGCCAAGCCGCCGCGTAGCGCCATCAGGTAGACCCCGAGAGTGGCGAGGAGCACCGCCCCCCCCTGAATGGCGCCGCGGATCAGCATCGGCCAGCCCGCGACGGCCGCGTCGCCTCGGCGCGGCGGCTGCCGCATCAGATTCGGATCTTCGGCAGCGCCTTCGAATGCCAGCGAGCAAGCGGGATCAATCACCATCTGCGTGAGGACCACGTGCACCGGCAGCATGACCGGCGGCAGCCCAACAAGGACCGGAATGAACACGAGGCCCGCGATCGGCACATGGATGGCCGTGATGTACGTCATCACCTTGCGCAGATTGTCGAAGATCCGCCGGCCTGTGCGCACTCCCGCCACGATGTGCCCGAAATCATCATCCAGGAGCACGAGGCCGGCCGCCTGGCGCGCCACCTCCGTTCCACGGGCGCCCATGGCGATGCCGATGTCCGCAGCCTTCAGCGCCGGCGCGTCATTCACGCCGTCACCCGTCATTGCAACGATCTCTCCATTGGCCTGGAATGCCTGCACGAGGCGCAGCTTCTGCTCCGGAAGCACGCGCGCGAATACACGCACTTCTCTCAGGGTGCAGCGCAGGTCCGCGTCGTTAAGAGCTTCCAGCTGATGGCCGGCGAGCGCGCCGGCCCTTGTATCGATGCCGGCCTGCCGGGCGATGGCGAGGGCCGTGGCCGCGTGGTCCCCGGTGATCATCGCAACGGCTATGCCGGCGCTTCGCGCTTGCGCGACCGCAGCCGGGACGCCCGGGCGTAGCGGATCCTCGAACGCCACGAAGCCCAGAAAATCGAATTCGTAGTCGTGCTGCCGGGACGCCAGGCGCCGGCTCGGCCCGCGCCCCGAGGCGACGGCCAGCACGCGCAGCCCCTGCGCGGCAAGCTCGCGCACGCGCTCGGCCACGGCCGCTGTCGCCGGCGCCGAAAGGTGGCACAGGTCGGCAACAGCTTCGGGCGCACCCTTGGCCGCCAGGACGTGCTCTCCATCGACGACCTTCCACGCGTGCGACACGGCCAAAAGCTCCGGGGTCAACGGATATTCCCGAGCCAGGCTCCAGTCTGTATGGAGGTGTTCGGTCTTCGCGAGCAGCCGTTCACCAGCCTCTCGCAGCGCGCGGTCGATCGGGTCGGCGCTGTACGGCCGAGACGAAAGTACCGCGAATTCCAGCACCCGGTGCAGGGGTTCCGGGAGCCCATCGGAGGCGCTGAGGTCGATCTCTGACGTACCGGAAACGAGGCGGCGCAGGCGCATCCGGTTCTCGGTCAAGGTGCCGGTCTTGTCGACACAGAGCAAGGTCGCGGCGCCCAGCGCCTCGACCACCGCCGGTCGCCGTGCGAGGACCTTGGCCCGGGCCAAGCGCCACGCCCCAAGTGCCAGAAACACCGTGAGCACCAGCGGGAATTCCTCGGGCAGCGTGGCCATGCCCAGTGCGATGCCAGCGAGTACCCCCTGCGTCCAGGCGCTACTGACCAGCCCGATCCAGAGCGCGAGCAAGGCGCTGAGCGCCAGGGCCAGCAATCCGAACAGGCGCGCGGCTCGACGCATGTGCTGCTGCAGCGACGTCGGAGCCGTATCGATTGTCGCGAGCGAGGCGCCAAGCGCGCCCACTTGGGTCTGGCGGCCGATTGCGAGCACCTCGCAGGCACCGTGGCCGGACACGACCAGCGTGCTCGCATACACAAAAGGAGCGTCGTCTCCGCCGGGACGCGCATGAGCCGGGACCGCGTCCCCTCCATGCGCGACCTTCCGCACGGGGACAGACTCGCCGCTCAGTAATGACTCGTCGACGGTGACACCTTCGGCATCCCGCAGGACGGCGTCGGCCGCGACCCGATCGCCTTCGGCCAGCAGGAACAGATCCCCGGGCACGAGCTCGCGTGCCGGAATGACCAGCACTTTCCCGTCGCGCACGACCCGGACTTGCGGCGCCGCGAGCATGCGCAGCGCATCGAGTGCCCGTTCACTGCGGCGCTCCTGGAAAACGGCAAGCCCCACCGTCACCAGTGCGAAGAAGGCAAGGAGCAAGCCTTCGCGGATGTCGCCGATCACTGCGTAGATCGCAGCGGCGATCACCAGCAGCAGGAACATTGGTTCCATGGCGACACTCCGCAGCGTGCGGCCCAAGGCGCGCCGCTCGCCGTCTTCGATGTCGTTGTATCCCGCATCCCCACGGCGCACGAGTGCCTCTGCGGTGCTGAGTCCACGCAAGCTGGGTGCGAACGGCTCGGCGGTGCTCATGGTGGGGGAGCGCGCTTCAGCGCTGGAAGACATACTCCCCGGGCGCATTGCACAACGGCGGCAGGCCGTGCGCCGGGTTGCCGAGCATGGGGGGGGCGACCTGCGGGCCGGAGCGTGCGGCGATCCATGCCTGCCAGGCCGGCCACCAGGAACCGGCCTGCGCGCTCGCCCGCTGGACCCAAGTGTCAGGATCCAGATGACGGTCTCCGCGCACGTGAGTGGCGATCTGGTAGGAAGACGGCGCCTTGCCGCCGGGCGGATTGACCACGCCCACGTTATGTCCGCCGCTGGCGAGCACGAAAGTGAGGTCCGTCTCCGTGACGAGATGCAGCTTGTACACCGAGCGCCACGGCGCGACGTGATCGCGGGTCGTGCCGACTGCGAAGACCGGTCCGGCGATATCCAGCAGGCTTACCGCTCGTCCGTCGACCTGGTATCGTCCCTCCGCCAAGTCGTTCTCCAGGAATAGATGCTGCAGGTATTCGCTGTGCATCCGGTATGGCATGCGCGTCGCATCCGCATTCCAGGCCATGAGGTCCGTCGTGACGGGTCGCTCGCCGAGGAGGTAGTCCGACACGCGCCGGGACCAAATCAAGTCGTTGGACCGCAAGAGCTGGAATGCCCCTGCCATTTGGCGCGTGTCTAGAAATCCCTGGGCTGCCATCATGTCCTGCAGCAGGCTGACCTGGCTGTGATTGATGAACAGTGTGAGCTCGCCTGCTTCTTCGAAATCCACCTGGGCGGCCAGCAGGGTGATGCTCGCCAGTCGGTCGTCGGCGTCGCGCGCCATGGCCGCAGCGGCGATGGCCAGCAGCGAGCCCCCCAGGCAATAACCGGTGGCGTGGACCTTTTGCCCCGGCGTGATCTTGCCAATCGCACCAAGCGCTTCCCTGATGCCCAGGCGCAAGTAATCGTCCATCGAGACGTCGCGATCGGCCGGTGCCGGGTTCTTCCACGAGATCATGAACACGGTGTGGCCGCGCTCGACGAGGTATCGCACCAGGGAATTGGCGGGTGACAAATCCAAGATGTAGAACTTCATGATCCAGGCGGGAACGATGAGGATCGGCTCTGGATGCACAGAATCGGTCCGAGGCTCGTACTGGATCAGCTCAATCAAGGCATTGCGCAGTACGACCTTTCCGGGCGTCACCGCCACCTGCACGCCCGGCACGAATGCGGCGCTGCCGGCCGGCGGCTCGCCCAGAAGTGCGCGGCGTGTGTCTTCGGCGAAATTCTGCGCGCCGCGCACGAAGTTCAGTCCGCCGCTCGCCTTGGTGGCTGCGAGTACTTCGGGGTTCATCGCCGGCATGTTGGACGGAGCCCAGGTATCGAGCATCTGCCTGACGCAGAAGGTGACCACCTGCTCGTGTTGCGGCGTCACGCCATGCACGTCCGTGGTGGCGTTGTGCCACCACTGCTGCTGCAGCAAGAACGCTTGGTAGATCGCATTGAAGGGCCAGTGCTGCCAGGCATCTGTCGAAAAGCGCTTGTCCTGCGGCAGCGGATCGATGCATGGGGCGACAGCCCCGCCGTGCACGGCACGCTCGAGAAACCAGGCGTAGCGCAGGCACTTGCGCGCGAACTTGCGCGCGAGTTCGACGTGCTTGCCGGGTGAGGTCGCTAGGTGCAGCAGCCAGTCGTCGAAGGCAAGGGCGATGGCCGCAGGGGAGATGCCGAGGGTCGCGCGCGCCACCATCGCCTGCGCGAAGCGATCAGCCTCGCGCGCCGCCAAGGCGGCCGTGTCGACGGGCTCGTCAGAGGGCCGGGCCAAATGACATGCCGGAAGTTCGGCGGATTTCATGGAGCCAGCGTAGCGCCCGAAATTCTCGAGTACTTGACTTCCATCAATGCAGACCGGCTCGTGGGATCAGCCAGGCGGGCTGTTGTGGGCCGCTGTGGAGTTGGTGGTGAATGGCCACACGTCGATGCTGCATAGGCAGGATCGAGACCGGCCCTTTGCGGACGAATGCCAATGACCGTACATGGACGCCCCCGGTTTGCCAAGCAATCAGTTGATGACGGCATGAAGGTTCGATTGCACCCGTACATTCGGACTTTTGCTGCGGCTTGTCACCGCTGTCCCTGATGGGATTTGCTGGTCGGCTCCTCAATCGGT
>JAFALK010000023.1 GCA_019234295.1 Roseateles sp.
CCCCGGATCGCTCATTGAACTCGATCGAGCGCACAGACCACGGCGCGCCAATGCCGAGCGCCGCTTCGAAGACTCTGGCTGTCATGGCACCACCTCACCGAGTGATTAACCAGGGCCGATCGTACCCACTCGAAATTCAAGAGAGGCCAGAATTTGAAGTAGGCGTTGGCGCCTAGCGGCCAGCAGTCGACGGTTGCAGTGGCCCGCTTTGGTGCTG
Source organism: Roseateles sp. (assembly GCA_019234295.1). Lineage (GTDB taxonomy): Bacteria > Pseudomonadota > Gammaproteobacteria > Burkholderiales > Burkholderiaceae_C > JAFALK01. The sequence goes on from JAFALK010000023.1 coordinate 218, forward strand.
TCTGAATTGAGCGAGTCAGGCCCCCTCGAGGGGCACTCAGGTCAAGTTCGTCAGCGGTAGTCGTGTTCATGCTGGTCCCTCGCCGCGAACAGTACGACATCAGCGTCACGAATCACGAACAAAACGACGCATCCGGAATGACCAAAGGGGATGATCAGCTCACGAAACTCTCTTTGCACCTCGGATCGACGGCAGCTGTGTGGTGCGAACGATAGGATCCCCATCGCGCGCTCCACCGCATCGCGGAACCTGAAGAGGCAGGTGTCATCCGGCGTGTTGCTGGCCAGCTCGCGCAGAATGGTGTGCTCCTCCAGGCGCTCGATGTCCTCCTGGAACGTGACAGTCGGAAAGACCCTGTATCCGCTCAACCCGCAGCTCGCTTGCTCTTGGCAGCCCCCGCCTCACGGATGCGCTGCTGTGCGGCCTTGGCACGCCGCTCCATACCAGCTAGGAACTCATCAGCAGTCAACAATCCGACGCTCTTGTCAGCACTGCGCAATGCCTTCTTCGCCCGGGCGACAGCGGCACTCTGCTCGGCGCGGAATTCGGCCTCGCGGCAAACGGCGTTCTCGATGAACTGCGTCAATGACTCGCCTTCTCGCAGCACAGCCTCAAGACTGGCCTTGGTCTCGGGCGCAACACGGATGGGCGGCAAAGTGGCGGAGCGACTCATTGGGGAATCGTATAGCATTTGCTATACATATACAAGTCGGCAGCCGCGACCTGAGTCCAATTCGACCGCTGGGGCGGTGCTTGGGTCCCAGCTTTTCCGCATATGACCCCTGCGAGGCCTCCTCTGAGTAGCTGTGTATGAGAGGGGGCGTCCTTGATCATCACAGGGGGATGAGAACTGATGAACGCCAGCTCCCGGCCGTTGAATCCGAGAAGTTGAAGGACGGCAACGGGTCGGGAAGCGTCGGTCGCGCATCAGGCCAATTCAGTCATACGCGGGTAGGCATTCCATGGCCTCACCAGAGCGCCCTGCCTGCCACCCAGTTTCATGGACACCGCACTCTGTCCAATTCGTCAGAGCGACTTAGAGATGCCGAAGAAGAATCCACGGCGCGCCCCGAACTGCGGCGCGCCCACGCCCACACCCGTGCCATTGCGGATCTCGTACACGTGGTCGAACGCGTTCACGACGTCGAGCCGCAGCGTCACATCGCCAGCACTTCCCAGCTGGAACTGATGGCTTGCGGCGAGGTTGACCTGCGTGTAGGTGGGCAGATGCGCCCCGTTGGGAATGCTGCTGCCATCCGCCAAAATCTGGTCAGCACGCAGACCCGATCCAAGGATGGCGTCCACACTCAGGCGCGTACCTTGCCACAGGTACGACGCGCCAGCCGAGCCCGTGACGCGCTGCTCATGATCCAGGTGAATGTAGTGGCTTGCAATGTAGGTCAGGCGATCAGCGCCGAAGTTGAACTGCGCCGAGTTGATGTCCTGGCCGCGGGCGCTTTGGAACGCGACATTGCCATACATCGATAAGTTTCGATCGACGTAATTCAATTTCAGCTCCGTGCCAAGCTGTTTGCCCTGCGAGTAGTTGAACGGTGTCAGGATGATGGGCGCGCCGAACTGCCCCTCGTCGATCAGGTTCTTCGAGCGCTTGTAGTACGCGTCGATGCCTGCCGTGAACCCGGGACTAATGGTCTGGTCGACACCGATGTCGAAGTAATTCGCGCGCTCGGCCTTGGGCGTGTCAGCTTGCGTGACCGCGGGCGCTGCTGTCGTGTTGGCGAACTTCGCCACATCCTCGCTGCCGACGAGCTCAAACGGCGGCGGGGAGAAGTAGCGTGAGAAGCCGCCATGCACGATGGTCGTTGGAGATGCATTCCAGACCACGTTCACACGCGGGCTCAACTGATGGCCGTTGGTATAGGCCTCAAGATTATCGAAGCGCAAGCCATAGTTCAGGGTCAGACCCGGCCGAAGAAGCCATTCATCCTGCAAATACACACTCTCTATTGACTCGACCTTGCTGCCGTTGTCGACGATGGATACCGGTACAGTGCCGGGGTTGCCCGCATTGTCGGTGGGCAGTACCTGCGATGTTGTCAGGCTCAGCGACTTGTCACGCTGCACGAACACGCCACCGCGAATGGTGTGGTTCGCGTCGAGCTTGTAAGCCGCGTCCGATTGGACTGCCACGGCCGTGTTGCGCTTGAACGCATCTTGCGCAATGCCGTTGTACAGAAGGTCTCCAAGCGGATCAGGAGTGAACTTCAGGCTCGAGTAGCGGCCCGTGATCGACGTCTGCCAATCGAGTGGGCCTTCCGAGTGCTGGAAGCTCAGGAAGCCGAAGTGCGTGATCTCGCGCTGGTTCTCGTTGAGGTTATCACTTGGGTAGGCAGTTTGTCCGTTGACGTCAAGCCCCAAGGATGGCTGCAAGCCGCGCTGGTTCGGAATCTGGAATGTACCCACCGAGGTGCCTGCGCCGACTGCGACCCGGTTGCCTGCGTCCAGCACGTCCTCGACGTAGCCGAACGCATGGTGCTGACGCGTGTGGTCGTGCAGGGGCGTCGAGCTGCCGTCCGGCGACTCGATCCCCAGCCCGCTGCGCAGAGCGTCGGCCGTCACGAAGTAGTGAATGTCGCCCGAGCCGCCCGCGTAGCTGATGCTGGGTTGAACCGTGCCGTGGCTGCCCCCATAAATGGAGATGGAGCCGCCTGGCTCGATGGTATCGGTCTTCGTCTTGATGTCGATGATGCCGGCGGTGCGCAGGCCATACTCGGCGGGCAGCGCACCCGTCACGAGGGTGACCGACTCAATCACCCTCGGATCGAGCGACTGGCCGAACACGCTGATGCCCTCGGGCAGGATCAGGCCGTTGATTCGGTACTGCAGCCCGTTGTGCTCGCCGCGAACGTGGAACTGGCCGAACGAATCCTGCGCCACTTCCGGCGCCTGAAGCAAGACCTGGTTCAGCTGCACGTTGTCGCCGCCTGGCATCGCGTTAATCGCGGCCGCGTCGAGCGTATAGATGGACGCCCCCGTCTGCGTCTGGATGCCGGTCCGCGCGTCGTTGAGCCGCTTGATGCGTCCGGTGACCTCTACACGCTGCAGTTGCTCAGTGGTCGCGGTGGACGGGGACACATCAGAGGTCTGTTCGCCGGCGACCGGCGTGGACTCGGCGCTGGAAGCAGCGCTGACGGAACTGGATTGCGCGAGCGCATCGATGGGTTGGAACGCGGCAAGGGTAGTGATGGCCAGCGTCATGCCGCTGAAAACGGGCTTGAACATATGAAATCTTTCTGAACTCGGATTGCGAGGACAACCCTGCAGCGAATGCCGCAAGGCCGATGACGGGAGATCGTTCAGAAAGTGCCAGGAGGATCGCGCGCTCGCGCTTGCGGGGCATCGGCAGCGCGGAGCGCGAAGCACTCCGTCAATCCCCAGTGTTCTTCAGTCGGCAGAAGCGCCAGCACGACGACCGCTGTGGCGACGGCACCGACAATGTGCGCGAACGCCAGGCAGACGTCGCACCGCATGCCGGGGGGCTGTGTATCCGCCTCGGCGCTTTGCAGCGTGCCGATGCGCTGCACGAAGTGGCTGAGCTCATGCAGCAGCGCGCCCTGCTGGCTGGACACCAGGCAGAACGCGAGAAGCAGCGAGCCCCAGATTCTTCGCATCGTCAATTCCTGCCAGGCGTGCATGCACACGCCCACAAGGAGTTGCCACCCTCGTCACGATAGAACCGGGACTCGTTCAGGCGGGGATCACGGACGCTCCTGGGCGATGAGTCGTAGCTGTCTGGCTGCACCTGAGGCGTGGGCGACGTTGCAAACGGCCAAGCCGGCGCAATAGCGGCGCTCGTGCCCACGGGCGCCAAGCGCCCGCAAGAAACAGGAACCATGAAGAAATCCTTCTGAACTCGAATGCGAGGCACCTCCGCTTCAGACCGTCATGCGGTCAGACGAGGCAACATTACGAAGATCAGGCGGACAAAGGGGGCCCGCGGCTGCGGGCGAGAGGGAGCGACGCTGCGGCGACGCTGCGGACGGTTTCTGACGCGAAGTGATATTGCAGGTCATCGGCCTTGGGCATGGCCACTGCATCGAACTTCGCCAATGCCCCGATCTGCGCGAAGCTCAGGCAGGTCAGGCAGACGTCTCGGGCCCCATCGTGCGCCTCAGCCCTCGGCGCCGACGCGGCGGAATCGGTAACGGAATGCCAATGGCTCAATTCATGCATCAGTGCACCCTGCTGCGATAGCAGAAGGATGCAAAGCATCAGGACTGACAGAGTCAGCCTGCTCATGCGGGAAAAAGACGTTGCCATGGACAAATCAAAACGCTTGTCAGAGTGAGACCGACAACTGCATAGCGGAATTATGCGCGTCACCAGGGATAGCGCGAACATTCGGATTCTGGGGCGAAACCGAAGAAGCTGAATGTCTCAATTGGGAAGCATCGGTCGCGCATCAGGCCAATCCTGTCATACGCAGGTAGGAATTCCATGGCCTCACCAGAGCGCCCTGCCTGCCCCCAAATTCATGGGACACCGCACTCTTACCACCCTTGCATCCAGGTCGTGATCTGCAGAGTCGCCTTGGCGACGTGTTTTTCCACCGTGCTGATGCTCACACCATGGCATTGAGCGATAGCTTTGTAGGACATCCCGTCGACGCGGTGGGCCAGGAAGATTTCGCGAGTCTTGTCGTTCAGGCGGCCCAGGCACTGTCCCATGCGCACGACACGCTCACGAGCGAGCACGATCGCCTCAGTATCCGGCGCCGTATCAAGCAAAACAACATCTTCCAGAGCAACCTCCTCGCCGTGGTTGATGTGAGCACGATGTGCGTCGATGGACAAGTTCAGCGCGGTTTTCATCAAGAACGCCTCGGGCCGTTCCACAGCTTGATCTCGCCCGTAGCAGTTCAACCGGATCCAGGCCTCCTGCACGATGTCGTCTGCATCCTGCTGCGATCGACCACGTCGCATCAGCGCCGCCCTCACGCGAGAGAACAGGTGCGGCCAGTCCGTGCTCATTTGCACGTCGTCGCCCCGGGCGTCAGCGACCCGGCCGGCCCTCGTCCTAACGGCCGCGACAGACTGCAGACTTGGTGGCTGCAATTGCGGGCTGGAGTGCCGCGAGCGTTCTGCCCGCGATGGCTTCCAGACCTAGGGCTACGCTGATTAAGTTGGCGCTTCCGGGTTGATCAGGTGGCAAGGCTGCATGCGTCTTGGCAACATGACGGCATGAAGCAAACAACCCTTGCAGCGGCTGCAGATCAGGGGGCGGAGTTTGAGCGATTTCGCAAGCCCACC
>JAFALK010000044.1 GCA_019234295.1 Roseateles sp.
CGGCGACGTGATCGTCAAGGTCGACCCGCGCTACTTCCGCCCGACCGAGGTCGAGACGCTGCTGGGAGACCCGTCCAAGGCCAAGGCCAAGCTGGGCTGGACTCCCAAGACGACGCTCAAGGAACTTGTGGCCGAGATGGTGCAGGCTGACTACAGCTCGGCGCAGCGCGACAGCCTGGTCAAGCAGGCCGGCTTCCAGGCCTACGACTATCACGAATGAACAAGCTGCGTGCCCGGATCGCTCCAGGGCTGAACCCGCGCACGCGCCGCTTGCTCAACACGGCGGCCGCCGGCTACCTGGCGCGCTTCGGCTCGGCCGCCACGCTGCTGGTCACCATCCCGCTGGCCCGGCGGCAACTGGAGCCGGAACTCTTCGGCGTCTGGATGATGCTCAGCACCCTGCTGGGCTTCTTCGCCTTCGCCGACCTCGGCGTCGGCAACGGCGTGCTCAACCGCATGACGGCGGCGCACGGCGCAGGCCGCCGCGAAGAGGCCGGCCGCGTCATCGTCGCCGGCTATTTCTGTACCGCCGCGATGGGCCTGCTCATGCTGGCAGCCTGGTACGCCTGGATGGGCGCTTCGACCGACCCGCTGCGCTTTGCCGGTGCGATCAGCTCGGAGCATCGCAACGAGGTCCTGAGCGCTTTTTGCGTCTTCGTCGGCCTGATGGCGCTGAACCTGCCCATCGGCATGGTGCAAAAGCTTCAGCTGGGCTGCCAGGATGGGCAATGGGTGGGGATCACGCAGTTCGGTGCGTCAATGGCAACGCTGCTCGCCGTGCCCGCCGCGCTGTATTGGCGGCTCGGCCTCTCGGCCCTGGTCCTGGCTTCGCTGGGCACCCAGGTGGTGGCCAACCTGCTCAGCAGTCTTGCCTGGCTGCGCCATCGCGGCTACCTGGGTCTCGTCCGCCCTGCCCTGCTGCACAGGGCCGAGGTGCGCGGCTTGCTCCACAGCGGCCTGTGGTTCTTCGTGCTGCAGCTCAGCGCCGCGTTCGCCTTCCAGTCCGATGCCTTCGTCATCGCGCAGCTTTTAGGCCAGTCGGCCTATGGCGACTTCGCGGCCGTGCAGAAGGTGTTCCTCTCGCTGAGCTCGATCTTCGGCGCCGCCTTGCTGGGCCTGTGGCCGGCCTTTGGCGAAGCGCTCAATAATGGCGACCTGGCCTGGGCCCGCCGAACCCTGGCGCGTGCGCTGCTGACGGGCCTGCTGGTCATGGGCGGCCTGTGCATCGCCGCGCTGCTGAGCATGGACTGGATCTCGCGCCTCTGGCTGCACATGGAAACACCGCCGCCCATTTTGCTGCCCCTCGTGCTCGCGACATGGACCGTGATGGACACGCTGGGCGCCATCTGCGGCAGTTTTCTCAATGGCGCCGGGGTGCTGCGCGCCCAGGTGCTGGTGGCCCTGAGCATGGCCGCCACGGCCTTCGCGGGCAAGTGGTGGCTGGTCACGCGCCTGGGCGCGCCGGGCGCCACGCTGGCCACCATCGTCGCGTACGGCCTGATCTCGGCTCCAGCGCTGATCTTCCTGCTTCGCCAACTCTTTCAACAGCGCAGTACCGTACTGCGTGTCGTTCCTGTGGAGACCTGAATGTCCAAATACAGCATCCCCATCTACCAGCCCGACCTGGGTGGCAATGTGAAGGCCTATGTCAACGAGTGCCTGGACACGTCGTGGATCTCGTCCCGGGGCCGCTTCGTCAGCGAGTTCGAAGACCGCTTCGCACAGCGCATCGGCGTTGCGCACGCCGCTTCGGTCTGCAACGGCACCGTGGCCCTGCACCTGGCACTCATGGCGCTGGGCATCGGGCCGGGCGACGAGGTGATCGTCCCGACCCTGACCTACATCGCATCCGCTAACGCCATAGCCTACACGGGCGCCACGCCGGTCTTCGTGGACTCGGTGCGCTCGACCTGGCAGATCGATCCCGAGGACGTGCGCCGCCACATCACGCCGCGCACGCGCGCCATCATGCCTGTGCATCTCTACGGACAGGCCTGCGACATGGACGCACTGATGGCCATCGCGGCCGAGCATCGCCTCTTCGTCGTCGAGGACTGCGCCGAAGCCTTCGGCACCTTCTACAAGGGCCGCCACGTCGGCACCTTCGGCGACATCTCCACCTTCAGCTTCTTCGGCAACAAGACCATCACCACCGGCGAAGGCGGCATGGTGGTCAGCAAGGACAAGACCCTCATCGAGCGCTCGCGCCACCTCAAGGGCCAGGGCCTGGCCGCGCATCGCGAGTATTGGCACGACGTGGTCGGCTACAACTACCGCATGACCAATATCGAGGCGGCGATCGGTTTGGCGCAACTGGAACGCGCAGACGAGTTCATCGGCAAGAAGCGCGCGCTGGCCGAGACCTACCGAACCGCGCTCCAAGACTTGCCGGTGCAGGTGCACGCAGAAGCACCCGACACCGTGCACAGCTACTGGATGGTGTCGATTCTGGTCGAGCGCGCCGAGCAGCGCGACGCGCTGCGCGAACACCTGGCCAAGGCCGGCATCGAGACGCGGCCCTTGTTCTACCCCGTGCACACCATGCCCATGTATGCACGCAACTACCGCAAGCACAGTGTGGCGGAAGACCTGGCGTGGCGGGGGATCAATCTGCCGAGTTGGCCGGGCTTGAGCCAGGCTCAGCTGGAAATCATCGTCGAAGCAATTCGCAGTTTCTACCGTGACGCCCACTGAGCTGCTCATCGTCGGCACGGGCGGGCTGGCAAAGGAAGCCGCCCAACTGGCGCGGCGGATCGACCCGCGGGGGCAGCGCTGGCACCGCATTGCCTACGTCACGCACGATTCGCAGGAGCTCGGGCGCGAGCTGATCCACGGCGCCGTCGAACACCTCGACAGCGAGGTTCTTCAGCGCTCCGCGGCTGCCGACCTGGTCATCGGAACGGGCCACGCGCCTCTTCGCCGCTTGCTCGCTCAGCGCTTTGCCGCCCATCCGGGCCTGTCGTTCCCCAACCTGATCCATCCGCTCGTGGAGATTGACCCGAGCTGCGTGACGCTCGGCCGCGGCAACATGATCACGCAAGGCGTGGTGATGACCTGCGACATCCGCATCGGGGACTTCAACCTGTTCAACTGGAACTGCACCGTGGGGCACGACGTCGTCATCGGCTCCTTCAACGTCATCAACCCCTCGTCCAGCGTCTCGGGCCATGTCCGGATGGGCGACGCCTGCTTGCTCGGCACCGGCTGCCGGATTCTTGAACGCCTGGCGCTGTCGTCGGATCTTGCGATCGGTGCGGGTGCGGTCGTCACCAAGAGCATTTCCGAAGTGGGAACCTATGTCGGCGTCCCAGCACGCCGGGTGCAGCAATGAAAATAGGCATCCTCGGCCACGGTTTCATCGAATGGGGTGGAGGGCTCGACTTTCTGCGCCTCGTCTGCGGCAGCCTGGCCACCAGCGGCGAACCGCTGGAGTTGCATCTATTGCTGCCCACCCGCGGTCCGCGCTTGGCGGCACGCCAGTCCCTGCGCCAGCTCAAGCATGCGCTCAAGACGGCGCTGGGCCGCAGCAGCACTTTGGCGCGGACACCGGATGCACGCATCGTGACCGAATTCGTGCAAGGCAATCAGGCCCTGATCCAGGCCCATGAAATCGACGCCGGCCAGCGCGCGATCGCAGCCGCATCCAGGCGCTTGCGACTCGACGCGCTCATGCCCTCGGTCCAGCCCCTGGACCCGGACATTGGGCTGCCCTGGCTGGGCTATATCGCCGATTTCCAGCATGCTCACCTGCCGCACTTCTTTTCCGAGCAGGAGATTGCCGCGCGCAATCGCAATTTCTCCGACATGCTGGAGCGCTCGCGCTGCGTCATCGTGAACGCACGCGCGGTGGCGAACGACATCGAGCGGCTGCTGCCCGGCCGCCCGGCCAAGGTCGTGGCGATGCCGTTTTCGGCAGCGCCCAATCCCAGCTGGTTCGAGCTCGACGAGCCACCTTTGGAGAAGTACGGCATTCACTCCCCGTTCTTCATCATTTCCAACCAGTTCTGGCAGCACAAGGACCACCTGAGCGCCTATCGCGCCTTCGCGCGCCTTCGCGAGCAGCACCCGCAGACCCAGTTGGTCTGCACCGGCGAGACCAGCGACTTCCGCAACCCCGCGCACTTCCCCATGCTGTGCCGCGAGGCCGAGGCGCTGGGCATCGCCTCGCATCTGCGTGTGCTGGGGCTGATCCCCAAGCGCGACCAGATCGCCCTCATGCGCGCGGCCAGGGCCGTCGTCCAGCCCACACTCTTCGAAGGCGGCCCCGGTGGCGGATCGGTGTTCGACGCCGTAGCCCTCGGCGTCCCTGCCCTCGTGTCCGACATCGAAGTCAACCTGGAAATCGACGAGTCCAACGTGAGCTTCTTCAAGGCCTCCGATGCCGACGCGCTGGCCCGCGCCATGGCCGAGGTCCTGAACAGCGAGCCAGCAGAGCGCCCCGCCCCGCAACTCCTGATTGAAGCCGGGCAGCGCCGACGCCGCGCCTGCGGCGACGCTCTCCTTGCCGCCATTCACGAACTCGCGCCTCGCTGAGCTGAGCCCATGTCCGTCTGTATCTTCACCATCGTCGCCCGCAACTACCTGCCGCTGGCCCTCACGCTCGCCGATTCCGTGGCGCGGCACCATCCCGAGGCGCAGATGCACATCTACGTCGTCGACGGTCTTGATGGCTTGCCCGCCGCCTCCTACGCCCACACGCTGACCGGCCTGGACAGCGTGCTCGGACCGGAGTTCGACGCGCTTCGCTTCCAGTACAACATCACCGAGTTCTGCACCTCCGTGAAGCCGATGCTGTTTGCGCGCCTGCTCGCGCAGACCCAGGCCGAGCTCGTCTACTACCTGGACCCTGACACCTGGCTCTTCGGCCGCCTCGACCCCATCCATCAAGCGGCTCCCGACGCCTCCATCTTCCTCACGCCGCATCTGCTGCATTGCCGGCCCGACGGCGACCATGCCTATCCGGAGTACAAGCATCTCTGGGAAGGCATCTTCAACCTCGGCTTCTGCGCCGTCCGGCGCTCCACCACGACCGATCGATTCCTCGCCTGGTGGGACAAGCGGCTGCGCGAGTATTGCTACGCCGACCATTTCGACGGGCTGCATACGGACCAGAAGTGGATGGACTACGTGCCCGCTTACTTCGGCGAACACCTGCACATCGTCCGTCAACAAGGCGTCAACGTCGCTCACTGGAATCTGGACGAGCGGACTCTGGAGAAAGGCCCCAGCGACACCTATACGGTCAGCGGCGAAGCCCTGCTCCTGTTTCACTTTTCCGGATTCGATTTTGCCGGCGAGAGCCTCACGCGCCACGTCGAGACGCAGTCGCAGCAACGCTACGCGAGCCCGGCCTTGCAAGCCCTGAGCTCGAGCTATCGCGAGGCGGTCAAGAAGAACGGCTATGCCGACCACATACGCCTGAGCTACCGCTATAACTACTTCGACAACGGCCAGCCGATCAGCCCGTTGCAGCGGCGCTTGTATCGAGCATTGGGTCCGAGCGGCGGCGCAGCCAGCCCCTTCGCGCACGGCGGGTCCTTCTATCAAACGCTCTCCCGACGCGGTCTGCTCGACTTCAGCCCCGCAGCGCTGCGCGGCCACTCGGCCGCGACGCTGCCGCAGGTCGGCCGCCTGACACGCTGGGCACAGGCGGGGCTGCGCGTCTTCTTGCGCTGCTTCGGCGCCAGCCGCTACGCCTACTTGCTGAAGTTCTTCAACAAGTTCGCCAGGCCCGAAAACCATGTCTTCCTGCTGGAGGACAAGGCGGAGCACGGGCAGCGATGAAGATCGCCGTCGATGCCCGGTCGCTGAGCACGCGCCCGACCGGTGTGGGCCAATACCTCATGGCCGCCGTCAATGTCTGGAGCGAGCAGCAGCCAGAGCTGCGCTTCGCGCTGCTCTCGAACAAGCCCTTGCACGCGGCGGCCGAAGCGGCGCTGGCCAAACGCGAAAACGTCGAGTTCCACTGCTGCCCAACACCACTGCTGGCCGACAACGGCCTATGGTGGTTGATCAGCCATTTCGAGCGCTGCGCGCGCGAGCAGCGTGCGGATCTGCTCTGGGGTGCCGCAGGCCTGCTGCCTCCCACGACTCGCATGCCCGGACTGCTGACGGTGCACGACCTGGTCTATCGCAGCCTGCCTGAGACCATGGCGCTGCGCACTCGCATTGCGTATGGCCTGCTTGCAGGTCGATCCATCATCAGGGCGGATCGAATCTGGGCGGTATCGCGTTTCACTGCAGGTGAGGTCGAGCGTCACTACCCTCGTCGCAAGTCGCGTGAACTCATCACCGGATCGGGTCTGAATCCCCTGCGAGAGCAGCATCGGTTCGACCCAAGCCAACTGGACGAGCTGAGGCAGCGCTATCGCGTGACCGAGCGCAGCTTGCTGTTCGTCGGCACGCTCGAGCCCCGCAAGAATCTTCGCTTCCTCATCTCGCTGATGCCCGCGCTCGCCGCGCAAGGCTTTCAGTTGATCGTCGTCGGCTGCTCCGGCTGGGGCCGATCTGATCTGGCCGACGTGCTCAAGGCGCCCGGATTCCCGGCTGATGCGGTGCGTTTCTGCGACTATGTGTCCGATGCCGACCTGCAGGGTCTGTACAAGACGGTGGCACTCTTCGTCTCGACCTCACTGATGGAGGGGTTCGGATTGCCACAGCTGGAAGCCATGGCGGCGGGCTGCCCGGTGGTTGCGGCCGCCAACTCGGCGATGATCGAGGTCGTTGGCGACGGAGGCCACTTGGTCGAGGGCTGGGCGCCGAAGGACTGGATTTCGGCTATTGAGGCCGTCTACGCAGCTCGCGACGACTATCGCCTTCGAGCGGTGCAAGCGGCCGCAATGCACGAGATGGCGCACGCCTGCGCACAAGCCGGCGTCGCCTTGGACGGGCTGCGCTGAAGGATCCGGCATGGAACTGCTCTACGCGCTTCACCTTCCCGTGACGCTCCTGCTCAGCCTCACGCCCTTGTGGTTTTCGGTGCGTGTGCTCAGGCTGCCGTGGATCAACCCGTTCAGCATTGCGCTCGCGGTCGCGCTCCCCGTGCAACTCATGAAGCTGCTGGCGGGCCCCCTGGTCTTACTGGACGACGGGATCTTCGACGTGGGCTACCAGTTCGCGCTGCTGATGACGGATGTGCAGTCGCTGGCACAACTGGGCGGACTGCTGTTTTTCTACAAGCTCGCGCAGGCCCTGCGTCTCGAGCGCTTTCTGCCCATGAAACGCGTGATGCTTCAGGCGGCGGATTTCGCGCGTACCAAGTGGTTGTTCCTGGCATTGTTCGGCGTGGCGTTCTTCTTGCTCGCGCACGCGGAGTTTGGCGTGCTCAACTGGATCGCCAATCCGCGCGCTGGCTATCAGCTCTATCGCACGGGCCAGGGGCAGTGGTACGCGATGGCGGTGAGTTGCGTGGCCGTCGCCTACCTCATGGATGTACTCCAGAAGCCGCGACCAGGTGCCATCATCGTCTCCACCGCCTTCTTCATGGCCCTGGTCTACCTGCTGGGCTCCAAGGGCAATATGCTGGCGGTCTTCGTCAGCGCGCTGATCTTCCTTTGGTTCCTGGACTGGAAGCATCTGGGCCGCGTGTTCCTGATCGGCACGCCGCTGCTCTTCGGGCTGCTGGTCGTGAACCTGTTTCTTGCGCTGGGCAATGCGTTCGACCTTCAGTCGGTGCTCGAATACTTCGACTACTACAAGAACGCGGCCGACTACTACAACGCTTATCTCAATGACCAGTTGCCCTTGTTCTGGGGCAAGGTGAGCCTCAGCTCGCTTTGGGGCTACGTGCCGAGGTCCTTAGCGCCGGACAAGCCCGTGGTCTACGGTGTTTTGCTCGTTAACGAATTCTTCTACCCCGGCCAGGCTGAGCTGACCAACACGCCTGCATTCGGCGGCGCCGTCGAGCAGTTCGCCGATTTCGGCGTGATCGGCGTCATCGTCTTCGGCTTCTTCAGCAGCCAGTCGATCGTGCAAGGCCTGCTGTCCTATCTGATCTTCAGGAAGCCAGGCATCAAGCTTCAGGCCATGAGTCTTGGCGGCGTGGCTCTCTTGCTGATTCAGTTCGCGCCCTCGTTCGGCCTCTTCCTTCCTGGATTCCTCTACGTGCTGCTGCTCGGCTTCGTGCTCTTCAGCATGCGCGTGCTACGCGGTCGCCCCACGCGGCCCGCAAGGCCCGCAAGGCCCACAAGGCCCACAGGGCCCACAGGGCCCACAGGGCCCACAGGGCCCGCCGAGGGCCTGCCTGCGTCATGATTCATCTGGACGGCATCATCTTCTCCCTGCAGTCGCATGGAGGCATCAGCGTCTACTTCCGCGAGCTGCTGAGTCGACTGGCGACTCAGCAAGAGCCGAGTCTGCTGACGCTCGAGAGACCTCAACGCGCCGAGCTCGACAAGCTGCCTGCAAAGATGCGCGAGCAACGCCCCGCGCGCGCCCTCGAGCGCTACCGTGCCTGCCGCCCGCCCTCGGCAGTCCGAGCCAGCCTCTTTCACTCGAGCTATTACCGCCTCCCTCGGCAAAGAGGAATGCCCTCAGTGGTGACGGTTCACGACTTTGCCTACGAGCGCTGCGTCGGCGGCCTGAGAACCTGGGTGCATGCCACACAGAAATACGCGGCGATTCGGCAAGCGCAGGCCATCATCTGCATCTCGGAAGCCACGCGCGACGATCTGTTGGAGTTTGTCGGCGTGCGCAGCGACCAGAGCCTGCACGTCGTCTACAACGGTGTCTCTGAAGGCTTCCAGGCTGTTGAGGTCCCGGCCGGTGCCGGTGCCGGCGCCGGCGCCGGCTTCGCCCTTTTCATAGGACAGCGCGGTCGCTACAAGAACTTTGCCCTGGCGCTTGCGGCGCTCGAACACCTACCCGATCTCGAACTGCATTGCGTTGGCGGCGGACCGATTCAGGAGCACGAGCTCGCTGGTGCAGTCGAGTCCGTGCGCGCACGCGTCAAGCACCTGGGCCCCGTCGATGATGTGGAGTTGAACCGCCTGTACAACACCGCTCAGTGTCTGGTTTACCCATCGGCCTACGAAGGTTTCGGCATCCCGGTGCTCGAGGCGATGCGGGCGGGCTGCCCCGTCGTGGGCATCGACTGCAAGGCCGTCAAGGAAGTGGGGGGCGACGCCCTCGTCGTCGCAGAGCAAGCGCGCGGCGACGCGCTCGCGGAGGCGATTCGCGTGACGGCAGGCAGCTCGCGCAACACGTTACGCGAGCGGAGCATGGCTCGCGCAAGCCACTTCAGCTGGGATCGGTGTTTCGCCCAGACCCTCGCCGTTTATCGTTCACTCACATGAAGATCAGCATCATCACCGTGGCCTACAACAGCGGCCGCACCATTGCCGACACCTTGCGCTCCGTGGCTCTGCAAAGTCATCCGGATGTCGAACACATCGTGATCGATGGCGCGTCCACGGACGACACGATGGAGCAGGTCAGGCAGCATGGCGCGCATGTGGCCAAACTGGTTTCGGAGCCCGATCGCGGCATCTATGACGCCATGAACAAGGGCCTTGCCTTGGCCAGCGGTGATTTCGTCGGCTGTCTTAACGCAGATGACATGCTGGCCGGACCGGACACCCTGGCCCGAATGGCGCAGCGCATGAGTGAAGCCGACATGATCTACGGAGACTTGGTCTACGTCGACGCTGAGCAGACCGACCGGGTGGTGCGGCATTGGAACAGCGGTCCCTACGAGGCTTCGCGCCTGCGATTCGGCTGGATGCCCCCGCATCCGACCTTCTACTTCCGCAGAAGCGCTCTACCGGATATCCGATTCGATCTACGCTATCGAATCGCGGCGGACTACGACTTCATGGTTCGCAGCCTGCAAGGCTCCCCCCGCGTCGCCTACCTACCTGAGGTGCTGGTTCGCATGCGCAACGGCGGCGCCAGCAATCATTCGCTGAAGGCCATGCTGAAGAAATCCAGTGAGGACCTTGACGTAATCCGACGCCATAAACTCGGCGGCGTCCTCACGCTCGCATCCAAGAACCTGCGCAAGCTGCCGCAATTCTTGATGAAGAGCTGACGCAGATCGAAATCACGACGGCTCCGTATCGGCATCGGGGGCATCGAGGCGAGAAGACGCCCCTGCCACGCCACCTTCATGGTCCACCCCAAGAAGAGAGTAAGCGTTCTGCATCGTGACGGTTTGAATGACCGGGCTTGGGTGAATAGGACCACCTCTCCCCAGTGCATCGTGTCGCGTCTGCATCCTGTTCCTCAGGCCAGGGCTTGCCATCCGGTTTCGTTCAGACCCGCAGTCGCCCACGGGACACTTGCCTTTGGCTAACCGTTCCCCTTGCAGGACTGGTAGAGGACTTTCATATCCAAGTGCGCCCTGGGCGCACCCAAGAAAAAAGGGAGAGTCTTGCGACTCTCCCCTCTCTGGATCAAGTGCACCCCGAGGGGTGCCTCCTATCCTAACGGCATCTTGACGATGCCATTCCAGGCAGATTACTGCTGCTGGCTGCTCACTTCCGTGAACGTGCCATTGGCCGACTGCACGAAGTTCTGAACACGCAGACCGTTCGTCGGCGCCGTGATGTTCAGGCGGGGACGGGCATTGACGGCCGGAGCAGCAGCGCCAGCGGCGGCCAGGGCGGCCTCGATGGTCGTGTTGTTCAGCAGCACGGCAGCACCAGGTTGCAGGCTCGTAGCGATCACAGCCGACGTGCCGGTCAGACCCGTCGTGCCGTCAACGTAGGCGGCGCTGACGTTGGCAGCGACCGAGCCGGTGTTGACGACGCGCGTGTACGTGCTGTAGCCGTACTGGCTGATGGCAGCCGGGAAGTACGTGTTCAGCGTGTACGACGAACCGTTGTAGCCCAGTGCGAAGCCGGTGCCGGTCGCGCTGTCGATACCCGACGTGGCGGTGGTCAGCGTGAAGTTCAGCTGCGGGTTGAGCGTAACGGTCAGCGGCGTGGCGGTGTTGCCAGCCGACGGCGCGGTCATGCAGATGAACGCGGGAACGCCCGTGGTGGTGCTGGCGGACGGCAGCGTCAGCGTGATCGCCGTCGTCGTCGTCGTCGAAGTCACAGCAGCCGAAGTGGTGCCAGCGACGGGGGCGCCGCAAGCGCTGCTGGTGATGTCCAGATACAGCGTGGCGCCAATCGGGAAGGCCTGGTTCGTACCCGGCGTCACCACGACGCTCAGTGCGTTCGTCGGACCAGCGACAGCAGCGGCCGTGTTGACGGCCGTGGAGCCGTTCAACGCGTTGCCTGCCGTGGTGGCATCCGTGGCAGTCACAGAGCCGAGAGCGGCGGGGACCGCCACACCGGGGGCAGCAAGCAGAGCATACTTGCTAGCGGCAGGCGAAGCGGTCAGGTCGATGCGGCCCGTGTAAGCCGGCAGGCTGCTCGTCGACAGGGTCACACCCTGAACGGTCTTCGCGATCACGGCGGTACCCACCGGGCCGTCGATGTCAGCGGCTTGAGCAGTGCCGGTGTTCGGTGCGTACGTGGTCGACGGAGCCTGGACGACCGGGGTGATGGCCGACAGCGAAACCGATGCCGACACCGTGCCACCGACCGTGCCCAGGGCGGACTTCGTGCCCAGGACGGACAGCGCGGCGGGCGTGTAGGTGAAGGTAGAACCCACGCCCAGCGTCACGCCGGCGGTGTAGGTCACGGTGTACACAGCGGTCGTGCCGTCAGACGAAAGGGTAGGTGCACTCACCACGCCGTTACCAGCACCGCCAACAGCCAGAGCCGTGCCGCCGATCGTGCCAACAGCGGGGGCAGCAGACCAAGTGCCGCCAGCCAGACGAACCGTCAAGTAGATCTTGCCGCCAGCGTTGATCACGATGCCATTGGTCGTGCCAATGGTGTAGGTGATGGCGCCAGGCGTGATGCCCGTCGCAGCAGTGGTCGTGGGGCCAAAGTCTTCAACGGCGAACAGCGTGCCACCCGCGGTCGCCGATGCCAGCGTGCCGGCGTTTGCCATGCCAGCAACCAGCAGAGCAGCCGACGCGGCGATCAGGTTCAGTTTCTTCATGAATTCACCCTTCGAAGTAGTGAGAGTTAGTTAACTTGCCACCACTCCCCCCTGAATAAAGAGAGTAGCGGCCGAGGTCGGATTTTTTTCTAAACCAGAACCGGGGTCTTACGACCCCGATTCCGGGTAGACGCCCGTAGCGCCACGAGCGCCCACGCCTTCCTCTGGCGGGCATTCTATACAGCTTTTTTTAATCAATGCCACAACTAGCACTCCCGCTTTTACCAATCAAGCCTGCGCCCCTCCCCATGTGAGGATCTAGCTGTGTAGTTTTACCCAGTTTCACCTTTGCCAAGGCCAAAAATCAAGTAGTTACCCGGAAGCCGAGCTACTTGATTACTCGAAAGCGCGTTGCAACACAGCCACAAACCACGCTCCTTCAATACCCTATTGACTCGCTTGACTGGCCGCACTTGCAGGGCCGCGTGCCGCTTGGACACCATGCTTCTTCACAGCGGGCTTCTTTGTCGCGGGCGTGGCGGGCGCAGTATTCGATCCTGACGCAGCCGCGCGACGCAATTCTTCAAGCAAGGCTGGATCGGCCACTTCGCGCCCAGTGGGAATGATCGCGGGGGTTTCAACGGGCACTGAATCGGGGCTTGGCGAGACAGGAGGTGTCTGCGTGATCGAGGGCTGTGTGTTTGATTCTTTCGCCTCGAGCGCAGCGGCAGGAGCGGGAGCAGGAGCAGAAGCTGCTGCAGGCGTGGGTTCAGCCGCAATCGGCGCGGGGGCCAATGTCACCGGCGCCTGAACGCTCTGCGGCTCTGGCGCCGCTGATCTGCTCAAAGGCTGTGATGCACGGCCCAGTTCGGTGCCGGTCCAGGAGCCCAGCTGCGAACGCAATGCTCCGGTGACCTCCTCAGCGACAGCATCGTTATCAATCACGTACGGCGTGATGAGAATAATCAGTTCGTTCTCGGTAACGTTCTTCGTGTTGGTGCGGAAAAGCTGTCCAGCGAAAGGAATATCTTTCAACAGGGGAATGCCGGCATCTCCGTCGGTCACCGTGCGCGAGATCAGGCCGCCGAGGGCCACGGTGGCACCGTCTCGGATGGAGAGCTTGGTGTCGACCTTACGGGTGCTGAAGGTGGGCGATACGTTCACCCCGGTGGTGGTGGTGGCGGCGGAGCTGACCTCTTGCTTGACCTCGAGTTCCACGCGGCCGGCAAAGATGACAGGCTTGACCTGCAGGATCACGCCGGTGTCGTGGTACTGAATGGTTTGCAGCACACCCGGCGTGGCCGAGGTGCCACCGCTGAGGGACACGGTGGCCGTGCTTTGCTGGCTGGTGATGATGGGTACCTGCTCGCCGACCTGGATGGTGGCCGGCTCGCCATTGCGCGCCATTACGCGCGGGCTCGAGAGAATGCGCGCACGGTTGGTGCTGGCCAGGGCGTTGAGTTTGGCGCGCAGAACGCCTGCTGCGTTCAGGTAACTGAGGCTGAGACCGCCGCTGCCGAGGCTCAGGCCGCCCGTGGTGCCGCCGATGACGGTGCCGCCGTGATTGCCCACGGCAGTGGGGCCACCGTTCCACTCGATGCCCAGCTGATCGGCATCGTTGCGATTGACTTCGGCCACGGTGACTTCGATGAGAACGGACTTCGAAGGTTTGTCCAGCGTCTTTAGAAGGCCCTGCAACTGGGCGTAATCATCTGGGTTGGTCGTGTTGACGATCAGCGTATTCGTGGCCGCGTTGACCACGACGCGCGGCACCTGGCGCGGCGCGCCAACCACCACGGCGCCAGTAGGCACGACCTGCTGCTGCTGGGCGCCCATGAGCTCCTGGAGTGTCTTGGCAAGCTGCTGTGCGTCGGCATACTGAACTTCATAGCTGAAGTAGTTGCCACCACGGCGTTGCTGGTTGGCGAGGCTGTCGAGCTTGTTCGCCCAATCCATCACATGCTTGAGCACAGCGGGATCAGTTGCAAACACGAGCAGCGCGTTGGAGGCCGGCACGGGCAGCAGACTGATGGGCGAGCCTGCACCCTGACCCATACCCACGACATAGCCCTCGGCCCCGAGCACCTCGTTCAGCCGACGCGCCAGGTCGTCGGCGCTGAGCACCGCCGGCGTGATGAGCTGGCTGCCGCGACTGCGCATGAGCGGCTGGTCGAGCACCTGCACGGCCTCGAGGGCAGCGGTGAGGTCGGCGCTTTGGCCACTGAGCATCAGTGCGTTGCGCGTTGGATCTTCCTGCACGGTGATGCGCTGACCGAACATGGCTGTGAGCCAATGGCCTACGTCGCTCGCCTTCACCGCACTCATCTCCACCAGATTGAATACCGGCCGCAACGGCAGAGGCACCTCCGGCTGTGCACGTCCACGGCGAATTTCAGGCAAGTACGCACTCTGATTGCTGTCCGGCACGATGCGATAGAAGCCCCCCATCTCCTGCACAGCCACGCCGTAGCTCTTGAGCAGCATGCGCACGGTTTCGAGCACCTGGGCGGGTGTTTGCGGCTTGCCGGTGCGCAGCGTGACGAGGTCGGTGCGCAGGAGCAGCGCCGGGTCCATGCTGAAGTTGGCCTTGAGCACCTGGCCGAAGACCAGTTGCACGAAGGCCGGCAGCGGCTGCTGGTTGAAGGCCAGCGTGATGTCGCCGCGGCCGTCGCCGGCGGGCGGCGGCGCTGCGGGCTTGACGGTGCTTTCGCGCGTGGCGGCTGGGATCTGGGGCGTGTCGCCGACCAAGATCTGGCGTTGCTGGTCGCCGCGGACGTCTTGTTCCAGCGCGTTGGCGCGCTGGCCGTTCTGGTTCAAGGCTGTCTTATCGAGCAGGGGCGCGGGCACCATGCCGGGCTCGGGCGTGGTGCAGCCAGCAAGGCCAATGGCGAGGCAGGCAGCGGCGGAAGCCGCGGCCAGGCTCGTGGTCCGCTGGCCCGCGGCCAGGCGCGGGGCGAAGGGCAGGACGTGGCGCAGGGGCTTCATCATTCGGGATAGGTGCTGAGGGTCAGGCGGCGGCCGTGCAAGAGGATGCGCAGGCCGTCCGATCGGATGGCGAGGATACGGGCGCCGCCAGGCAGCGTGTCGCCAGTGTGCAAGAGCTTGTCGGGCTGACCCGGCTGACTGAGCACGGCCACGGCTTCACTGGGGCGGGTGTAGACGGCGGAGATGCGCCAGTCGGGCGGGGTGAGCGGCGGCTCGGGCGGCGGCGGCTGGCCGCCGGGCACACCGCCAGGCTGGGCCGGCTGCGCGAACAGGCGGGCAGCGGTAATGGTGGCAAGCTGCTGCTCCACGGCGGGCTCAGCTGGCGGGCTCAGGGTCCAGGCGGGCTCACCAGCCGCGGCCGCGTGCACGGGCGGCAGTGGCGAAGGCAACAGCACGAGGCCGAGCACCGTGGCGAGCAGGTAGAGCGGCAGTGTGACGAGCAGGCGCAGGGACATGAGTGAGGTCTTGCGGGTGCTTTCAGTGGGTCTGGGCGGCCGAGGCCGACGAGGATGCGGCAATGGTGTCCGCGCCCAGCACGTACCAGGCGCTGACACGCATCTCGACACGGCCGGGCTTGATGCTGAGGTTGTCCACCGTCACCGTGCGCGGCTCGGCAGCAAAGGCGGCGAGCAGGGCCAGAGTGAGCTGGGGGTCGGTGTTGGTGTAGTCGAGCTGTGCGCCAACGCGGGTGGGCGGCCAGTGGGCGTCGGCGCTCGTGCGGCCAGCTTCGTCGGTGCCCTCCTGCGTTGAGGCGCTGTCGCTGCTGCCGAGCAGCGTGGCAGCAGGGTCGGCATCAGCGATCTTGACATTCGCTCCCTGGGCGCTGACAGCGCGCAGGGCCTGGCGCAGCCAGTCTTGCAGCTCGGCCTGAGCCAAGCCGAAGCTGGCCTGATGCCACAAGTGGGCCTCGTAGCGCGGCATGAGGCTGGCGGCGTCGCTGGCGCGCTGCGGCCAGGCCTGAAGGCTGTGCTGCTGGCTCAGGCGCAACTGCTCGATGGCCAACTGGCGATAGCGCTGGGCGGCGAGGCGCTGCCGGTCTTGCCAGAGCATGAGCGCGTAGCTGACCAGGATGACCAGCACCAGCGCCATGCCAACGCGCAGGCGCGGGTTGCTGCGCAATTCTTGCATCATGGCCGCGCTCCTGAAGCGGCAGACCCGGCCGCTGGAGCAGCGACCACATCAGCCAGCGCAACGATGTCGGCCGTGAAGGCCATCTGCCGCGGGTCCGCCTGAGTGAGCATGTTGACGCGGCTGAGCAGGTGCGTGGATTCGAGCGCGGCCACGAGCTGGGCACCGGCCAGCGGCGTTTGCGGACTGGCCAGCAGCACGCGCAGCTTGCTGCCGTTGATCTCCCATTCTTTGACGTTGACACCTGCCTCCTGCGCCTCGGGCGGCAGGGCTCGGGCCAGGGCGGCCATGAGCTGCAGGGGCTGCGGCAAAGGCTGGAGTTGCTCGATGGCTTGCATGCGGGCGCGAGTGGCAAGCGCCTGTTCCCGTGCGTCGAGCAGCGTAGCGGCGCCAGCGCGGGCGTCTTCGAGCTGGCTGCGCACGTACGCGGTGGCCTGGCGCAATTGCACCTCACGCCATGCCAGCCAGGTGGCGGGCACGGCACAGAGCACGACCAGCAGGGGGTAAGCCCAGCGTTCGATGCGGTTCAGCGCCGCTTGGCCGGCTTGCCCCAGTCCGTGGACTGAGGCCCACGCTTGGGCCAGCCAGGGCTGTTGCGGGCTGGGCAGCGTCACGGCAGCCGGCAAGGGTTGGGGCGGCGGTACGCCAGCCCCGGGCTCGACGCCGTGCAGGTCCAGGCCGCGCTGGAAGGCCAGCCACTGAGCGGCGTCAGGCGCCTCAGGCCACCAGCGGCTGCCAACAAGCTGGCCGGCCACCCAGGCCTGAGCCTCAAAGCCGTCCAGGCCGTGGACAAGACGCAGCGTGGGGCCGGCTTGCCCTTCTTCTGCGGTGAGCGGCGCTTGCAGCAGCGTTTCGGGCAGCACATGCTCGAGCGGCAAATCGGTAGCGCCATGCTGGTCCAGGGTGGCGCGCAGAGCGGCCTGGTCCCAGCACCACACGCGAGCCTGCGAATTGGCCCACGCGATGGCGTAGCCGGGCTCGCCAAACGGCGACCACTGGGCCAGTTGCAGGGCCAGGGCGCTGGAGCGGTCCGCCTCAGGGAGCGGGCCGAAATCGAAGACACCGAAGCGGCAGCGGCCACGCGGCAGGACCAGTTCAGGGCCGGAGAGCAGGCTGAGCAGGCGCTGCTGTGCCGAGGCCTCCGGGCGCTGGAGTTGCTGCGCCTGAAGTACCCAGCGAGACCGGGGCAGCCTTGGCCACCCATGGGGGGAGCGGTGCGAAGGGCGCAGAAGGCGCTGGAGCAATGGGGGCAGCAGCACGGGCGATGGACTCAAGCGAGGAAGAGTCGACATGCCCAAATTCGCTCGATCGGAGCCGTTCGTAGCTCGTGATGCGCCATGGGGCCTCCTCTCCTCGTGGGGTTAACCGGACATTATATCGATCGGACCAGGGCTGGCCCGCGACGCGCAGGGTCAGGCGCAGGCTATCGGCCGGGAAGGCAATCAGGCGCGGGGGCAGGCCCAGCAACCCGCCGCCGGCCAGGCGGTCGACCAGATCGGCGCTAACGGGCTCGAGCTGACGGCGCGTGACGATGGCCTGAGCCAGCTCGGGCGTGATGCCGGGCAGGGTCTGCAGCACGGCCGCCGGGGCGGTGTTGGGGTTGAGGGCGACGAGACCGCTGGCGGTGAGGTAGCTGGTGATGGGCTCGATCAAGGCCCGGGCCTGACCGAAGCTCGCGCTCGGCTGGCCTGGGCCCGGCGCAGCGGGGCCGCCGCGCCAGAGCGCGTCGACCTCGGCCCAGCCATAGACGGCGCGCAGCTCCATGGGGCTGAGCAGCGGTGCATTGCGCGGCGGCGGCAGGTGGGCTGCGGCGTACTCGGGCGCTTCAGCGCCATTGAGGCGGCGCAGGTCGTCGGCATCGGTGTAGTCGCGCAGGGTGTCGATGAGGACGGCGCGGCGCTCTGGCTGCAGGCCATAAAGAGCCAGCAGGCGGCCGAGTTGCTCATCGTCGGCCGTCTCCAGACTGATGAGGCCGCGGGCATCCTGCAGCTGGACGACGGCCTGGCCGAAAGCGTAAGGCCGATCATCCAGAGCCACGCAGGCCGGCAACTGACCCAGGCCGCAAGGGCCCAGGCTCTGCGTTGCGAGACGAAACAGCATTTGCGCGCGCGCATTGGAAAGCTGGCGCATCGCTTCGCTTCGGTCTTGTTGCGCCTGTGCAAGCTGAACCGAACGATGCACGCGTTCGGCCAAGTAGCCGGCGACGATGGTGATGGCCGCCAGAATCCACAACGTCAGCGGCAGGATGAAGCCGTGCGCGGACCGGGCTGACATGCGTCTCACAGAACGCCCCCTACGCCCTGCTTGAGGCGCGACGGCTCGAAGCGGCTGCGAGGCACCGCGCTGATCCATTCGTCTGCGCCGGCGAGATCTCGCAGGTGAAGCATCACCACGGCCGGCAGTGCGGGCTGAACGCGCGGCCGGGTCGTACCCGCGGCGGCGAAATTCAGCGTGGTGTCGAGCGGCTCGGGCCAGCGCGAATGCCGCACGCCCTGTTCGTCCAGATAGACGAATTCGGCATCGCTCAAGCCCTCCCATTCGCCCAGGGGCACCTCCCTCCCCTCGCCCGCCCGCCACAGCAACCGCACGCGCTTTCTGCCGACATCCAAACGCAATTTCATCAGCTGCGGCTGCCCCGGCTGAGAGCTCAAAGGATCAAGGCCCAGGGCGCTCATCTCCCGCGACTGGCCGCGCAGACGCCCGGCGGAATCAGGCACGTCCGGCTGCAACTGCTGGACGATTTGCCGGTACCAGTCCAGTTGCATGGCGCCCCCCTGGCTGTGCTGAAGCTGCAGCCCCAAGCGATCTTGCAGGCCATAGACCTGCGACAGGGATTGGAAGAGCACCGTCGTCACCAGCCCGGCGATGGTGATGACCACAAGCATCTCCATGAGCGTGAAGCCGCGCTGATGAAGGGTCGAGGGGCGCAGGCTCATTGCAAAGGATTGAATTCCTGCCGAACGCGCTTGTAGCCAACCAGATCGAGGTCGAGCTCGAACCACTGCGGATCGGATGACGTAGACGCCTGAACATGGGTCCTGTACAGGGCCAGCTGGTAGAGGCTGACACCTTGAGGATAGTTGCTGCCATCGACAAGGTCTGTGCTGGCCTTGGATTGCCACTGGATGGTGTAGGCGCCAAAGTCAAAGCGCCCATCTGGTTGCATCATCGGATTGATGGCCTGCATGTACTCGATCACATTGGCGCTTGCCTGGCTGCGGGCATTGGTGTCTTCGACATGGTGCAAAGCCGACAGGCTGCCATTGATCCACGCGAACACGGCCATGCCGGCACCGCTGAGAATGACCAGGGCGACGATGGCTTCCAGCAAGGTGAAGCCACGCTCCTGCGGGTCGCGCCGGCTCATGGCGACGACGCCGCGGCTAGCGCCGCATCGTCAGACGACTCGACCTGACAGCGCGGCGAGCGCAACGCATAGCTATCGACGACGCCGTCGGGTTGCCGCACCTGGAGCCGGCCTCCTTCGCAAAAACCAGAAGCGCTGTAGCGGATCGGTTCTTGCTCCAGAAGACGCCAGCCCTCGGGCAGGTCAAGGACCGGATTGCCGTCGCGCATCAACCGTGCGGCGCTGCCAGCAGAAAGGTCTACGGCCTCACCCAGCGTCCAAGCGCGTTGGCCGAGCGCATTGATCTCCGCGATCACGCCGCTGCGCTGGGTGGCTGCTTCGACACTCTCACCCAGGCGGACCAGACGTGGCGTCACGAGGCCGATCATCAAGCCCATCAGCGAGAGCACCACCAGCAGCTCCAGCAGCGTGAAGCCACGGCGCCCATATCGGCCGCCGGCTCTGCGCGAAGGGGATTCAGGGCGGAAGGATGCCCACGTCAGCATCGTTGCCCTCGCCGCCACGCTTGCCATCGGCACCGAAGGAATACAGCGCGAAGGGCTGATTTTTGGCGCCCGGGACACTGTACTGGTACGGATTTCCCCAAGGGTCGAGCGGGATCTCGTCCATGTAGGGCCCCTTCCACTTGGCCGCCAGCCGCGCGTCGGTCGGTGCCTGGACAAGCATGTTCAGGCCCTCGGCAGCGTTCGGGAAACGGCCGATGTCCAGGCGCATGGTTTCCAGCGCCCCCTTGAAGTGAACGATCTGGGCTTGTGCGGCCTTCACGTCGGCATCTTCGGCGCGCTTGAGGAACTTGGGCGCCACCAAGCCAGCCAGCAGGCCGATGATGACCAGCACGACCAGCAGTTCCATCAGCGTGAAGCCGGCACTGCGTTTGCGAGAATTCATGGGAAAAGCCAATAGTTGGAGACTGCAGGGCAAGCCTAAAAGGCGCCAGTCGAAATACTCGTGATCGCCAGCATGATCGCGACCATGATAAAGCCTATCAATGAGCCAACGATGAGGATGGTCAGCGGCTCCAGCAGGGTCAGAAAGCGCTTCATGCGGTCGCGGCTGGCCGTTTCGTAGATGTTGCCAAGCGTCTTGAGCATGAGGGGCAGCTCGCCGCTGCGCTCGCCGACACGCACGAGGTTCAGGCCCATGGCGTTGACAGTGCGATGGGTCTCAAGCGCTTCGGCAAGCTTCTTGCCGGCGCGCAGATCGCGTTGCGCCAAGCTCAGCCGGTTGGCCAGGCCGCTCAAGCGCACGCCCATTTCCGAGAGTTCCATCGCCTGCACGATCGGCACCTTGTTGGCCAAGAGTGTGCCGAACATCTTGGCCCAGCGCCCGACTTCGCTGTTGACGAGCCAATCGCCAAACAGGGGTAGGTGTGAGGCCCTGTCGAGCAACTGCCGGCGCACCTGAGGATTGCCCAGCGCGATCGCGATCGCGGCAAAGAACGCAAACGCCGACAGGCCGATCCAGACCAGGTTCTCCTTCGTGAAGAGTCCGGCCTCCAGTACCCAGCGCGAAATCGCCGGAATGTCGGCACGTGGATTCTTCAAAATACCGCTGAACCTGGGCACGACGACGATGAAGATCAGCAAAGTGGCGGCGATGCCCGACAACACGAGGATGGCCGGATAGGTCAAGGCGCTGCGCATGTCCGAGCGCACGCGCAGCTCGTACTCCATCTGCTCCGCCGCGCCGAAGAGGGCATCTGCCAGCTTGCCCGTTAGCTCGCCAGCCTGGAGCAGTTGGTACAGGTATTCGGGATAGCGGAGTCGAGCGGCGCGCAGGGCCTCGGACAAGGGCGAGCCCGATCGCAGCTGCGAATGCGCACGATCCAGGCCATCGCCGAGCTGTGTGCCCAAGTGGGCGCTCGCGCAAGATGAGACCGCTTCGGCCAGCGGCACGCCGGCCTGCAGCAAGGTGGCGAGCTCGCGCAGGGCCAGCAGCAGATCCTGGTCCGTGGGCGCCTTGCCGGTGCCGCGCGCGGCCTTGCGCTGCACCGGATTCAGGCTGATCGGCGTGAGGTCCTGCTGCTGCAGTTGCTGCTGGGCCGCCCGCTCGGAGTCGGCTTGCAGCTGCCCCTCGAAGGTGCGCCCGTTGCGATCGGCTGCCCGGTAGCGGTATTCCATGCGTCAGGGGAGCTCGACGGCTTCGGCGGCTTCGAGCGCGTGGTCCAGCGCGCCGGTCACGCGCAATATCTCGTCCACGCTGCTGAGGCCTCGGCGTGCCTTGAGCAGGCCATCCTCGCGCAGGCTGCGGAAGCCCTGCTGACGCGCAAGCGCCAGCATCTCGTGGGCCGGCGCACGGCGCGTCACAGCTTCCTGAATGGCCGCATCGACCTCGACCAGCTCGTAGATGCCCAGGCGGCCGCGATAGCCGGTGAACTGGCACTGCGCGCAGCCGCTGGCCTGCAGCCAGCGCGCGGGCTCCTTGCACAGCTCCGGGAAGCGGGCCTCAATGGCCTGGATCTGCGGCTTCAATCCCTGCGGGAGCTCCACCGGCTTGGCGCAATCCGGGCACAGACGGCGTACGAGGCGCTGCGCTTCGACGGCGCGCACCGATGAAGAGACCAGAAAAGGCTCCACACCCATGTCGATCAGGCGCGTGAAGGTGGAGATCGCGTCGTTCGTGTGCAGGGTCGAAAAGACCATGTGGCCGGTCAGCGCCGACTGCACGGCAATCTCGGCGGTCTCGCGGTCGCGGATTTCGCCCACCATGATGATGTCAGGGTCCTGGCGCAGCACGGCGCGAAGGGCACGGGCGAAGCTGTAGCCGATTTCAGCCTGCGTCTGGATCTGGGTGATGCCACGCATGCGGTACTCCACCGGATCCTCGACCGTGATGATCTTGCGCTGCCCGTCGTTGACGATGCCCAGCGCCGAGTAAAGCGTCGTGCTCTTGCCCGAGCCGGTCGGGCCGGTCACCAGCACGATGCCGTGCGGCTCCTCTGCCCAGACCATGAACTGGCGCAAGTGGTCGGCCTCCATGCCCAGCCGCTCGAGGCTGAAGTCGCTGCGGTTCTTGGGCAGCAGGCGCATGACGATCGACTCGCCGTACACGCCAGGCAGCGCCGAAACACGCACGTCCATGTCAACGCCGCTCACGCGCAGGGAAATCCGACCGTCTTGCGGCAAGCGCCGCTCGGCGATGTCCAGGCCCGCAACCAGCTTGATGCGCGAGGCCACGGCCGCAAATCGTTCGGCGGGATAGGTCGCGCGCTGGCGCAGCACGCCGTCCACGCGAAAGCGGATGGCGAATTCATGCTCTTGCGGCTCGACGTGGATGTCTGAGGCCTTCTCGTCCGTGGCCTGGGCGAGCAGGTTGTTGACCAGTTCGATGACGGGTGCCTCTTCGGCCAGCTCGCGCAAGTGCGCGGCCTCGTCACCCACGCCGCCATCCTGTGATGCGGGGGCCAGCAGCTTGGCCAACCACTCCTGGTCACGGCCGCGCATCAGCAGCCAGGTCCAGCGATGGCGCGGAAGGGCCGCCGTCAGCGTCTCCTGCACATAGGGGTTCAGCGGATCGCGCGACACGGCATGCATGACGCCGTCCGCCGCCTCGAAGACTGCGACACCTTGCTCAGCGAGCCAGGCCGACGCCAACCCATGCTGGCCGGCCGTTTGCTGGATGTCGCCCGCCCGAGCCTTGAGCTCCTCTTCGCTGATCAGGGAGACACCAAGGTGCTCGGCAAGCACCGGCAGCAAGCTGTCTTCGGACAGGGCTCCCAGCCGCACCAGGGCCTTGCCCAGACGCACGCCGAGTTGCCGCTGCGCGGCCAGCGCGCGCTCCAGATCCTGGGCGCTGATGAGTTGGCGGGACAAGAGGAGCTGCCCCAGCAACCCTGAACCCGCTGGCGAGGAAGGAATACTCATGGCTTCGTCGCCGCCGCATGCTCAGGACGAGCCACCTTGATCTCTCGGCTCACCTGGTAGTACTTGCCCGACACGCGCGCCAGCGCACGCACCCGCGCCGTCCCCGTCAGACGCGCGTCGGTCTCCAGGGTCTGCTCGGCGCCGGGCGTGAAATCCCGGTGAACCAGCAACGGTGTGTTGCTGTTCTCCAGCAGCAGGGCCATCCAGTCGACGCCCGGCATGCGGCTGGTCAGCTTGATGTGAACGGCCACCCCTTCGCTGCCGGCACCGGTACCGGTACCGGCCACGATATCGGGCGCCTCCAGAAGCAGGCGCGGCCCTGCCTCCGGGTTCTCCACGCCCAGAAGCGATTGGGCCTCCGCAGCGCTGTGGGCCTGGTAGGCACGATCACGGGGGTCGACCGGAGCCGACGCAGCACTGGCAAGGACGAGGGCGAGCAGAGTTGACATCATTCAGGCACAAATGCGATATGCGGCCGGGCGCTCCCAACGGGAGCGAGTCCGCATTGTAGGCAGCCGACTGCGAGCCGCTTCACGAGCTGAGGTACTCCGGCACGCAGCCGCGAAGCGCCTGGCGCAGCGCCTGATCGTCGGCCTGTGCTCCTTGATTCAGTGTGGCGCCCAGCCAGTCGATCACATCGCGCGAGGCCGCGCTGTCGTCCAGCCTGGCAATCCTCAAGCGCTCGAAACGCGTGGGCAAGGTGGCATCGGCATCGGCCAGCAATTCTTCATACAGCTTCTCGCCCGATCGCAGGCCGGTGAACTCAATGTGGATGCGCTCCAAGCTATGGCCGGAGAGGCGAATCATGTCCTTGGCCAGATTCGCGATCTTGATCGGCTCACCCATATCGAGCACGTAGATGTGTCCGGTCTCCCCGATTGCCGCGGCCTGCACCACGAGCCGCGCGGCCTCGGGAATCGTCATGAAATAGCGAGTGATCTCCGGGTGCGTGACGGTCACGGGGCCGCCCTTGGCAATCTGCTCCTTGAATTTCGGGATCACGCTGCCGCTGGAGCCGAGCACATTGCCGAAACGCACGGCCATGAAGCGCGTGGCATGGCCCTGGGCAGCCATGTGGCTGACAACGAGCTCGGCTGCGCGCTTGGTGGCGCCCATCACGTTGGTGGGGTTCACGGCCTTGTCGGTGCTGATGAGCACGAATCGCTCGGCCCCGCTCTCGGCGGCAGCCCGGCAGGCGTTGTAGGTACCCAGAGTGTTGTTGCGCAGGCAGGCCCAGCCGTTCTCACCCTCCATCAGCGGCACATGCTTGTAGGCCGCGGCATGGAAGACGATCTGCGGCTTGTAGCGACCGAAGACCAGCCGCAGGTGCTCCAGGTCTTTGACGTCTCCCACCAGCCGCACCAGCATCAGGTGGGGGAATTTTTCGCTCAGTTCCTGCTCAATGGTGTACAGCGCAAACTCGCTCAGCTCATAGAGCACGATCTTCTGCGGTCCGTACCGCGCCACCTGGCGGCACAGCTCGGATCCGATGGAGCCGCCAGCGCCGGTGATGAGCACGACTTTGCCCGACAGGCATTCGCTGATGCCCCCTTCGTCGAGCTGCACCGGTTCACGGCCCAGCAGGTCCTCAGGCTCGATGTCTCGCACCTGCTCGACGTGACGGCCCTGCATCAACTCGGCGCTCGATGGCACCGTCAGCACGGGCAAGCCGGTCTGGCCGGCCAGTTCGAGCGCGCGGCGGCGTTCCGGCAGCGTGGCCGTCGGCATGGCGACGATCACATGCGTGATGCCGTGGAGTTCCCCAAAGTGAGCAACCTG
Source organism: Roseateles sp. (assembly GCA_019234295.1). Lineage (GTDB taxonomy): Bacteria > Pseudomonadota > Gammaproteobacteria > Burkholderiales > Burkholderiaceae_C > JAFALK01. Next base: position 25,057 of record JAFALK010000044.1, read on the forward strand.
GTCCAGCGCGCCCAGCACCGGGACCCCGCCGACACGCACGCCCTGCTTCGGATGAGCGTCGTCCAGAAAACCCACCACCACCCAACCTTGGTGGTGCTGGATGCCCGCGACAAGCAAACGACCAGCATCACCGGCGCCCATGATCAAGGCCCGGCGCTGCTCCTGGGCACTGCCGCTGATGCGCCCGCGCATATGCTCGTAGAGCATGCGATAGCCCATGCGCATCATCGCCAGCCCGATCACGCAGAACACCGGATGCAGGGCCAGCACGGCACGCGGGACGCCGCTCAGATGGAACATCAAGACGGCCGTTGCGCCCAGCAAGCCCGCCAGCGCGCAAGCAGCCGTCAGGCGCTTGATTTCACCGAAACCGCTGAAGCGCCACATGCCCTTGGGCACCTTGAACAGCCACAGCACAGCCATGTAGAGCAGCACCAAGCCTGCCATCACGGCGCCGTCGTAGCCGGGCCGCTCGATCAGCCAGTACCGGAAGCCGAGCCGGAAAAGGTAGGTGGCCTGCCAGGCCAACGCGACGATGAGGCCGTCAAGCAGCACCGAAAGCCGCTCGCGATGCGGGCGGATGCGCGTAAGGAACGTGTCGAGTGAGAGCCAGAACATTGCGGGCGGCATTGTCCCAGAGCCCCCGCCCGTCAGGGGCGGCCCGTCACCAGAGCATCACCAAATTGTGGCTGGTGATTTCCCGCAGCTTGTCTTTGGCCGTCACCCCCCGGCAGCGACACAACGGCTTTCCCTTGAGCGTACGCCCCAGCATCAGCATGGTTCCGTTCGGATCGTCGGCACGGGGCTGACATTGCACGGCATCGAATCCGCAGTGCAGCCAGAAAGCCAGGGCCGCGGTATTTCTTTCGAAAACGTGCAGCGACCAACGCGTGATGCCCGGCCAGCTGCGAGCCTGCCGGCTCAGCGCCTCGATGGCTCGGCAGCCGACGTGGCGGCGCCGACTTGACTGGTTGACCAGCAGGCCGCTGATCGTGGCCACCTCGGGCAATGGGTTGTTCAAGAGCACGTGGATCAGTGCAACCGGATCCTCACGCTCGAAAGCGGCGTACATGCGCTGGCTCTCACCATGCGCCTCGGCACGCGCGATGTCCCTGGACCACTGCGTGGTGCTGAAGCTCGAAGCGTGCATCAGCGAATAGTCTGGCGCGGCGCTCATCAGCCGAGAGATCAGATCCAGATCAGCCTCTGAACTCGCGTCCAACCTGCGCAAATACATACAGCCCCCTTAGGGCCGTACCGCCAACCCCTTGATGTTTATTACGCCATCATGACAATGCAGGGGTTGTGCCGCAAGCTTTCTGCAAGCAAAAATTAGTTTCTGAGAATTAATTGGCGCAGAGTGCCGAGGATCAAGCGCAGGTCCGAAGCAAACGAGGCATGGCGCGCATAGTCTGCGGCCATTGCGAGCTTGGCCGGCATCACAACCTCCACGTACTCGCGCTCTGGATCCGCCGCCTTGGCCAGCCTCTCGCTCTCGTCACGAAAAGCCAGCGAGGCCGGGTCTGTGATGCCGGGCCGTACCGACAGCACCAGCTCGCGCAGCTCGGCCGGATACAGGGCCACGTAGCGGGGCACCTCAGGCCGCGGACCCACGAGGCTCATCGCACCGCGCAGCACGTCCCACAGCTGGGGCAGTTCGTCGAGCTTGGCGCCGCGCAGAACGGCGCCGGCGCGCGTGATGCGGGCGTCCTGGCCCACCGTGATCTGCAGGCCCGGCGAGCCCGCGCCCATGGTGCGGAACTTGTGAATCCAAAAGGGCCGGCCATGGCGGCCGACCCGCTCCTGGCGGAAGAACACGGGCCCCGGCGAATCAAGCTTGACCCACAGCGCGAGCGCGAGCAGCAAGGGCGACAGCAGCAGCAGCCCCAGCCCCGAGCAGACGATGTCGAACAGGCGTTTGATCATCGCCCCAGAATCGATCGCACGGCCGCGATGACGCGCTGCACATCGGCATCGCTCATCGCCGTGTACAGCGGGATGCTGACCATGCGCTCAAACGCCTTTTGCGAATGCGGAAACTGCTCGGGCTTGAGGCCGTAGCGGTCGCGCCAGTACGGCTGCAGATGCAGCGGGATGTAGTGCACGCTGCAGCCGATACCCAGGGCGAACATCCGTTCGATGAAGGCATCGCGCTCGATGCCGGCGTCGTCGGCCAGGCGCAGGACGTAGAGGTGCCAGGAATGCGTGTCGCCATGGGGCGCATCGGGCGGCAGGACCAAGGGCAGATCGGCCAGCGCCTCGTTGTAGCGCGCGGCGATGGCCTGGCGGCGCTCAAGGAAGCCGGGCAGTCGCTTGAGCTGCTGCAGGCCCAGGGCCGCGGCAATGTCGGTCATGTTGTACTTGAAGCCCGGCGCCACGATTTCGTAGTACCAGCTCGGCACCTTGGCCGTGAAGCGGTCGAAGGCATCGCGGTTCATGCCGTGCAGTCGCATCACGCGGGCGCGCTTGGCCAGCTCGGCATTGCGCGTGACCAGCATCCCCCCCTCGCCCGTGGTCATGGTCTTGTTGGCGTAGAAGCTGAACACGCAGGCATCGCTGCCCAGGGTGCCGATCAGCTCCTTCTCCAGCGTGGTGGGCAGCGCATGGGCGGCATCCTCGACCACCCGCAGACCATGCTTGCGAGCGATGTCCAGCACCGCCAGCATGTCCACGGCCAGGCCGGCGTAGTGCACAGGGATGATGGCCTTGGTCCGTGGCGTGATTGCGGCTTCGATGGCAGCGATGTCGATGTTCAGCGTGGCCGGGTCGATGTCGACGAGAACCACGTCTGCGCCGAGGTAACGCACCACTTCGGCGGTGGCGGTGAAGGTGTGGGTGGTAGTGATGACCTCGTCGCCAGGGCCGATGCCGATGGCTTCCAGCGCCAGGTGCAGGCCGGCCGTGGCCGAGTTGACGGCCACGCATTCGATCTGGGGTTCACCGAGGAACTCGGCAAAGGCGGCCTCGAATTTCTTGGCCTTGGGGCCGGTCGTGACCCAGCCGCTGCGCAGGGCATCGACGACTTCGGCGATTTCTTCTTCGCCGATCTCAGGCAGGGCGAAGGGCAGGAAGGCTGGGACGGGATGAGTCATTCGAGTACCACGAGGTTCTTGGTGCCAGCGCCGCTGACGGCGCCAAGGGAAATGCCTTGATCGAGCGTGATCAGGCAAGCTTTTTTCCTGACCGCCAGGGCCAGCAGGTAGATGTCGGCGACCTGGCTCGATTTGAGCACGCGATCCCAATGCAGCAGCCCTTCGTCGAGCAGGGAACGCATCAAATGCCTTCCGAGTCCATCAGCGACCTGACCTGCTCCGTCGTCGTCACCACACCCGGACTGGCATGAAACGGCAGAAAGCCGCCAACGGCCTTCGGCGCATTGGCAGGCCGCGCGCCTTGGCCCGTCAGCGCCTGACGCAACAGGCGCGACACCACGGCACCAGCGCTGACGCCGTCGAGGCGAGCCAGTTCCTTGGCGGCCTGCAACAGGTCTTCGTCAATGTCGAGCGTGGTTCGCATGGGGACCATCCTCATCTGATGCGGTGATGCGGTGATGCGGTGATGCGGTGATGACTTTACGTTCTTGCCACTGCATCCAGGAAGCGCCGCGCCAGCACCGGATAGCTGTGTTCGGCCAGCACGAAGGCCCGGCCGCGCTCGCCCATGGCCGCGCGCTCATCGGGGGTGATGCCTGCAAGCCGACGCAGCCCGGCGGCCACGGCGATCGGGTCTTCAGGCGGCACGGTCAGGCCTGCGCCCGCTTGCGCCACGGGGTCGTTGCCAGCCTCGACGGAGTGCAGCACGGCGCGGCCTGCCATCATGTAGTCCATCAGCTTGTTGGGCGCGATGCCGAAGCGGTAGATGGGCGTGCGCTGCCAGCCAATGTAGGCGATGTCCAGGCGCGCCAGCAGGGCCGGGATCTGGGCCTTGGGGATGGGATCGAACATCGTGACGTTCGCAAGCCCTTCCGAGCGCACGCGCTCAGCGAGCCTCGCCTTCTCGTGCCCGCTGCCGACCATGAGGATGCTCAGGGGCTCGTCCTTGAGCAGATGGGCGGCGTCGAGAAGGACGTCCAGCGCGTTGGGCAGGCCGTGGGAGCCGGCATAGCCGACGACCGTCTTGCCCCGTTGTGCATTGAAGTAACTGGCCAGTTCGGCGGACAGCGGCCACGTCTCGCCCTCCCACTCCTCCGGCGAAATGCCGTTGGGCACGATGCAGAGCTTTTTCAGATCCAGCCCGTGCGCCGCCATGTGCGCTTGCACCTTGGGAAGCATGGAGACCACCACGTCGGCATCTCGATAGGCGTCGTTCTCGGCCTTCTGGCACAGCATGGCGAAGGGGTGGCGCGGACTCATGCCCGAGAGCTCGATCGGCGAGAGCGGCCAGAGGTCGTGCACCTCGTACACCAATTTGGCTCCGGCCTTGCGCGCGATGCGGCGGGCGACCCAGACGTCCATCGGATAGGTGCTGGAGGCGATCACCACGTCCGGCTGGAATTGGCTGGCGAGGATGTCGGCGTCGCTCCACACCTGGCGGCAAAAGCTCCAGATGTTCTTTACCCGCGCGAGGCCATTGCCCTCGTAGGCGGGCGTTTCGTAGAACTGGTAGGCGATGCCGTCAATGGTCTTAGAGCCGGGCGTCGGTTGCTGGCTGCGCACATGCGAGTGCGAGGCCGCGAGCACCAGCACCTGGTGCCCCAGGCGCACCCATTCCCGGGCCAGGTAGTAGGGGCGGTACTCCATGCCAAGCTCAGGGCCGCCGGCATAGTGGTTGATCAGCAAAATCTTCAATTCAACTCTCTCAAGCGCGCCAGGAAGCGCTGGACCGCGGGAGCAAAGGTGCCGTGCTCAATCACCCAGGCACGGTTGGTGCGGCCGGCGGCATCGGCATCCCAATCGGGAGAAGCAAGCAAGCCGGGCAGTGCGGCGGGCTCATCAAGGATGATGCCCTGCCCCGCAGAGGGCGCGAGCAGCTCGCGATTGGCGGGCAGGTCGGAGAGGATGGGCACGCATTCATGCGCCATGGCCTCCAGCACCGACACAGCCACCGAGTCGCTTTGCGGCAAGCTCAGGTACCAGCGTGCCCGGGCGTAGTGCGAGGCCTGCTGGGCCGCACCGAGGCGGCCCGTGAAGCTGACGCGATCCGCCAGGCCCAGGCGCTTCACCTGCTCACCCAGCGCGCCGCGCAAGGAGCCGTCGTTGGCCACCACAAGCCGCGCCTCGGGCCGTTGGGCCGCCACGGCGGCAAAGGCCTCGATCACGCGCTCAGGCCGATAGATGGGCTCCAGCCCGCGATTGGCGAAGAAGAGCCAGGGCTCCTTCTTCACGCCCTGCTTCGGGATGGATTCCAGTCCGAAGGGAAAGACCATCACTTCAGCAGCGCCGAGTTCGCGCATGCGCGCAGCCATGTGCTGCGAGTCGGAGGTCAACACCGCGCACTGGCTCAGCACCTTGCGCGTGAGCCAGCGATAGGCCCAGCCCTGGTCCGGCGTGACGAGGATGTCCGAGCCCCAGGCCGAGCCCGCGATCTTCGCCTTCAGGCCCCAGCCGCGGCGGGCCACCCAGGCCAGGGTGCCGGCCGAGGTCAGATAGTGAGCGTGGATCCAGTCGGGCTGCACTCTTGCCAGCCAGGCGCCGAGCTTGGGCAACTGCTTGAGCAGGGCCACATTGCCGCCGGCGTGGTCGAGCGCTGCGCCCAGGGCCAACATCTGCTTGGCCGGGATGAGGAAATGGAACTCGGGAGCGAAGCCGCGCGTGGACACGGCCCAGAGGTCCACCTCCGTGCCCAGGGCTCGTGCCCACTTGAGCAGGTGAGGGCTCTCGCCATCGCCGATCAGAACCAATCTCACTCGAAGAGTTCCTTGTAATGCGCGGCCAGCTCGGGGTATTGCTTGAGCAGTTGCGCGTCACGTTCGCGCACGTCGCCGACGATGCGGGCTGGCTGGCCGGCCACGACGGCGTAATCCGGCACCTCGCCGCGCACTTGCGAGTAGGCACAGACGAGCACGCCGCGACCGATGCGGCTGCCCGCCTCGATCAGGCTGTGCGGGCCGATGAAGCTCCAGGCGCCAATGCGGATGGGCGCCTTCACGTAGCCCGGCGGCGTTCCCTCGACGCTGGCATAGCGCCGCCCCAGCAGCCGGATCGATCGATGCGAGCTGTGCGTGACGATGGAGACGAAGTTCGTGATCTGCACACCCTCCTCGATCACGAGGCCGGCCGTGGCGTCGATGAAGTTGAACTGGCCGATGAAGACGTGATCGGCCAGTTGCAGCCCCGACTCACCGTCGATGCAGGTGGAAGGCGCGATGCGCGAATGCGGGGCACCGGTCTCGCCGAAGACCACGCGGTGCAGCAGCGCGCGCGCAAGGCGGCGGCGCAAGCGATTGAGGGTTGCTCTCATTTCCAACGGGCCAAGGACCAGAAGAAGTAGCCGAAATAAGCGCACATCATGCCGGACACGCCCCAGGCCGCGCCGAGCAAGCCCCCCCAATGCAGACCGGACGCCAAACCGACGATGAACATCACTTGCCCCACCAAGGCCAGCCGCAGCAGCCAGGCCTGGGCTTTCCACGCCATCGGCGCCACCGACAGCGGCGCGGCCACAAAATGGCAGGCAACGTAGGGCGCCAGAGCCCGGGCAAGTTGACCTGTCTCGGTCCATCCGGCGCCGAACAAAAGCGTGAATAACCAAGGGCCAACTGCCATGAGAACGATCATCAGCACCAGGCCCAGACCCCCGAGAGCGAGCAGCGTCTGCCGCACCAACTGACGACCTGCATCGACGGAGCTGGCCTGTGCCAAGCGCGGATAAAGCACTTGCGACAGCGCTCCGCCCACCAGACTGGCCGGCGCCTTCAAGTAGCGCAGGGCCAGGGCCCAGTACCCCGCATTGGCGTCGCCCGTCATGGAGGCAATCAGCCACAGGGCCAGGCTGTCTTGCAATGCGCCGGCAAAGGCGTGCGGCGTGTTGTAGAGCGGGAAGTCGCGGTGACGCCGGGCCACCTGCGCGAGCCGCTCGCGCGACACCGCGCCCAGCCGGAGCCAACCTGCTAACGGCGCCGGGCGCAGCAGCAGGATCACGGCCAGCAGGGCCGCGACGACCGCGCCGGCCATGAGCCCGAAGGCCCCCCAGGCCAGCAGCCCGCAGCCCACTTGCAGCAGGGCCCCGCCGCCATACTGCACAACCCGCGCCCAGGCCAGAGCCTTGAAGGCCTCAGCGCGCGTGGCCCATTGCATCAGCGCCTGCGTCAGTGCGCTGGCCAGCACCGCGATCGGCAGACTCAAGGCCAGCGACAGCTTCAGGCCCATCACAGCCGCCACGATCAGGGAGACGATCACCGAGACGACCATCACCGCGCCCAGTACGCGCAGGCACAGCCCGAGCAGCGCAGTCGCCCCCTCTTCCGTCTTCTCCAGCGGCAGCGCAAATTCGTAGCGGGCACAGCCGACCACGCCGATGTTGGCGGCCACCGACCAGACGAAAGAGAACTGCCCATACTCGACCGGCGTGTACAGCCGCGTGAGCCAGGGCCCCAGAAGCAGGGGCAGCGCCTGGGCCAGCGCACCTCCGGCGAGCAGGGTGGCTGTCGCGCGCAAGAAGCCTTGCTGCATCAGGCCAACGCGTTTCGCAGCGCGGAGATCACATCGTCTTGCTGCGCCTGGCTCAAGTCGGCGCTCATCGGCAGGCTGATCACGCGCTCGGCCGCGCGTTCGGCGTTGGGCAGGCTCAGCGCTTGTGCATAGGCCGGCTGGCGGTGCAGCGGCTTGGGATAGTGGATGGCGGTCGGAACGCCGGCCTCGTCGAGCTTCTTCTGCACGGCCGCGCGATGATCCAGCTGCAGGGTGAACTGGGCCCAGACGCAGTCGCGGTCCTGCCGCACGGCGAGCCGCTGCACGGGTAGATCCGCCAGCAGCTGTTGATAGCGCGCGCCAATCCTGAAGCGTTGCTCGAGCTCCCAGTCGAAACGCTCGAGCTTGGCCAGCACGATCGCGCACTGCAGCGTGTCCATGCGACCACCCACGCCCAGACGGGTGTGCGTGTATCGCGCGCTCTGGCCGTGAACGCGAATCTCGCGCGCGGCCTGGGCGAGCTTGTCGTCATCGGTGAACAGAGCGCCGCCGTCGCCGTAGCAACCCAGCGGTTTGCTCGGAAAGAAGCTCGTCGCGCCCCAGGTCGAGAGGCCGCAGCTCTTGCGGCCCTTGTAGCTCGCGCCAAAGCTCTGTGCGGCATCCTCAATCACCGGCAGGCCGAAGGCCTTGATCGCGTTCATGTCCGCCACCTGGCCGTAGAGGCTCACCGGCATGATGGCGCGGGTGCGCGGGGTGATGGCCGCTGCAATCTTGCTCGCGTCGATATTGCAGCTGTCCGGCTCGATGTCCACATAAACCGGTTTCAGGCCTGCGAGCACGATGGTCTCCACCGTGGCTGCGAAGGTGAAGGGCGTGGTGATGATCTCGTCACCAGGCGAGAAGTCCAGGCTCATCAGCGCGATCAGCAGGGCCTCGGTGCCGCTGGCGACCGTGATGCAGTGCCTGACACCGACGTACTTCTCCAGCGCCTCCTCGAGCTCCCGGACCTCCGGGCCCATGATGTACTGGCCGTGGTCGAGCACGCGCTGGATGCGCGCGTCGATGGACGTCTTGAGCGCCGCGTATTGCGACTTCAGGTCAATGAACGGTAGCTTGCTCACAGCAGTTCCACAGTCTCGCCACTCAGGCGGTAGCGCTCTCCGGTGGCGGGGCAACTGGCCTCGCCACCCTTGAATTCGAGCCGCTCGCCATGGCGGCTCATCCAGCCGATGCGCCGGGCCGGCACACCGACCATCAGCGCGAAAGCCGGCACATCCTTGTGCACGACGGCGCCCGCACCGATGAAGGCGTAGGCGCCGATCTCCACGCCACAGACGACGGTGCAGTTGGCTCCCAGCGTGGCGCCGCGCCGGACCAGGGTGCGGCGGTATTCGCTCTTCTTCACCACTGCCGCGCGCGGGTTGTAGACATTGGTGAAGACCATGCTCGGGCCGCAGAAGACCTCGTCCTCCAGCGTCACCGCGTCGTAGACGGAGACGTTGTTCTGCACCTTGCAGCCGTCGCCGATCTGCACGTCGTTGCCCACGTAAACGCCCTGCCCGAGCGAGCAGCCGCGGCCGATGCGTGCGCCAGCGCTCACATGCGCAAAATGCCAGACCTTGCTGCCCTCGCCGAGCTGCGCACCTTCGTCGACGATGGCGCTATCGTGCTTCCAGAATGCCATGGTCAGAACACCAGCGGCAGACCGACGCGCTGACCGTCGCGCGCGCTGCGGTAGGCCGCGATCAAGATCTCGAGCGAGCGCAGCCCCTCGTAGCCGTCCACCTCGGCATGCGCTTCACCGCGCAGGGTGCGGATGACGTTGTCGTAGTAGAGCGGGTGACCGAAGCCGTAGACGCTGCCGGTGTCGTAACTGGATGCCTTGACGGCATCATCCTCGGGCCGCGCGTCGGCGAAGGCCCAGTGCTCGATACGGTTGACGGCCGTGCCGCCGATCTTGACCGTGCCCTTCTCGCCGAGGATGGTGATCGAGCCCTCGAGGTTCTGCGGATAGGTCAGCATGGTCACATTGATCGAGGCCAGGCCGCCGTGGCGCAGACGCAAGCTCATCACGCCGGTATCCTCGGCTTCGATGTCACGAGCCAGGGTGGCTGTGTAGGCGTGGATGTTGTCCACCGGGCCGACCAGCCAGTCAAGCAGATCCACGTAATGGCTGGCCTGGTTCATGAAGGCCCCACCGTCCAGGTCCCAACGGCCGCGCCACTTGGCGGCGTCGTAGTAGCTCTGCGGGCGAGTCCAGAACACGTTCACCGTGCTCATGTAGATGCGACCGAAGCGGCCCTCGTCGATGGCACGCTTGACCTGCTGCACGGTAGCGTTGAGGCGGTTTTGCTTGACGACGAAGAGTTTGACGCCGGCATCGCGGCAGGCGCGCACCATGGCGATGCCGTCCTCGAGCTTGGTGGCCATGGGCTTCTCGGTGAGCACATGCCGGCCGGCACGGGCGATCTCGATCGCCTGCTGCGAATGCAGGCCCGAGGGAGTGGCCAGCACAACGATATCGGGCTGCGAGTTGGCCAGCATCGCGCTCAGCGAACTGAAGCCTGGGGCGCCGGTTGCGGTCTGTGCCGTGGCCAAAGCCTCGGCATTGCTGTCGCAGACGGCCACCCATTCAGCGCGGCCCCCATGCTTGGCCAAAGCCTCGACGTGGTTCTTGGAAATGCGTCCGCAGCCGACGAGGGCGAAGCGGATCGGACGATCGGTGATGGGCATGGGCGGGGATTCTACGTAGCCAACCCTTAAAATCCCGCCCTCAATTCCAGAACCGCCCATGAACACGACGACTCCTGCCGCGCCCGACGAAAACCAGCTGATCACCGAGCGCCGCGAGAAGCTGGCAGCCCTGCGCGCCAAGACCTCGGTCCCCTTCCCCAACGATTTCAAGCCCCAGCACCGTGCCCTGCCCCTGGCCAGAGCCTATGGCGATGTGGCCAACGAGGAGCTGGAGCCTCAAGCCGTGCAGGTCAGCGTGGCGGGCCGGCTGATGCTCAAGCGCATCATGGGTAAGGCCAGCTTCGGCACCCTGCAGGACGCCACGGGCCGCATCCAGCTCTTCGTCACCAAGGATGCGCTCGGTGAAGAGGCCTATGCCGACTTCAAGCACCTGGATCTCGGCGACATCGTGGGTGCGCAGGGCACGCTCTTTCGCACCAAGACGGGCGAGCTGTCGGTGCGGGTCACGTCGCTGCGCCTGCTGACCAAGAGCCTGCGTCCCCTGCCCGACAAGTTCCACGGCATGGCCGACCAGGAGCAGAAGTACCGCCAGCGCTATGTCGACCTCATCACCGACGAAGCTGCCCGCGCCCGCTTCGTGGCCCGCTCCAAGGCCGTGTCCTCGATCCGCTCCTACATGGTCGAGCACGGCTTCCTCGAGGTGGAGACTCCCATGCTCCACCCGATCCCGGGTGGCGCGAACGCCAAGCCCTTCATCACGCACCACAATGCGCTGGACCAGGAGATGTACCTGCGCATCGCGCCGGAGCTCTACCTGAAGCGCCTGGTCGTGGGCGGCTTCGAGCGCGTGTTCGAGATCAACCGCAACTTCCGCAACGAAGGCATCTCGGTCCGCCACAACCCCGAGTTCACGATGATGGAGTTCTATGCGGCCTACTGGACGCATCACGAACTGATGGACTTCACCGAAGAGGTGCTGCGCCACGCCGCACGCTGCGCGACCGGCACGGCGCGCGTGACCTACGCCGGCAAGGAAGTGCATCTGGACGAACCCTTCGCCCGCCTCTCGGTGCGCGACTCCCTCGTCAAGCATGCAGGGCTCAGCGAGGCCGAGGCGGACAACGCCGATGTTCTGCGCCAGAAGATCAGGGCCGCGGGCGAGGAAGCCCACGCCCACTGGAGCCTGCCGGAGCTGCAATTCGGATTGTTCGAGGCCGTGGTGGAAGAAAAGCTCTGGCAGCCGACCTTCATCATTGACTACCCCGTCGAGGTCTCGCCCCTGGCCCGGGCCTCAGACACGAACCCCAAGATCACCGAGCGCTTCGAGCTCTTCATCACCGGGCGCGAGTACGCCAACGGCTTCTCGGAGCTGAACGACGCCGAGGACCAGGCCGCGCGCTTCCAGGCCCAGGTGGCCAACAAGGACGCCGGCGACGAGGAGGCGATGTTCTACGATGCTGACTTCATCCGCGCCCTCGAATACGGCATGCCCCCGACGGGCGGCTGCGGCATCGGCATTGACCGCTTGATGATGTTGATCACGGACTCGCCATCGATCCGCGACGTGATCCTGTTCCCGGCCTTGCGTCGGGAGGCTTGAGGCCGGTATAGGGCCGTGGGCTCCTCAGGTGTAGCTGACCATCTCGCGCAAACCCGCCGCATCCAGATGCGGTAGGTGGTTGAAGCTCTGCAGCGTGTGCTTGCGCGCATTGAACACGAACTCTGTGAGCGCGCTGTTGCGCAGTTGCAGGTTCATCTCCACGGCGGCCTCGTAAGGTGCGCCAAGCACCTGGGCCACGGCCGTTGAGATGGGTCCGCCGCTGGAGACGATGAGCACTTCGCCCTCGCAGCGTTCGCGCACGTGGGCCAGCGCCCCGGCCACGCCGGCAGCGAACTCGGCATGGCTGGGCATGCCCACCGGTTCGATCTGTCCGGCCATCCAGGCCCGCAGCCCTTCGCGCAGCAGCCGGAAGTACTGCCTGACCTCTTCGACACTGGCCGGGCGCTTGAGCTCGCCGGGCTGGCCTTGCGTGGCGAGGTAGGCGCGAATCAGCGCCTCGCTGTCGAACTCGTTGAGACCGGGCCAGGCCAGCGCTTCGGGCATGGCGATGAGGCCCATCCGGATCGCCTCCAGTGACTGTTGATGGCGCTTGAGCGTGCCCACAAGCACGGCCGAGAAGCGCTTGCCGCGCTCGCGCCAGTACTGGCCGAGCAGCCGGCATTGGCGCTCGCCCAGCTCGCTCAGGCGGTCGTAGTCATCGGCGCCAAACGAGGCCTGGCCATGGCGCACGAGTGTCAGAAGTCCCATGGCGCCTATGATCACCTGCATTCAATACGAACACTGTCGCCTACATGTCACTCGAATTTCTCGAAGGCCAGACCGGACCGGACCCGACGGCCACCATCATCGTCCTGCACGGCCTCGGCGCCGACGGCAATGACTTCGTGCCCATCGCGCAGCAGATGGACCTGTCTGCGGTCGGACATGTGCGCTATGTCTTCCCAAGCGCGCCGGTGCGGCCCGTCACCATTAACAACGGCTACCGCATGCGCGCCTGGTACGACATCCTCGGCATGGATCTCGTGCGTCGCGAGGACGAGGCTGGACTGCGCAATTCGCAAGCCGAGATCGAAGCGCTGATCGCGCTCGAGGTCGAACGCGGCATCCCCGCCCGGCGCATCGTGCTGATGGGCTTCTCGCAGGGCTGCGCCATGACGCTGATGACGGGCCTGCGCCACCCCGAGCGTCTCGCCGGCCTCGTATGCCTCTCGGGCTACCTGCCGCTGGCCGACAAGATCGAGGCGGAGCGGCACGCAGCCAACGCCGACGTGCCCATCTTCATGGCCCACGGACTGCAGGACCCGGTGGTGCAATTCGCGCGCGGCCAAGCCTCGTACGAGCACTTGAAGAAGCTGGGCTACTCAATCGACTGGCATGACTACCCCATGCCGCACTCGGTCTGTGCGCAAGAGGTCGACGACCTCGCCCACTGGCTGCGCGAGCAGCTCGCCTAGAACGTCTCCCAATCGCCCTCGTCCGTGGCAGGCGCCGTGCCGACGGGCTTGGCAGGGGCTGGTGCCATGGGTTTGTGCGCCTGCGCCTTCGGGGCCGGGGGCTTGCCCCCCCGGGCCTGGGGCGCCGCGGGTTTGGTGGCTGCGGGTCGGGTGGCCGCGGCTCGAGGGGCCGTCAAGGGCTTGCCGGCCACGGGCCTGGCCGGCGCCGGCGCGGCCTTGTTCGCCAGGCTTGCCGCCAGACGGGCGCTCGATCCCGAGCCGGTGCGGAAGACCGAGACCACCTCGGCCAGCCGATTGGCCTGGTCGCGCATGGACTGTGCCGCTGCGGCCGACTCCTCGACCAAGGCGGCGTTTTGCTGCGTCATGCGGTCCAGCTCGGTCACGGCGATATTGACCTGGGCGATGCCGTCGCGTTGCTCGGCGGCCGAGGAGGCGATCTCGCCGATCATGTCGGTCACGCGGCGCACGCTGGTCACGATTTCGTTCATGGCAGTGCCCGTGTCGCCCACCAAGCGGGAGCCCGACTCCACGCGCTCCACGCTGGCCTGGATCAGGCTCTTGATCTCCTTGGCTGCTTCGGCCGAGCGCTGCGCCAAGCTGCGCACCTCGCCGGCCACGACCGCGAAGCCGCGGCCCTGCTCGCCGGCGCGCGCCGCTTCCACGGCGGCGTTCAGCGCGAGGATGTTGGTCTGAAAGGCGATGCCGTCGATGGTGCCGATGATGTCGGAGATGCGGTGCGAGCTCTCGCTGATCTGCTGCATATTGCTCACCACCTGCTCCACCACCTGGCCGCCGCGCGCCGCGGCCTCGGCCGCCGAGGCGGCGAGCTGGTTGGCCTGGGTGGCCGTGTCGGCCGAGTGTGAGACCGTGGCCGTGAGCTCCTCCATTGCGCTGGCGGTTTCCTCCAGCGAAGAAGCCGTCTGCTCGGTACGGGCGCTGAGATCATGGTTGCCCTGCGCAATCTCGGTGGAGGCCGTGGACACGGATTCCACACCGGTGCGCACGTCGCCCACCACGCGGCGCAGCTGGGTCACCATGACGTTCAGCGATTCCAGCAGCGCGCCGAATTCGTCCCCGCCGCGCTGCGTGACCTGCACGGACAGATCGCCATCGGCGATCTGACGGGCCAGCTTGGAGGCCTCGTCAAGCGGCTGCTTGATGGAGCGCACCAGCAAGCGCGTGCCCAGGACCAGGCCGACCACGATGACCAGCAGCATCAGGCCGGCCATGGCGATGGTCTTTCCGCGGCGCTGTTCGATGTCCGCGTTCAACTCGTCGGTCTGTGTCTTCTGCAGGGCCATGAATTCGGACATCGACTTCAGGTAGACGGCCACGGCCGGGTTGAACCGGTTCGTGACCTCCTCGACGGCGGCTTCGGCATTGCCCGCGTTCTTGAGCTCGCGCACCTTGTTCAGGGACTCAAGCACGGCCTTGCGCTCCTCGCCGATGCGGCCGAAGAGCTTGCGGTCGGCCGGCGTGAGATCCATGGCCTCGATGGATTTCTGCAGCGTGCCAATCTCCTCGACGGCGGCGGCCGAGTCGGCCTTGAAGAGCTTGTCCACGGCCGGGTCAGTCGCCACCGCCATGGCCTGCACCCGCAGCACGTTGTTGCTGATCAGGCGCACCCAGTCGGCGATGGTGGAGCGCTTGACCTCCAGCGCCGTCGTCAGCGCTTTGGCCTCCTGCTGCAGGCTGGAGGTGCGCGCCGCCGAGGTTCCCAGCATCAGGACCAGGGCTGCAATCACCGCAACCAGGGCCAGCCACAGTCGGCCCGTCACACTTTGGTGGAAAGCCACCGATTTGCCATCGAAGCTCATTTCTTGCGTCCGCAATATGTCAAGTTTGCGAACATAGCGCAGTCGCGACCTGCGCGCAGCAACGACCTTGACCGCGCGGTGCACTGCTTCACGCGGCGCCGCGGTCAGAGTCTTTGGCGCAACAGACTTGGCGCGGCCTCAGGCGCCAGCGGCATCGAGCCCGGGCACCTGGCCCGTCGCCAGGGCCACCGCGGCCGTGCGCGTTGTCACACCCAGCTTGCTGAACACCTGCTCGAGCTGCTCCTGAACCGCGCGCGGGCTGCAGGACAGGGCGTCGCCGATGTCCGCATTGGACTTGCCCCTGACCATCCAATACAGCAGCTCGCCCTCGCTCGCACTGAGCTTGAAGCGGTGGACCAGGGCATCCATCAGCGCCGCGTCGTCGAACTTGCGCATGACGATGAGCCACTGACCTTCGCCCAGTGCGTCCGGATCCACCCTGTGCAGGGCGAAGCTCAGCCGTTTGCGCCCCCAACGCGCTTGAGGATCGGGTGCTTGCGGCAGCACGGTCAGCGTGACCGGCTCCGCTCCGGCGCGCCGACGCAGCGCCTCGCGGTGCAGCCAGAGCAGGACTTCTGGCGGCAATCGCCCGCGCTCGAAATGCCCGCCAGCAAAGAATTCGGCCATCAGCGCACGGGTCAGAGTCGTCTGCCAGACGCATCGGCCGTCCTTCTCGTGCACAGCGAGGCTGGCGTGGCCGAAGGCGTCCAGCGCGTTGCGGGCCTGGGCCTGGGCCTGGGCCTGACTCTGGGCGCGTGCGCCACGCAGGTGCACGGCAAGGCAGGCAAGCACCTCGCGTGGGCGTACGGGCTTGTTCAGGTGGTCCACGCCACCGGCCTCGAAGGCCGCCTCCACGTGCCCGGCTTCGGTCGGGTCGGTCATGAAAATCACCGGGACGGCGGTCGTGCGCGGGTCGGCCTTGAGGCGGCGAAGCACCTCGAAGCCATCGAGGTCCGTCATCGCGGCACCGAGAAGGATCAGGTTGGGCGCCGTCTCGGTGGCGACACGCAGGGCGGTCGCCCCATCCTGGGCCATGAGCACGGTGTAGCCGGCCTCCTCCAGCGTGTCGTGCAGCTCGGCAAGCGGGTCGAGCGCGCCGTCCACGATAAGCACGCGCTCGCCATACTGGGCGGCGGGAGGTACGGCGTCAAGTTCGAACGGAGGGGCTTCCATCAGCATCATCTCGTATCGCTGATTGCAAGGCCCGTGCCACCTTAGGGCCCTGCGCGATACGGCGCCGCAGAGTGAGCTCAGCCCGCGTTGTGAAAGCCGTCCTGCGCCTCGATGAAGGCCTTGCGAAACGCCATCGGGTCCTTGATGCCGGCGATCGGTGCATGCGAGGTGCCAGTGCCCGAAATGATGAGCGTGCCGAAATTGAACAGCCGCCCGAGCATTTCCTGATCGACCTGGATGCTTTCCACCTTGCCGATGTTGATCTCGATGGTGCTGCGCCGGACGAAGCCATGCTTGACGATCAGGCGCTTGCTCGTCACGGCCAACTCGGTGGACTGGATGCGGACGTAGGCGATCAGCCAGAGAATCAGACCCAGCCCGAAGGCCGGCAGCAGAATCAGGCCCAGGGCGATCAGGTGCCAGACCGACCAGAGGCTCAGGCGGCCCTGGTGGACGATGCGCTCGCCGCTGACGAGGGCGTCTTCAACATAGCTGGACATGGAGCTTCTGTCTGTGTGTGGCGGGGGGGGCGGGGCAAGTGTAGGGGCGTGGACACGAACAAGGGCATGCAGCGGCAAGCCAAAATGCCCCCTCCCGATCCCGCGAAAACTGCCCATGACGCGCTTCGGCCACTCATTCCTCCGCCTCTGCCTCTGGTTTTGCCTGGTCCTGCCGCTGGCGCACGCGCTGGCCGGTGCGGCCCCTGAGGCAAGCCTGGGCGCCGCTCTCGCAGCGGGAGATCACGCCTTCACGCTTGAACATGATGGCCTCACGCGGCGCTATCTTCTGCACGTGCCCCGCAGCTACACCGACTCGCGCCCGGCACCTCTGCTGATGGCGCTTCACGGTGGCGGAGGCAACGCGCGCTTCCAGGCGGATGACGCCCACTACGGGCTGATCACCGCATCCGAGAAGTTCGGCTTCATCGCCGTCTTCCCCAACGGCATCAGCCCCCTGCCCCGCGGCGGCCTGGCGAGCTGGAATGCCGGCACCTGCTGCGCGCAGGCTCGCGACCGCAATATCGACGACGTCGGATTCCTTCGTGCGGTGGTGGCCGACGTCTCGCGCCGCCTGGCCGTCGACCCGGCGCGCGTCTACGCCACCGGCATGTCCAACGGCGGCATGATGGCCCAGCGCCTGGCCTGCGAGGCGGCAGACGTCTTTCGCGCCATCGCGCCAGTGGCCGGCACCGATAACACCTTGAGCTGCACGCCTTCGAGGCCCGTCGCGGTGATCGAATTCCATGCCCGCGATGACGACCACGTGCTCTTCGCGGGTGGCGCTGGGCCCAAAGCCTTCAAGGACAGTAGCAAGGTCGCTCCCTTCACTGGCGTGGAGGAAACGATCTCTCGCTGGGTGAAGCGCAATCAGTGCACGGCCCCGCCGCGGGTGGTGCTCGACAAGCCAGGCGCGCGCTGCATCCGCCATGGCGGCTGTTCCGAAGGCGCCGTGGTGGAGTTGTGCGTGACCGACGAGGGCGGCCACTCCTGGCCCGGCGGCGGCGCCACGCGCATCGTCAAGACCCGGCCCTCCTCGGCACTCTCGGCCGACGAGCTGATGTGGGAATTCTTCGCCGGTCTGCCCCCCAAATAGACTGCTATTCAGTGGACCGGTGACTTCAGGGCTGAGGCACCATGCAGCCTGGTTCCCTGCGCCCGAGAACAAGCCCCGACAAACCATGGACCGCCTGGCCGAGCAGGTCGTGGACTGGCACAACCGCCACCCGCTTGCAAAACGGATCACCCTCTACGACGTCCACACGATAGGCGTGGTCGCCCTGCCGTTCATGCGCAGCGGCCCGCCGGGGCTGGGTGCGCCCATGCCGGTCGAGCCCACGCTGATGAACGAGGTCTCGCCAACCAGCCTGGCCCAGGCCTGGCACGAGGGCACGACGGTGGCGGCCGAGCCGCATCCCAATGCCGCCGAGCTCGATGCCCTGGCCGACCATGAAGCGCCCCCACCGAGAAGCACACTGCTGGGCCTGCTGCGCCGCGTGCCGGCCTTCTTCAAGCGCAGTGACAAGGTACTGTGGCCGGTCTTCGCCGAGCGCTTCATCGATAACCTCTCCAACCGGCGCGTGGCCGCCTTTGCCGCGCGCAGCGGCTACAGCAGCAAGCCCGGCGACGACAGCTGGCCGCTGCGCACGGTGCCGGTAGACGACCGGATGGCCCAAGGTGAAGGCGGCACCGGCGCCTGGCCCTGTGAGATCTACCTCAAGAGCGCCGCCATCGACGTCGGAGCCTGGCGCGGCCGCGTGCTCATCGGCCGCGGCGGCCTGCGTCCGCCGGTGCTGGGCCGGCGCTGCTGGGACTGGCGCCGCGTGAGCCTGGCCGCATCGCTGATTGCCGTGCTCGTGGGCCTGCCGGTCTGGCGCTTGGGCGCGGGCGGGCCGGCACCTGCAGCTTCGGCTGCGTCGGCGGCGGCTTCGGTGGCCGCCTCGCAGGCGTCGGCGGCCTCAGCGGCAGCCCCCCCCTCCAGTGCAGCCAGTGAGGCCCATGAAGCCGCTTCGGCCGCGTCCGAAGCACCCGCGGGGTCAGCACCGGCGGCCGCCGCGGAGGCAGCCAGTGCCGCTGCGAGTGCCGCTGCAAGTGCTCCTACCAGTGCCCCGGCATCGGCGCCCAACCAACCCGACATCCGCCCGCACATCGCCCCGAACTTCAGCGGCAAGCCGCGCCTGCCGGGCCGCGAGACGCCTCCTTTGGGTGCGCACGCGGCCAGCGAGCCGGTACAGGCCGCGGCCAAGGAAACGACCAAGGAAACGCCCAAGGACACCTCCAAGGAAGCGCCCTTCCAGGCAGAAAAATTCGCGCAGCCGGCCCCCGCCGGCGCTGCCGCGACCAAGCCCGTCGTCGTGGCACTGGTCGGCCCTCCCAGCAAGGACAAGGCCGCCGCGGAGAAGCTGCTGGTCGCCATGCTCGGCGTGTTGCAACCCGATCCAAGCCGGCCCATCGCAGGGCTCGAGGGGTTGCAGTCCCAGGTCTTTCTGACCCCCGACGGCTGGCGCCCGGCCGTCTACCCCTTCAGCAGTCGCGAGCAGGCGCAGCTCGTCAACGCAGGACTGGTGGCGCGCGGGCTCAAGACGCGCGCGGTGAATTTCTGAGTCATGCGGGTTCGCCCAGCCACTTGAACATCACGAGCGCGTCGACCAGGCCCAATGCGGGGTGGTCGAAAGCGCGCGGCAAGCGGCCCACAGTCTCGAAACCCAGGCGCGTCCACAGGTGCACGGCGGCCTCGTTGCTCGACACCACAAAATTGAACTGCATCGCCAAGAAACCCAGCGCACGAGCCTCCTGCTGCGAGTGCTCGCAAAGCGCCGCAGCCACGCCCCGGCCGCGCGCGGCGTTGGACACGGCGTAGCCGGCATTGCAGACATGCGCGCCGCCGCCCATCTGGTTGGGCTTGATGTAGTAGCTGCCGAGGATCTCGCCCTCGCCCTCGCCCACGGATACGGCCACACACACAAGTTGCGGCAGCTCCATCCACAGGTAGCGCGCCAGCTCGGGGCTCACGTCGCGCGGCCAGGCGAAGACCTCGCCGCCCGCCGCGATGGCCTTCAGTGTGGGCCAGATCTGATCGAAGTCTTGCGCGACGGCCCGGCGGATCGTGAAGGCGCTCAACTGCGGTAGTCCGCATTGATGGACACGTAATCGTGGCTGAGGTCGCAGGTCCAGACGGTGCTGGTGGCCAGACCACGCCGCAGGTCCACGCGCACGGTGATTTCGCTCTGCTTCATCACGCGCTGGCCGTCTTCCTCACGGTAAGCCGGGTTGCGGCCGCCTTGCGTCACCACGTGCACGTCGTCGAGATGCATCTCGATCAGCGTCTGGTCGAGATCGGCAATGCCGGCATAGCCCACGGCGGCCAAGATGCGGCCGAGGTTGGGGTCGCTGGCGAAGAAGGCCGTCTTCACCAGCGGCGAGTGGGCGATGGCGTAGGCCGCGAGGCGGCATTCGTCCTCGGTCCGACCACCATCGATCTGCACGGTGATGAACTTGGTGGCGCCCTCGCCGTCGCGCACGATGGCCTGGGCCAGCTCGCGGGAGACCGCAACCAGTGCCTCGCGAAGCGCGCGGCCGTCAACGCTGTCCAACGAGTCGATGCGCGCGTGGCCAGCCTGGTGCGTGGCGATCAGCACAAAGCTGTCGTTGGTGGAGGTGTCGCCGTCGATGGTGATGCGATTGAACGACTGGTCGGCAGCCTCCTTGACCAAGGCCTGCATCAGGCGGGGGTCGACGTGTGCGTCGGTGGCCACGTAGCCGAGCATCGTGGCCATGTTCGGGCGGATCATGCCGGCACCCTTGCTGATGCCCGTGACGGTGACCGTGGCCCCGCCGATCTGCACGCGGCGCGAGGCGGCCTTGGGCACGGTGTCGGTGGTCATGATGCCGGCGGCGGCCTCAGACCAGTTGTCGGCCTTCAGCGCCTCGATGGCGGCGGGCATGCCGGCGATGATGCGCTCCACAGGCAGCGTCTCCATGATCACGCCCGTTGAGAAGGGCAGGACCTGCGCGGGCTCGATGCCCATCAGGCCGGCCAGGGCCGTGCAGCTCTGGCGCGCGCGGGCCAGGCCATCGGCGCCCGTGCCGGCATTGGCGTTGCCGGTGTTGACGAGGATGGCGCGGATCTCGCCGCCCGCGGCCAGATGCTCGCGGCACAGCTGCACGGGTGCTGCACAGAACCGGTTGGCGGTGAAGACGCCCGCCACGCTGGAGCCAGGCGCCAGCTCGATCACGCTGAGGTCCCGGCGGTCGGCCTTGCGCACGCCAGCCATGGTGACGCCCAGGCGCACGCCGGGCACGGGATGCAGTGAGGCGGAGGCGGGAGTCTGGTAATTGACAGGCATGACGTGTGCAATGGCGAGAGAAGAAAGCACGATTGTAAAAACAGCAAGGGCACCCGAAGGAGCGCTTGTCGCGAGACGCGCCCCGACTGAGCGGTGGTACTCGACCACGATGCCCCTGGAAGGGTATGGCTGCTCATGGCACGAGCACCGACCTCACACCTTCTCCTGATTGATCGACGCAAGCGTCAGATCAATCACTGACGCGATTGGGTGTCGAACTTGGGGGGGGGCTCCATATGCTCCGCCGTCACCGGCTGGTCGCCCGCGCCCACAAGCTTGCCATTACATCGCTCAGCAGCACCCGGTTGCTCACATTCGCCTTGGGGATACCCAGCGCCTTCGCAGTCACCGCTGCGGACTGGCCGCCCTTGACCAGGCGGACCGCCTCTAGCTTGAATTCCAGCGTGCACTTGCCGCGGACTTACTTCGCCATCATCTCTCGTTCCTTGCCACTGATTTTGACCATCAGCTATTAACTAAGTTTTTCGAGGGCAAGGTCGCTAGGGATTGATGCCTGTTTCTAGCCAGACCAACTGGTTGCGTGCGCGAACTGTCGAACTCCGGATGCCAGCGCTTCAATAGCCCTTGGGCCACTTCAGCAACGCTCAAAGAAAAGACCGGCCACGAGGGCCGGTCTCTATCTCATGACCGGAGCAGGTCCGGGCAAGACAGGTTTACTGGTTCTGGCTGCGCTTGCGAGCGACACCAATGCCCAAGAGAGCAATACCAACGAGAGCAAGACCAGAGGGCTCTGGCACCGTGGATTGAGATTGTTGACCTTGAACCACACCATCCACCACGCTCACGGAGTTGAGAACGGTGAATCCGGTCGCGCCGTCATAACCACCGCCCCAGAAAAACTCAATGGTGCCAGTGCCCGTCGTATTCAACTCCGGGTTCGCCCAAGAAATGGTCAACGGCGTTCCGCTGAATGTGCTACCCGTATCATCAAACCATGTGTAATACGGTGTCGCAAAATTTCCTGTGAAGCTACCATCAAACTGAAGATTGTCACCCGCCAGCAAGTGCCCGGAGAATTGATTCTGTTGAACATTGCCATTTGATAAATTGCCAAAATAGGCGATACCAAACTCAGCCGGATTAGTGAGCGGAGTTGCATAGCCGCTAATATCGCCGGTCTCTGTGTACGTAATCGAAGTTGCCGTGTAGCTGACATTCGAAACGACAGCGGCCGCATGAGCCAAAGATGTCAGTCCCAAAGCGAGTGAGGCGCCAATTGCGAATGATTTGATGCTCATGCTGCTCTCCATGATGAATTGATAGATAGTGTTACAAGTTAAGCAAATTTCGCGCCATGCCAAGAAAATCAATGACTTGGCTCGCCATCTGGCGAACGTGGCCAGAACTGTAAAAAACTTCGACTCGCTTCACTGAGAGGCTTTATTGGCAGCGGGATGCCCCCCCCGCAAACAACACCTACCGACACATCGGTAGGCCGCGGTGGCCCACAAGGGGCTACCTACCGCAGCAGTCCTGGTTCCGTGACTGCATCAGGCGATGGGGCCAAGGCTCTTGAGCGCAAGCTGACACATAGCCGCGGCACGAAGGCTTCGCCAGCGGACGCTGTGAATGTACGCAAGCTTGCCTACAGTTTTTTTCCAGGCGTGGTTTTGTCGCGGTTGCCTTCGAGCCGAAGCATGCTGGCCTGCTGTCGCCAGAGGCAGCGAGGCGTGGCGGCGGCGAAGCGCGTTGCGCGACGACTCGATCTGGGCGGCGAGAGGCTTGCGCTTTTCAGCGGGAGCGACGGCGCGCGATGAAGCCGACGGCGGTCAGGCCAGCCAGGAGCATGGCGTAAGGTGCAGGTTCCGGCACGGCCGTGACCGTGACGAAGTCCTGGTAGGTGGCATTGACCAGCTTGTTCACCTGGAACAGCGCCGGCCCACCGTAGCTGGTGGCAGCCTGCAGGTAGCCGTTGGCCAGGGAAGCAAAGGCGCTGTCCTGCGCCGGGGTGCTGGTGGGGCTCAAGTAGTAGAACTGGAAGTTCCCGGTGTTCACGTTCAGCGTGCTGCCGGCAGGCTCCTCCATGATTTCCCAGATCGCGGTCTGGAAGGCGGCCTTCTGCTCATCCGTAGAGACCGAGGCATAGCTGCTCGAATACAGGCCTTGCAGCAGGCTGGCCTGCGAGCTGGTGAAGCTGCCCTGCGTGTAGGTCTGGAAGCCGGCCGCGGTGGGCGCATGGCCCTGGGTCAGCTCCACGCAATAGGCCTCGAAACTCACGCCCTGGCTCGTGAGGAGCTGCATGGCGCCGGTCAGGTAGCCGTCCGGCGTGCCGGAGGTCGTCACCATGATGCCGCTGGTGGACACGTACTGGATGTCCGTGCCATCGGCGCGCGCCGCGCCGCCTGCCAGGGCCAGCGTCGCGCTCAGGATCAGGGTCGTCGTCTTGCGTGCGTTCATGGTGGGATCGCGAAAGGCTATGGAATCAGCGGCCGAAACGGCGACGGGCCAGTCCGAGGCTGGCCAGCGCAACGCCGACCAGGGCCAGCGAGGCGGGCTCGGGCACATTGCTCGGCGGGTCGATCAAGTTCACGTTGAGCGTGCCGCCGAGCTTGTCGCTGACTTCCGAGCCATTCACCGTCAGGGTCCAGTCGCCTGCGCCCAGGAAGACCGAGTTCCAGGCGTAGCTCGTCGTGTACTGGGTCAGGGTGTGCCCCTTGATGACCGTGGAGCTGCTGCCAGAGGAAATGGACGCGAAGTCCAACCCGTCATTCAGGGTGTCGAACTCGTACTGGGCCGTGCCGTTGGACAGCAGCAGCGAGCGGATGCTGATATTGCTGCTGTTGGGGGAAGTCGTGGTCAGCAGGCCGGAGAAGTCAGCGCCCTGGGCGAGGCTGAACTGGCCGACCTCCGCGAAGCCCCCCGTGCCCGGCTTCCAGTTGAAGTTGAACTGCACCGGATCGGCACCGGCCATGGAACCGGCGAGGGCCAGTGCGGCAAAGGCAAGGAGGTGTTGGAGCTTCATAGAGGGCCAAGGCGGGGAATCTTGATATGTAACAAGGGCTTTCGCTGTGTCACGGACTGTAGAGGCCCCGGGGGACCATCACCCCCCCCAAATTGTGTGGTAGCGACAAATTTACACATCCCACCCCCCTCAATGAGCGGGTATCCGGGCGCTGTGCGACACAGCGCTGAGCGAAAGACGAGCTCTGCAACAGGCAAATGGCCAAATGGCCAAATGGCCGCGAACCCTCGCGGGTCCGCGGCCATTGCAATGAGGCATCCGGCGCTCAGGCGAGCTTGCCGTGGCAGGCCTTGTACTTCTTTCCCGAACCGCAGGGGCAAGGATCGTTGCGGCCGACATGGCCGAAGCGCTCGGCAATCGTGGCCGGGTCCAGCTCCTGCGAGACCGAGCCGTCCTCGTTGGGGTGGGTATAGGTCACGTTGGCGACCTCGGCGGCACGCTCCTCCATGGCCGCGGCGGCCTGGCTGGCCTCCTCCTGGCTCTGGATGCGCACATTGAGCAGCACGCGGGTGACTTCCATCTTCACCACGTCGAGCAGCTGGCCGAAGAGCTCGAAGGCTTCGCGCTTGTATTCCTGCTTGGGGTTCTTCTGGGCGTAGCCGCGCAGGTGGATGCCCTGACGCAGGTAGTCCAGTGCCGAGAGGTGCTCGCGCCAGTGCTGGTCGATGTGCTGGAGCAGGACCATGCGCATGAAGGGCGTGAACTGCTCGGTGCCCACGCGCTCGACCTTGTCCCGGAAGGACGCGTCGCCGGCCTTGACCACGGCTTCCAGCAGCTCCTCATCCGTGATGCTGTCGCTCTTGGCCACCATCTCGGCGAGCGGCACGTCGAGCTGCCATTCGCTCTTGAGCGTGGCTTGCGCGCCAGCCAGGTCCCATTGCTCTTCCAGGCTCTGGGCTGGCACAAAGGTGCGCAGCACGTCCTCGAGCGCGGAAGCGCGCAGGCTGCTGATCTGGGCGTCGAGGTTCTGTGCCTCGAGGATGTCGTTGCGCTGCTGGTAGATGACCTTGCGCTGGTCGTTGGAGACGTCGTCGTATTCGAGCAGTTGCTTGCGGATGTCGAAGTTGCGCGCCTCGACCTTGCGCTGCGCTCCCTCGATGGAGCGGGTGACGATACCGGCCTCGATGGCCTCGCCCTCGGGCATCTTGAGGCGCTCCATGATGGCCTTCACGCGCTCGCCGGCGAAGATGCGCATCAGCTGGTCGTCCAGCGAGAGGTAAAAGCGCGAGGAACCGGGGTCACCCTGGCGGCCCGAACGCCCGCGTAACTGGTTGTCGATGCGGCGGCTCTCGTGGCGCTCGGTGGCGATGATGCGCAGGCCGCCCTCGGCCTTGACCTTCTCGTGCAGGCTCTTCCACTCGCTGCGCAGGGTGGCCGTGCGCGCGGCCT
This sequence comes from Roseateles sp., assembly GCA_019234295.1. Lineage (GTDB taxonomy): Bacteria > Pseudomonadota > Gammaproteobacteria > Burkholderiales > Burkholderiaceae_C > JAFALK01. The sequence goes on from JAFALK010000044.1 coordinate 50,539, forward strand.
TGTCCTCGGCAGACAGAGCTTCGTCGGCCTCGATAAAGGAGACCTGCTTTTCCACATTGCCGCCGAGCACGATGTCCGTGCCGCGGCCGGCCATGTTGGTGGCGATGGTGATCACGCCGGGGCGGCCGGCCTGGGCAATGATCTCGGCCTCCTTGGCGTGCTGCTTGGCATTGAGCACCTGATGGGGCAGCTTGACCTGGTCGAGCAGCTGGGAGATCAGCTCGGAGTTCTCGATCGAGGTGGTGCCCACCAGCACGGGCTGGCCGCGGCGGTGGCAGTCCTTGATGTCCTCGATGACGGCGAGGTACTTCTCCCGGGTTGTCTTGTAGACGAGGTCGAGTTCGTCCTTGCGGATGGTCGGGCGGTTCGGCGGGATGACCACGGTCTCCAGGCCGTAGATCTCCTGAAACTCGTAGGCTTCGGTGTCGGCCGTGCCGGTCATGCCCGAGAGCTTGCCGTACATGCGGAAGTAGTTCTGGAACGTGATCGACGCCAGCGTCTGGTTCTCGCTCTGGATCTGCACGCCTTCCTTGGCTTCGACCGCCTGGTGCAGGCCGTCGCTCCAGCGGCGCCCCGTCATCAGCCGGCCCGTAAACTCGTCGACGATGATGACCTCGCCCTTTTGGACGACGTAGTGCTGGTCCTTGTGATAGACGTGGTGGGCACGAAGCGCTGCATACAGGTGGTGCATCAGCGTGATGTTGCCGGCGTCGTAGAGCGAGGCGCCCGGGGCCAGCAAGCCGGCTTCGGCGAGCAGGCTTTCGGCGTTCTCGTGGCCGTCTTCGGTCAGGTAAATCTGGTGCGACTTCTCGTCCACCGTGAAGTCACCCGGCTCGATCACACCCTCGCCCGTGCGCGGGTCGAGTTCGCCGATCTGCTTCTTCAGCCGCGGGGCGACCTTGTTGATGGCGACGTACACATCGGTGTGGTCGTCGGCCTGGCCCGAGATGATCAGCGGCGTGCGGGCCTCGTCGATCAGGATCGAGTCGACCTCGTCGACGATGGCGAAGGCCAGGCCGCGCTGCACGCGGTCGGCCGTCTCGTAGACCATGTTGTCGCGCAGGTAGTCGAAGCCGTATTCGTTGTTCGTGCCGTAGGTCACGTCGGCGCTGTAGGCCTCCTGCTTCTGCTCGCGCGGCACCTGGGACATATTGATACCGACCGTCAGCCCCAGGAAGCGATAGAGCACGCCCATCTCTTCTGCGTCACGGCGGGCCAGATAGTCGTTGACCGTCACCACGTGCACGCCCTTGCCGGTCAGCGCATTCAGGTAGACGGCCAGGGTGGCCATCAGGGTCTTGCCCTCGCCCGTGCGCATTTCGGCAATCTTGCCGGCATTCAGCACCATGGCGCCGATCAGCTGCACGTCGAAGTGGCGCATCTTGAGCACGCGCTTGGAGCCCTCGCGGCAGACGGCGAAGGCCTCAGGCAGCACGGACTCCAGGCTCTCGCCACCGGCAACGCGCTGCTTGAACGACTCCGTCTTGGCGCGCAGCTCATCGTCGCTCAAGGCTTCGAACTGCGGCTCCAGCGCGTTGATTCTCTCCACCACACGGCGGTAGCCCTTGAGCAGTCGCTCGTTGCGGCTACCGAAAATCTGGGTCAAAAGCTTGGGCAACATGCGCGGATTCGTTTGGTTTGGGGTGCGTGAGGGAGGGATCTGGGGGCGCCCGAGGCGAACTCAACCGAGGGAGAACCCGTCACGCCAAAAGCCGGGCAGTTTAGCATCGGGGGTGTATGCCACGCCTGAGCCCCCCTCGCACCGTTCCCGACCCCCTGGCCATCGCCGAGGCGCTGCGCATGAGCGAGGGCCTGGCCCGGCTGGGCTGGCTGCTGCAGGAGTCCAACCGCCGGCTGGCGCTGGTTTCGCCCTGCCTGCCCGGGGCGCTCAAGCGCTTCGTGCAGGCCGGCACCCTCGACGAGGACGGCTGGACCCTGCTGGCCTCCAACGCCGCCGTGGCCGCCAAGCTGCGCCAGCTGCACCCACGGCTCGAGCAGATGCTGGTCGAGGCTGGCCTGCAGCCTTCGCGGGTGCGAATCAAGGTGCTGAGCCCACGCGCCTGAGCAGACCGACGCGGGTGGGGGGGCCACAACTTCCGAATGCCTTCATTGACCCGCTGCGTTTTTGACTCCAACATGCGGCTGCATAGGGAAGTCAGCTGATATAACTGCTGAATCGCTCAGTTCGCGATCAGTTCGGTGGCTGATCCGGATGCGTTCCAACGAAGCGCAGCAAGCGTCGAGGGAGTCGTGGTTGTCCAGAGAGACCTTGTCCGGCCTTGGCCGGATGTTCGATCACCTGTCTCTGGGCCTGGCTGCCTCAGCAGCGCTGGCCCTGGCGCTTCTGGCACAGCCGGCATGGCTGGGCGTGGCCAGCGGCTTGGCGCTGCTGTTCGGTGCACTGGGTGTGTGGTGGGCCGTCCAGCGCCGCGAGGTCCACCGCCTTGGCGAGCTGCGCGCCCATGTGCAGGCCCAGCGCCGCCTGGCTGAACTGCTGCTGCCGGTCTGGCACGGCCAGATCCAGATGGCGGGCCAGCATTGCGCCCAGGCCACCGAGGTGCTCGCCAGCCGCCTGTCCACCGTGGTGCTGCAGATCGGCCGTGCGCTGCCCCACGCGGCAGCCGCAGACGGCGCCAACGCCAGCGCCTGGCAGGCTGAGCGCGACCTGATCCTCGCGGAGATCCGCGAATGCACGCTGCAGCTCCAGTTCCAGGACCGCGTGGACCAGGTCCTGGCCCATGTACGCCACAATCTTGACGCGTGCCGCGAAGGCTTGACCGAGACCTGCAACCGTTTCGACGTCACCGGTCGCGTCGATGCGCTCGACGTCGAACAACTGCTGACCCTGCTCGAGGCCAGCTATGCCACCGAAGAGGAGCATGTCGTCCATCAGGGCCACCTGGCCATGTCCGAGGCGCCCCGGCGTGCCACCGCGTCTGCCGATGAGGCCATCACCTACTTCTGAGGCTTTGAGGCATGAGCAGCAAGACCATCCTCGTTGTCGACGACTCCGCCGCGCTGCGCCAGGTGGTGAGCGTCATCCTGCGCGGCGCAGGCTATGAGGTGATCGAGGGCTGCGACGGCGCGGACGCGCTGGCCAAGCTCAACGGGCAGCGCGTGCACCTGATCATCAGCGATCTCAACATGCCCAAAATGGACGGCATCGCCTTCCTCAAGGAGGTCAAGCAATTGCCGGCCTATCGCTTCACGCCCGTGATCATGCTCACGACCGAGGGGCGTGAAAGCAAGCGCTTCGAAGGCCGTGCCGCCGGGGCGCGGGCGTGGATGCTCAAACCGTTCCGCGCCGAGGTGATGCTCGGCGCCGTGAAGAAGCTGGTGCTGCCATGAACGCGCGAATCTCGATCGAGGGCGAGATGACGATCTACCGCGCTGCGGAGCTGAAAGATCGACTCCTCGACGCGCTGGCGCAATGCGATGCCGTGCTAGAGGTCGAGCTCTCGCGCGTCACCGAAATCGACACGGCCGGGCTGCAGCTGCTCATGCTGATCAAGCGGGAGGCGAGCTCCAGCGGCCGGGAGCTGCGCCTGCTCGCCCACAGCCGGCCGGTGGTGGCGGCGCTGGAGCTGCTCAATCTGGCCGGGTTCTTCGGCGAGCCTTTGCTCGTGGAGGGGGAAGCGTGAGCGACATCCGCAAGGAACTGCAAGCTGCGCTGACCGCCTTCATCGCGGAAAGCCGCGAGCTGCTCGAAGCCATGGAGGCTGCACTTCTCGACGTGGAGCATGGCCAAGAGAACGCCGAGACCGTCAACGCCATCTTCCGCGCCGCCCACACGATCAAGGGTTCGGCCGGGCTGTTCGGGCTGGATGCCATCGTGGCCTTCACCCATGCCTGCGAGAACGTGCTGGACGCCGTGCGCGCGGGTGAACTCAGACTCGACGACAGCCTGATCGTGCTGCTGCTGTCTTGCTGCGACCACTTGGGCGCCTGCATGGACGAGCTGGAGCGCCACCCCGACGCGGAGCCTTCGGCGCTGGGCGCCGCCGACGCCAAGCCCCTGCTGGCCCAGTTGCACCGCCTCCTGCCGAGCGGCGCCACCGAATGGAGCGGCGCCCTCGCAGCGCCGCAAAGCCCGCTCGAGCGTGTGGGCGATCGCGGGGAGCTGGGCCAGGCGCTGTGGCACCTCTCGCTGCGCTTCGGCCCCCATGTGTTGCGCGACGGCATGGATCCGATGGCCTTCATCCACTATCTCGGTGACATCGGCCGCATCGTGCACATTCAGACCCTGACCGATGCCCTGCCCGACGCCACTGCCATGGATCCGGAGCTCTGCTACCTCGGCTTCGAGATCGCCTTCGAATGCTCGGAGAGCAAGGCCGCCATCGAGGCCGTGTTCGACTTCGTGCGCGAAGACAGCCAGATCCGCATCCTGCCGCCGCACAGCCGCATCTCGGAGTTCGTGGACCTGATCCATTCACAGCCGGCTTCGGACGCGCAGCGCCTGGGTGAAATCCTCGTGGCCTGCGGCAGCGTGACCGAACGCGAACTGGCCGAGGCGCTGGCCGCGCAGGCCGCCCAGGCCGCGCAGGCCGCGCAGGCCGGGCAGGCCGCGCAGGCCGGGCAAGCTAAGCGCGCGCAGCCCCTGGGCGAGGTGCTGGTTGAGAACGAGATGGTGCAGCCCGCCCTCGTGGAGGCAGCCCTGGCCCGCCAGCGCCAGCTCGGCGAGAAGCAGCGCGAGGCACGCCACGAGGCACGCACGATTCGCGTGGACGCCGACCGGCTCGATCAGCTCGTGGACCTGATCGGCGAGCTGACGATTGCCGCCGCCGGCGCCCAGCTGCTGGCGCGCGCCAGCAGCGACGCGCTGAGCGAGAGCGCGACGCTCGTGGCCTCTCTGGTGCAGCAAGTTCGCGACAACGCGCTGCAGCTGCGCATGGTGCGCATCGGCACCACCTTTGCGCGCTTCCAGCGTGCCGTGCACGACATGACCCGAGAGCTCGGCAAGGACATCGTGCTGGAGACCAGTGGCGAGGACACGGAGCTGGACAAGACCGTGGTCGAGAAGATCGCCGACCCGCTGCTGCATCTCCTGCGCAACGCCATCGACCATGGCATCGAGCCCGCCTCCGTGCGCCTGGCGGCCGGCAAGCCGGCACGCGGCAGCGTGCGCATGGACGCCCGCCATGACGCCGGCGCCATCCTGATCCGCGTCAGCGACGACGGCGTGGGCCTCAACCGCGAGCGCATCCTGGCCAAGGCCGTGGATCGCGGACTGATCGCGCCCGACGCCACCCCGGGCGACGCCGAGGTGCACGAGCTGATCTTCGAGCCGGGTTTCTCTACGGCCGAGCAGGTCACCAATCTCTCCGGCCGCGGGGTCGGCATGGACGTGGTCAAGCGCAACATTGCCGCACTGCGCGGCACGGTGAGCATCGACAGCCTGCCCGGCACCGGCACGACCGTGAGCGTGCGCCTGCCGCTGACGCTCTCGATCATCGACGGCTTCCTCGTCAAGGTCGGCGACGGTGTCTTCGTCGTGCCCCTGGACATGATCGAGGAATGCGTCGATTTCCAGGCCCGCGCGGACCTCGGCGACCACGACTACCTGGACCTGCGCGGCGAGGTGCTGCCCTACCTGCGGCTGCGCGAGGCCTTCGGCGTGCGCCCGAGCGAGGCGCCAGGGCGCGAGAGCGTGGTCGTGGTGCGCTACGGCGCGCATCGCGCCGGTCTCGTGGTCGACTCGCTCATCGGCGAGTTCCAGACCGTCGTCAAACCGCTGGGGCCCGTGTTCGCCAACCTGCGCGCGATCAGCGGCTCCACGCTGCTGGGCAGCGGCGAGGTGGCCCTGATCCTGGACGTTCCCGCGCTGCTTGCACGCGCCGTCCCGCAGGCCGATCACCTGCGCGTGGGCCTCGCTCATTCATGATGGGATTCAAGGGAGCAAGAACATGTTCAACAGCCTCTCCGTAGCGACGCGCCTGGCCCTGCTGGTGAGCGTGATGGCAGCCACCATGCTGACCGTGGGCTGGGCTGGCCTGCGCGGCATGGACCAGGTGACGCGGGGCATCCGGCTCCTCTACGACGAGCGCCTGCTGGCAATGGGCTACCTGGGTCTCGCCATGGATGCCGGAGACGGCATCCGCAGCGCATTGCAGCAGGTTGCGGAGCGCCAGGCGCATGGCCTCAGCGACGCTGAGATCGAGCGGCAGATCAAGCTCATCACGACCAACGAGGACAAGTTTGCCAAGGCCATGCGCGACTACGAGACGACCAATCCAGTCCCCGATGAGCTGCGCGTGCTCAACCAGATCAAACCCGCCTGGGTCCGATATGCCGAGCTGCGCAAGAGCGCGCTCTTGGCGCGCGGAACGAAGGACTTCGATCGCCTGTACGGCGAGGCCAGGGTGAACTACCGCGAGGCGCGCCGACTGCTCAGCGAGCTCAACCAGCTGCAGATCCCACTCTCCCAGCAGTACTACAGGTCCGCGCTGGACGACTCGGCCCGCACGCTCAGGCTCAATATGATCATGCTCGCCGCGGGCCTGATCGCCGGCATCGCCATCGCCTGGCTCATCATCAGAAACCTGGTGCATCAGCTCGGTGGCGAGCCCGCCTACGCCGCCGCCATGGTCAGCGAGGTGGCCAATGGCAACCTGACCGTGGACATCGAGCTGCGCAATGGCGACTACGGCAGCATGCTGGCCGCCGTGAAGGGCATGGTGGACAAACTGGCGCGGGTGGTGGGTGAGGTGTCGACCGGCGCACAGAGCCTGACCAGTGCCGCCGCGCAGGTCAGCGCCACGGCGCAATCGCTCTCGCAAGCCACGAGCGAGCAAGCCGCCAGCGTCGAGGAGACCAGCGCCTCCCTCGAGCAGATGACGTCCAGCATTGCGCAGAACACTGAGAACGCGCGCGCCACGGACATCATGGCGCGCAAGGCTGCCGATGGAGCCGCCGAGGGTGGTGGCGCGGTGAAGTCCACCGTGACGGCGATGCGCCAGATCGCCAAGAAGATCGTCATCATCGACGACATCGCCTACCAGACCAATCTGCTCGCCCTGAACGCCGCCATCGAGGCCGCACGCGCGGGCGAGCATGGCAAGGGTTTCGCCGTCGTGGCGGCCGAGGTGCGCAAGCTCGCCGAGCGCAGCCAGGTCGCGGCGGCCGAGATCGGCGAAGTGGCCGCGGGCAGCGTGGCCCTGGCCGAACGTGCAGGCACCTTGCTCGACGAGATCGTGCCTGGCATCCGCAATACCTCCGGGTTGGTGCAGGAGATCACGGCGGCCAGCGAAGAGCAGAGCACTGGCGTGGCGCAGATCAACTCGGCCGTGGGCCAGCTCTCCCATGCCACCCAGCAAAACGCCGCAGGCGCCGAGGAGTTGGCGGCCACCGCCGAGGAGATGAGCGGCCAGGCCGAGGAGCTGCAGCACGTCGTCTCCTTCTTCAAGACCCACGCGCTGCTCCGGGAGCCGGGCAGATCGGCCGATCCGGTGGCAGCCGTCGCCAGGCGCGCCAAGGGTCGCCGCTTCTCCCCGCTCGTGCCGCCCCCCTCCGGCACTGTGGACGTCGACGCCGACGGCGACAGCAAGTTGGACGAGTCCCTCTTCGTACGCTACTGACATGCAGCTCGCAAACCGCCCCAGCCCGAGGACCGAGCTGCCCGCGCAGGTCGCGCAGGTCGCGCCACCAGGAGCACCCGCGATGTTCCTGACGTTCATGCTGGACGGCGAGTCGTATGCCGTGCACATTCTCTCGATCAAAGAGATCATCGAGTACGCCAGCGTGACGCCGGTGCCGCTGATGCCGCCCACGATCACCGGGGTGATCAATCTGCGCGGCGCCGTCGTGCCAGTGCTGGATCTGTCCGTGCGCTTCGGTCGTCGGCCGACCGTCATCGGCCGGCGCTCCTGCATCGTCATCGTGGAGACCGGGCCAGTCGGCGAGCGCCAGGTCATCGGCATGATCGTGGACGCCGTCAACGCCGTGCAGGACATCCCGCCAGCGGACATCGAGCCGGCGCCGAGCTTCGGCATGAAGATCTCGAGCGATTTCATCGCCGGCATAGGCAAGGCGGGTGGGCGTTTTCTCATCCTGCTCGACGTGGACCGCGTGCTGTCGGTGTCGGAGCTCGCCGCCATCGCGCCAGCGCCCCTGCCCGCACTGGGGGCCGCCAAGTGATCGGGTTGGTCGTGCCCCAGATCAGCGACGAGGAATTCGCGCGCTTCCAGGGCTTCATCTACGACAGGGCTGGCATCACGCTGTCCGACAGCAAGAAGGCCCTGGTCACGGGCCGCCTGTTCAAGCGGCTGAACCAGCTCAACTGCCGCAACTACGGCGAGTACTTCGACCTGCTCTCGCGCAAGGGAGACTCCGCCGAAGTGCAGCTCGCCGTGGACCTGCTGACCACGAACGAGACCTTCTTCTTCCGCGAGAAGGGTCACTTCGACTTCTTGCAAGCCCAGGCCGAGATGGCACGTCGCAAACGCTACCCGCTGCGCGTGTGGAGCGCCGCCTGCGCCAGCGGCGAGGAGGCCTACAGCATCGCGATGACGCTGGCCGATCCCCTGGCCGGCCTGCCCTGGCACGTGCTGGCCTCCGACATCTCGGCCCGCATGCTGGCCTGCGCCCGCAGCGGCCACTATCCCGAGAGCCGCGCCACGCACACGCCCGCGCACTATCGCAAGCGCTGGTGCTTGCGCGGCACGGGCGCGCAATCGGGTACGCTGCTGATCGAGCGCGAGCTGCGCCAGCGCGTGCAGTTCATGCAGATCAACCTCGACAAGCCACTGCCGGCGGGGCTGGGCGAGTTCGACCTAATCTTCCTGCGCAATGTGATGATCTACTTCAGCCTGGAGACCAAGCGGGCCGTGGTGGCCCGCGCGCTGATGCAGCTGCGCCGCGGCGGCCATCTGCTGGTCGGCCATTCCGAGACGCTCAACGACATCAGCACCGACGTGCGCGCCCTCGCGCCGTCCATCTACCAGAAGCGATAGTGATGAGCCCCGGCCGCAGCATCTCCATCTTCCTCATGCCGGGCGAGCACTTCACTGGCGATGCGCAGCACCGCATCTCGACGCTGCTGGGTTCCTGCGTCTCCATCACACTGTGGCATCCGACGATGCGACTCGGCGCCATGTCGCACTTCCTGCTGCCGGGCACGGGCACCGATCATCGCCGGCCGCGCAACGCGCGCTACGGCGCCGACGCACTCGCCATGATGATTGCCGATCTGGCCGCCCGCGGCTGCAACGCTTGCGAATGCGAGGCCAAGATCTTCGGTGGCGGCGCCATGTTCGACCTCCCCTCGGGCAAGGGCCAAGACATCGGCCGGCGCAACGGCGAAGCCGCGCGGCTGATGCTGCGCGAGGCGGGCATCCGAGTCGTGTCCGAAAGTCTCTTCGAAGCCGGCCACCGCCGCATCGTCTTCAGCATCAAGAGCGGCGAGGTTTGGGTACGCCACGAACAGCGTGTGCCCACGGCCTTGCCCGCCGTCACCAGATCGAGGGAATTGCCAAGATGACTCCAGGAGGCCAGGTTCGCGTCCTGATCGTTGACGACTCCGCCGTGGTGCGTCAGGTGCTCAGCGTCATTCTGCAGAGTGCGCCGGGCATCGAGGTGCTGCATGCCGTCGCCGACCCACTGCTTGCCATGGATCGCATGCGCACGGACTGGCCCGACGTCATCGTGCTGGACGTGGACATGCCGCGCATGGACGGCATCACGTTCCTGCGCAAGATCATGGCCGAAAGACCCACACCGGTCGTCATCTGCTCGGCCGTGACGGAGCGCGGCACGGCTGCCTCCGTGGAGGCCTTGGCAGCAGGCGCCGTCTCCGTGATCACGAAGCCGCGCAGCGACGTGCGCCGTTTTCTCGAGGACATCGCGCTGGAGTTGATCACGGCCGTCAACATTGCCGCCAGCGCGAACGTGGCGCGACTGCGCCCGATGCCCCCCGCCCGCCCGCCCGGGTCGCCGGCCCCGGGGCCAGCCAGCAACGGTGCCGCGGTCACTGGCAGCACGCCGGCCGCTCCTGCGGCACGCTCGTCCGAGCTGCGCCGGGTCGGGCCGCCACCGCAGCTCGTGGCTATCGGCACCTCCACCGGCGGCACACAGGCGCTGGAGGCGCTGTTGACCCCGCTGGCGCCAAGCTGCCCGCCGATCTGCGTCGTGCAGCACATGCCCGAGAAGTTCACGGCCGCCTTTGCCAAACGCCTGAACGGCCTGGCGCAGATCAGCATCATCGAGGCCCAAGCCAGCCATGTGCTGCGACCGGGCATGGCCGTGATCGCCCAGGGCGGTCGTCATCTGCAGGTGCGGCGGGACGCCGCGGGCCAGCTCGTCGCCGAAGTGCTCGAGGCCCCCCCCGTCAAGCGCCACAGGCCATCCGTCGACGTGCTGTTTCGCTCCGTCGCGCGTTCGGTGGGCGCGCAGGCGCTGGGCGTGATCCTGACCGGCATGGGCGACGATGGCGCGGCCGGCATGGCCCAGATGAAGGAGTCCGGCGCCCACACGATCGCGCAGGACGAGGCGAGCTGCGTCGTCTTCGGCATGCCCCGCGAAGCCATCAAGCTCGGTGCGGTGGACCAGGTGCTCTCGCTGGCGGACATCGGCCGCGAGCTGCGTGAATTGAGCGGGCTCACCCGATGACGGCAACCGGCAGCAACAGCGAGCGCGTCGTCCTGGTCGTCGACGACTCCGGCGTGCAGCGCGCCCACCTGGTGCGGCTGCTCAACGCACTGCAGTACGGCACCGTGCTGCAAGCGGCCGATGGTATCGAGGCCCTGCACCTGCTCGACGAGCAGCAGGCCCGCGTCCACCTGATCATCACGGACATCGACATGCCGAGCATGGACGGCATCGAGTTCATCACGCGTCTGGTTGACCAGGCGCGCACCGTCGACGTCATCGCCACCAGCGCACGCGACCCTCGCTTGCTGGAGACCGTCGAAGCGTTACGCGACGAGACATCGGGCGTGCGCCTGCTTGGCACCCTGGCCAAGCCGGTGACCGAGGAGGCGCTGGGGCGGATGTTGCGCGGCGCTGAGATGCAGCGCGCGCCACGCCGCGGCGAAGGCCCGAACTTCTCGCTCGATGAGATCGAGGCCGCGCTCGATGCGGGCCAGTTCCAGCCCTATGTCCAGCCCAAGGTCTCGATGAAGACGGGGTTGATCAAGGGCGTGGAGTCGCTGGCGCGCTGGATCCATCCCGAGCACGGTCTGCTCGGGCCTCAGCACTTCATCCCCAAGATCGAGGGCTCGGCGCTGATGCCGCGCTTCACGCTGTCCATCGTGCGCCAGTCGCTGGACATGCTGCAGAACTGGGCACGCAGCCTGCCCCACCTGACCATGAGCATCAACCTCTCGGCCGACGACCTGGCGGACCCGGGCTTTGCCGGCGAGCTCGTCGTCATGGTCCGCGAGCGTGGTCTGGAGCCGGCGCAGGTGATCTGGGAAGTGACCGAGACCATGATCATGCGTTCCACGGCGATGGCCAATCTTGCGCGCCTCGGACTCAAGGGTTTTGGCCTCTCTATGGACGATTACGGCGTGGGCTATTCCAGCATGCAGACGCTCTCGCGCAGCCCCTTCACGGAGCTCAAGATCGACCGCATCTTCGTGGACGGCGCGTCCCAGCGCGCGAACCGCCACGCCATCCTCCAGAGCAGTGTCGACATGGGCAAGCGGCTCAAGATCTCCACCGTGGCCGAGGGCGTCGAGCAGGTCGAGGACTGGAAGCTCGTACGCAGCCTGGACTGCGACACCGCCCAGGGCTTCTTGATCGCGCGGCCCATGCCGGCTGAGGAGCTGCTGTCCTGGGTAAAGGGAAACCGGGCGAGGATGAAGGAGCTCGCAAGCGATTAAGCGCTTGCCATGACGCTCGCGAGCAGTGAATACGACTCGCGCCGGGCCGCCGGATCGAAGGTCTGCGAAGCGATCATCAACTCGTCGGCACCGGTGCGCTCGACAAAGGCCAGCACCTGCTCGTGCACGGTTTGCGGGGAGCCAATGGCCGCGCAGGCCAGCACGCCGTCGAGCAGCGCATTCGCAGCCTCGTCCAGGCGCTCGCGATAGCCGGCCACGGGCGCAGGCAACCTGCCCGGGCGGCCGCTGCGCAGGTTGACGAAGGCCTGCTGCCAGGAGCTGGCGCGCAGATGCGCCTCGGCATCGCTTGGCGCGGCGAAAACGTTGAAACCGAGCATCACATAGGGCCGCTCCAGCTGCGCCGAAGGCTTGAAACTCTGCCGATAGATCTGGATCGCCTGCATCATCATCTGCGGTGCGAAATGAGAGGCGAATGCAAAGGGCAGGCCCAGATGCGCGGCCAGCTGCGCGCCGAAAGTGCTGGAGCCGAGGATCCACACGGGCACCTCGCTGCCCTGCCCCGGTACAGCGAGCACACGCTGGCGCGGCTCTCGGCTCATGAAGTCCATCAGCTCGACCACGTCCTGCGGAAATCGCTCGGAGCTCTCATGCAGGTCGCGACGCAGCGCGCGGGCGGTGGCGCCGTCGGAGCCCGGGGCACGGCCCAGACCCAGGTCGACGCGCCCCGGGAAGAGCGCTTCCAGCGTGCCGTACTGCTCCGCCACCACCAGAGGCGAATGATTGGGCAGCATCACTCCGCCCGCGCCGATGCGGATCGTCGACGTGCCGGCGCCCACATACGCCAGCAGCGTGGAGGTGGCCGCGCTGGCGATGCCAGGCATGCCATGGTGCTCGGCCAGCCAGTAGCGCGAATAGCCGAGCTGCTCGACGTGGCGCGCCAGGGCCAGCGAATTGCGGAAAGACTCACCGGCGTCCCCGCCCTCGCAGATGGGCGAGAGATCGAGAACGGAGAGGGGGATGCGGAATTTCGATGCGGACATGGCCGCCATGATGGCCTAGGCGTGCCGGCCTTGCCGCGATCAGGCTATTGCTCGGCGGTGTACACGATGAGGTCCGCACCCTGGGCGAGCTTGTCGTAGAGCGAGATCCCCCGGGCATTGCCCTCCTGCATGTGCCAGGTCACGCGCGGGCTGCCAGCCTGCCTGGCTCGATCGTAGGCAGCCTCGATCAGGAGCCGACCCACGCCCCGGCGGCGCGGGAATTCATCGGTGAACAAGTCCTGCTGCGAGCAGACCGGCTGCAGACGATGGGTGCTGCCGTGGAACACACAATGCACCAGGCCCACGATCCGCCCGCCCGTTTCGGCCACGAGCGCCTTCCTCGCCTCCCCCAAATGTGCCGTCGCCCGCGTTCCTGTAGCACTTCGTCTGCCTCAATGTTGCAGTCAATGCAGGCAGACCGCGAGGCGGCGGGTCAGAGTCTGCCAAGAGCCGAATTGAAACGACTGATCAGTTCGTCATCCACTTGCTTGCTGCACATTAGATATCGCTTGTAGCCTTCAGGCATCTCCTTGAAGGTGACAATTTTGATGTCGGTGGAATTCAGCCATTTGGAAGCCAAGTAGTACTGAATTTCTTCGATGGGTGCGAAGGCGATCTGCGCTCGTCCTGCAGCAACCATCTTGAACAGTGCGGGCATGTCAGCACTGGTTTCCTGGCGCTGGGCTCTCATCACTGCCATCTGCGCGTCCAGATAGTCGCCATACACGTATCCACTCTTCATCAGGACTGTCGTGTGCGGGTCCGCCAGGATGCTTTTGACAGACCCATCACCCGGCACTTCGAAATGCACGTTCACGAAAGCGGCCCAAGGAGAATCTTGCGTGACCGGGTCGCTGAATTTTGCAAACTGCTCCCGCTCCTTGGTCTTGTACCAACCAACAGAGCAGACCGGTTCGGCATTGAGCCGCAGTCGCTGCAGCTGACGCAGCGCAGGAACCCGCTCCAACTCGACTGGAATGCCAGCGAGCCTAATGGCAGCCATGCTGCGATCGACCGTAATGCCACCAAATTCGCCAATTGGCTTGACTATCAGATACGGCGGACGCTCGACGATTTGCAACTTCAGGACGGTGGCCGCTCCACAGACTGAGTAGCAAGCTGTCGCCGCGGCAAACAAGAAAATTCGAGTGCTAATGTTCATCGAGCTGCGCCCTATGCGACAAGAAGCGAAAGTATCGTTGAGGTTCCACGCAGGGGCTTGCTTGACATCTTCCCCCGCCTCGACCTGAGCTCGCCGCCCGAAGGCCGGAAGGCAAGAGATTCCTGCGGGCCTGGCCTGTGTTGAACAGCGCCTGGCCCTTCACGACCGAAACCGGAACTAGGTTTCTTGAGATTGGACGTCAGTTAGTCGTCGTTAAAGTTGGCCATCCATCCCGAAAGACATCCGTGACTTTCTCAAGTACTTGTCGGTACAGATGACGGTCAGCAATGTCTTGGTCTGTGCCCTCGGCGAAGTACACCGCACGAGCAAATTCACCCGGCGCTTCCGCAGGCGCACCGACCAGCGTCACAGGCTTCAAGCTCACGACCAAGTACAACGGTAGTTCCGCAACGGTTCACCTTGATTCGGCTGAGCTGACCGTCGCTTCGGCCCATCGGACAAACAAGCCCAGCTCACGCCGGGCTTTTTCGTTGTGTGACTGCGCAAGCCGATCGAGCTACGCGCGCACCGATTCAGGCATCGCCCGAGACTTCATGCCGCCTCGTGCACGGTGGTCGTTGCCATTGGATAGTCGGCTTTCATGCAGGTCGACGATCACGCCCTGGCGCAGCGCCCCTCTCGTGGAATGCAGTTGTCGCACGCCACAGTGTGCAAAGAAGGTGTAGAGGATGGACAAGCCGCCAGGGAGCACGGAGCGGCGTCTGTCCTTGAGGCCAGGAAGTTCGAGATGGTCGATATGACCTGCCTCCACGCAGCGCTCGATCAACCAGCGCAGACCGTCGGCCGTCAACTCACCGTCCGTGACGCCATTGAGCCGCAGCACAGTCGACACGGCGCCTGCCGTACCCGATGAACCCATGGCTTCGTCCCAATGCTGGGGCGAGAACGACGCCAATGCTGTGCCGAACTCAGCGCGCACAGCGCGCTGCGCGGCTCGAAATCCTTCCACCGTCACGCGACCATTCGGGAAATGCCGCTGGGAAATGCTGGCGCTACCCACCTTGAAGGACTCGGCGACATGGGGCGTGCGCGCCTGCCCCACGATGATCTCGGTCGAGCGCCCGCCAATGTCGATGACGAGACGGCGGTGATCCGAGGGGTGCAGGAAGGATACGCCGGCGTAGATGAGCCGCGCCTCCTCCTGTCCGGAGATGACCTCGACCGGCGCGCCAAGCACATCCTCGGCATGACGGATGAATTCACCGCTGTTCCTCGCTTCGCGCAAGGTTTGCGTGGCCACAACACGGACACCGTCCGGACCCAATCTCGCGAGGTCGGATGCGAATCGCTTCAGGCAGCCAAGGCCGCGGCTCATGGCCTCGCGCGATAGCGTTCCTCGCGCATCCAGTCCCGCACCCAGCCTCACCATTTCCTTGCGACAGTGAATCTGCAAGTAGTCGCCTTGCAACAGGCTTCCGATTTCGAGACGGAAGCTGTTGGAGCCCAGATCGATGGCAGCCAGTGTGGGAGATGACGCGGGAAAGGTCGCAGATTGCGGCATGGGCGCCAGCTCAGCCACTGCAAGGCATGAGCCAAGAAACTATGTAAACTGAATATACGGTTTCAATATGAAAGGAAGATGACATGAACGCCACCGTCAAAAAACCACCCGCGGCAGCCCCGTCAAAGACCGCCGCGAAACGCGCCGGGGCCAAGGCAGCTCCGGCTGCCAAGAAGAGTGGGGCGGCATCGCCTTCCGCCACAAAGACCAAGGCTGCCACGAAAACCGCGGTCAAGCCTTCGGCCGGCGTGGCCCACAAAGGTTCTGCGAAAACCGAAAAATCAAAGGCTGCCAAGACCAAACTTGTGCGCGACAGCTTCACCATGCCAGCGGACGAGTACGCGGCGCTGGCCCAGTTGAAGCAGCGCGCGTTGGCTGCGGCGCATCCGGTGAAGAAGAGCGAATTGCTGCGTGCTGGCGTCAAGTTGCTCGCTGGCCTTGGTGAGGCGGCCCTGATGCGCGCGCTGACGAGCGTGCCAGCCATCAAAACCGGTCGGCCCAAGTCCAAGAAGGCGGCTTGAGAAGGGGCGGCCGGGCCGCCCCAATTTTGTTTTCAGAATCAACCAGGCACCTTCCGCAATCGATTGCCTTGTGGAATATCCTGGTCGAAATGCCATTGCGACCGCCTAGGTGACCGCGCGGCAGAAGATTTGCGCCAACGACAGGTCCCCGGCTTCGTCGCTAGTGGTCATCTCGGCGGGCTGGTTTGATTGCCGTCGCGTTTTGATCGTTGCGCTGTCTGTTTCGGTCCTTTGGATTCGCTCCTTGCAT
>JAFALK010000047.1 GCA_019234295.1 Roseateles sp.
GAAGGACGCTGCCGTGATCTTGACCGACAGCGGCGGCCTGCAGGAGGAGACCACGGCCCTGGGCGTGCCCTGCATCACCATGCGCGAGAACACGGAGCGGCCCGTGACCGTCGACGAAGGCAGCAATGTGCTGGCCGGCACCGATCCCGACATCATCATCGGCCTGGCGCTTGAGACGCTGAAGACGGGCGGCAAACGCGGACGGCGGCCGGCTTTGTGGGATGGGCGGTCGGCGGAGCGGATCGTGGACATCCTGGCCAGCAAGCTCGGCGCAGACTGATTCGAGGCTTTGTGGGCGCTGACCCGACCCATCGCCCCTCGCAGCCTGCCGCCGGCCCCGCGCGCATGCCCTCCTCCCCTTCGCTCCGTCGTGCGGCGCTTTCGCTGCTCTGCACCTTGCTGCTACCACATGGCGCCTTGGCCGAAGCTCCGGCATCGGACCTACTCGGCAGCGCGAAGGCCATAAGCCGCCTCGCCGATGCCGACACCTGGCCACGCGCTACCCTGCAAGGCATAGGCCCCGTGCCGCATTGCCTCCTGGGCTATACCCCGCCCGCCGGGCTCGACCCGACCGACGCCGCTCCGCAGCCCGCCAGCGGGGGCGTGTTCTACAGCCTGGAAGAACTGAGCCGCTGGCGTGAACGCGTGGTCATCGGTCCCTTTGTCACAGCCGACGATTTCATGCCCGGCTCGCCGGCCGACTGGGGCCGCGTCAGCGTCCATGCCAATGCCTTCATGAGCATCGGCGAAGTAAGTTTCACCGCGGGCTCGGATGCCCGTGAACTGGGTACCCTGGGCATCCAGGCCCGCGACGCCGCCTTTTCCGCCCTCATCCGGGACGACGCCAAGGCGCGCTCCGCGGTGGTCGCCTACTTGCTTGAGCAGGCAGACAATCCGGCCCTGGACCTGCCCTCAACCGAGTGCCTCAAATACCCCGACGGCAGGGTGCTCGACGGTCTCTTCTTCCATGGCGCCTGGCTGCTGCGATACATCGTCAGCTATGACTACGTCCGAGCCGCGCTAGCGCCGAAGCAACGCGTGCGCATCGAGCGCTTCATCCGGCACAACGCCTACTTTCTCGCCGTCATGAGCGACAAGGGCCTGGCCGATGTGTTTCCGCTGCGCCTGAGCGGCAATTACCAGGCTCGCCGAGGCGCTGCCAAGCCTGCCAGCGAGTCTGAAACCTGGTGGACCAAGCGCTACGACACGACGGGCGACTGCAGGGTCGACGCCAGCGACGAGGTGGCGGCCCTGCCCGTCTATGCCTATGTGCGCGCCGACGGCAGTCTGGGCCCGCGCCTGTCGGTGCTCTCGCAGTACTACAACAACCGCCGCTCGATCGCCACCGCGGCCTTCGGTGCGGCAGGCGTCCTGCTCGCCGATCCGGTCCTGGTCGGCAGCGCCAAGCGCTACTTCATGGAGTGGCTGGCCTACAGCGTCTACCCCGACGGTAGCCTCGGCGAGTATGCGCGCAACGGCGACTACTGCATTCCCGGCCAGGGCGCGATCTATGGCAGCGCCGATCTGCAGGGCGCGGCCTTGCTGGCCAGCCTGCTGGCACGCCAGGGCGACCGCAGCCTCGTCGAATTCAGCACCCGCGAGGGTCTGTTTGGCAGCGAGAGCCGCGGCAATGCGGCACCGAAGTCGATCGCGCTCGCGATCAACACCTATATCGAATTGATCCGCGGCCGCCGTGTCTGGTTCTTCCACCAGCCTTGGCGCGCCAGGCAGGACCTGAGCGCGGCTAACGCCATCGGTTCACGCGAGGTCCACTACATGGGCAGCCCCCAGGCAATGGACGAATACCACGAGCTAGGTCTGCTGCCCCATGCGGGTCTTTTCCCGGCGGTACCGATCGCAGGCACCGTGCTGCGGGACAGGCAGGTCTTCGACGCCCGCTTCCCTGGCGCCACAGGCCATCCGGTGGCCACGGGCTATGGCAACTGGAGCGACTACTTCAACGCCCTGCCGGCGGCCCTGCTGCTGCGGCCCTGACCCGGGTCGGCGAGTTCAATTGGGGCGCCGACGCAGTTGCGTCGCCCCTCATTGATGTGGGTGACCCCGGGCGCCGCCGACTGCACTCGAATAGATGACCATCAACTGCTCGTAGTTAGCCTGCGCCGTCCAGCATTCCTCGTAGTGCCGGCGAGCGGCGCCGCCCATGACCGCAAGTTCATCGGCATGCGCGCAAGCCCAGGCCATGCGCTCGGCCCAGGCCGAAGCGTTGCCAGCAGGCGCGAGCAAGCCCGTGCGGCCCGGCTCGATCAGCGTAGGCAGGGCTCCGAGGTCGCTCGCCAGCACCGGCGTGCCGCAAGCAAAGGATTCGACCAGGGTACGTGGGAAGTTCTCATACCAGATGCTCGGCAGCAGCAGCAGGCTCGCACGGCGCATCTGCGCGTAGACCTGCTCGGGCGGCGCGCTGCCCAGCCATTCGATGCGCGGCTCGGCACGGAGCACGTCTGCAAGCGGGCCGTCTCCGACCACGCGAAGGCGCAGGCCCGGCGGCATCAGGCGCGCAGCGTCGATCAGAGTCTGCACGCCCTTCTCTTCCGACAGGCGTCCCACGAAAACCAGGCCCTCGCGCGGCGCAGCGAAGTCGGGTGCCGGTAGGTCCACGAAGTTGGGTTTGACGGCGATGCGCTCGGCCGGCAAACCACCCTGGATGTACTTGTCACGCGCAAAGTCGTTGAGCGCGATGAAGCGCGTGACCTTGTCCGACCAGGTGCGCGCCCAACGATGGACCGTGTTGCCCAATGCCAGGACAGCCGTCTGGGCGTGGCTGCCGCGGTAGCAGGCATGGACGACACCTCGCCAGGGCACCTTGCCAACGCAATCCTCGCAGACCCGGCCCTCGCGCAGCAGCAGGGCCTGCGGACACAGCAAGCGGAAGTTGTGCAGGGTCTGCACCACCGGCACGCCGGCACGCTCAGCGGCCCAGAAGATCGAGGGCGAGATCAGCGGCGTGGTGTTGTGGACATGGATAAGGTCCGGATTGAAGCGTTCGCAGATCGCCGCCACGTCGGACACCGTGCGCGGAGACCACAGCGCGTCGCGAGCCGCCTGCAGCCTGCCCATGTGCTCGATCTCCTCGTTGTGGCGCAGATAGATCTCGACTGCATGGCCGTGCCGGCGGAGCAACTCGACCTCGGCCTCCATGACGCTGTCCTCGCCGCCGCGATGCTGATAGACGTTGTGCGCGACGAGCACGCGCAAAGGCCGGCCGTTCATCGCTTCGGCGCGGCCAGGGCAGCGAGCGCGCCGCGGGCGAAGTTCTCGACCATCGCGTCAAGCGTGTAGCGGCGCCCGGCCTCTTCGCAAGCGGCGCGCATGGCTGCGAGCCGCCCGGCATCGGCCAACAGGCCGCAGGCCGCATCGGCGAAGGCGCCAGCGTCGTCCCGGTCGAGCAGCAGCGCATTGCGACCATGCTCCAGGTAGGCGATCTCGGGCCCGTGCCGAGCCTCGGCCAGGCTCACGAGCGGACAGCCTGAGATAAAGCTGTCGATCACGTGCAGGCCCACGGCGCCCGGATTGAGCAGCACGCTCGCGGCACGGAAAGCAAGCGCCTTGTCCCGGCCCTTGCGCATGCCCAGCAGGCACAGCCAGGGCCGCGTGGTGGCGGCTGCGCGCAGCATGTTCTCCTCAGGACCGGCGCCCAGCACTAGCAGCCGGAATCCAGGCAAACGCTTCGCCATGATCTCGCCCGCCGCAACCAGCAGCCCCAGACGTTTGTCCTCGTAAAGCGAGCCGCAGTAGATCGCCACCGGAGCATCCAAAGCGATGCCCTGCCCGGCCCGGAAGGCCGGTAGGTCCTCGCCCGTCCCGGCCAGGTCGGCGCGAAAACCTTCGCCGTCGATTGCGTTATTGAGCACGGTGATGCGCTCTGGCGCATAACCCTGCGCCTCGACGGCACGGCGGCTCAGCTCGGTGTAGGCGAACCACCAATCCACACGGCCGGTCCAGAATCGCTTCCAGCGCTCGCGCCAACCGCCCGGCCGGCCGCTCTGGAAGTTGCGGCCGTGCCCCCAGAAGGCGAGGCGCTGGCGCCGGAACGGGCGGGCGAGCTGTCGCGCGTAATTGGACAGGATCTTGTTCTCCTGTGTGACGACGACGAGATCGGCCCCGCGCAGCCCCTTGGGCAGCGGCATCCAGTAGGCTCGCCCACCGAAGAACTCGCGCAGCCGCACCGACTCGGCCCAGGGCAGCTCGGCGCCGTCTTGCCGCAACGCCTCCTCGGCCGACGCCGCTCCGTGCACGAGGCTCAGGCGCACGCCCTCGCGCGCCAGCCGCTCGCGCAGGCGCTCGAAGAAGGCCAGGCGGTAATGGACCAGGCGCTTCTGGCAGATGACGATGTGAGCGTCCCGGAGCGTCTTGCGATCAGACATTGACGATGCCGTGTTGCTCGAGCCAGCGAGCCACCATCAGGAAGCGCCAGGCCGGCGCGGCGTGACCGCCCGAAAGCGGCTGCCGCAGCCGCTGCGCGACCCGATCTGGCCGCCACAGTGTGCGTGACTGGAAGGAAGGTGACGAGATAGTACGGTGCACCAAAGCCTGCATGGCCGGCTGCGCAAACCAGTCGGCAACCGGCGTGGCAAAGCCCAGCTTGGTCTTGGCGCGGATGATGCGGTGCGGCACCCGCGAATCGAAGGCGTTGCGCAGGATCTTCTTGGTCACGCCGCGCGAGAACTTGGCCTCGTCGGGCAGGCTGAAGGCGAACTCCATCAGCCGGTAGTCGACAAAGGGCGAGCGGATCTCGATGCCCTGGCTCATCGACGAGACGTCCTCGTACTTGAGGATTTGGTTGAATCCGTAGTCCTGGATCTGGCTGCGCAAATGCCGGTCCAGATTGCCGCCGCGCCAGGACATGCTCAGATCCGGCAGATAGGCCGCGTTGGCCTGACGAAAGGAGGGGCTCAGCAGCTGTGCCGAATGTTCGACAAAGTTCGCCCGAGCCTGCGAGGCCGCGCGCCGGCCCAGCATTGCCTTGGCAGTCTGGGCGGCCAGACTGGCATAGCCCCAGCCCATTTCGGCACGGATGGCACGTGCCTCGTGCAACGCCTCGAGAGGTTGGCCTAGCAGCAGGTCCAGCATTCGGTAGCCGCGGATGTAGAAGCCGTAGCCGGCCAACGCTTCGTCGGCACCCTGACCGTTGATCACGACCTTGATCCCCTGGGCACGGATGGCTTGCATCAAGCGCCAATGCGCGAAGGACGCACCACTGGCCTTGGGCTCCTGCATGGCGGCAACATAGGCTTCGTAATGCGTGGCCAGTTCCTCGCCGTTCGGCGTCAGCTCGACCGGGCGGATGTGCGGGCAAGACAGCATCAACTCGCGCACGGCTGCGCTTTCGTCATAGGCGTGGCCGGGATGTGTGGCCGTGAAGGCGCTGACTGCATCTGGGCCCAGGCGATGCTCGCCGATCTCGTCGTTGACAATGGTACAGATCACCGAGGAGTCGATGCCGCCGCTCTGCAGCATGGCCACGGGCACGTCGGAGCGGAAACGCAGGCGCACGGCATCGCGCAGCAGATCCTTGAAGGCCTCGCCGGCCTCGTCGGCGGGCAGCGGTAGACGTTGCCCGGGCTCCGGCAGCGACCAGTAGCGGGTCTGTTGAACGCGGCCGTCCTGCCAGATCAGGTTGTGCCCCGAGGGCAGCTCGCGCAGGCCCTTGAAAAAGGTCTCGCCGTTGTTGGTGCGATAGCCGTAGGCCAGGAAGTCGTGCAGCTTGCCCTCGTTGGCCTCGCGCAGCGGCTGCGCGGCCTGGATGCCGGCAACCTCGCTGCTGAAGAACAGCTGGCCGCCGTTCTCAACGTAGAGCAGGGGCTTGACGCCGAGTCTGTCGCGCGAAGCGAACAGACGACGCCGGCGCGCATCCCAGATCGCGAAGGCCCACATGCCATTGAAGCGCTGCACGCAGTCTTCGCCCCAATGCAGGTAGGCATGCAGCAGCACCTCGGTATCGGAATGCGAGCGGAACTGGTGCCCCAGCGCGCGCAGCTCGGCGCCGATCTCAATGTAGTTGTAGATCTCTCCATTGAAGACGAGGGTCATCAAGCCGTCGGGGCTGTGCATCGGTTGGGCGCCGCCCTCGCTGAGGTCAATGATGGACAGACGCAGATGGCCCAGAGCCACCTGGTCGTCGGCGAACAGGCCTTCACCGTCGGGACCGCGATGCCGGGTGGCTGCGTTCATACGCGCCACCGTCGCCGTCAGCTGATCCCTGCCCTGCGCGCAGTTCGTGACCACGCCGTTGATGCCGCACATTTCGCCCTCTCTACGCCCGGCCCGCGGGCCCGTTCCTGCCTCTGATCCGCTGCGCAGCCATCGTCGACAGCAGGCGCAGATAGGGCCACACGAAATACGCCGGCCAAAGAATGCCTGCATGTCTGCGGGTGAAGTGAGCCCAGGATCGCCAGGGCAATCCCTTGCGGCCGAGCATCAGGCGCCAGCGCTGCCTCGGCGACAAAGCGAGGTCACGAAAGGTGCCCGCGACGGCATTGACGCTGCACTGCCCCTGATAGCCAGGTGCAAGCCAGACACCGACTCCGGCACGCGTCGCACGCAGTCCGTAGTCGGTATCGCCCATGGCATGCTCGAAGACGGGGTCGAGATTACCCAGGCGTTCGACGACGTCGACAGGCAGCAGGACCACGTTGCCATTGAACGTGTCGAGCCGCTGCGGCACATCGCCGGGCGGCACCGGGACTGGATTGACGGGGCGCCAGCGTGAACGCTGCCGCTCCCCCCCGTAGGTCCACAGCCCGCTCAGAGCATCGCGGGTGCTGCCGCAAACAAGCACCGGGTGGCCCTCGCTGCGACGCAGCGATTCGGCGCAGGACAGCATTCCAGTGATCGCACCAGGTTCGAGCACCGTGTCGTCGTTGAGCAGCAGGTAGTTGTCGTACCCCCTGGTCAGCGCGATCTGCAAGGCCCGGTGCATACCGCGGCACCAGAACAGCGGTTCGCCCGTGTTCACCTCTACCTGCATCCAGGGAAAGCGTTCGCGGACGGCCTCAGCCGTGCCGTCGCGGCTGCCGTCGTCCACCATGACGCCGGCCAGCTGCGCCAGCCCCTGATCGCGCTCGAACGCCTCGAGACAGCGCAGCGTGATCTCGCGCCGATTGAAGCAGGTCATGAGCACGCACAGGCGGCCCCGGGCCGGTGACGCCACGGGCTTCTCGGTGGATATCGAGGCCTCGCCCATCAGAGAACTACGGGTCCTTGGAAGCGGCGCGCCTGCGGCGCCGTGGTTGCCTCGGCCGGCTCGGCATGGCGCCTGAAGGCAAATGCGCTGGCGATGCCGAAGATCAGGAACTGCATCAGGTCGGTGGCATAGGCTACATAGTAGGTAGCCTGCATCATCAGCAGCACCAGCAACAGACTGGCATAGGGCGCGTCGTCGTCGTCGGCCCGAGATTGCCTGTACAGGCGTGCGAGAGACTGCGCGCCCATCCACGCGAAAAGAGCCACGCCGACAACGCCCATGGTGGTCAGCACGATGATGTAGTAGTTGTGAGCACCGAAGCTGATGCGCACGTCGCGGCCCGAGGAGTCCACGACCGTGCGCGTCGTGTCGGCCCCGGCCTCACGGCCCATGACGATGGCGCGTGGCCCGGCTTCACGCCATTGTGTCAGGGTGGCCTTCCAGTTGGAGAAGCGCGCCGACACCGTGTCCTGGCCCTGGATCGCGCGCACGGCGGAAGTCTCGATCTGCCCGCGCAGCGCGCTACTCGCGGCCAAGCCGATCACGCCGGCCCCGACTAGCGCGCCCAGCATTAGCAGTTGCCGGACGCGAGACGCCTTGTGGCTGCGCACGAGGATCAAACTGGCCCCCAGGCCGACCAGCAAAGCCAGCCAGACCGAGCGGTGTTGCAGCACGAGCACGGAGGCCGTCATCGGGAGCAGCAGCAAGCGCGCCCAAAGGGCTCCGCGTCCCAAGGACACAAAGAACAGACCCACCACCACCAACTGCCCGATCATCAGGGCGCCCGGCGAGCCGATCACGCGCGTCGGCCCATCGATGTTGAAGCTGCCGGCGAGTGGCAGCAAGTCGCGAAAATTGCCGTAGTAAACGGTCCAGCGATAGACGCAGAGCAGCATCAGGACCACGGCGGCACCGACCAGCGCGCCGATCGTCTGACGGATCTCTTTACGTCCGACCGGGAAGCTCAACGCATAGACGCCTGCTGCAATGGCGTGGAAATCGGTACGGGCCTGCGCGCCTGCCGCCGTGCCGTGTATCACGAGTCCCAGGCCGAAGTCGACCAGGAAAAGCAATGCGAACGACAACCACGCCGGGTCGCGCCGCGGTACATCCGGGCGCACGATCCATCGTGCAGCGGCAATGGCGAACAGCAGGGCCATGGGCAGGTCGGCGGTGTAGAGGGTCAGGCCGATGTGCAGGATGGGCCGCGACAGCGCCACGATGTCCAGGCAGAAGGCGCAAACCATCAGAATCATGCCGGCACGGAAGCTCGCATAGCTACGGACCGCCAGGATGGCAATGGAGAGGCCCGCAGCCGCCGCCACAAGATAGGGCGTCGCAACGTAGAAGGCGATGAGTAGGTAGCTCATGACGTGGAATGCTGGGAATTCATGCTGTAGCGGTGATCAAGGGCATGGTGACTCCTTGGCAAGAATGCGGTGGTATCGGTCGACATAGCTCCGCACCACCGAGGCCGTGCTGTAGTGCTCGCGGGCCCGCTCGATGCCGGCTCGCGAACGCGCGGCGTATTGGGTGTCGAACACGCCGTCCAACCCACCGACAATGTCGTCGACACGGCTTACATCGACCAGCAGCCCCAGCGGACTGCGACCCTGCGCATCTCCCGCCATCACGTCCGGCACCGCGCCGCTGCTGCGCCCCGCCACCACGGGCAGACCAAGCGCCATGGCTTCGGCGAGCACAACGCCGAACGTTTCTTCGAGCGCAGGATGAAGCAGCGCGTCCATGGTGGCGAGGGATTCGACCAGGGCCCGGTGCGGCAGCCTGCCGTGAAAATGCATCCCGGCGGCCAGGCAGCGGCCGAGAGACCAGCGCTGAGCTCGCTCGCCAGGACCGAAGTCGTCCCCGTAGACGTGGAGTTCCGCGCGCGGCTCCGACCGCCTCCAGCGTGCAAAGGCCGCCAGGGCGGGTTCCGCATTCTTGCGCCTGCCCCAGCCGTTGCAGATCAGGCCGATCCGGCGCGTGCCCGGCAGTTGGCGCGGCCCCGCGCCGGCGGCGAATACATAGTCGGCCACCGGGTTGGGAATTACCTCGGGCGCCTCGGCCAGGTAGGGGCGGAGTTCGTCCGCCAGATACCGCGACACCGCGGAGAACTCCCGGCCCTTGGCGAACACCCGGCGCGCCATCAGGTAGCGCACGGAACGGTAGAGATTGCGCGAGTAGCGAAGCACCTGGCGCGGCGAGTCGTGACAGGTGACGAGGATGGGCCGGTCCTGGCGCATGGCGCCGAGCGCCATCTCGTAGGACCAGTGGGCATGAACAATATCGGGCGCGCAGGCATCGACGGCACGGGCGATCTGCCCGATCTCAAACGCGAAGAAATCGACCGCGCGCCCTAGCCGCAACCCGTTGGGCCGCCAGGCGCGACGGCGCGCCGGCGTTGCCACGTAGCTGAAACCTGCGCCGTGGCGGTATTGGGGCCCGCCGTCGAGCGGCAGCGTGGAGTCACTGGTAATGGCCGTTACGCGATGTCCCTGGCGCAACAGCTCGCCGATCAGCACGCCCATCAGGGGCGCGCCGGCATAACCCGGTGATGCAACGGCCTGGCCCGGCGCCAGCAGGCTCTGGATGTCATCTCCCGCCACATGCCCCACGAAGGCAATATGCAGCGCCTTCACGAAGCAACTCCAGGCTGCAAGCCCAGCCAGCCGCAGGCGCGACGAGCCCACACGGAGCCGGCGGCTCGCTGGATCATCACGGAACGAAGCTCGGCCACCAGCAGATGACGGCCCGCAGCCCGCAGAACGGCCGTGCAAGCCAGCGCCGACAGGCCGGCACTCACCAGGACGCTGGTCCAAGGCGACGGAGCCAGCATCAGTCCCGCTCCGGCCATCAGCGCCGCAGCGATCGCAAGCGCCGCGCCTCCAGCGCAGGCATGCAGGACATGCCGAACGCTCAGGTTCAAGCGCGGAAGCAGAGCCCTCACGATTAGGATCGAGCGTATCAGCGAGAGTACGGGCACCAGCCAGACGGCCTCTGCCAGCGGCCAGCCGGCCAGGGCGGCATAGCCGCCAAAGGTGGCGACGGCGATCAGTAGCTGCACCTGGAATTCGGATCGCGCGGCACCCAGGCCCCACAACGTGGGTCCTGCGATCGAGAGAACGGCATAGCTCGGGATGCTCAGGCAAAGCGCCGCGAACAAGGGTGCCGCGCTGGACCAGGACGGACCGTAAAGAAGCTGGACCACGAAGGCCGATTGCACGGCCAGAAAGCAGAACAGCGGCGTGCTGACGAGCGCGACCAGGCACAGCACCGCGACAAAGCCGCGGCGGACCTGCTCGCGGTCGGACTGCGCACGCGATGTGGACGAGAACACCACGGCCTGCAAGGTGCCCACGAGGACCGAGGCCGGCGCGCGCGCCAGATTGCCCGCCGCCGCATATTCGCCCAGGCTTTTCAGGCCCCAGAACCGCCCGACCAGCAGGCGATCCAGACTCTCTATGCTCCAGTTGGCCAGATTGGTTGCCAACACGCTGAGGCCGAAGTTGCGAAAGGCCGTATTCGCGTGATGCAGACGCAAGCGTAGAGGGAAGGGCGCCAAGCGAAACCCCAGTGCCAGCGTCAGCGCCAGCTGCACGCCGAAGCCCACGACCAGAGCCCAGGCCCCCAGGCCGGCGACTGCCAGCGAAAATCCCACCACGCCCATTCCCAGCACATAGGTGCCGACACTGAGCAATTGCTGACGCTTCATGTCCAGGTCGCGGCGCAGCAGGCTCAACGGGATGTTCGACAAAGCTTGCAGGGGGATGAGCACGGCGCATGCGCGCACCAGCGGCACTAGGGCCGGGTCGTTCAGCAGACCCGCCAGCCACGGCGAGAGGCCGTAGGTCAATACGCCGATCAGCGTCGACAGCAGGACGACCCAGCCGAGCGCGAAAGCGAGGTCGTCGTCCTGGAGCTGTTCCTTCTGAATCAGGGCGGATCCGAACCCGGCATCGGCGAGCAACCAGCCGAGCCCCATCACCAGTAGCACCGTGCTGGCTTGGCCGAAGGCCGCCGGTCCGAGCTGACGCGCAAGACCGACCTGAATGACGAGTTGCGCGCAGATGCGCATACCCGCGCCCAGGTAGGACCAGACCACGGCACGCAGACTGCGGGCTGCAAGCGTCGATGCCCCGTGCGTCATGACTTCAAGACATCGGGCTTAGACAACGGCCGCCGCATCTCGACTCAGGAAATCGGCATAGGCCAGCCCAATTCCCTGCTCCAATCCCGTGCGGGCGCGCCAGCCAAGCGAGGACAGCCGCTCCACGCTCATCAGCTTGCGCGGGGTACCGTCGGGCTTGCTGGCATCGAAGACGATGCGGCCTTCGAAGCCGACGACCTTCATGACCGTTTCGGCCAACTCGCGGATCGTCACGTCGGATCCGCAGCCGATATTTACGAGCGGGCCGTCATAGCCCTGCTCCATCAGGTGCACACAGGCGTCAGCGAGATCGTCGACGTAGAGAAATTCGCGCAGCGGTGTGCCGCTGCCCCAGACCACGAGCTCGGCATCGCCGCGCTGCTTGGCTTCGTGACACTTGCGGATCAATGCGGGCAGCACATGGCTGTTGGCCAGATCGTAGTTGTCATTGAGGCCATAAAGGTTCGTCGGCATCGCGCTGACGTACTGTCGCTGGAATTGCGCGTTATAGGCCTCGCAGAGCTTGATGCCGGCAATCTTGGCGATGGCATAGGGCTCATTCGTGGGTTCCAGCGGACCGGTCAGCAGGGAGTCTTCCGTCAGCGGCTGCGGCGCCAGCTTGGGGTAGATGCAGCTCGATCCCAGAAACATCAGCCGCTGTACACCAGCTAGATGGGCGCCGTGGATCAGATTGGCCTCGATCATGAGGTTCTGATAGAGGAAGTCGGCGCGGTATACGTTGTTGGCCTGGATGCCGCCGACCTTGGCCGCCGCGATGAAGATGTAGTCGGGCCGGCACTCGGCCAGAAAGGCCTGCACCGCGCGCTGGTCCAGCAGGTCGAGCTCCGAGCGCGTCGCGGTTGCGAGATTCGTGTAGCCGCCCTGCTGCAGGCGGCGCACGAGTGCCGAGCCCACCATGCCGCGATGGCCGGTGACGAAGATGCGGGCGTTCTTGTCGATCGCACTCATGGGCTTATTCATGGTAGTCGTAGGCCTGGAAGCCGGCCTGCTTGACCAGGCTGTCGCGCTGCGCCGAGCTGTAGTCGGCCTGCACCATCTCGGCCACAAGTTCCTTGAGCGTCGTCTTGGGAGTCCAGCCCAGCTTGGCCTTGGCCTTGGACGGGTCTCCCAGCAGCGTCTCGACCTCGGTCGGGCGGAAGTAGCGCGGGTCGACCTTGACGATCACGTCGCCG
>JAFALK010000001.1 GCA_019234295.1 Roseateles sp.
ATCGCGGCCCGCATGCGCGGCGCCAGACCGCGCTGCTGCTGAACATGATCGACCTGCGCGATCTGTCAATGGCCGTCAATCTCGAGTCGAGCCAGTTCCTGACTCAGCCTGTCACGCCGCGCCAGAGTGAGCTGGCGGCGCTCGTGATCGAGAGGATTGGCGACGCGCTCGCCGTGGTCGCCGCGCATCTTCATGGCGCGACTCAATCAACACCCGACGCCCAACTGGCGCCGGCAACCCGAGCCTTGCTGACCGAACTCGAACAGAGCACGGCCAAGGACCGCTGCGCCGCCATCCTCGAGGTGAACAGCCTGCTGGCCATTCAGCTCGATCTGCTGCAGGCGATCGCGCGACTGTCCTCCGCTGACGCCGAGGTGAACCTGAGCTGCCAGCGTGCCGATCTGCGCCGCTACATCTCGCCCGATGAATGGCGGCTGGCCGCGGTGGTGGCGAATCTTCGGCCGGGAACGCCCGTCTTCCGCCACGCGCTGCGCACCGCGATCACGGCGGGCATCGCCTACACGGCGTCGCGCTTCTCGCCGTGGACGCCGCATCCGCAATGGATCATCCTGACGATTGCCGCGGTGATGCAAGGCAGCCTCGCGCAGACCGTAGTTCGCCGCAACGCTCGCGTGCTCGGGACGCTCGCGGGCTGCCTGGTCGTCATGCTCTTGACGCTCTATCCGGCGCCGATGTTCGTCGCGGCCAGTTTTCTGGTGGCCTCGGGTATCGCGCATGCGTTCTTCGGCGTCAGGTATTCGGTCACCGCCGGCGCGGCCGCCGTCATGGCCGTGCTGCAGGCCCATCTCGCCGCGCCGGGCGATGGTTTCGGCACGCTGGAGCGCTTTGCCGACACGGTAGCCGGCGCGCTGCTCGGCTGGGCCGCGACCTATGTGCTGCCGACCTGGGAGCGCAGCACGCTGCCCAGGGTAATGCAGCAGGCCGACAGCGCGCTGCGCGCTTACGCCGCCGAGGCCACCGGCCTGCGCGATGTCACGATCGGCGCGCCGCGCTTTGCGCGTCAGCGCGCCTATGACGCGCTGCGCTCCTTGAACGCGATCCGCGCTCGCAGCCTCGTCGAGCCCGAGACGGTGCGCGTGCCGATTCCCGCGCTGACGGCATGGCTGACGGCGGCGTATGGCGTGATGTCCCATCTGTCGAATCTGCGGCTCACGCTGACGCTGCATGCGCGCGAGTTTGTTGAATCGGCCGAGCTCGCAAACGCGATGGCTGCGGCCTCGCAGGCCATCGACGGCTTGCTCGACGCAAGCGCGACGGCGACTGCGCCTGCGTGGTCGTCAACGCCCTTGCTGAGCGCCGAGAACGAGCTGGCACTCAAGGCCGTGCCGCATCTGGCCTCGCGCGTGCGGCGCACGCTGGATGCGGCTGCGCGCATCGCGCCGCAACGCGCGCAGCTCGAGAGCCGGGCTTCAAGTGCGAGCACCACGTCGTAGGCGCGCGCCGCGCGTCGCCTTGGCCGGGCCGGCGGCTTGCTCCTGCGCCACCTCCGCCACCAGCGCGCGCAGCCAGCCGTGCGCCTGGTCCTGCCGGTAGCGCACATGCCAGGCCATCTCGACCGGGAAGCTGCCAAGGTCGACCGGCGCGGGCAGCACCTTCAGGCGCGGATCGCTGGCCAGGCGGCGGCAAATCAGGCTCGGCAGCGTGGCGCAATAGTCGGTCACCGCGACGATCTCCGGGATCGCCATGAAGTGCGTGACGGACACTGCCACCTCGCGCTTGAGCCCCTCGCGCTCGAGCATCTGGAACAGGCCGACGCGCAGGCGGCCCGGCGGCAGCATGTTCACATGCTTGAGGAGCTCGTACTGCTTGCGCGTGATGCGATCGTCGATCTGCGGATGGCTGCCACGCACGATGCACTCGAGCTTCTCCTCCATCAGGTGCTGGACGATCAGGTTGTCGGGTGGGTCGACCATGCGGCCGATGGCCAGCGCTGTCGTGCCCGAGGTCAGGCCTGTTTCCGCGATGTCGGAACCAAAGGGCACCAGCCGCAGCCGGATGCCGGGCGCGCGTTCGCGCAGCTTGGCAACGATGGCCGGCATCAGCACATATTCGGCATAACTGTTCGGCGCCAGCGTGAACAGCTGCGTGGCCTTGGCCGGATCGAAGGCCTGCTGGCCGAGGATGAGCGCGTCGAGATTTCCGAGCGCCGCCGCGATCACCGGGACGAGCTCCTCGGCTTTCAGCGTCGGCTGGATGCCGTAGCGCTCGCGCACGAATAGCGGATCCCTGAGCATCGTTCGCAGCCGCGTCAGCGCGTTTGACAAGGCGGGCTGCGTGATGCCCAGTCGCGCCGCGGCGCGGGTGACGTTCCGCTCTTCCATCAAGACGAGAAAGATCGGCAGCAGGTTCAGGTCGTGGCGCATCCAGTCATATTGAATGCCTGATAGCTGAAATTCAACAAATAAATTTCATGAATTCAAGGAGAGGCGCCAATATTCGCAAAACGCGAGCAGACATGCAGCGCGCAGCCCACCGGGCTCTTCCACATCACGTCCGTTTTCACAAGGATTCACCACCATGGCACTCAAAGACCTTCTCCCCGGCAAGCTCGGTTTCGGCACGGCGCCACTGGGCAACATGTTCCGCGACATCCCGGAAGCCGAAGCGCACGCCACCGTCGAGGCCGCTTGGAACGACGGGATCCGCTATTTCGACAACGCGCCCTTCTATGGCGCCGGCCTGGCCGAAATCCGCATGGGCGAGGCGCTCGCCGATCGCCCGCGCGACGACTACGTCATCAGCACCAAGGTCGGCCGGCTCATTCTTGACGAGATCGAGGATGTCAGCGGGCGCGACCTCGGCGAGAAGGGCGATGTCTTCAAGCATGGCCGGCCGAACAAGATCATCAACGACTACTCCGAAGACGCGACCCTGCGCTCCATCGAGGACAGTCTGAAGCGCCTCAAGACCGATCGCATCGAAATCGTCTGGGTCCACGACGTGGCGCAAGACTTTTACGGCGATGAGTGGCTCAGCGTCTTCGAAACAGCGCGCAAAGGCGCATTTAAGGCGCTGGACCGCCTGCGCGACGAGGGCGTCATCAAGGCCTGGGGCCTCGGCGTCAATCGCGTGGAGCCGATCGAACTGCTGCTGGACCTGCAAGGCCCGCGCCCCGATGGCTTCCTGCTGGCAGGCCGCTACACGCTGCTCGACCATGACCGCGCGCTGCAACGCGTGATGCCCAAGGTGGCTGAGCGCGGCCTGGGCATCGTCGTCGGCGGCCCCTACAGCTCGGGTGCGCTGGTCGGCGGCCCAAACTTCGAGTACGCGCCGGCCACGCCGCAAATCCTCGCCAAGGTCGCGGCCATCAAGGCGATTGCCGATCGTTATGGCATCAGCATGAAGGCGGCCGGCCTGCAGTTCGCACTCGCCAATCCAGCGGTGGCCGCCGTCATTCCCGGTGCCAGCAAGCCGGGTCGGATCGCCGAGGATCGCGTGGCGCTCAACGAGGTCGTGCCGCGCGACTTCTGGCTCGAACTGCGCCAGGCCGGACTCGTGAATCCGGCAGCGCCGCTGCCCGTCGCGGCTTAGCGCGAGCCGCTGCTCGGGGTTCTGGACTGAGAACGCCTAAGGCAGACCGACGTTGCCTGTATCCTGCGCGTCACCAATGGCGTAGAAATGCCCTCCGGCGACGTAGTGCAGGCTTCGTAACTCCGGCGCCGCTGTCTCGAATGTCCAGTGGCCGTTGCTGAACACGCGCGAGTCCGCCCACGCCGACACAACTTCGCCGATGAACAAGTCGTACGTCCGCTGGATGTGCGGTTCGGAAATCACGCGGCAGGCCAGCCAGGCGGAACAGCCGACGACAAAGGGCAGGTCATGGCCTTCCATGCCGAACAGCTCGACACCGCATTGCGCGAGCTTGTCCACAGCATCATGCATGCTGCGATGCCCCACCTGGTAGGTGAGTTCAAGCTGCGCCACGGTAGGCACCTGGATCGCGAAGGCACCACTGCGCTCGACCAGTTCGCGCGTCTTCGTCGCCTTGTCCAGCACCACGGTGAGCTTGGGCGGCAAGAAATCCAGCGCGCAGGACCAGGCCGCCGCCATCACGTTTTCAACTCCGCCATGACGGGCTGAAACCAGGACCGTGGGTCCGTGATTGAGCAGGCGGTAGGCCTTCTCTTGTGCGACCGGTGCAATGTGTTCGTTCATCTTGGTCGGGGCATAGCCGTGAAGATCACCGTTTTCTGGCCGGAACCTCTGCGTTATTGAGCAGGCAGGTAAATGTCTAGCGGCGACTCAGGCAGCGGGATAGCGTACTTGAGGCGCGTGAAACAGGTTGGCCCGCACGGCGGGCTGCTTTTGGCGCCGATGAAGCCAATTACGGGATGCTGCCTTCATCGCCTGGCGATCACGAAGGCGAACCTGACTGACCGCGCGCTTGATGTCACCATTGAGTAGCTCATCTGGATTGAGTTCCGGGGCGTCACCAGGCAGGAAGAACAACACGATCTGCTTGCCGCGAAGCTCCGGCCCGATCGGCAGGCACCACCTTCGGCGCAGGCCGCCTGAGCGGCCACGCGTGCCAAGAATCCCATCTCCGTAATCGTTGTGTTGTTGTCGAAGGTAGTTCAAGCAGAGACGATCCATCCTTCGAGGTGGTCGATTTTGGCCGGTTGGCCGAAGGCGGGCCGGCTGTCCGCCCAGGCGGCCTGCATCAGACACAGCACTGCATCGAGCTTGTCGCCGCTACCGTCGTCGGCGAGTTCGTCGCGCTGCGCGTGCGAGAGTTTCAGACGTAGTCCCAGCCGGGTTCGGCCCTGTTCAAGGGCCTCGAGGATGTCCTTGCGAGCGATGAGGCGATCCGGAGTCTGTTTGGCGAGCGTGTCGCTTTTGTAGCTGCGGTGGGCGATGAGTTCACGCGCCAGAAGTCCCGGATACGCCTCGAGCGCTACGCGGGACGGATCGCCCGGGTGCAGGCCGGGCAAGTCAACACCGGCTCGCAAGAGTCGCGGCACGCCCGCATGCAGCATATAGGCGACGGGCGGGTTCACCCACTTCATGCTGGGCGATGAACCAGCGGGTCGGTCGCAGGTGCGGTGCGCGAACTTGGAGCCAGCGGGCCGTGCGTTGCAGAAGGCAGCGAAAGTGTCGCGAATCTCGGCGCGAGACATCTTCGCGTAGTGGGTGATGAGGGGCAACCAATCGGTCGGCCAGTTCAGCGATTCGACGAGTTCGCGCGGTAGCCCGAACGGCAGATCGAACCCGCCAAGCCAGGGGCCGGGTTGATCGAGCCAATCATCAAAGGCACTAAGGGACGTCAGTGCCAGCTGGCGCTCAAGCGTCACGATCGAGCCACGACGGCGGCCGCAGGCCAGGCGAATTGACTTGCGTGCGGTGGGAGCGCTGGTGAAGTCGACGCCCACCAACAGACGGTCTAACGGTTCTGCGGAGTCCGGAGTCGTGACCTTTGACATGCCGCAACTGTAACTATCGCCCCATTGGGCCACCGTGCACTTTGGGGAACGGGACCCCCTAGTTCCTCCATACCCCGAGCGGTAACGGTTTGCGGGCCAATCGAATATCCAACAATGGCCGGTCGGAAAGCCATCGTCATGGGTGGCTGTTCGGCTGGTCACGATATCTACCCAATTTGTAGACGTGATTGGTTTCGACAAGAGCGAGGATCCCTCCAAGCAGACGGTCGACCGGCTGATCGCCCGCAAGGACTTGATCAAAGCCTTGGAGCAGGGCCGTACTCACTTGAGCTTGCGGCTCAAGCTCACGAACGCGCTGCGGGACGTGCTGAGCGCCGACGCGCGCGGCGACCTGCTTGATGCGGAGCTGTGCTTGATGCAGGCGGCTTGGGCGAGCGGCCAGCCGAACTACGGCCTACCGGCAGAGATGGATCCGCTCGAAGGCTGGATCATTTCAGCTTGAGCTTGATCTCGTAGAGCTTGGGCCAGAGCTTGCCGGTGACCCACAGTCGCTTGGTGGCGGCGTCGTAGGCGATGCCGTTGAGCACGTCCACCTGCCGGCCTGCGCGCTCCGCAGCGGGCAGCAGGCCGCGCAGGTCGATCCAGCCCTTGACCTTGCCGGATTTCGGGTCGATGCGGGCGATGCGGTCCGTTTGCCAGATGTTGGCGAAGATCTCCCCCTCTACCCATTCGAGCTCGTTGAGCTGGTCGACGGGCTTGCCCTCGGCCGTGACCTTGATGCGGCGCTTCTCGGTCAGGGTGGACGGGTCCAGCACGCGCAGCTCAGACGTGCCGTCGCTCATGTAGAGCTGAGTGTCGTCGCGGGTCAAGGCCCAACCTTCGCCGCTGTAGTTGAAGCGGCCCTTGAAGGCGAAGCCGTCCATGTCGAGCACGTAGCCGACCTGGTTCTTCCAGGTGACGCCGATGATCTTATCGTTCCAGTCGACGATGCCTTCGCCGAAGATCTCACGCGGCAGGTTCACGCCGCCGACGACCTTGCCGGTCTCCAGCTCGACCTTGCGCACCGAGGAGGCGCCCTCCAGCCCGGTGCTCTCATAGAGATAGCCCTTGTGGAAGAAAAGACCTTCTGTGAAGGCGCCCGGGTCGTGCGGGTAGCTCTTGACGACGGTGAAGGTGTAGACGGGCAGGGCGGCCTGGGCCACCGCGGCGGTGAGCAGGGCCGCCGCCAACACAATGCGCTTGAACATGTGCTTACTTGCGCATCAGCGTGGACTTGCCGAACAGGGACTCGATCAGGTCTACCGCCAGCAGCGCCGTCTTGTTGCGCACATCCAGCGCCGGGTTCAGCTCCATCACGTCGAGCGATCCCATGCGGCCGGTGTCGGCGATCATCTCCATGCAAAGCTGGGCCTCTCGATAGGTGGGGCCGCCGGGGATGGTGGTGCCCACGCCGGGGGCTATTTCGGGATCGAGGAAGTCGACGTCGAAGCTCACGTGCAGGTGCGTGTTGGCATCCAGCGTGGCCAAGGCCAGCTCCATGGCGTGGCGCATGCCCATCTCGTCGATGTAGCGCATGTCGAAGACTTCGAGGTCCTGCTCGTGCACGAAGCGCTTCTCGCCCTCGTCCACGCTGCGGATGCCGATCTGGCGGATCCACTTCGGGTTGATGGCCGGAACCTGGCCGCCAATCTCGATCAGCTCCTTGGGCCCGAAGCCGCACAGGCAGGCCACGGGCATGCCGTGGATGTTGCCGCTGGGAGTGAGGGTGCTCGTGTTGAAGTCGGCGTGCGCGTCGAGCCAGAGGATACGAAGCTTCTTGCCGGCCTCGCGGCAATGCCGGGCCACGGCGCTGATGGATCCCAGGCCCAGGCAGTGGTCGCCGCCGAGCAGGATGGGCAGGCGCCCCTTGGCCAGCTCGCCGTGGACGGCCTCGTGCACGGTGCGGTTCCAGGCCGTGACCTCCGCGAGGTGGCGATAGCCGTCGATCGGCGGCAGCCAGGGATTGCTCGGGCCGCTGAGGTTGCCGAGGTCCTGCACCTCGCAGCCGCGGGCCGTGAGCGCTTCGGCGATATTGGCCACGCGCATGGCCTCGGGGCCCATGCTGGCGCCGCGGGCGCCGGCGCCCACGTCGGTGGGGGCTCCGATCAGGGAGACGTTTCTCAGCAGAGTCATGGTGTCTTGGAGGGAGTCAGTTCGTATTCGGAGTCGAGCAGGGCCCAGGCTTCCTCGGCGGTCTCGACGAAGCGGAAGAGCTTCTCGTCGCCGGGGCTGATCATGCCGGTCTCGATGAGCAGCTCGAAGTTGATGAGCTTTTTCCAGAACTCGCGGCCGAAGAGCAGGATGGGGCGCTGGCGGCTCTTGCCGGTCTGGATCAGGGTCAGCGCCTCGAAGAGCTCGTCGAGCGTGCCGAAGCCGCCGGGGAAGGCAATGAGCGCCACCGCGCGCATCAGGAAATGCATCTTGCGCAGCGCGAAGTAGTGGAAGCGGAAGCACAGCTCCGGCGAGATGTAGGGGTTGGGCGCCTGCTCGTGGGGCAGCACGATGTTCAGGCCCACGCTCTTTCCGCCCGCTTCGAAGGCGCCGCGATTGCCCGCCTCCATGATGCCGGGGCCGCCGCCGGTCACGACGTAGATCGGATTGGCGCTGTCCTTGGTGGCCGTGGTGACGAGAGTTGCAAATCGGCGCGCCTCCTCGTAGTAGTGCGCCATGCGGATCTGCATCTCGGCGCGCCGAATGGCGCCTTGCTCGCCGCCTCGCTGGGCCAAGGCTAGCGCCTCGCGCGCACCATCCCTGGAGGGAATGCGCGCGCTGCCGAACATCACGATGGTGTGCTCCACACCTTGCTCGCTTTGCACGAGTTCGGCCTTGAGCAGCTCCAGCTGCATGCGCACGGGGCGCATCGATTCACGCAGCACGAACTGCTCGTCCGTGAAGGCCAGGCGGTAGGCGCTGCCGGGGGCGTCATAGTCGGGCGCCGGCACGGGCGCCATGGCGTCTTCGTGCGCGGTCGGGAAATTTCGGGCCTTGAGTTTCTTCTTGCTCATGGTGGCATTGTGACTCCGCAGACCTGGCAGGCGACGTCGCGCGCCAGGGTGAGGCTGCTCCACTCGGTGCGGCGCGCATCGAACATCAGCAGGCGCCCGGCGATGCCGGGCAGCTCGGTGCCGAGCAGCTTGAGCGCCTCGGCCGCCTGGGACGCGCCCATGATGCCCACGAGGGGCGCGAAAACGCCCATCGTCGAGCAGGCGACGTCCTCCACCGGCGCATCGGGCGGGAAGAGGCAGGCATAGCAGGGCGCGCCAGGCTGGCGCGTGTCGTAGACGGCCAACTGCCCGTCAAAGCCGATGGCGGCGCCAGAGACCAGCGGCTTGCGGTGGTGCACGCAGGCCTTGTTGACGAGCTGGCGAGTGGCGAAGTTGTCGGTGCAGTCGAGCACAACGTCAGCCTGGCGCACGAGCTCGTCGAGCAGGGCTGCGTCGGCCTTGTGGTTGACGGCGCGCACCTTCACGCCCGGGTTGAGCATGGCCACGGCCTGCGCCGCCGACTCAACCTTGGGCTGTCCGATGCGGCTGCTCGCATGGGCGATCTGGCGCTGCAGATTGGTGAGCTCCACGCGGTCATGGTCCACGAGGATCAGGCGGCCGATGCCGGCGGAGCCGAGGTAAAGCGCCACGGGGGAACCGAGGCCGCCCGCGCCGATCACGAGGGCGGTCGAGTCGAGCAGCTTCTGCTGGCCCTCGATGCCGATCTCGTCGAGCAGGATGTGCCGCGAGTACCGGAGCAGTTGATCGTCGTTCATGAGGTCCGATGTTAAAACGGCCCGCATAGCGGGCCGTTTCCGGAGCGTTGCCGAATCAGGGCTGCTTGTCCGCCTTGTCGGCCTGGGCCTCGGCCTTGATCTCGGCCGGCGCCTTGGCGAGCACCACGGGCTTGCCCTTGAGCTGGTTCAGTGCCTGCAGAAGCGGGAAGTCCTGCTCGCTGCCGAATTCAGGCAGGGGCTTGATCTCCTTGTTGGCGGCGCGCTCCTCCTCGAGCTTCTTGCGGGCTTCATCGCGGGCCTTTTCACGGGCTTCGTCCTTGACCTCGTCGCCGTTCTTGAGATGCTTCTCCAGGTCGGCTTCGCGCGTGAGCAGCGCGGCGAACACATTGCCCTCGGCCGTTTCGTCCACCGCCACGTCCGGCGTGATGCCCTTGGCTTGGATGGAGCGTCCGCTCGGGGTGTAGTAGCGCGCCGTGGTGATCTTGAGCGCGCTGTCCTCGCCCAGCATGCGCACGGTCTGAACCGAGCCCTTGCCGAAGGTCTGGGAGCCCATCACGATGGCGCGCTTGTTGTCCTGCAGCGCGCCGGCCACGATCTCGCTGGCCGAGGCCGAGCCGCCGTTGACCAGCACCACCATGGGCACGCTCTTCAGCGCGGCCGGCAGGTGGCGAAGCGGGTCGGTGTTACCGCGGCGCACGTAGTCGGAAGGATCGGCGCGGAAGTCCATATTGGAGTCGCGCATCTGGCCCTTGGTGGACACCACCTCGGCATTGGCCGGCAAGAAGGCGGCCGAGACCGCCACGGCGCCTTCGAGCACGCCGCCCGGGTCGTTGCGCAGGTCCAGCACGACGCCCTTGATGGACGGGTCCTGCTTGTAAAGGTCTTCGAGTTTGCGCGCGAAGTCGTCCACCGTGCGTTCCTGGAACTGCGTGATGCGGATCCAGGCGTAGCCGGGCTCCACCATCTTTGCGCGCACGCTCTGCACCTTGATCTCCTCGCGCGTGATCGTCACGGGGAAACTGCGGTTCTCGGACTTGCGGAAGATCACGAGCGAGACCTTGGTGCCCGGGTCGCCGCGCATGCGCTTGACGGCCTGATCCAGCGTGAGGCCACGCACGGCGGTGTCGTCGATCTTGGTGATCATGTCGCCGCTCTTCAGGCCGGCGCGGAAGGCCGGCGAGCCCTCGATGGGCGAGACGATCTTGACGAGCCCATCCTCAGCACCGATCTCGATACCCACACCGACGAACTTGCCGCTGGTGCTCTCGCGGAACTCCTTGAAGGACTTCTTGTCGAAATACTGGGAGTGTGGATCCAGGCCGGAGACCATGCCGCCGATGGCGTCGTTGATGAGCTTTTTCTCGTCAACGGGTTCGACGTAATCCTGCTTGACCTGCTCGAACACGGCCGCTAGGCGGCGCATTTCCTCGAGCGGCAGGGGGGCGAGGCTGCCTGAAGCATTGGCTTGCAACTGCAGGGTGGCGAGTGCGCCGGCAACGGCACCCAGGGCCATCCAGCCCGCGACTTTCAGTTTGGAGCCCATGATGCTCTTCCCATCCAACAAAAACTGTCGCGCCCAGTATAGGGCGGGAGGCGGATACCTGCCGATAGTCAGGGCCCCCTCGGACGAGGAGAAGAGCGGGTGTTTCGTCGCTTTTTCCCGTTCACTGCGGCGCAATGCACGTTTATTGCGCGAAATCGGGGCCGCAAACTGGTCCCGCCGACAGGAATCGAACCTGTATCTGCCGCTTAGGAGGCGGCCGTTCTATCCATTGAACTACGGCGAGAAGTGCTGGATTCTGCCATCGTCGTCGCCCTGGTCCGCTCCGCCGTCATCGGCGAACTTGTTCGCCTCCCCGGCTCCGCCCGCGATCGCTCAAAAGAAGCAGCGACCATGTGTGCCCATTGCGATGAGCTGGCATTTGTGCTTCGACGTTTCCTCAACGATGACATCCGCGACGCGCGCCGTTGATGGATATCCTGAAGGTGGCCCGGAAGTCGAAATCTTCCTAAATGATCTTGCCCTTGAACTGCGGCGAGCGGGGCTGACTGCTGCTCCCAAATGCGGCGCCAGCTTCATGAAGCGCCAATTCCGCGTCATGTTGATTTGCTGACCCCAGGGTCGATCAATACAGGTCTCGTGCCACCTGCCTCACCTCGTGCAGCAACTGACGCGCTCCCGGCGGCAGAAGATGGCCCTCGCGCGTGATGACGCCGAAGGCATCCATGTGGCAGGGCAGCTCGATCGGCAGGATGGCCAGCACGTTCAGGGACGCGTAGTAGCGCGCTACCTCAACCGGCATCACGTGCAAGGAGTCGGTTTGCTGCAGCAGCGCCGTGATCAGCAGCAGGGCCGTGGTGTCGACCGCATTGCCCGGCGGCTCCAGCGCCGCGCGGCGGAACATCAGCTCCCAGCGGTGGCGCAGCACGCTGCCAGGCGGCGGCAGGATCCAGGGCTGGTCGGCCAGGTCGGCCAGCCGGAGGTTGTCCCGCTTCAGTAGCGGGTGGCCGACCCGTGCAACGGCGCAGACAGGCTCCACCGTCAACTCCTCGTAATGCAGCCCAACCGCGTTGTCTTCGTCAACGATTCGCCCGATCATGAAGTCCAGCGAGCCGCGCTGCAGCATGTCCAGCAGCAGCTTGCTGGCCTCCATGTGAACGCCGATGCGCAGCAGCGGCGCCTGCAACTTGATGCGCGAGATGGCCCGCGGCAGCAGGCCCATCGCGGGCGTCATGATGACGCCCACCTCGACCTGGCCCGAAAGCCCGTTCTTCAGCGCCACGATGTCGTCGTGTGCGGCAGAGAGCGAGGTGAGGGCCATTCGCGCGTGGCGGATCATGGTCTCGCCATAAAGCGTCGGTTCCATGCCGCGCGGGTGGCGCTCGAAGAGCCGGACGTCGAGCATGTCCTCCAGGTCCTTGAGCTGCTTGGACGCGGCGGGCTGGGTCATGCACAGCACCTCGGAGGCGCGATGGATGTTGCGCTCGTCATCGAGCGCGATCAGCAGCAGCAGTTGGCGTGTCTTGAGCCGGGCCCGCAGGAACCAGTTGGGGTTGGGGCCGGCGTCGGTCAGCGGCGCGGGCGCGGCATCGTCGTCCATCATGTTCATGCCAGGTTGACGCGGCCGTCGGCGGCCAGCACGGTACTGAGGTCGTCTCCTGTCTCTTCCAGCTGCACCATCGTCGCCTGGCGGGCGCCGAAAGAGTCCCGCGCCTGCAGCGCCGTCAAGATGGCCTTGTGTCGCGGCAGCGAGAGCTCGTGTGTGTTGGGTAGCTGGCTGGACAGGATGATGGACTCGCGCAGCGCCAGCGACAGCATATTGCCGATATAGGCCAACAGGTCGTTGCCCGTGGCCTCGGCGATGCGGCGGTGGAAGGCCAGGTCGGGCTCCAGCAGCTCGCCCGCCGTCGTCGCGGATTCCATGCCCTCGTAGGCGGCAGCGATGGCCACGAGTTGCTCGTCGCTCGCGGCACGAGCGGCGAGCGCCGCGGCGGCCGGCTCGAAGATGCGGCGCACCTCAAGCAGTGTCCGCACGAACTCGCGCTGGGGCTGGGCGTGGATCAGCCAGTACAGCACGTCGGGGTCCAGCAGATGCCACTCGTTGCGCGGCCGCACGATGGCGCCGGCGCGCTGGCGCGACATCACCAGGCCCTTGGCGACGAGTACGCGCACGGCCTCGCGCAGCACAGGGCGGCTGATCTCGTAGCGTTCCAGCAGCCGCGCCTCGGGCGGTAGCTTGTCGCCAGGCTGCAGCTCGCCGCGCACGATGGCCAGGCCAAGCTCGCGCACGATGCGGCCATGCTGGCTCTTGCCCTCGGTCAGCGCGCTGTAGGTGGAATGGTCCGCTCGGGTTCTCATGGGCGGCAGGCTAGCAAAAGCGCTCATTGTCCAAAGCGCGCGACGAAGCCGCCGTGGGGCGCCAACATAAGCTGGGTGGCTGGTGCGGTGATGCGCGACTCGGCGAACTCGCGGGGGCCTTCGCCGTCGGTCAGCAGTTGGCCCGTGCGATGGCCGAGCCAGGACAGGTCGAGCTGGATCTCGCGCGGCGTGTCGTCGGCGTTCAAACCCGCCACGAACCACTGCCGGCCCGCGCGGCGCGCCAGCACCACGAACTTGCCCGGTTCGCCGTCCAGGAAGCGCACCTCGTCCCAGTGCCGCGGCAGCTCGCGCAACAGGGTCTTGACGCTCTCCGGCACGGTGTCCATGCCCTCGGGCGTCTCGGCGTAGTGCTGGATGCCGGAGAGGAAAAGCACGCTCTCCGCGAGTTCGAAGCCGTTGCGTGTGGCGCGGCTGATGTTGGGGATGTCACCG
Organism: Roseateles sp.; assembly: GCA_019234295.1. Lineage (GTDB taxonomy): Bacteria > Pseudomonadota > Gammaproteobacteria > Burkholderiales > Burkholderiaceae_C > JAFALK01. The sequence continues at coordinate 13,475 of JAFALK010000001.1, forward strand.
AAGACCATGGGCGTGAAGTCCATGGGGTCGAAGAGATTTCGCGCGAAGGGTAGGGTGGCTGCATGGCGGGCGACCTTGTCTTGGTCCTCCTGCGTGAAGGTTGTGTATTCGAGGCCCTTCACGGCCTCGGTCGTCATCAGGTTGGGATAGGTGCGGGTCCAGCCGCGCGGCAGCGTGGCGCCGTGGAAGTTGACGAGCAGCCCGGCCGCGGCCGTCTCCTTCAGCAAGTCGACGTAATAGGCCTGCATGGAGGCACCGTCGCCGCCGAAGAAGTCGATCTTGATGCCCTTGACGCCCAGGCCCTTGAGCCGCGCGAACTGCTGTGCCCGGGACTGCGGCGTCAGCAGCGCGCTCTTGGGCGTGTACTCGGTGTCGTTCCAGGCACCAGAGGAGTTGTACCAGACGAGGATGCCGACGCCCTTGGTACGGGCGTAGTCCACCAGTTTCTTCATCTTCGCGTCGCCGATCTTGCGGTCCCAGTCGGCGTCCACGAGGGTGTAGGGCCAGTGCATGTCCGCAGCGAAGTCGACGAAGCGCTTCTGCACGTCGAAGACCGTGCCATCGTCCTTCAGCAGGGCCCAACTCCACGAGGCCGGTCCGGGCTTGACTTTGCTCTTGTCGAAGGCGATGGCGGGTGCGGCCAGGTCGGTCCCAAGCGTGGACTCCATGACCGTCGTCATCGGCCCGTCCACCTCGGCCAGCAGGTGCCCGCCGGTGAAGACCTCGCTCGGGTCGGGCAGGCCAATGCGGTAGGTGCCGCCGGTGGAGTCGGCTTGCAAGCGGGAGGCGTGGAAGCGCCCGTCCATGCCGGCCTCCGTTAGCGCGACCCAGTTCGTGCCGCTGCGAAAGAGAGCGGGGAAGACCCAGCCCGCCGGCGTCGGCGCCGGCGTGCCGACGGCGATTTCGGCCTGGTAGTGCTCCTCGTAAGACGGGTTGGTGCGCTTCCAACCCGTCTTGGCGACGGCCATGGGCTGCAGCCAGGCGCTCGATTCGGGCGCGAAATGAAAACTGGTCAGCTCGTTCTTGAAGTGTTTGCGCTCCGGGCCGTCGACCGTGTAGCGAAGCGCGATGCCATCGTTCGAGGCGCGCAGCTGCAGCGCAAACTGCCGCCCTTGAGCGTTGGCGAGCAGGAAGCTTTGCTCGTTGGCCCGGTAGTCCACGCGGCTGCGTTTGCCGGCCGCCAGCGTGTACTGCTCGTGATGAGGCCGCACCGGCGACATGGCCACCAGCTTGAGGTCGTCGGCGAAGTTGCCCTCCTCGAGTACCAGCGCCCAGGCGCGAAGCCAGCAGCACCGGCTGTCCGGCGCGGTGCACCGTATAGATGAGTTGCCGTTCGGCGTTGATCGACACCTCGACCTGGAGTCGGCCGTCGGGGCTGCCCAGTGCGTGAGCCAGGGCGGGAAGGCCGAGCAGGAGCGTTGCTAGAAGGCGCATGGCGATCTCAGGTGGAGTAGGGGCCATCGTCGCGGCGGGGCTCAGCGGCCCCAGCGCAGCACGAGGGGATCGAGTCGGCGGGCCGCGTCGAGCAGGCCGGCGCGCACTTCAGGCGTCATCTCGGGGAAGGGGTGGCGCGGTGCGTCGCTCGCGATGATGCCGCCCTCCTTCATCAGCGCCTTCGCGGTCAGGATGCCACCCTGGCGGTTCTCGTAATTGATCAGCGGCAGCCAGCGGCCATACTGGAGCACGGCTTCCTCGCGGTCACCGGCGCGGAAGGCGTCGAAGATCTTGCGGATGCCGTCGGGGAAGCCTCCGCCCGTCATCGCGCCGGTGGCGCCGGCGTCCAGGTCGGCCAGCAGGGTGATGGCTTCCTCGCCGTCCCACGGCCCTTCAATGGCGGCGCCGCCAACGCGGATCAGCTCGCGCATCTTGCTGGCCGCCTGCGGCATCTCCAGCTTGAAGTATTTCACCTGGGAAATCGTGTTCGCCATGCGCGCCAGCAGCGCTACCGACAGCGGCGTGCCGGCTACCGGGGCGTCCTGGATCATGATGGGGATGTCGATCGCATCGGACAGGCGCTGGTAGAAGGCCTCGATCTGGCTCTCCGACACGCGCAAGGTCGCCCCGTGATAGGGCGGCATGACCATGACCATGGCGGCTCCAAGCTGCTGTGCCAGGCGGCTGCGCCCGATGCAGATCTGCGTCGCGTAATGCGTCGTCGTGACGATGACGGGTACGCGCCCAGCCACATGCCCGAGGATGGCGCGCGTCAGTGTTTCGCGCTCCGCATCCGACAGCACGAACTGCTCGGAGAAGTTGGCCAGGATGCACAGCCCGGTCGAGCCCGCGTCGATCATGAAATCGACACAGCGCAACTGGCCGGCCAGGTCCAGCTGGCCGTCTGCATGGAAGATGGTCGGAACGACCGGAAAGACACCGCGGTAGGGGCGGTTGGCCGTTGGGCTCATGGAGCGTCCTTTGTCTCGATGGGCGGCACTGAGGGGCGGCTGCGTGTGCGCCCGCCCTTGGCTGGAATGCCGGAATATGGCCATTAAAGTATGACTAGTTTGATTCAGTAATCGGGGAAGCCCGGAATTGAGCCTCTACCTAAGAAAAAAAGTATGACTAATAATGCTTGGAGAGCAGGCCCAGCGAGGCCTGGGATTGCCCTTTGATGGAGACATTGGATGCCTGCATTCGCTCACTACCCGAGCCTGCGTGACCGCTCGATACTGATCACCGGCGGTGCCACCGGCATTGGCGCCACGCTCGTGGAGGCCTTCGTTGCGCAGGGCGCGCGAGTGGGTTTCATCGACTTGGCGGTGGCCGAGGGCGACGCTTTGGTGGAGCGACTCTCGGGCGCGGGCCTGCACGCGCCGCATTTCGTCACCGCAGACCTCGGCGACGTCGCTGCGCTGCGCGCCGCCATCGCGACCCTGCGCGAGCACATCGGACCGATCGAGGCCTTGCTCAACAACGCGGCCAACGACAAGCGCCATGCGGTGGAGGAGACCACGCCCGAGTTCTGGGATGCCAGCGTGGCGGTCAACATCAAGCACCAATTCTTTGCGGCCCAGGCCGTGCTGCCGGATATGAAGGCCGCCGGCGGCGGCAGCATCATCAACTTCGGCTCGATCAGCTGGTACCTGCGTCAGGGCGGCATGCCGGCTTACACGAGCAGCAAGGCCGCGGTGCAGGGCCTGACCCGCGGCTTGGCGCGCGACTTCGGCGCGCACGGCATCCGCGTCAACACCCTCGTGCCCGGCTGGGTCATGACCGAGAAGCAGCTGCGTCTTTGGGTCAACGAGGAGACGCGCCAGGAGATCGCCAGGAGCCAGTGCATCAATGCGCCCGTGATGCCGGAGCACATCGCCCACATGGCCCTGTTCCTCGCTGCCGACGACAGCGCCATGTGCACGGCGCAGAACTTTGTCGTGGACGGGGGCTGGGCCTGATGAATCTTCGGGATCGATTCTGAAATGCAAGGTCGAGACTATGGCCGTCTGCCTGGGCTTTGCTACGCCGCTGACCCAAGAATCCTCGGAGAGTGAGCATTGGCGCGGGCTGGCGATGAGTTGAGGCGCTTCGTCTAGGGATTTCTGGTCCCGACCACTGCTTGCCACCTCGACGGCAACGGTGGGGTGGCTTGCCTACCGGAGCTCGGTTTAGGGGCCTGCCACTTTGGCGCTGGACGGGTCTGCTTCTCTGCAGGCCCCGCTCGTCGGGTGCAACAACCGCCTCCTTAAGGCGCGAGTGGCTCTGGCGCGGAAACCCCCGCGCAAGTGCAGCAGTCGCCCCTTCAGCATGCGGCTCAACCGTGCTGCTAGCAAGGCGTAAGAGGCTCGTCTCCGGTAACGTGGGTTGCGCACCTAGGTGTGCCGAGCCACATGCGACTGGACGGGCCAGACGCAAGAGAAGGAGACGAGCCATGGACGAGCGTATCAAGTTCTTCGTCGGTCTGGATGT
>JAFALK010000017.1 GCA_019234295.1 Roseateles sp.
CGCGCTGGGCAATGCGACCAATTGGTACGTTTTATTTCGTACCATTTGTATTCCATTGCGTGAAGTTGTGCAACTAGTTTTGGAAACGGGCGTGACCTCATGGCGCACAGAGCGTCAGTATTCCCCTATGAAATTAGAGAAATTGCGCAGCCAAACTCTCCGGTCGACACCAATGGAGAGCGCCTATCCGCACCCATGACTTTCGTACCATTAGGAGACCAATTGGAGAGACCGATTCCGTGCGCGTCGCTGACGCATGCACGCCACAGCGAACGCTCAGCCTCCCGGCTGACACGGGCGAGGCGCGCGGGCTTCAGCGCATCACGCCGATTTCGAAGCGGTAGCGGTCCGCGCGGTACAGACTCTTTGCGTACTCGATCACCTCGCCCTTGGATGAGGTGCTGGTGCGCTCGATCATCAGCGAGGGCGAGAACGGCGCCACGCCGAGCAGGCCGGCCTCGTCCTCACTGAGCACCGTGGCGTGAATCTGCTGCTGAGCCGAGCGCAGTTGCAGGCCGTACTTCTTGTCGAGCAGCTCGTAGAGCGAACCGTTCACGAGCGCGGCGGGGTCGAAGCCCGGCAGGCGTGACAAGGCCACGCACGAGGTCTCCAGGGCCATGGGCTCATTGTTCGCCAGCCGGAGCCGGCGGATCTCGATCACGGCCGAGCCCGGGGTGACCATGAGTCGCTGGGCCAGCTTGGCGCCGGCCAGCACGGTCTGATGCCGCAGCAGGCGGCTCGAAGGCTCCATGCCGCGCTCCCGCATCTCTTCCGAAAAGGACAGGAGCCGCGCCTCCTTGACGACCGGCGGGGCCGAGACGAAGGTGCCCGCGCCCTGCTTACGCTGCAGCAGGCCCTCTTCCTCTAACTCGTCAAGGCAGCGCCGCAGCGTCTCGCGTGCGACGTCGAAGCGCTCGCTCAACTCGCGCTCGCTCGGCAGGCGCGCACCGGCTCCGCCTTGTTCGAGAAGCGTTTGCAGCCCTTGGCGTAGACGCTCGCGTTTCTGGATTCGGTTCATCAATGGCCTGACTGGAGGGGAGCCCTTTGCCCGCGACGCGAGCCTGTGCCAAGTAGCCATCGGCTCACAGACCAAAGTCTAGCCGACGCCTGCGGTGAAATTAGGCCAATTCGCCCACCGGCCGTGGCATCGCAATCCAGGCCATCGCCCCCGCTGCGCAGGCGATCGCGAAGAACACGAGATGCACGGCCAGGGCCGCTGCGGCGATCTGCTCGATGGGTGGCTCGCCTTGCGCATGCGATACCCAGACGCCAGCCACGACCGAGGCCTCGTAATTCCCCAGGCTCGCGGGCCCCTGGACCGGCAGCGCCGCCGCGAATTCGCCGCCCAGGGCGCCGCAAAAGGCTGCATGTTCACCCAGGCCACCAAGTTGCACGAGCAGCAGGGCGATCAGGGCAAGCTTGACGGACCACATCAGCAGGCTCAAGCACCAGCCCAGCCAATCCGTGCGAGAACGTCGCAGCGCGGCAGCAAGGCGTTGCAGGCGCGCCCCTTGGGGCTGCCATCCACGCAAGCGTCGAAACAACCAGGCCGCCGTGACGATCAGGCCCAGCGAGGCCAACACGCTGGGCACGCAAGGCCAGATCACGCTCAGGCTCAATGCCGCGACCACGGTGGCATCCTGCGCCCGCAGCGCCACGAGGCTCAAGGCCGCATCCGCCAGGCTCACGCCCGCATGCCGCTTCATCAGCAAAGGAAAGCTCAGCTCGCCGGCACGCATGGGCAACAGGTAGACGGCGGCGTTGTGCTGGAGCGAAAGCCACAGCAGCTGACTAAAAGGCAAACCCGTCTCGCGCCGCCATTCGAACCAGATGCGCGCGGCGCGGCTGAGGTAGCAAGCCCACAGGCCCAGCAGCGTGGCGCACCAGACCCACGTCGGCGTGCCGGCCCAGCGCGCGGCGGTGGCCATGACGGCTTGGCCCGCACGCTCGCGCCATTCGGCCGGCAGCAGCACTGCCAGCAGGAGGAACAGCGCCGCGGCGACGAGCGTGATGAGAAGAGGGCGGCGCATGCCCTCTCAGGCGTATTCCCTGCTCAAGCGCTCGGCACCGAGCAAGGCGCCCGCGTCCCCTGCGGCCCATCCGCAGGCTTTGAGCAGCTCGGCCTCGAAGGCCTCGCAGATCAGACCCCAGTCCTGGGCAACGGCGCGTTCGCGCGCCGCCGCAGCAAGACGCGCACGCTGCTGCCCGTCGCGAGCCAGTTCAAGCGCGGTGCGCGTGAAGGCCGCTGCATCCCCGTAAGGCACGAGCCGGCCGTTCAGACCGTCGACGATCATCTCGCCCGCACCGGCGTGGCGATAGGCCAGCACCGGCAGGCCGCTGGCCAGTGCCTCGGTCGTGACATTGCCGAAGGTCTCGGTCATGCTCGGGAACAGGAAGAGATCGGCTGAAGCATAGTGCGCCGCCAGGTCCGGCCCGCTGCGCTGGCCAGCGAAGATGGCGTCTGGGCAGCGAGCCTCGAGCTCGGCACGCAAAGGCCCGCTGCCCACGAGCAGCAAGCGCGCATCGGCGTCTTGCGCGCGAATGGCCTCGAAGGCGTTGGCCAGCAGGTCGAGGTTCTTCTCGGCCGCAAGCCGGCCCACGCAGCAGACCACGAGTTGATCCTGGCGCAGGCCCCAGGATTCGCGCAGCGAGGCCGAGCGGCGCTCGGGCGTGAACAGCTGCGCGTCAACGCCGCGCGAGACCACCGCCAGGCGCTTGAAGCCCGCCAGCTGCAGCTCGTTGCGCAGCTGGGCCGTGGGCACCATGGTGCTGGCCGTGAGGTTATGGAACTTGCGCAGGTAAGCCATGATGGGCTTGTTCAGCCAGCCGATGCCGTAATGCCGGCTGTAGGCATGAAAGTTGGTGCGAAAGTCGCTCGTGACGGGCAGGTGCAGGTGTCGAGCGGCCTGCAGGGCTGACCAGCCCAGCGGGCCTTCGGTGGCCACGTGGACGACGTCCGGCCGCGAGGTGGACCACAGCTTCACCAGTGTGCGCTTGGACGGCAGACCCATGCGCAGATTCGGGTAGCGCGGAATGGGCAAGCCGCGCATCAGCACCTCGTCCAGCCTGGGCGTCAGCGGCCCCGGCGTGGCGGCCTTCTGGCGCGGCCGGACCAGCTGCAGGTCGTGCCCGCGCCGGTGCAGACCCTCGACCACGCGGGCCAGCGTGGTGGCCACGCCGTTGACCTCGGGCGGATAGGTTTCGGTGACGACCGCGATGCGCAGCGAGCGCCGCTCGGCCGGGAAGGACTGCACGTCGATGTCGCTGGCTTGATCCATGTCGCCATGCTGACCGCGGCGTGCAACGATTTCATGACAAGGCTTCATAAAAGCAGCGTCATCCCATCGTCACGATGCAGGGTCACCATCCCGTCACTTTCTCCGCCTCGAAAGGACGCACCCGTGAACGAGTTTCTGCGCACCCTGCAAGTCCAACGCTGGGACGACCACCGCTACTACCACCACTGCCGAATCAACCAGAGCCTGCACTTCGTCTCGGCTCTGTCCTTCCTCTGTGCCTACGCCCTGCTCTTCATCGACCCGGCCGCCGCCGCCCTGCTGGCGTGGGGCGTGTCGATGACGACGCGCCAGGCCGGCCACTTCTTCTTTGAGCCGCGCGGCTACGACCATGTGAACCAGGCCACCGACGCACACAAGGAAGCCATCAAGGTGGGCTACAACATCCAGCGCAAGATCGTGCTGATGAGCCTGTGGGTCTCGGTGCCACTGCTGCTGTGGCTCTCTCCCTCGCTGTTCGGTTTCATCGAGCCGGCGGCCAACTTCAAGGAATGGTGGCACCAGCTGGGCTACGGCTGGCTGGGCCTGGGCGTGAGCGGTCTGCTCTTCCGCATGGGCCAGTTGCTGGTGCGCGACGGATGGGTGCAAAGCTTGGCCTGGGGCACCAAGATCGTCACGGATCCCTTCCACGACGCCTGGCTCTATCACCGCGCGCCACTGCAGCTGCTGCGCGGCGAACGCTTCGACCCGGTCGAGGCGCTGGCCGCGCAAGCCGCCGAAGCGGCCACCGCCGCTCCCTGATCAGAGACCCAGCTTCTGGCGCAGCATCTCCTTGAGGAGGCTGCGCCGGATGCTCTTGTTGTCGGGGACCGTGCCCTCATGCCACCAGCCGTCGCGTTGCATGCCCTTCCCCGCGGACACGAACCGTGCGGCCACGTCATCGACGGCGGCCTCGTCGTGATCGAGGCTCCAGATCAGCCGTCCGCTGCCCACCCACGAAAGCGCCAGTCCCTGCTCGCGCACGTAGTACTGGAGCATCCAGTTGTAGCGCGAGGGCCGAGTGAACAGTACGGTCCACACCGAGCCCATGCCGGCCATGCGCAGCGGCACGCCTGCGGCCTCCAGGCGCGCGTTGAAACGCTCCAGATGCCGGGTCCAGCGCTCGTCCAGGCCCTCGTAGATCTGAGCCGCTGCCGGCTCCTCGATGCGACGCAGGAAGGCGTTCATCGCGCCCATCACATAGGGGTGGGAATTGAAGGTGCCGCGCGCAAAGCAGATGTCGGCCGGCCGGTCCTCGCGGAAGCGCTGCATCAGCGCGGCGCGACCGCAGACCACGCCCACCGGCAAGCCGCCGCCCAGGGTCTTGCCGTAGGTCACCAAATCTGCCTTGACGCCGAAGTACTCCTGCGCCCCGCCTTTGGCGAGCCGGAAGCCCAGGAAGACCTCGTCGAAGATCAGCACGATGCCGCGCGCCGTGCAAACGCCGCGCAGCTTGTGCAGCCAGGCCGTGTAGGCGGCGCGGTCGAAGCCGGCGCGCCGGCTGCTGTCCACGAGCGTGGAGTCGCCCGGCGCACTGGCGTTCGGGTGCAGGGCCTGCAAGGGGTTCACGAGCACGCAGGCGATGTCCTTGCGCGTGGCCAGCACCTTGAGGCTGCGCTCATCCATGTCCTTGAGCGTGTAGGTGTCGCGCGGTTTGGACGGGTTGCCGGGACCGGGCTGCACATCGTCCCACCAGCCGTGATAGGCGCCACAAAAGCGCACGAGGTGGCTACGGCCCGTGTGATAGCGGGCCAGGCGCACGGCCTGCATCACCGCCTCGGTGCCCGACATGTGGAAGCTCACACAATCTTGCCCAGAGAGCGTGGCCAGCCGTTCGGCGTTCTCCAGCACCAGCGGGTGGTAGCTGCCCAGCACGGGGCCCAGCTCGCCGACGAGCTGCTGCCCCTCGGCGATGCAGTCCTTGTAGAAGCCGTAGCCGAACAAGTTAACGCCGTACGAACCGGCCAGGTCGTGCAGCGGCGTGCCGTCGACGTTCTCCAGCACCGGCCCCTGGCTCGAGCGCACGAAGTTTCCGGTGCGCAGCCGCTCGCGCAGATAGGGGCTGAACTGGAAGGGCACGCGGTAGCTGGCCGTGAAGCGCAGGTCCGGCAGCAGCGCCTTGGCGCGCTCGCTCATGGCGATGCCGCTGGCTTCCGTGGCCGCGAAGTGCTCGGCCAGCCGCTTGAAGCCGGCCTTGCGCCGCGCGGCCAGCTCGGGCGCTACGCCGTCGGCGTTGAAGAAGCGCGCCTCGTCGTAGGCATAGCCGGGAATCAGCGCCGCCACGCGCTTGGCCATGCGTGAGTGGCCGGCCAGGGAGCGGTGCTTGGCCCGCGAGAGTTCGAGCCTGCGCTTGGCCTTGGGGGCGAGCAATGCCGCCACCGCCAGGGCCAGGGTCGAGAGCGCCAAGGTTTCTTCCATGTTCTGCATCGGTTGGTGAGTCCAACCCCGATATCTAATTTCTCTCGATGACATGCCCATGAATACGTCCGCACTGCAACGCTTCTTCCAGCAAGAAGACCTCAATTTCCTTGTCACCAACCGCATTCCGCGCATCGCGGTCACGCGCGCCATGGGCTGGTTCAGCCAAATCCGCAGCCCACTGCTGGCGCGCCTGTCCATCGCCGTGTGGCAGGTCTTCACCGAGCTGGACCTCTCCGACGCCAAGAAGCATCGCTTCGAGAGCCTGCACGACTGCTTCACCCGCGAGCTGCTCGCCGGCGCGCGGCCGGTGGACGGCGATCCCGGCGTGCTCACCAGCCCCTGCGACGCCATCGTCGGCGAGCTGGGCCGCATCGAGCAGGGCCGGCTCTACCAGGCCAAGGGCATGCCCTACGCCATGCGCGAGCTCTTCGGCCCCGCCCAGGAGCTGCAGCCCTTCGAAGGCGGCCAGTTCCTCACCCTGCGCCTGACCTCGGCGATGTATCACCGCTTTCACGCGCCCGACGCGGCGCGACTCGAGCACGTCAGCTACCTCAGCGGCGACTGCTGGAACGTCAATCCCATCGCCTTGAAGCGCGTGGAGCGCCTGTTCTGCCGCAACGAGCGCGCCGTGCTGCGCATGCGCCTGGCCGACGGCACGCCCCTGGCCATCGTGCCCGTGGCCGCCGTGCTCGTGGCCAGCATCCGCCTGCACGCGCTGGACGTGGAGCAGCACCTGCGCCAGAAGAGCGAACGCAGTGGCGCGCATGAATGGCCCTGCGAGGCAAGCTACGAGCGCGGCCAGGAGATGGGCTGGTTCCAGCACGGCTCCACGCTGATCGTGTTCGTGCCGCCCGGCTTCGAGCCGGCGGTGCACACCGGGCAGCGCCTGCGCATGGGGCAAGCGCTGATGCGACGCGTGTGAACGCCGGGCGGACCGCCCAGCCCCCCCCCCTAGTAAGGACCCGCATTTCGGGCGGATCCGACCCGGCCCCATTCCGTGAGAAATAATCGCCGCCGCAAATTGAATGGGCGTCGAGTGTCACGGGCAAGATACATTGCCGTCGATCCTCTAGATTCCGGCCACAATGCGGGATAGTCTTGCGCGGGCCGGCGGGCAGGGGTTTCACTTGACCATGAGGGTCGGCTTTGTGCGTAACAACAATTTCCTGGAAGGGGATGACTTCATGACTGCCCGCGCTTGCAAAGCCGCCGATCGCAAACCCGTGCGTCGCCTGAATCAGACGCTTGGGGCTCTGGGGGCGCTGGCGCTTGTTTCTCTCAGCGTGGCGCTGGCACCGGCTTCGGCTGCTGGCACGGCTTCCGCCGCTGCGCGAGCCCGCAAGGCCCCTGTCGTGAGGACCGCCCCGGCAGACTTCTGCTTCTTGAATGCCGTGTGCGTGGGCGAGCCCGCCGAATCGCTGCTGGGCCACGCGCCACTGTGGCTGGCCAGTCCCGAGCTCGACTGGATCAAGCAGGGCAAGCCGCGCTGCGATGCGTTTGCGCAACGGGTGACCCTGGAAGTCAAGCAAGCCGGAAGCAAGCTCACCTATCCGCTGCACGTCGAGCTCTACCCGACCAGCAACGAACTGCACGACGGCAAGCTTCAGTGGAACATCGTGCGACTGAGCATGCTCAAGCCCGGCAACTTCGCCGACGAAGACGTGATCACGCTGACCGAGCGAATCAAGGCCGACAAGGGACCGCTGGTCGTCGAAGACACGGGCCTGTTCCAGCCCGAGAAGAAGGTCCACGTCGCGATCAACAAGACCATGTCCGCGACGGGCGGCTCCGTCATGGTGGTGGACTTCCGCCTGGACCATGTCACGCCCGAGGGCCGGCCTGCGATGGAGCGCGCCATCCGCCTCCAGCCCGCCTGCGCCTCGCCCGACCTGCCCCAGCTTTGAGAGCCTGAGGGCGCGAAGGCCCTGGCGGTCTTCGTAACCCCGCTCAGCGACGAAGTTCGGCGCGGCGCGCGTCAAGCTCGGCGCGCAGCGCCTGGATCTCCGCCGCGAAGGTGTCGCGGGCGGTGCTGGCGCCGACCAGTTCCATTTCCGCGGCGAGCCGGGCATCGGACGCGGCCGAGATCGCCGCAGTCTGGCGCTCGACCTGCTGGCGAAGCTCGGCGATCTGCATGTCCTTGCCTTCGATGGCGAGTTGATCCTTGGCCTTGCTGACCACCGCGTCGGACGCGATGTCGCGCACGTGGCGAAGCTCGACGGTGAGCCGCTCGATGCTGGATTCCCGTTCCGCGAGGATCTGCCGCAGTCGATCGAGCTCGGCCGAGGTGTCGGCCAGTTCTGTCGTCAACCCTTGATTGGCGGCTTCGATTCTTTCGCTCGATTCGAGTATCGGCGCCAAGTCCGCCTCGATTTGAAGCAGGCGGGACGCGTGCCCGGATCGCTCGGCCTCCAGGAGGTGTTGAACCCAGGTCTCGATCGCATCGACAACCGGCCCGTGAATATCGATCTTCGGCACCTGGATGGATTTCTCTTGCGCAATGCGCCAGGCCACGAGGTGCCTTTGAATGGCCGATGCCGACGCCGGCGCGAGTGCCTCCATCAAAGCCTCGGCGGTCACCGGAAGGCCTTGGTTTTTCAAATGCCCTGCCGCGGCTTCGAATTCACTCGTCGATATCTCTTTGTCGCCCATCTTCTTCACAGATTCCCGGGAATTGATACCCCCTTATCGATCGACGCGGGTGATCAATTGAAGTTGCTTGCCCATCGCGCCATTGGCGCGCCAGCCTGACCTCAGGCTGGACAAGGAGGTTAGGCGACCGTCCGGCGGGATTTCATAAATGCGCCGAGAAGGCGCTCAGGCGGCCTCGCCGACCGCTTCCTCGACTGGCTCGGACGCCAGCTGAACCGCCGGACGCTGCAGCCAGCCCTTGGCAAAGTCGATGATCTCCAGCCGCCCGTCATGATGCTCGACCAGGGCCGTAAGGCTCTCCACCCAGTCGCCGTCGTTGCAATAGAGCACACCGTCGATCACGCGCATCTCGGCGTGGTGGATATGGCCGCAGACCACGCCGTCGACGCCACGCTTCCTGGCCTCCCGGGCCACCGCGCATTCGAAGTCAGACACGAAGCTCACCGCGCGCTTGACCTTGAGCTTCAGGTAGCGAGACAGGCTCCAGTACGGCAAGCCCAGGCGCGCACGCGCGCTGTTGAGCCAACGGTTGAGCTTGAGGGTGAGCTCATAGGCCTGGTCGCCCAGATAGGCCAGCCACTTGGCGTACTGGATCACGCCGTCGAAGAGGTCGCCGTGCGTGATCCAGAGCTTGCGGCCGTCCACGGTGGTGTGGATGTATTCGTCCACCACATCCACGCCGCCGAAGTTGTGATGCACGTACTTGCGCGCGAACTCGTCGTGGTTGCCGGGCACGAAGATCACGCTGCAGCCCTTGCGCGCCTTGCGCAGCAGCTTCTGCACGACGTCGTTATGCGCTTGCGGCCAGTACCAGCTGCGGCGCAGCTGCCAGCCGTCGATGATGTCGCCGACCAGGTAGATCCGCTCGCACTCGGTGTCCTTCAGGAAGGTCAGCAAGGCTTCGGCCTGGCAGCCGGGTGTTCCGAGGTGGATGTCGGAGATCCACACGGTGCGCACATCGAGCTGGGGGTTGGCATCCATGAGTGGTCATGCTGACAAGACTCGATGACGCCTCCATGAAAATGGCGGCATGCCCGCCCTGACCATCGACCAGCTCCGCCGCTACGCCATCTCGCGCAGCCTCTTCAAGCCAACCACCCTGCCCGGCGCCATCAAGAAGCTCGGCTTCGTGCAGGCCGACCCCATGCGAGCGCCGGCCCGCGCGCAGGACCTGATCCTGCGCCACCGCGTCAAGGACTATTGCGCCGGCGATCTCGAGGCACGCTATGCGCGGCTGCACGTCGAGGAAGACTGCTTCGTCAACTACGGCTTCATGCCCAGGGACTGGCTGCCCCTGCTGCACCCGCGCACCGCCGCGCACACCTGGGACGCCAAGAAGCGCGAGCACGCAGACGCCCTGCTGGCAGCGGTGCGCGAGCGCGGTCCCACCAATCCCAAGTCACTGCTCGAAGAGTTCGCCCACCATGGCCGCATACCCGGCTACTGGGGCGGCGAGCTGAACCTGAGCACGCAGCTACTCGACGGTCTGCACTACCGCGGCCAGTTGCGGGTGAAGCGCCGCGACTCAGGCACACGCGTCTATGAAGCTGTCGTACACCCGCCACAGGACGAAAGCCCAGCCGCACGCTGCGCGCGCGCCCAAGCCCTGATCGATCGCGTGATCCGGCTCTACGCGCCCCTGCCGGCGCCCAGCCTGGGCTACCTCACGACCTTGCTGCGCCTGGGGGCGCCCCACCTGCGCGCAGAAACCCGCGCCGCCTGCAAGTCGGCTCGCGAGCGCCATGCCCATACCGTGGTCGATGGCCAGACCTGGTTCTGGCCGCTCGACGAAAAGCCCGCCAGCAAGCGCCACGCGCCCGACAATCGGCTGCGCCTGCTCGCGCCCTTCGATCCCGTTGTCTGGGATCGCCGCCGCTTCGAACTCTTCTGGGGCTGGGCCTACCGCTTCGAGGCTTACACACCCGCCGCTCGCCGGACCATGGGCCACTACGCCCTGCCCATCCTCTGGGGCGAAGACATCCGCGGCTGGGCCAATCTGCGCGTGGACAAGGGGCGGCTGCATTGCGAGACTGGCTTCGTTGACGGGAACAAGCCCAAGGGCTCGGCGTTCAAGGCGGCGCTGGAGGAGGAGCTCCACGGCATGCAGGTTTTTTTGGGACTGGACTGACATGAAATATCAGCTGATGGCCATCGTTCTTGCCGCATGCGGCGCTTCGGTCTGCGCTGCACCGACCGCGAAACCGGTCCGCGCTGAAATCGACGCGCTCCTGACCCGCCTTCAAACCTCCGGCTGCCAGTTCAACCGCAACGGGTCCTGGTACAGCGGCGCGCAGGCCAAGGACCACCTGCTGCGCAAGCTGGCCTACTTCGAGGACAAGACCACGGTGCAAAGCGCCGAGCAGTTCATCGAGCTCGCGGCGACGAAGAGCAGCGTTTCGGGCGAGGCCTATCAGGTCAAGTGCGGGGACGAAGCGCCAGTGCAGAGCCGGCAGTGGCTGACGAGCCAGCTCATCGCCTCGCGCAGCGCTGCCAGCAAGCCGAAGCCGTGACGCAGCGGGCGGGGCTGCCGCCCCCCCAAGAAAAGCCTCAGTTGCGCTTGCCGAGCTGCCGAGCCACCCAATCGTTCACGTTGTCCTCCAGCAGTTCCATCGGCAGCGCGCCGTTCTTCAGCACGACGTCGTGGAAGGCGCTCAAGGAGAACTTTGGCCCCAGCGCGACGCGAGCCTTCTCGCGCAGCTCCATGATCTTGAGCATGCCGACCTTGTAGGCCGTGGCCTGGCCGGGCCAGACGATGTAGCGGTTGGTCTCGGTGAAGTTGTCGCGGTCGGAGCCCGCCGTGTTGGCGTGCATGTAGTCGAGCACCTGCTGGCGTGTCCAGTGCTTGGCGTGCAGGCCCGTGTCCACCACCAGGCGCACTGCGCGCAGCAGCTCGTCGGAGAGGCGACCGAAGTCTTGGTAGGGGTCGGTGTAGAAGCCGAACTCCTTGGGGAACGCCTCGGCGTACAGGGCCCAGCCCTCGTCGAAGGCCGCGAAGCCGCCGTAGCGGCGGAACTTGGGCATGCCCTGGAGTTCCTGGGCGATGGCGATCTGCATGTGGTGACCGGGGATGGCCTCGTGGTGGGCCAGGGTCTCCATCTCCCAGATCGGTAGCGCGTGCATGTCCAGCGTGTTGATGTAGTAGGCGCCGGGGCGCTTGCCGTCGGCCGAGGGCTGCTCGTAGAAGGCGCTGGCCGAACCAGCCTCGCGGAAGGGCTCGACCTTTTTGATCACCAGCTGGGCCTTGGGCAGCACGCCGAAGAACTCGGGCAGGCGCTTGCGCATGTCGTCGATCATCTGCGTGGCGCGCTCGATGTAGGCTGCCTTGCCCTCGGGCGTGCCGGGGTAGACGAACTGCGGGTCGTCGCGCATGAAGGCTAGGAAGGCGGGCAGGTCGCCCGTAAAGCCCACGCGGTCCTTGATGGCTGACATCTCGCGATGGATGCGCGCCACCTCGCGCAGGCCCAGCTCGTGCACCTCGTCCGCGCTCATCTGCGTGGTGGTCGAGGAGCGCAGCATGTAGGCGTAGAACTCGTTGCCCTCAGGCAGCTTCCACACGCCATCGTCGTCGGTGGCCAGCTTTGCCTGCTCCTCGAACATGGCGATCAGCGCCAGGTAGGCAGGCTTGACGGAGTTCAGCAGCGCGTTGCGCCCTTGGGCCAGCAGCTTGGCGCGGACCGCGGGCTTGAGCTTCCCGAGCGCCTCGACCTTAGCCGAGAAGTCGGCCCACAGCGCGCTCTTGCCCACGCCTGGAGCGGGCGCGTCGAAGGGCTCGCCCGTGATGACCTGGCGCGAGGCCTCGATCAACAGCGGGAACACGAACTTGGGCGGCAGCACACCGATCTTCTGGCTCTCGCGCGAGCGGGCCTTGAGCTGGTCGAAGAGCTTGGGGAAGCCGTGCAACCGCGCGATGTAGGCACGCGCGTCCGCCTCGTTGTCGATCGAATGGGTGTTGATCAGGAAGGCCGGTGCATCGGCGTGCAGACCCGACATCTGGTTGAACACATAACGGTGGCGGCGCCATTTGTAGCCCTCGATCTCCTTCTCTGACTGAAAGACGAAGAGCCGGTAGCTGATGCGGGTCTGCTCGTCGAGCTTGGCGGGGTCGATATTGGCTTTGAGCTCGGCCAGGTGCTTGACGGTGCGACCAAGTTCCTCGAGCTGGTGGGCCTCCGAGAAGTCGTCCCACTTGTCCGTGTTCTTCTTGATGCCCAAGTAGCCAGAAGCCATGGGGCTGCGCGCCACGTCCTCGTCGAACAGGCGGTCGAAGTAGGCGTTGGCCTTGGCCGATTCACTGGCGGCGGGCTTGACGGCGATGGGCTTGGTAGTGGGCTTGGCAGTGGGCTTGGCCACCGCCGTGCCAAACGCGACCGTCAGGGCCAGCGCCAGGGCGGCGCTGCGGAGGGCTTGGTGCATGGGAAATCCTTTCATGCGCCAAATTGTCCGCAGGCTTTTCCGGCGAACCGCGCCGATTTCCTAGATAGAATCCCGGACGATCCGAGGAGCGTTGCAACCTCCACACCCGCAACCGGGACGTGAGGCCAGGCTCGGAACGACCTGAATGGTTCAGGCCACTGCAACCGCGCTCACCCGCAATGTCCGTCGTGGGTGACCGTTAGCTTTTGACTCCCCCCGCCGGCTTTGCGATCTTGAGACCCAGGAGATTTGCAATGACCGCTGCCGCCAACCATATCGTCAAAGACCTCTCGCTGGCCGACTGGGGCCGCAAGGAAATCCGCATCGCCGAGAGCGAGATGCCGGCCCTGATGGCCATCCGCACCGAGTACGCCCAGACCCAACCGCTCAAGGGCGCGCGCATCGCCGGCTCCCTGCACATGACGATCCAGACTGCCGTGCTGGTCGAGACCCTGCAGGCCCTGGGCGCCCAGGTGCGCTGGGCTTCCTGCAACATCTTCTCCACCCAGGACCACGCCGCGGCCGCGCTCGCGGCCGAGGGCACGCCCGTATTCGCCTACAAGGGCGAGACGCTGGAAGACTACTGGGACTACACGCACCGCATCTTCGAATTCGCCGACAAGGGCGCCGAGGGCGAAGGCCCGAACATGATCCTGGACGACGGCGGCGACGCCACCTTGCTGATGCACCTGGGCCAGAAGGCCGAGAAGGATCTCTCGGTGCTGGCCAAGCCAGGCAGCGAGGAAGAGCGCATTCTGTTCGCCGCGATCAAGGCCAAGCTGGCTGTGGATCCGAGCTGGTACACGCGCAAGAGCGCCGAGATCATCGGCGTGACCGAGGAAACCACCACGGGCGTGCACCGCCTCAAGGAGATGTCAGCCAAGGGCACGCTGCTGTTCCGCGCCATCAACGTCAACGACTCGGTCACCAAGAGCAAGTTCGACAACCTGTACGGCTGCCGCGAATCGCTGGTGGACGGCATCAAGCGCGCCACCGACGTGATGGTGGCAGGCAAGATCGCTGTGGTGGCAGGCTACGGCGACGTGGGCAAGGGCTCGGCCCAGGCCCTGCGCGCGCTGTCGGCCCAGGTCTGGGTGACCGAGATCGACCCGATCTGCGCCCTGCAGGCGGCGATGGAAGGCTATCGCGTCGTGACCATGGAATACGCAGCCGACAAGGCCGACATCTTCGTCACCACCACCGGCAACAAGAACGTGATCCGCCACGAGCACATGGCCGCGATGAAGCACAACGCCATCGTCTCCAACATCGGCCACTTCGACAACGAGATCGACGTCGCCTCGCTCGAGAAGTACGAATGGGAGGAGATCAAGCCCCAGGTCGACCACGTGATCTTCCCGGACGGCAAGCGCATCATCCTGCTGGCCAAGGGCCGTCTGGTGAACCTGGGCTGCGGCACGGGCCACCCGAGCTACGTGATGTCGTCTTCTTTCGCCAACCAGACCATCGCCCAAGTCGAGCTCTACGCGCACAAGGACGCCTACGACATTGGCAAGGTCTACGTGCTGCCCAAGCATCTCGACGAGAAGGTCGCACGTCTGCAGCTGTCCACGCTCAACGCGCAGTTGACCACGCTCACGGACGAACAGGCCGCCTATATTGGCGTGCCCAAGAACGGCCCGTACAAGCCCGATAGCTACCGCTACTGACATGAAGTCCCTCGTCCAGGCCAGCCTCGCCGAACGCGGGCGCGACCGGTCGCCCCCACGGGGGGGCCGCATTGCCTGCTGGCCTGACCGCAGAGCCCACGCCTGCGCGGGCTGGCCAGGGAGCGGCCTGGCGAGCGGCCCGCACATTGCCAGCGCCGTCGTGGACGCCGTCAAGGAGCACTGAGCTCATGCGTGCCGATCAGCTGCTCGTCGCCAAAGGCCTGGCACCCACGCGCTCGGCCGCGCAGCGGCTCATCGAGCATGGCGCCGTGCTGGCGAACGGACGCATCCTGAGGAAGGCCGGCGAAGACCTGACCGAACATGCGGAGCTCGTCGTCACCGATGACGCCGAGCTGCGCTATGTCTCGCGCGGCGGCCTGAAGCTTGAGGGTGCGCTCAAGACCAGCGGCATCGAGGTGGCCGGCCGGCATGCGCTTGACATCGGCCAGAGCACGGGTGGCTTCACCGACGTACTGCTCAAGGCGGGTGCCGCGCATGTGACCGGCATCGACGTGGGTCACAGCCAGCTGCACACGAGCCTGCGCGAGGACGCGCGCGTCACCGCGCTCGAGAACACGCATGTGCGCGAGTACCAGCCGGCACAGGCCTTCGAGCTGATCGTCGGCGACTTGAGCTTCATCTCCATGCTCGGCGAGCTGGAGCGCATCAGCCGGTGGCTGGCGCCTGCCGGCCAGCTGCTGTTGCTGATCAAGCCGCAGTTCGAGCTGGGCAAGAAGGCGCTGAACAAGGGCGGCCTGATCAAGGACCGCAAGCAGTACATCGAGCTGGAAGAACGCAGCCGCGCCGCCGTCGAGCCGCTCGCGCTCACGCACCGCGGCTGGTTCGAAAGCCCCGTCACCGGCGGCGACGGCAACACCGAATTCTTTCTCTGGGCACAAGCCAAATGAATACGCGAACCCCTGTCAGTTTCGAGTTCTTCCCCCCCAACACCCCCGTCGGTGCCGAGAAGCTGCAGACCGTGGTGCAGGAGCTGGGCCGTCTGAAGCCCGAGTATTTCAGCGTCACCTACGGCGCCGGCGGCTCCACGCGCGAGAAGACGCTGGCGGCCGTGAGCAGCATCGCCGCCGCGGGTTTCGAGGCGGCGCCGCATCTCTCCTGCATCGGCTCCACGCGCGAGAACATCGCAGAGATCTTGGCTACCTATCGCGCCCAGAACATCCGGCGCGTCGTTGCCCTGCGCGGCGATCTGCCCAGCGGCACGGCCACGGCGGGCGAGTTCCGCTACGCCAGCGAGCTCGTCACCTTCATCCGCGAGACACAAGGGTCGGACTGGCATATCGAGGTGGCGGCCTATCCTGAGTACCACCCGCAGCAGCGCTACGCAGCCAAGGATCTCCAGCATTTCGCGGCCAAGATGAAGGCTGGCGCCAGTGGCGCGATCACGCAGTTTTTCTTCAGCCCCGACGCCTACTTCCACTTCGTGAACGAGGCGCGCAAGCTCGGCGTCGAGCAGCCCATCGTGCCGGGCATCATGCCCTTCCACAACTACGCCCGCATCGCCCAGTTCGCCGCGCGTGACGGCATCGACATCCCGCGCTGGGTGGCACTGAAGATGGAAGGCTATATGGACGACGCGGCCTCGATCCGCGCCTTCGGCCTGGACGTGATCACCGCGATGTGCGAGCGCCTGATCCAAGGCGGCGTGCCCGCCCTGCATTTCTACACGCTGAACCAGTCAGGGCTGACGCTGGAGATCTGCAAGCGACTGGGGCTGAGCCAGGGCCAGGGCCTGGGCCACTGAGTTTCGAGGAGCCCGCACGGCCTGGTTGCTGCTGTTGATCGCCGGCCTCTTCGAGGTCACTTGGGCCATCGGCCTGAAATTCACCGAGGGCTTCACCCGCTTCTGGTCCTCGGTCGGCACGCTCGCCGCCATGGCCATCAGCGTGGGCCTGCGGGGCCCGGCCATGAAGTCGCTGCCCGTGGGCACGTCCGATGCGGTCTGGGTCGGCGTCGGCGCCGTGGGCACGGCCATCCCGGGCATCGTGCTCTTTGGCGAAGCCGCCAAGCCCGGCCGGCTCATCAGAGCCTTGGGCTGATCGTGGCCGGCATCGTGGGGCTCAAGCTGGCGTCGGGGTCCTGAGCTGGCTCAGGCCTGCGCCGAAAACGCATCGCGTGTGAGGTTCTCGGCCGCGCCCTCGGCGCGGCAGACCACGTCGTCCTCGATGCGGATGCCCCCAAAGGGCAGCAACCGGTTGACCTTGTCCCAATCTACCGCGGCGCCCTGGGGCTTGGCGCGCAACTCCTTCAGCAGCGTGGGGATGAAGTACAGGCCCGGCTCGATGGTCACCACCATGCCGGGCGCCAGCGTGCGCGTGAGGCGCAGGTAGGGGTGGCCTTCGGGCTTGGGCGAGGGCGTGCCCTGGTCGTCGGAGATGAAGCCGGCCACGTCGTGGACCTGCAGGCCCAGCAGATGGCCGACGCCATGGGGGAAGAAGGTTGAGGTCACGCCTTCGGCCACCATCGCCTCGGCGCTCATCTTCACGATGCCCTGCCCGGCCAGGATGGCCGCGATGCGGCGATGCGTGGAGAGGTGGATCTCGCGGTAGTCCACGCCGGCCCGCACCTCGTCAACCAGGGCCAGCTGCGCGCCCTCCATTGCGGCCAGCAGCTCGGCGAACTCCGTGTCCTGCCGTGCTACCCAGGTGCGTGTGATGTCGGAGGCATAGCCGTTCACCGAGGCGCCGGCATCGATCAGGAAGGAGCGCGATTCGGCAGGCCGGCCGGCGTCCTGGTACTGGTAGTGCAGCACGGCGCAATGCTCGTTGAGCGCGACGATGTTGCCGTAGGGCAGGTCGCGGTCCGTGTGGCCCGAGGCGATCAGGTACGCGCGATGGATCTCGGCCTCGGACGCGCCCGCCAGGAAGGCCTTGTGCGCAGCCACGTGCGCAGGTGCGGCGCGGTGCGAGGCGGCGCGCATCTGCTCCAGCTCATAAGGTGTCTTGCAGCCTCGCGCGAAGTGCAGGATGTCGAGCAGGGCCTTGGGGTTGTTGGGAGCGAGGCCGGCCAGACCCGCGTCCGCCTCGCCGATGATGGCCAGACGCCCCGGCAGCTTGAGGTGTTCGACGGCATCGCCCGGCTCGCTGACGATGACGAGCTCCACATGTTCCACCCATTCACCGCTCGGCGCGCTCGGGGGCACGTGCCAATAGTCGTCGGGCTGGTGATAGACGACCAGCGGCTTCTTGCCCGGGCGCACGGCGATCCAGCTGTAGGGGTGCTGGGTCAGCGGCAGCCAGTGCTTGAAATGAGGATTGGGCTGGAAGAGGTAGGGCCGGTCGTCGAGGAAGCCGTATTTCTCGACGCCGGAGGCGATCAGCAGTGCATCGAAACCGGTACGGGTCAGGGCGGATTCGGCCCTGGACTGAAGCGTGGCGATGTGTTGGGCGTAAAGGCTCATGCGCGGATTGTCACCCCTCATTCGGCGCTCCAGACCAAGCCCTCCTCCGTCAGCATGGCGGCCACAGGCACGTCATCGGGCTGGGCCTTGAGCAGAGGCAAGAAGCCATGCGCATAGCCCACGCCGACCATGACGGGCTGCGGCTCCATCTCGGAGACCGTGCGCGCCATGAAGCCGCCACCGTAGCCGATGCGCAGGCCGGCCGGACCGTAACCGACGCACGGCACGAGCAGCATCTGGGGCTGGAAGGTCTCGGTGTCCTTGGGCTTGGGAATGCCGTAGGCGTCTTCCTCCATGGGGCAGCCCGGATACCAGACGTGGAATTGCAGCGTGCCATGCTGCTTGTCGACCACGGGCAGGCCGATGCGGCGATCCGGGTGGGCCTCGCTCCAGCGGTACAGCGCAGGCAGCGGATCGAACTCGCCCTTGATCGGCCAGTAGGCGCCAATGGTCTGCTCGCGCCGCTGCACCAGCCACACGCGCAACACCTCCTGCAGCTGCGCGGCCAGGTCGAGCCGGTGCGGCAGGTTCAGGCGATCTTCGATCAGCTTCTTGCGCAGGGCTGCGCGGTCGTTCTGGAAAAGCAAGGGGCGGCCTCCTGAAGGCCACGATTGTGGGGCGAGAATGGGCCGATGCAAGAGCTGACACGTCACTGCCTGGAGCTGCTGTCCCCACTGGGAGTCGCGCGCTCGCGCCGCATGTTCGGCGGCGTGGGGCTGTACGTGGATGACATTTTCATTGCCCTGATCGACGACGAGCAGCTCTACCTGAAGGCCGACGAGCTCACGCGAGCGCGATTCGAGGCCGCCGGTGCGGGCCAGCCCTTCTGCTTCCCCAAGGACGGCGAGCTGGTCGCCACGAGCTATCTGCGGCCGCCCGAGGAGGCCATGGAATCGCCGGCCCTGATGCTTCCGTGGGCGCGACTGGCCCTGGAGGCCGCGCTGCGCAAGCGGACCCCGAAGTCCGCCGTCAAGCCGGGACGCAAGAAGCGCTCCTGAGCAGGCGTGGCCAGGTCCACACGGCCTTGCGCACCCGCACGCAGGGCGGCACGAGCAGCTGGAACTGCGCCTCGGGCCACGCCTCGATCAGCACGTCCTCGCCAGCGTCGAGCTGGACGCTCTGGCCCGCCGCGAGCCACAGGTCTTCACCATGGCCGCTCTGGGTGATCCACACGCGCCCCTGCACCACCTGCAAGGCGCGCGCGCCGGGGCCGATCATCAGGCTCAGGGCCTCGCCTTTTTCGACGCTCCACAGGGCTTGCTGTTCGCTCATGGCTGTACTCCTCGATCCCATTTCTGAATCCTAGAGATGGCAGCGTCCCCGGTCCAATGAAGTCTGGGGTCCAGATTGATACCATCCACGCATGAATACTCCGCGCCAGCGCCCGCTTGCTGTCGGCACCTTGCGCGCGTTCGAGGCGGTGGCGCGGCACCTGAGCTTCCGTGTCGCGTCGGAGGAGCTGCACCTGACGCAATCGGCCGTGAGCCGTCAGATCCAGGCTCTGGAGGAAGAGATCGGCGCCACCCTGTTCCTGCGCGGCACGCGCCATGTGGAGCTAACGGCCGATGGTCAGACCCTCCTGGCCGCGGTCACCGCCAGCCTACCGAGGTTGGACCAGGCTGTGCGCCAGATCCGCCAGCGGCGCGGGCGGCGTGTGGTCAACGTGACGACCTTCGCTTCCTTCGCTTCGCTGTGGCTGCTGCCACGGCTGGAAGCCTTTCAGCGCGAGCATCCGGACATCGACATCCGCGTTTCAGCACAGGATCAGATCGTGGCGGTGGACGACAGCGAGTTCGACCTGGCCCTGCGCTACACCGAGCGCCCACCTGCGGGCGCCCTGCGGCTCTTCGGCGAGCTTCTCACGCCGGTGGCCGGCCGCGGCGCCACCCTGCCGCGCGAGCCGGCCGAGTTGGCCAACCACACGCTGGCGGAGGAGGACTCCGTCAACGTCGGCCCCGAGGTGCTGAGCTGGCGCCGCTGGCTGCGCGAGCAAGGCCTGCCCCAGCTCGAGCCAAGGCGCTGGCTTTATCTGAACTTCACCTACCAGCAGGTACAGGCGGCGCTGAGCGGCCACGCACTGGCGCTGGCAAGACTGCCCCTGGTAAGCGAATCGCTGATCCGCGGCGACCTCGTCGAACCCTTCGGGCCGGCCTTGCGCCTGCCAGGGGCGCACAGCTACTGGCTGGTGCCGGGGCCGCGCGTGCGGCCCGAGGTGCAGCGCTTCTGCGAATGGATCGGCGATCAAGCTGCGCAGACGCGCCACCAGATCGGCGAACCCTAGGACCAGGAACCTAAGGCGCGATCACTTCGCTCTCGGTCAGAATCACCGTCAAGGGCTGGTCGTGCGGCTCGGGCGCGAAGCGCGCCTCGCCCACGGACCATGCCAGGCCCACGCTGGTCACGCCAGGATGCTCAGCCAGCCAGCGATCGAAATAGCCGCCGCCATAGCCGAGGCGATAGCCTTCGCGCGTGAAGCCTACGCAGGGCACGAGGACCACGTCGGGAATGACCACGGGACCCGCACAACTTGCGATGCCGCACTCATCGGAAAGCTGCTCGGCAGCTTCCGTCCACAAGCGGAACTCCATGCGCCGCGGCGACTTGTACGCAAAAGGCAGCGCCCATTGCACGCCCTCTTCGCGAAGCAGTTGCGCGCCTGCGTTAAATTCACCGTCAAGAGGCCAGTACAGGCCCAGGCACAAAGGTTCGAGCTGCGCGAGCACATCGCGAAGCAGGAGACCCAGGGCAGCTTCCGCCGGATGATGGGCGGGAGAGTTCAGCCACTCGCGACGGCGCGACAGCAGTTCGTTGCGCAGGGCGGCACGCTCGGTCTTCAGTTCGGACACGGCATCACATGCATGAAGGATAGGTTTTGGCAGTATATGGATCACCCCGGCTGATCGGCCTCTTGGTCCTGGGATTGGCGCTCTTCAGTGGTGCACAGGCCCAGGACACCGAGGTCCAGAATCAGCAGACCCTGGCGGCGCACGCGGCCTTCGTCAAGCGCGACCGGGCCCAGCTCGCGCAGCTGGCGGCACAAAGCGCCGGCAACCCGCTCGCACCGTGGATTGAGTACTGGGCGCTCAACGTCCGCCTGGGCGAGGCCACCCAGGCCGATCTGGACGCCTTCTATGCACGCTGGCGTGGCAGCTATGTTGAAGACCGACTTCGCAACGACTGGCTGCTCGAACTCGGCCACCGCCGCGACTGGAAGAACTTCCAGAACGACTACGCCGCCTACAAGATGCGCGACGACCGCGAGGTCCTGTGCTTCGCCCTGCTGGCCGATCACCTTGCCGGCAAGAAGGTCGCAAGCGAGGCTCGCGCCGCCTGGCTGGCGCAGCGCGAAGGCGACGAAGGCTGCCAGATGCTGGCCGCCACGCTGTTCGACGCCAAGCTGCTGAGTCCGGCCGACGTCTGGCTCAAGTTGCGCCTCTCCATCGAGGCGGGCAGGCCGCGCGCGGCGAAGCTCGCGTCTTCCCTGCTGGGCGCGCCAGTGGAGCTGGCGGTCGCCGAGATCCAGGACAAGGCCGGCAAATACTTGAGCCGCAAGGCCCGCAGCGGAACGCCGCGCGAGGACGCACTCACGACCCTGGCCTTGATGCGCGTGGCCGCGTCCGACCCCGATCAGGCCGAGAGCCTGCTCAAGAGCCGCTGGCAGCGCGCCCTGCCGCCAGAGCTGGCCGCGTGGGCCTGGACCCAGGCGGCGCGCCAGGCCGCCATGCGCGTGGACCCGCGCGCCGCCGAGCTGTTCGAGCACGCCCTTGAAACCCACGGGCGCGCCGGCGCCCCCGAGTGGAGTGGCGACACCTTGGCGTGGATGACCCGTGCCGCACTGCGCGTACAGCGCTGGCCCCTGGTGCTGCAGGCCATCGCCATGATGGACGCCAACCAGCAGCGCGAGCCGCAGTGGCAGTACTGGCGCGCACGAGCCCTGATCGCCGGCGGCAATGCCGCGGATGCCACCACGGCCGGCGAGCTGCTGCGCAACCTGGCCGAGGCCCCGAACGCGGCGCTGACCTTCTACGGCCAACTCGCCGCCGAAGACCTGCACAAGCCCGTCTCGCTGCCCCAGCCGCCGGCCCCGCTGACGGCGGGCGAGCGCAGCGCTGCGCGTGCGACGCCCGGCGTGCAGCGCGCCTTGCTGCTGCTCTCGCTCGGCATGCGCAGCGAAGGCCTGCGCGAATGGAATTTCAGCATGCGCGGCCTCTCTGACCGCGAGTTGCGCGCCGCCGCCCAGGAGGCCTGCGACGCCCAGGCCTGGGACCGCTGCATCAGCGCCAGCGAGCGCACGCGCTTTGAGATGGACATCGCCCAGCGCTATCCCCTGCCCTATCGCGACGAGCTCATGGCCGCCACCCTGGCCGCCGGCGTCGAGCCGGCCTATGCCTACGGCTTGATCCACCAGGAATCGCGCTTCGTGTTCGATTCGCGCTCGCATGTGGGCGCGGCCGGCCTCATGCAGCTCATGCCGCCTACCGCCAAATGGGTGGCCAAGAAACAGGGCATCCCCTTCAAGCCCGAGACCCTGTATGAGACGCCCGTGAACCTGCGCATCGGCGCCGGTTATCTGCGCATGGTGCTGGACAGCTTCAAAGGCTCGCTGCCGCTGGCCGCTGCCGCCTACAACGCCGGCCCCTCGCGGCCGCGGCGCTGGCGCGAAGGCACGACGCTGGATGCCGCGATCTGGACCGAGACGATTCCCTTTTGGGAAACGCGCGACTACGTGAAGAAGGTGCTCATCAACACGATCGTCTATTCCCGGCTGCTCGGCGGCGCGGACAAGAGCCTGCGCGACCACCTGGGGCGAGCCATCGGCCCGGTGATCGAAAGCCCGGACACTGACGCGCCACCGCCTGCATCATGACCGATGCGCATGAATGCGATGCGGCGAAATCAGCACTGCAATGAAGCCGCGCCGATATGCTGAAGACCATCGACAAGGAGGCCTGATGGCAAAGCTTTATATCGGCAACAAGAACTATTCGTCCTGGTCCATGCGCCCCTGGGTGCTGGCCCGCGCGCTGGGCATTCCCTTCGAGGAGGTCATGGTGCGCTTCGACTTCGCCGAGGCCGACTCGCAATTCCACAAGAAGCTGCAGCACGTGACCCCGGCCGGCCGCGTGCCGGTGTGGGTGGAGAACGACGGCTTTGCGGTCTGGGACACGCTGGCCATCATCGAACACCTGGCCGAGCGCCACGGCGATGCAGGTGTGTGGCCCCAGGCTCTGAACGACCGCAGCCGCGCGCGCAGCCTGTGCGCCGAGATGCACGCGGGCTTCTCCGCGCTGCGCAATGCCTGCCCGATGAACATTGAGGCCTATTTTTTCGACCAGGGCAAGACGCTCTGGGTCGAGAACCCGGGCCTGCGCAAGGACGTGGCGCGCATCGACGAGTTGTGGAGCGAGGCCCTCGCCGCCAGCGGCGGGCCCTGGCTCTTCGGCAAGTTCAGCGCGGCCGACGCCTTTTACGCACCGGTGGCCGTGCGCCTGTCGCGCTTCGCCCTGCCGGTCTCGGCGGCGGCAGGCGCCTACGTTGAGCGAGTGCTGGCGCATGGCGCGGTGCAGGAATGGACACAGGCTGCGCTGGCTGAGCAGCAGTACGTGCCCGAGGATGAGCCTTATCGCAAGGCGCGCTGAGGACGGCCAGCAAAGGTCGGTTTGGCAGGCGCAGCGAGGCGTGGGAGACCCGTCATGTGACTGGTCTTGTTGCCGTTGCTGTGCAAACACGTCCGGTTCAGGGCGCGAAAGCGCGCTTCAGTGAGTTCTTGGACACTTGCTTGCTGGGGGGCCGCAGGGGGTGACCAGGCGAGGTGACCAGGCGAGGTGCCCAAGCCGCCGTGTTGGTGCCAGTCCAAAGTGTGCGCCATAGGCTGCCGCAACCCGACACACACTCCCACGGGTCTTCAGGCCTGGGCCGGCATTCACAGTGCGGGCAACAGACTTCATGCTGATTGTCCAATTGACGCGGTCGCACGCTTCGAACCTCTGCGCGGAGCCCTGCATGACCCGGTCGCATCCGCCGATATGGCGTGCACAGACAGCTTGACTAGACTCACGCCCATGAAAATCTACCGAGTGGGCGGCGCCGTGCGCGATGCCTTGTTGCAGCGCCCCGTCAGCGATGTCGACTGGGTCGTCGTCGGCGCCAGCCCCGAGGTCATGCTGGCCCAAGGCTTCCAGCCCGTGGGCAAGGACTTCCCCGTCTTCCTGCATCCGCAGACCCACGAGGAATACGCGCTGGCGCGCACCGAGCGCAAGACAGGGCCCGGCTATCACGGCTTCGTCGTCCACGCCGCGCCCGAGGTGACGTTGGAAGAAGACCTGGCGCGCCGTGACCTCACCATCAATGCCATGGCCCAGGATGAGACCGGTGCCGTCGTCGATCCTTTCCAGGGCCGGCGCGATCTGCACGAGCGCATGCTGCGCCATGTCTCGCCTGCCTTTGCAGAGGATCCGGTGCGCATCCTGCGCCTGGCGCGCTTCGCGGCGCGCTTCCACGACTTCAGCGTGGCGCCGGAGACCCTGAACCTGATGCGCGAGATGGTGGCCGCCGGCGAGGTCGACGCCCTGGTGCCCGAGCGCGTCTGGCAGGAGATCGCGCGCGGGCTGATGGAGGCCCACCCGGAGCGCATGATTGAGGTGCTGCGCGAATGCGGCGCCCTGGCTGTGCTCGCACCGGAGATCGAGCGGCTCTTCGGCGTGCCGCAGCCGCCAGAGCACCATCCCGAGATCGACACCGGACTGCATCTGCTCATGGTGCTGCAGCAATGCGCGCGACTGGGAGCTCCGCTGGCGGTGCGCTATGCCTTGCTGTGCCACGACCTCGGCAAGGGCACGACACGGCCAGAGGAGCTGCCGCGCCACATCGCCCACGAGAGTCGCAGCGTGAAGCTGGCCCAGGGCCTGAGCGAGCGCTGGCGCGTGCCGGCGGAATGCCGCGAGCTGGCCGAGCTGCTGGCTCGCGAGCACACGCATGTGCACCAATCTCTGGGCCTCTCGGCCGAAGCGCGGCTACGCCTGCTCGAGCGCTGCGATGCCTGGCGCCGGCCTGAGCGATTCGCGCAGATGCTGCTCGGCTGCGAGTGCGACGCGCGCGGCCGCGCCGGACTCGAAGACCGCGACTATCCGCAGCGGCAGCGCCTGAGCGAGGACCTGGCGCTCACGCAGGCCGTGGACCTGGCTGCGGTCAGCGCCGCGGCACTGGCCAAGGGCCTCAAGGGGCCGGCCATTGGGGCGGCCGTGCGGGCCGCGCGCCTGGCTGCGCTGAAGGCCTGAGCCCGAGCTCCTATAGCGTGTGGGAGCGGTCGCCTGCCACGAAGCCGACAGCGTCGAAGCCCTCGCCCGTGGCGAAGCCGATGACCTTGAACAGCTCGCCCATCTCGTGCTCATTGACGAGCTTGAGCGCCATCGCACGTTCGGCCAGGCTGGCATGCGTGAGCCGGTCCACGAGGCCACAGTTGATCAGAAAGTTGGCCTGACTCGTGTAGCCTAGGACCGTGAGCCCCGCATCCTGGCCCGCGAGCGCGATGCCGGTGAAATTGACGTGGGCAGTAATGTCCTTCTTGCCGACGAGCGTGAGCGGATCGGGGTCGGCGCGATGCAGGTGGTGGCACATCAGTGTGCCGCCAATGCGCTGCGGGTGGTAGTACTCGGCCTCGGGAAAGCCGTAGTCGATCAAGAAGGCGGCGCCGCGCTCCAGCGACTGCGCCAGCGTGCGCACGAAAGCCTCGGCCTGTGGGTGGATCTCGGTCGTGGTGCCCGGCACGGCCTGCATGGGCGCTTGCAAGGTGGTCGGCTGATCAGCGTAGGCAAAGGCTGCGCCGTCGACGATCACGCCGCGCTCGCGCCACTGCTCGCCGTCAAAGTGCACCAGCTGCACGGGCATGGCGTCGAGCACCTCGTTGCCCACGACCACGCCGGCAAAGCGCGCCGGCAGCGTGTCCAGCCATTCCACCTTGGCGCGCCAGGGCGCGAGCTTCTCGGCCTGGCGTGCGCGCAGATTGCCGGAGATATCGACGATGGCATAGCGGCGCACGCGCTCACCGAGATGCGCCAGCAATTGCGCCGCCAGCGCGCCCGTGCCGGCGCCGAACTCCCAGACCTCGTCGGTCCCCGTGGCCTCCAGCGCCTGCGCCACCTGTACGGCCAGGGCCTCGCCGAACAGCGGCGAGAGCTCGGGGGCGGTGACGAAGTCCGAACCACTGCTGGGCATCAGGCCGAACTTCTGGCGCGCGCCGCTGTAGTAGCCGAGGCCGGGCTCGTACAGGGCCAGGGCCATGAAGCGGTCGAAAGGCAGCCAGCCGCCAGCGGCCGCGATCTCCTCGCTAACTCTTTGTTCCAGCGGCGTCATGGGTTTCGAGGGCGAGGCACAGGTCATCCCAAGCCAAGGCCTTGTCAGGTGGATTGCGCAGCAAGTAGGCAGGATGGTAGGTCACGATCACGGGCACACCGTTCACCTCATGCACGCGGCCGCGCAGGCGCCCGATCGCCTCGCTGGAATTCAGCAGGAACTGCACAGCGAAGCGGCCCATGGCGAGGATGATGCGCGGCCTGACGAGCTCGATCTGGCGCCGCAGATAGGGCTCGCACTGCGCGAGTTCGCCTGGCTCCGGGTTGCGGTTGCGCGGCGGCCGGCACTTGAGCGTGTTGGCGATGAAGACCTGCTGCTCGGGCGAGCCATCGGCCCGCGAGAGCCCGATGGCTCGCAGCATGTTGTCCAGCAGCTTGCCGGCCTCACCGACGAAGGGCTCGCCTTGCAGGTCCTCCTGCTCGCCCGGCGCCTCGCCGATGATCATCCACTCGGCCGCCTGGTTGCCCACGCCGAAGACGGTGTTCTTGCGTCCCTCGCAAAGTCCGCAGGCACGGCAGTCGGCCACGCTCTCGCGCAGCGCGGCCCAGTCCATGCGGGCGATCTCTTCGGCGCGGGCGGAACGATCAACGGGGACGGGCACACGCACAGACACAGGCACGTCCACGGGCGCGGCCACGGGCACGGGCACAGGCACGGGCGCAGGCACGGGGGCAGCGGATCGCGCCGCAGGAGCCTGCACAGGTGCGGCAGAGACCACGGGAGCGGGCGCCGGCGCCGCAGGGGCGACCACGGGGCGCTCCCACACACGAAGCCCCATGGCCTCGAGCATCCGGCGTTGACGTTCGTCCCAGCTCATAGATCCAGGCTCATCAGAACCGCATCTTCACGCGGCCCGGCAGGCATCGGGTAATAGCCGCGCCGCAATCCCACTTCGGCAAAACCGTAGCGCCGGTAGATGGCGCGGGCGCGTTCGTTGGAGATGCGCACCTCCAGCCAGAGCTGCCGCGCGGCATGGCCGCGGCAGATGGCGCGCAACTCCTCCAGCATGAGTAGGGCCAGGCCGCGCCCCTGGTGGGCCGGCGCCACGGTGATGTTGAGCAGGTGCATCTCCTCGAAGCCCTGCATGGCGACGAAGTAGCCCAGCAACTCGCCGCTGCCAGAGCGCAGCACGCGCGCCTCGTAGCCGGCGGCTAGGGAGTCGATGAAGTTGCCGCGCGTCCAGGGCACGATGTAGCACTGCAGCTCCAGTGGCACGACCTCATCGAGATCGGCGAGCTGCATGCCTCGGCAATCGATCTGCTCGATGGGCAACGCGCTCATGCCTTGGCTCCAATCGCCATGCGCTCGGCCGTGGTCAGCGCCACTTTGTCGCGCACATAGAGCGGCTGCGCTTGGGCCGCGTCGAGCAGGCTGTCCAAAGCGTACGCCTGCTGGGCCAGGCTGGCCAGCGCGCGGGCCCGTGAGGCCTCCTCGGACCAAGTACGGGCGATCTCGCCGAGCTGAGGAAACACCCGCAGGGCCGAACCGGCGACCGCGGCAGGCCGGCCCCAGCACTCGACGAGCGCGTCAGCCGCATAAAGCGCCGGCTCGCGCAGCGCTCTCCAGCGCCCCTGCTCGAACCGGTATTGGGCGGCATAGATCTCGTCCATGCGCGCATCCATGGCCACCCACAGCGGACCGTCGATCTCGCCGGCCTGCAGGCGCGCGTCCTCGGCCACGAGCATGAGGCTGTCCAGGGGCAGCACGGGCTTGGACGCGCCGAGGGCCAGGCCCTGGGCGACGGAGCAGGCGGTGCGCAATCCGGTGAAGGCCCCGGGGCCGCGGCCAAAGGCGATCGCATCGACATCGGCCAGCGTGAGGCCGGCCTCGCCGAGCAGGCGCAAGCACTCGGGCACGACCTGCGCGGAGGCCTTGGGCCCGCCGCTGCCTTCGAATAAGCGGGTTTCGCCGGGCCCGGTCAGCGCAATCGCCAGGCTGTCCGTCGAACTGTCGATGGCCAGCAGGACGGTCATCGCTCAGAATGGGTTGTTGTGTGCCCGGGTTACCGCCAGGGAAGCCAGGCGGGCCTGGCCGCCGCTGCTCAGCAGCAAGTTGGTCGCCCACAGGTAGGAGTCGCCGGTCGCGCCCGGGAAGAGCGTGGCCGTCGTGCAGGACAGAATCACCACATTGGGCAGGCAGGCCGGGTCGTTCACATCGGTGAAGCCGAAGGCTCCGGGGAACTTGTGGATGCCCTGCACGGTCTCGTCGAGCAGCACCAGGCCGATCAAACGGCCGTCGTTGATCAGCTCCACGCGCATGGCGGTGTTGAAGGCGTCGCTGAGCGAGGACAGCAAGGCGGAGCGGTCAATGTCGCCGTGAGCCAGCTTCTCGGCGCTGGCGTAAGGCGTGGTGCCCATGTCGGGCAGGGTCGAGACGACGACGCGGCCGTTGGCGGTCGCGATGCGGTTGACCACGTCGGCCAGGGCCGTGCCACGGCGCTTGGCCTCGGCGATCAGCGCGTCCTGGCTCTGCGCCGGGAACTGGAGGTACAGCTCCTGGATGTCGTTGGCCCCGGCCAGGATCGTGACCAGGTCCTTGTTGGTGAAAAAGCTGTTGCCAAAGAACTTGTCCACTGCACTAGCGACATCGGCCACCTTGGAGCCCGGCACGGCCTGCATCACGCCCTGCGGCGCGGCCAGGTGATTGGGGTCGCACTGCGGATAGACCAGGCCGAAGGAGGCGGCCAGCGACTGCACCCAGATGGGATTGAGCGCGCAGTTTTGCAGGCCCGTCGCGGGGTCCACACCGTTGATCGAGTACTTGCGGCCTTGCGGATCGATATAGCTGGTCTCGTCGCCGAAGGTGACGATGCGCGTTGGCTTGAACGGGTTGATCTGCGAGGTACCGCCGCCGCCGCAAGCCGCGAGGCCTGCCAAGGCCGCCAGGGCCGCTCCGCCGAGCACCTTGCGCATCGCAAGGGCTGCGCCCTGCTTGAAACTCTTCATGAACACTCCGTACATATCAATCTCTCAGCCTTCGTCCCCGTCGGCCGGCGCGAAGGCCGCCGCCGCCCGCGTCAGGCGGTCGCGCACCCCATCCCAGGCGCTGCCTGGAGGCGGGGTCTCGATCCAGATCTCCCGGGCTCCGGCGGCGTCCAGCTCCCGCAACACGGCGAACAACTCATGGGCCGCCGCCGCCGCGTCCTGCGGCATGCTGCGGGCCAGCGGCAGCGCTGGAATCGGGCTGCGGGAATATACCGCCAGCGCAGGAGGCAATTGTTTCCCCAAGGCTTCCCGTAGGCCCGCCCCAGTGAACAGGCGCACCGTGGCGCTGGGCGCGTAATGGGCCTCCAGCGTGCCCGAGGCCCTCGGCGCAGCAGTGTCGCGGGCCTTGAGCGGACGCGCCAACACGGCCTCGAGCTGCTCAGGCGTGATCATGCCAGGGCGCAGGAGCACGGCCTCACCGCGGCTGCAGTCAACGATGGTCGACTCGATGCCGACCTCGCAATGGCCACCATCCAGCACCAGCAGCTCAGGGCCGAATTCGGCGGCCACGTGCTCGGCATGGGTGGGGCTCACGCGGCCAAAGCGGTTCGCGCTGGGCGCGGCCATCCCCGGCACGCCGAGTTCTCGCGCGGCCGCCAGCAAGGCACGGGCCACCGGATGGGCCGGGCAACGCAGGCCCACGCTCGCCTGCCCGCCGGCCGCCGCTGCCGCCATGTGCGGCGCACGCGGCACGATGATCGTCAGCGGGCCGGGCCAGAAGGCGTTCATGAGCCGGGTGGCAATCTCGGGCATCTCGGAAGCGAAGGCCCGCGCCTGCTCTGCGTCGCAGACATGGACAATCAGCGGGTGGTCAGCCGGCCTGCCCTTGGCCGCGAAGATCCGCGCGACCGCAAAATCTTCGTCGGCACGCGCGCCGAGGCCATAGACGGTCTCGGTCGGCACGCCGACGAGTTCGCCGCGTGCCAGCGCACGGGCAGCCTCGGCCAGGGCCTCTGGGGCGCGTCCGTCCAGGATCATGGTCAGAAAGCCGGTAACCCGAGGATGGCGCAGGCTCGCAGCGCGGTGGCCCGGACCTCCTCGCCCGTGGCCGCCGTGATGTTGAGGTGGCCCATCTTGCGGCCACGGCGCGCCTGGCTCTTGCCGTAGAGGTGCAGGTGCGTGCCCGGCAGGGTCAGCACGGCGACCCAGTCGGGCGTGCGCGGGATCGCGGAATCGCCTTCGAACCACAGGTCGCCCAGCAGATTGAGCATCACGGTCGGCGAATGCAGGCGCGGCACCGGCATGGGCAAGCCCGCCATCGCACGGACCTGGAGCTCGAACTGGGACACGTCGCACGCGTCCAGCGTGTAGTGGCCCGAGTTGTGCGGCCGCGGCGCCATCTCGTTGACGACAAGGCGACCATCCTCGAGCACGAAGAATTCCACGCACAGCACGCCCACGTACTGCATGGAGGCAGCGATGCGCGCGGCGGCGGCGGCGGCTTGCGCCTGCAAGGCCGGGCTGGCGGCCGGGGCGGGCACCTCGGTCACGGCCAGAATGCCGTCGCGGTGCAGATTCTGCTGGACCGGGAACTGCACGATCTCGCCGCTGGCCGAACGGGCACTGATGACGGAGATCTCGAGCTTGAGCGGCAGCAGCTTCTCGAGCACGCAGCGCTGGCCTTTCATGGCCTTCCAGGCCTGAGCCAGGTCGGCGCGGTCGCTCACGCGGGCCTGGCCCTTACCGTCGTAGCCCATGCGGGCGGTCTTGAGGATGCCCGGCAGCAGGTGATCGGGCACGCCGGCCAGGTCGGCGTCGGCGGTGATCACGGCATAGGGTGCACAGGGCACTTGGCTGGCTTCGAAATGGGCCTTCTCGGCCGCGCGATCCTGGCAGATGGCCACGGCCGCACCGGCGGGAGCTACGGCGCTGTGCAGGGCCAGCTTCTGCAGGGCCTGAGCGGGCACGTTCTCGAACTCGGTGGTGATGGCGTCGCACTGGCCGCCGAGCGAATCGAGCGCTGCCGGATCCAGGTAGTCGGCGTGCAGGTGATCATGGGCCACCAGCCCGGCCGGGCTCAGTGGATCCGGGTCCAGCACCACGGTGCGATAGCCGAGGGACTGGGCCGCGTGCACGAACATGCGGCCCAACTGGCCGCCGCCCATCACGCCGAGCGTGGCTTCGCCGGGCAGCAGGGGCTTCATCAGACGAGGTCTTTCGTCATCGCGCGCGCCGCCTCGGTCTGGCGGGCACGGAAGGCTTCGAGCCTGGCGCGCAAGGCCGGATCACGATTGGCCAGCATGGCCACGGCGAACAGGGCCGCATTGGCCGCGCCAGCTGTGCCGATGGCAAAGGTGGCCACCGGGATGCCCTTGGGCATCTGGACGATGGAGTGCAAGGAATCCACGCCCTGCAGGTGCCGGCTGGCGACGGGCACCCCCAGCACCGGCACGCAGGTCTTGGCCGCCAGCATGCCCGGCAGGTGGGCCGCGCCGCCGGCCCCGGCAATGATGGCTTGCAGGCCGCGGCCGGCCGAGCCTTCAGCGTAGGCGAACATCTCGTCGGGCATGCGGTGGGCCGAAACCACCTGCGCCTCGAAGGGCACGCCGAACTCGGCGAGAATGTCCGCCGCCGGCTTCATGGTCTCCCAGTCGCTGCTGGATCCCATCACGATGCCAATCAGGGGAGCGACGACGGGGGATGCCTGGGGCTCTTGTTGCACGGCTGAAGTTTGAACGTTGGAAAAGCCTCGAATTGTAGGCGGCACACCTCATGATCGATATCACCCTCCAGAATTTCGAAGCCGAGCTGGTCCAGGCCTCGCTCCACAAGCCGGTGTTGCTGGACATCTGGGCACCCTGGTGCGGCCCCTGCCGCCAGTTGGGCCCCGTGCTGGAAAAGCTGGAGGAGGCCTATGCCGGCCGCTTCACCCTGGCCAAGCTCAACAGCGACGAGGTGCCGGAGATCTCCACGCAGCTCAGCCAGATGTTCGGTGTGCGCTCCATTCCTTTTTGCGTGATGTTCGCCGGCGGCCAGCCAGTGGACGGTTTCGTTGGGGCCATCCCCGAGGCGCAGATCCGCGAGTTCTTGGACAAGCATGTGCCGCCGGGCGAGATGCAGGCCGCCGAGGAGCCGGCGCCAGAGCCCGAGGGTGACCTCGAAGACGTGCTCAGCCGGCTCGCCCACGCCGTGGAGGCACGCCCCGACGATGAAGCCGCCCGCTTCGACTACGTGAAGGCGCTGCTGGAGATCGGCCTGCTGCAAGACGCCAAGGCGGCCTTCGCACCCGTGGCCGCCCAGGCTGCCAGCTCGCTGACGCCGCACGCCCGCTTCGCCGCCCTGGCCCAATGGATCGCCGCCTGCGAGCGCGTCGCCGGAGGCCTCGATCCGGTCGAGCTTCGCGCCGCCCTCGAGGCCAACAAGCGCGACTTCGAGGCCCGCTTCGCCATGGCCCAGGGCGCGTTCGCCCACGGCCAGTTCACGACCGCCATGGACGAGCTGCTCGAGATCATCATGCGCGACAAAGCTTGGAACAACGAGGCCGCGCGCAAGACCTATGTGGCCATCCTGGAGCTGATGAGCAAGCCCGCGCCCAAGGCCCAGGCCGCTGAGGCCAAGGGCACGCTGGAACTGTCAGGCAAGGCCGTCGTGCCGGCCAGCGACCCGGTGCTGGACCAGTACCGGCGCAAGCTGAGCATGGCGCTGTTCTAGGGGCTGGCGGGGTTACAACCCCAGCTCCTTGAATATCGCCTCGCGCAACTGCTGCGCTTCCGGGCTGCCCAGCTTGCGCGGCCGCGGAAGTTCGACCGTGAAGCTCGCCTGGATCGAGGCCGGCCGCGGCGACAGGACCAAGATGCGGTCGGCCATGTAGATGGCTTCCTCGACGTCGTGGGTGATGAGCAGCACGGTGTGGCGCTCTTCGTCAAGGATGCGCAGCAGCTCGTTGCGCATCTTCAGGTTCATCAGCGCGTCCAGGGCCGAGAAGGGCTCGTCCATGTAGAGCACTTCGGGCTTGACCGCGAAGGCCCGCGCAATCTCCACGCGCTTGAGCATGCCGCCCGAGAGCTCGTGCGGGTAGGCCGACTCGAAGCCCTTGAGACCCACCATGGCCGCATAGTGATCGGCCAGTTCCTTCCTCTCGGTGCGACTGCCCTTGTTCAGCCCGAACATCAGGTTCTGCTGCACGGTCAGCCAAGGAAAGACCGAGCCATGCTGCGAGATCACGATGCCCTTGGGGCTGGGGCCGACAAGCGGCACGCCATCGTGCGTCACGGTGCCACAGTCGGGCATCTCGAAGCCCGCGAGAATGTTCATCAGCGTGGACTTGCCGCAGCCAGAAGGCCCCACGATGGCCACGAATTCGCCCTCGCCGACGCGGAAGCTCACACCGCCGATGACGGTCAGATCGCCCTTGTCGGTACTGAAGCTCTTGCCCACGCCGTCGATGGCGATCTTGTACTTGTCGGGGATGCTCATCGGATGTAGCGCCAGCGCACGGTCTTGAGGCGCTCCAGCAGGCGGGTGGTGCCGTCAAGCAGCAGGCCGATCAGGCCGATGATGATCATGCTGGCGATAACGAGGTCGTAGCGGTTGCCGGCGTTGCGCGAGTCCATGATCAGATAGCCCAGACCCGAGCGCAGGGCGATCATCTCGGCCGCCACGACCACGAGCCACGCCACGCCAATGCCGATGCGCATGCCCACGATGATGTCGGGCAGCACGGCCGGGATGACCACGCGGAAGAAGAGCACATGCCGCGGAACGCCGAAATTGGCCGCCGCGCGCAGGTAGCGACGCTCTATGGTGTGCACACCGTTGGTGGTCTGCACGATCATCGGGAAGACCGAGGAGATGAAGATCAGGAAGATGGGCGAGACGTCGTCCATGCCGAACCAGAGGATGGCCAGCGGAATCCAGGCGATCGGCGAGATCGGCCGCAGCATCTGGAAAATGGGGTTGAGCGTGCGATAGGCGCCCGCCACCCAGCCCATCCACAGGCCCAGTGGGATGGCCACCAGCATGGCCATGCCGAAGCCAATGCCCACGCGCAACATCGAAGAGCGGATGTGGCCCCATAGCGTGCCGTCCTGGGCAAGTTCCATGGCGCCCATGATGACCTGCGGCGGCGTCGGATAGATGGGACTCTCGGTCTTCACGACCCACCACCACCACAGGCCGATCAGCACCGCGATCACCGCCAGCGGCGGCAGGACGCGACCCAGGACGCGCCCGATGAACTTGACGCTCAAGGCGCCCTCCCTTTCGAACTCAAACGTTTGATTCGCCATTGGAACCGGCCCCAGCCCGGCGCGGGATCGGGATCAACGATCACTTGCATCTGGCCGCTGGCGTGGGCAGTGCAGGCAAAGCTGTAGGTCGAGGCGACCTCGAACGGCAGGCGCAAACTCTGGCCCGGCATGATCAGCGCAGGCCCGAAGACCTGGGGCACCTCGTCGCGGTTGCGCAGCAGCAGCACGTTGCGCACGCCCAGGGTCAGCCGGATGGCATTGGGCAGGATCTCGACCCTGTCGCCGGCCATGCGGCGCGCGTAGGTGCCCTTGGGGATCTCGAACAGCTCCTCCGCCGAGCCGGCCGAGATGGGCGAGAAGGCCGTCCAGCCGAGTGCAAAGGCGAGGACCAACAGCAGCCAAGAGAGAGTGTGCTTCATTGCTTTGAGACGCCAGGGGCCGCGATGCACTGCAATGGCCGAGTCAAGCCGGCATGCGGCGAGCGAGAGGGTGGACAGGCCTGCCATGCAGGTCAAGGAGCAGACCGCTCAGGGGCCAGGCGACACCAAATGGCAGGCCTGCCCGACCTCCCGCGTTCTGGGCAACCTTCATGAACCCGCCAACATGATCTTCAGGTCATGCACAAAATCTGCCGGCGCATGACCGTAAGGCATCAGCGCGCGCAGACGCCCGTCGCGATCGATCATGAAAATTGAGCTCGAATGGTTCATGCCGTAGTTTTCGGTCTTGCCTTCGACCTTCAGGGCGAACACGCCGTAGCTCTTTCGCAGCGCAGCCAACACCTCAGGCTTGGCGGTGCCGCCGATGAAGCTTCTGTCGAAGGCGCCGAGGTACTTGCGGATGCGCTCGAGATCGTCACGCTCGGGATCGACGGTGACGTACACGACCTGGACCGACTCGCCCAACGCACCGAGTTCCTTACGAGCCTGGGCCAGTGTGGCCAGGGTGGTGGGGCAGACCTCGGGGCAATGCGTGAAACCAAAGACCAGCAGCGTGAGCTTGCCGCGGAAGCGGGTGAGGTTCAGCTTCCCGCCATCGGTGCCTTCGATGGAGAACTCAGGCGCCGCGGCGGCCGGTTCGAAAACGCCGGCCTTCAGCGAGGGTGCCGCCCATGCAGCCGGCGCTGCAGCCAGCAGGGCCAGCAGGGCCAGCCGTGAGCCAAGAACCAACGCACACCTCGACATCACAGATTGATCGGAGCCGCCTTGGCCGCCTTGGCGAAGCTCTCGTCCATGTACGTCTCGTAGGCGACCGGCTTCTTGATCGTGCCCGCTTCAATGGAGAGCTGCATCAGCTCCTCAAACTCGGAACGGATCATGCGCAAGTCGCCGTAGGTCACGCGGTCCGTGGGGTTCTCCATCACGAACTTGATGATGTTCGGGTCCTGGTTGAAGAACTTGCGCCCCGCGGCAATGGCCACGGCCTTGTTGCGGTTGTCCTGCTTCTCGTCGAGCCAGCGGCCGGCGCCCATCACCGTGTCGACGAGCCGCTGCACGAGCGGCCGGTCCTCGTGCACCAACTCCTCGCGCACGGTGAGCACGCAGCAGATGTAGTTGCGCCATTCATCGCGGGTCATGCGCAGGGTGCGCGCATAACCAGCACGTTGCGCTGCAGCACCGAAGGGCTCGCCGGTGCAGTAGGCGTCCACGGCCTTGGCGAAGAGCGCGGCCGGCATATCGGGCGGCGGCATCTCGACGACCTGGATGTCCTTGGGCGTCATGCCTTCGCGGGCCAGCATCTTGCGCAGAAAGAGGTAATCCACCGCAAAGCGACTGGGGATGGCGATGCGCTTGCCCGTCAGCTGCTTGAAGGTCTGATAGGGCGAGTCCTGGCGCACCATGATGACGGCGCCCGAGCGATGGCCCAGCGAGACGATCTTGACGGGGATCTTCTTGTCCGCCATGTCCATGACCAGGGGCGCCAGCATGTAGGCAGCCTGGATGCGGCCCGCCATCAGCGACTCCTTGATCTCGGGCCAGCCGTTGTACTTGCTGTACTCAAACTGGTTGCCCGAGGCCACGCAGGACACCGGCAGCGTGAGGTTGCAGGTCACGGGCAAGCCACCGACGACCAGCGGCTTGCTGGCCGCGAAGGCAGACACGGCGGGCGCAGCGGAGGCGGCCAGCGCGGCGCCCAGAAACTGTCGACGGTCCAGGGACATGACGGATTGGTTCATTGGGAGGCCGCCCGATTCTCACCCATCAGTCGAGCACCACTTCCGTGCGCACCGTGCCGGCCCGCGGCGCCTTGGCTGTGAGCGCCAGATGCGTTCCCTTGGGCGCGCGCACCACCCACTCGCCCACGGCACGGTCCGCCGTGATCTCGCGACTGGGCAGGAAGGCGTGCTGGGTCTGCTTGGGGGCGTGGCCATCGAGCTGCGGCCCCTGCATGCGCTCCTTGCCGCTGACCAGGCTCACCTCAGGATCCGGCGGTAGATGGATCTCGAACTGCAAGGGCTGTACGACTTCGCGCTCCAGCGCGCGCCGCGTCACATACGCCGGCAGGTAGCCGCTGTTGGCCACGGCCATGCGCACACGCCAGGTGTCCGGCCCCAGTGCGCGGACCTCGGTGCGCAGCAGCTCCAGCTTGGGTAGCGAAAGCGCGATCTTGGTCATCCACGCGGGGAAGCGCGCGGCCTCGCGCTCGCGCAGATGCGGCGGCGGGTTGCGCCAGTAGTTCATCTTGTCCCAGCCGCCGATCTCGACGGCGCCGAGCTGCGGATGCAGGAAGGGGCTCCAATTCACATGAGCCTGACCGCCGCAATGCTCATCGCTCCACTTGATCAGCTTGACGTCGTCCTCTACCGGGTGGTCACGGAACCAGTCAATCCACCTGTAGCCCTCGACACCGGCTTCCTTGTTCGGCGACCACAGCTCCACCACCCAGAACAGGGCGCCCAGGTGCTCGTAGAGCCAGTCCTGCGTGCCGCTGATGGTCTCCTTGGGGTGGTACTTGAACTCGTGCCAGATGCTGATGGCTGGATAACCGCTCAGCCGCGATCCCATCTCGGAGAAGCGCTTGTAGGTCCAGAGGTCCTCGGGAATCATGTCCTCGTCGCTGCAGCTGCCCATGGGCCGCAG
The DNA here is from genome assembly GCA_019234295.1 of Roseateles sp. Lineage (GTDB taxonomy): Bacteria > Pseudomonadota > Gammaproteobacteria > Burkholderiales > Burkholderiaceae_C > JAFALK01. Next base: position 37,452 of record JAFALK010000017.1, read on the forward strand.
GATCACGCCGCTGTGGGTATGAAAGCTGATGGCCGCGCCGATGTTCGGGTGCGCGATCACGAAATCCACCATGGCCCGCACCTCGGGCTCGCTGGCCGGATAGGGGCCGGCACCGGTCTGTTCGTGCTCCTGGCGCCAGCCGCCGGGAAAGTTGCGGTTCAGGTCCAGACCCTCGCGGTCCTTGTTGACGGTGATCGAGAGGCCGTCGTGGTGCTTGATGAAGCCCTCGGGCACGAGGCGGTAGTACTCGCCGCCGTATTCGCCCGGCTCGCGCGGCACCATGAGGCGCGGATCGCCCTCGTACTTCTTGTAGCCGCCATGCGGGTCGGGCACCCGCATGGTGAGGATGCGGCCGTCGCCGTCCACATCCTCGATGGTCAGGCCGTCGACGGGCTCCTCGTCGACGGGATAGGGACGGGTGGAGGAGCGGATATGGCGCGGCCGATCGGCCAGGGCCAACTCGGCCCCGTCGGGGTTCAGGCGCGGGACCATGTAGATGGCACGGGTGTCGAGCAAGCGTGTGACCTCGGCATCCACTCCGTATTGCGAGACGAGGTGGTGCAGGTAGTACAGGCAGGTTGTCGAGGCGGTCAGCTCGGCGGCATGGATATTGCCATCTACCCAGAAGGCAGGCTTGTCCACGTCGGCGCCAGTAGCGGTGTTGGTCAGCACCAGCACCCAGATGTCTCGACCCTCGTGGGAGCGGCCCATGGAGCGCAGGGAGACCAGATTGGGATAGGCCTCGGCGTAGGCGTAGAGCGCCTCGGTCATCGGCTCGTGGCGGAGGAATGCGTCGAAGCGCGGGGGCGGAATGGCGGACATTGGCGGTGCTGCGAGTGACGGCGCAGCGATTGTGCGCTGTGCCAACGCCCCCTCGTGCAGGGGTTGTTCCTCAGCGGCGCAGCGCGCCACCCACAAAAACCTCGAGCTGCCCCGGCGTGAAGGCTACCCAGGGTTCGTCGCGCGTGAGTGGCTCGGTGGCGATCACGGCCACCCGGTCGTTCACCGTCGTGTGCTCGGCGAAATCCACGCTCAGGTCCTCGTCGCGCAGTCGCACCCGACCGAAGGGATGGGCGCGCAGCAGATAGTGCAGATGTGTGCTGTTGTGGGCCCAGAGCGCCTGGCCATTGGACAGCAACATGTTGAAGGTGCCGTGCCGCGCCAGCTGAGGCACGAGTTCGCGCAAGGTGCGGCTGAGTTCCTCGATGGACGGCACGCTGGCATGCGCCTTGGCCAGCTCCTGCATCAGCCAGCAGAAAGCGCGTTCGCTGTCGGTCTGGCCCACGGGCTTGAAGGCGGCGTGCAGGCGCGGGTTGAAGTCCACCAGGTTGCCGTTGTGCGCGAACACCCAGTAGCGGCCCCAGAGCTCGCGCTGGAAGGGATGTGTGTTCTCCAGCGACACCTGGCCCTGCGTGGCCTTGCGGATGTGGGCGATGACGTTGTCGCTCTTGATCGGGTAACGCTTGACGAGTTCGGCCAGCGGCGAGTGGCGGGCACTGTGGTGGTCGACGAAATGGCGAAGGCCGCATCCCTCGAAGAAAGCGATGCCGAAGCCGTCTTTGTGCTCGTCGGCGCGCGTGGCCAGGCCGGAAAAGGAGAAGGTCACGTCCGTCGGCGTGTTGGCGTTCATGCCCAGGAGCTGGCACATATCAGTTATCCATTCCGGGTTCGCGGCACCCACAGCGCATGGGCCGAGGGAACTCCGGGCCGAGCGCGGGGCCGCTCCCAAGCCGGCCCACTGACCAAGCGCGCCCGAGATCAGGGCGGACAAGGTGGGCAAGGTAGGCAAGGGGCTTCATATCAAGTAAAGAGCATCCGCGTCAGGCCGCGCACGCTGACGAGGTTGCCGGGGTTGACGGTTTCGCTGAGCACGCCTTCCATGCGTTGCAGCAGCCGGGGGCTGCGCCGGCCGCGCCAGATCAGCAGCTCGGCCAGCCAGGGATGGGCGTTGATGCGGTTGGCCTTCTGGTAGAGCTCGAACTTGGGGCGCAGCGCGACCAACTCGCGTTCGTAGCGCTCTTCGGCTCCCTCGCCCGCCAGCACCGCATCGGCCGCGAGCAGGCCCGTCTCCAGCGCCTTGCCAATGCCTTCGCCCGTCAGGGAATAAGTGCTGCCCGCCGCCTCGCCGATCACGAGCAGGCCGGGCCGCGACCAGCGAGCGCCCGCCAGCGTGCAGCGCAGCGGCGCGCCCTTGAGCTCACCCAGGAGCCGTCCCTCTCGCATCAGCCGCGCAGCCGGCTCGTAAACGCAGACGAAGGCCTCGAACAGCTCGCGCAAGTTGTAGTCCTTCTTGCGTCCCTTGCCGCCGAGGTCGTTGTGGCTGTCGGCCACGCCCACGCCGATGTTGAAGATGCCGCCCGGCGCTGGGAAGATCCATCCGTAGCCGGGCCGCAGGGCTCGCGACCACACGACCTCCAGGCCGCGGCCCTGCTCGGCCAGATGCGGCGCCTGCACATAGCCGCGCAAGGCCACGCCGCTGGGCGTGTGCCGCTCGCAGACGCCAGCCGCCACCAGCGACGCGGCGTTGGCACCGGTGGCCAGCAGCACCCAGTCGGCGCGGACCTCGAAACTTCCTTCGGCGCCCTTCAGGCGCGCGCCAATCACACGGCCGGCAGTGTCGACCAGCGGCGCCTCAAAGCGCGCCGGCGTCATGAAGCGCGCGCCAAGCGACTGCGCATGCTCGTTGAGCAGCGCATCCAGCTCGCGTCGCGGCAGCACAGCCAGTTGGCCTGCCACCGCGAGCTGGCCGCCGCGCGGGCCGGTGAACGTGACGTGATCCATGCGCGTGGCGCGGGCCATCACGGCGTCGAGCATGCCCATTCGCGCCAGTGCGGCATGGGCATCGGGGATCAGGCCGTCGCCGCAGACCTTGTCGCGCCCGAGAGGATGCTGATCGACCAGCAGCACCGAGCGCCCGGCACGGGCCAGCGTGGCCGCAGCGGCGCTGCCGGCGGGGCCGGCGCCGACGACGAGGACTTCGCAGTGGCTCGGGAGTTCGATTGGCATGCGCCGCTATCGTAGCCCGCTGCCATTGACAGCACGGCAGCGCGCGATGTCGCAGGCCGTGGGCAGGCTGGAGCGGTACTCCGTGATGCGCTTGAACTCCGCCGGATCGCGCAACTCACAGTGACCGCCCTTGCCGCCGTTGTAGTAGCTCATCACGTCGACGCAGCGGCGCGAATGGGCCATGAGGCCGAGGAAGTGACCGATCTCGTGCGAAAGCGCCATCTTGAGCGTCTCCAGGGCCGGATAGGAAGGGTTGCGCTCGTGCAGCAGCTTGAACATGGCGGGCGAGAGAGACAGGGTACGCTCCCCGAGGTTGGCCAGCCCGAAATTCCCGCGCGCACCGGCCTCGTCCCAGCGTACGCGGATCGCGCCCGCCGTCGCCATCTGCCCCAGGGGCATCAGTTGCGCGCCCAGCCCGCAGCCTCTCCAGCCGGCGAGCGCCTCCTCGACCACAGCATAGATCTCGCGCCGGGTGAACCAGGCCGGAGCGCCCGTGGGCTCGTAGACAAAGACCAGGGGCACGCTGGCGGGCCGGTCGCGGCCGTCGTTCCAGGTCTGCATCTCGCCCGGACGGCACTGGGCGATCTCGGCCTCGCGCGAGGGCAGCGACTCGTGGGCCGCGGCGGCGGCGGCGGCGGCGGCGGCGGCGGCGGCGGCGGCGGCGGCGGCGGCGGCGGCGGCGGCGGCGGCCAAGAACATCATCAGCAGGGTTAGAGCCTTGTGCAACATCGCGTGGGGGTTGGTCAAGCGTGCCAGTCTCCTACTTTTTCACGCGCCACCGCAGGCGAACCACCATGGCCTTGCGCGGCCAGCGCATTAAGCTCCTCGCATCCGCCCTCAGGAGCTCCACCATGGCCCTGCATCCCACTGGCCCGGCGCTTGCATTGAACGGCCTTTCGCGCCGCCGCACGCTCGCCTCGGCATTGATCGCTCTCTTCCCGGGCACGGCGCTTGCGATCGAGGCACGCCTGCCCTTCGCCAGCGGCGGTACCTTGGTGATGGATGTGCCGGACGGCTGGCGCCAGGGCAGCCAGCGGGCCAAGACACCAACAATGGTCTTCAAGCCCCCGGTGGGCGAGGCCTTCATGGTGCTGGTCTCCACGTTCTTGCCGCGCACGGGCCCGACGACGCCTGCGGCCGTGCGCAAGCTGATGGAGGCCACGCTCGCGCAGGCAAGGCCCAATGCCGAGGACGCCGACCGCATCACGCTCAAGGAGATCAGCGGCGCATCGGTCCATGGTCTGTATTTCTCGGCGACGGACAAGGCGCCCAAGGCGAGCGAGTACAAGTACTTGACGCAGGGCGTGTTCTTGGCTGGTGGCCGGCCGGCAGCATTCACCATCCTGACCAACGACGATTCGAGGTATGCGGCGGGCCTGGCTCTGCTGATGTTTTCGACGGCGCACAGGGCTTGACGCGCCCCTCAGTCGAAGACCACGCGGTTGCGCCCCTCGCTCTTGGCCTTGTAGAGCAGCTTGTCCGCGCGCTCAAGCGTCTGGCCCAGGTCTTCGCGCGGATGCGACTCGGTCAGACCGGCCGAGAGGGTGAAGCTGATCTCATGGCCTTCATGGCTCAACGTGATCGTCTCGATCGCGTGGCGCAGGCGCTCGACGCCGGCGCGGGCCGCGGGCATGCGGGTTTCGGCCAGCATGAGCACGAATTCCTCGCCGCCCCAGCGGGCCAGAACGTCGGCGCCGCGAATGACCGTCAGGCCTATGGCGGCGAATTCGCGCAGCACGGCGTCGCCGGCACCGTGACCGAAGCGGTCGTTGATGGCCTTGAAATGGTCGAGATCGATCAGGGCCAGGCAGTAGCCATGGCCGCCGCGCAGGCAGCGCTGCGCCTCCTGCTCGAGCAGGGTCTGCATATGGCGGCGATTGAGCAAGCCGGTGAGTTCGTCACGCGTGGCCATAGCGCGGATCTGCTCCAGCGCACGACTGAGGTCCTCCCGCTGGGCACGCAGGCGTTCGCGGATGCGGCTCACGCGGCCGGCCAGCACCGAGATACCGGGCAGGGCCACGCAAAGCGCGAGGAAGTGCACGAGTTCCACCGCGGGCGGGTAAACCGCAGGTCGGCGCCATGACATCCAGAGCATGACGATGCCAAACAAGGTCAGCGCGTAGGCGGTGATCCACAAGGCCGCGCGCAGGCGCAGGCCGAACATGCCAAACATCAGGATCATCACCAGGACCGGGAACACGGCAGCTCGCAGCGGTCCGATCAGGGCGTAGGCGCCTACTCCCGAGGCCAGTGCGAAGAGCATCTGCGGCACGGTCAGGGAGGGATCCGACAGGCGCAGCGCCCAGCCCGCTCGGATCACCACGAAGAAGAGCACCATGCCGCCCACCGACAGCGCGGTCCAGATCGCTACGGCCGGAGCCGCCACCTCGCCCAGCCGCACGCCATCTTGCATCACCACCGCGCAGACCGCCATCAGCACCAAGGCCAGACCGGTCTGGCGCAGCCTCAAGCGCTGTGCTGGATCGGCGGTAAACAGCAGCTGGGAGAGTTGCTCGAGCATGGTGCGCAGTATGTCAGCGCAGATGCGTCAGCGGCAGCGCGCCGCCGGTCTTCACTTCGCCCAGGGAGAAGCTCGTGTGGATGTCCTTCACGTTGGGCAGGTTCAAGAGCTTGTCGATCGAAAAGCGTGAGAAGGCATCGAGGTCGGTGGCCATGACCTGGAGCTCGAAGGTGCCGGTGCCGGAGATGTAGTGGCAGGCGATGACCTCGGAGAGCCCGCGGATCGCGGCCTCAAGCGTCTTGGTAGCTGCTCCATTGTTGCGGTCGGCGTCCACGCGCACGAAGGCCAGTACGCCCAGGCCGATCTTGCGGCGGTCAATTTCGGCCCGGTAGCCGGTGATGTAGCCCTGCTCCTCGAGCCAGCGCACGCGCCGCCAGGTGGGCGCGGCCGAAAGGCCGATGCGGGTGGCCAGCTCGGCGTTGGAGAGCCGCGCCTCGCGTTGCAGCTCGGCCAGGATGGCGATGTGATAGCGGTCCAGGCCGCCATCGCCTTCCTCGACGGCGGGCGATGGAGGAGGGACAGGTAATTTCCCTGATGTTTTCTTTCTGGATGCCATTCGGAATCAATCTTTCATTCTGAGAAAGATTATTGCGCAATAGCGCTCCGAAATGCAGAAATGAGAAAGCACCCATCCGGCTCGATTGCCTACACTGGCGCGCTATCCCATACTGGCTGCCAAAAGCGGTCACTTTTGTTTGGCCGCTTTCGCCAAAAGCCGCCGCACCGGCCTGCGCCACAAGCGCCCGCCATCCCTGGAGCCTCCATGAACGCCCCTCTGCCCCAACACATCCTGCGCGCGCTCGAAAACGTCACGCTGGACGACAAGTACGGCCTCGACCACGGCCGCGCCTTCATGAGCGGCGTGCAGGCTCTGGTGCGCCTGCCCATGCTGCAGCGCGTGCGCGACCAGATAGCCGGGCTGAATACGGCCGGTTTCATCAGCGGCTATCGCGGCTCGCCGCTGGGCAGCTACGACCAGGCCCTGATGGCGGCCAAGAAGCACCTGGCCAAGCAGCACATCGTCTTCCAGCCGGGCGTGAACGAGGAGCTTGGCGCCACGGCCGTGTGGGGCTCGCAGCAGCTCGACCTCTTCCCCGAGAAGAACAAGTTCGATGGCGTCTTCGGCATGTGGTACGGCAAGGGCCCGGGTGTGGACCGCTGCATCGACGTGTTCAAGCACGCCAACATGGCCGGCACGGCCAAGCACGGCGGCGTGATCGCCATCGCCGGTGACGACCACATCGCCAAGAGCTCCACCGCCGCGCACCAGAGCGACCACGTCTTCAAGGCGGTGGGCTTCCCGGTGTTCTTCCCGACGAGCGTGCAGGACATCCTCGACATGGGCCTGCACGCCTTCGCAATGAGCCGTTTCTCGGGTCTGTGGTCGGGCCTGAAGACGATTCAAGAGATCGTCGAGAGCTCAGCCTCGGTCAGCGTGGACCCGGACCGCGTGAACATCGTCCTGCCCGAGGACTTCGAGATGCCGCCCGGCGGCCTGCACATCCGCTGGCCCGATCCGCCACTGGCGCAGGAAGCGCGGATGATGGATTACAAGTGGTACGCCGCCCTGGCCTACATTCGCGCCAACAAGCTCAACTACAACGTCATCGCCACGCCCAAGGACCGCTTCGGCATCATCGCCAGCGGCAAGGCCTGGAACGATACCCGCCAGGCCCTGCACGACCTGGGCTTGGACGACGACACCTGCCGCCGCCTGGGCATCCGGCTGCACAAGGTCAACGTCGTGTGGCCGCTGGAAGCCACCATCACGCGTGACTTCGCCACCGGCCTGCAGGAGATCCTCGTCGTCGAGGAAAAGCGCCAGATGATCGAGTACCAACTCAAGGAAGAGTTGTACGGCTGGCGGCCCGACGTGCGCCCCAATGTGATGGGCAAGTTCGATGAGATCGAAGGCGACCAGACTGGCGGCGAATGGAGCGTGCCCAACCCGAGCAAGAACTGGCTGCTGCGCCCGCAGGCCGACCTCACGCCGGCCATCATCGCCCGCGCGATCGCCAAGCGCCTGAAGAAGCTCGGCGTGGATGCCGACGTGCAGGCCCGCCTCGATGCCCGCGTGGCCGTCATCGACGCCAAGGAGAACGCGCTCAAGGCCGAGGAGCAGACCGCCGGCGGCGCCGACCGTACGCCCTGGTTCTGCAGCGGCTGCCCGCACAACACCAGCACCCGCGTACCCGAAGGCTCGCGCGCCGTGGGCGGCATCGGCTGCCACTACATGGTGACCTGGATGCCAGGCCGCAGTACGGCCACCTTCACGCAGATGGGCGGCGAGGGCGTGCCCTGGGTCGGCCAGTCGGCCTTCACGAACGAGAAGCACATCTTCTCGAACCTGGGCGACGGCACCTACTTCCACAGCGGCATCCTGGCCATCCGCCAGAGCATCGCAGCAGGCGTGAACATCACCTACAAGATCCTCTACAACGACGCCGTCGCGATGACGGGCGGCCAGCAGGTCGGCGAGCGGCCGGAAGGGCACAGCGTCACGCAGATCATGAACAGTGTGATCAGCGAAGGCGTGGCCAAGCTGGTGATCGTGACGGACGAGCCACAGAAGTACATGGGCCGCTCGCTGGCTCCGGGCGTCACGGTGCATCACCGTGACGAGCTCGACGCCCTCCAGCGCGAGTTCCGCGAGATCCCCGGCACCACCGCCATCATCTACGACCAGACCTGCGCCACCGAAAAGCGCCGCCGCCGCAAGCGCGGCAAGCTGGCCGATCCGGCCAAGCGCGTGATCATCAACGAACTGGTCTGCGAAGGCTGCGGCGATTGCTCCATCCAGTCGAACTGCCTCTCCGTGGAACCGCTGGAGACGGACTTCGGCCGCAAGCGCCAGATCAACCAGAACACCTGCAACAAGGACTTCTCCTGCGTGAAGGGCTTCTGCCCGAGCTTCGTCACCGTCGAGGGTGGCCAGTTGAAGAAGGCCAAGGCCAAGCGCGTGTCGCCCTTCGACGCCAGCCTGGGCGCACTGCCAGAGCCCCAGGTGCCCGACGCCGCCGAGGCCTGGGGCATCGTCGTGGCTGGCGTGGGCGGCACGGGCGTGATCACCATCGGCCAGCTGTTGGGCATGGCGGCCCATCTCGAAGGCAAGGGCGTGATCACTCAGGACGCGGCGGGCCTGGCACAGAAGGGCGGCAGCACCTGGAGCCACATCCAGATCGCCAACCGCGAGGAAGACATCCACTGCACCAAGGTCGGCACGGCCGAGGCGCAGCTCGTGATCGCTTGCGACGCCATTGTGGCCGCCAACAAGAGCACGCTGGCTGTGATGCGCGAGGGCCAGACCTATGTGGCCCTGAACACGCATGCCTCACCCACGGCGGACCTCGTGAACAACGCCGACTGGTCCTTCCCCGGCACGGCCTGCGAGGCCGCGCTGGCCAAGGCCGTGGGCGCGCCGCAGCTCGGCGCCTTCGATGCGGAGGAAGTCGCCGTCAAGCTGATCGGCGACTCGCTGTACACCAACCCGCTGATGATGGGCTATGCCTGGCAGCAGGGCCGCATCCCGTTGTCCTATGCCGCCCTGATGCGCGCCATCGAGCTGAACAACGTCCAGATCGACAACAACAAGGCCGCCTTCGAATGGGGCCGCCGCTGCGCGCATGATCTGAAAAGCGTGCAGGCCCTGTTCGCGGCCGAGCAGGTGATCCAGTTCGTCAAGCGCCAGAGCCTTGACGAGATGATCGCCAAGCGCGTGGACTTTCTGACTGGCTACCAGAACGCAGCCTATGCGGGTGAGTACAAGGCCTTCGTCGAGAAGGTACGCGCCGCCGAGGCCAAGCTGGGCGGCGCCAAGCTCAGCGAGGCCGTGGCCCGCTACCTCTTCAAGCTGATGGCCTACAAGGACGAGTACGAAGTCGCGCGCCTGCATACCGACAAGACCTTCACGGACAAGATCGCGGCGCAGTTCGAGGGCGACTACAAGCTCGTGCACCATCTCGCGCCGCCACTGCTTGCCAAGAAGAACGACAAGGGCGAGCTGATCAAGCAGCAGATGGGCAGCTGGGTCCGCCCGGCCTTCGGCTTGCTCGCCAAGATGAAGGGCCTGCGCGGCACGGCGCTGGACATCTTCGGCTACACCGAGGAACGCCGGACCGAACGCGCCCTCATCCAGGAGTACCGCCAGAGCATCGACGCCCTGCTGTCCAAGGGCCTCACGGCCGAGAACCTGGGCCTGGCCTGCGACATCGCCCGCATCCCTGAGGAGATCCGCGGCTACGGCCATGTGAAGGAGCGCCACCTGAAGGCCGCCCGCAGCAAGTGGGCCGAGCTCATGAAGCGCTGGGGTAACTAATCACCTTCGCGGGTTAGCCTTAGGCGATGAAGACGGGCCGCAGCTGACACTGCGGCCCGTCGTCTTTTCAGGAGTCTCCATGCGCGCTTTCGGCATCCTGGCCCTGCTGGGCCTGCTCGCCGCCCCCGCGTTCGCCGCCGACGAACCCTCGGGCCGGAACGAACTCAGTGAGCGCATCCGCCGCGCGGCCATCGACGGGCCCAAGGACGTGCCCCTGGCCGGCCAGGCGCGCTTGCATCTGCCCGCGGGCAAGGTCTTCCTGCCGCAGCCCGAGGCCGGCGAAATGATGCGAGCCATGGGCAATCCGGGCGACTACAAGGACCTGCAAGGGCTCGTGCTGCCCAAGGCCGAGGGCGCCCCCTGGTTCGTGGTCGTGAGCTTCGAGAAGGCCGGCTATGTGAAGGACGACGACGCCAAGGACTGGAAGGCCGATGAGTTGCTCTCCCGCTACCGCGACGGCACCGAGGCAGCGAACCAGGAGCGCAGCAAGATGGGCGTGACACCCATCGAGATCGTCGGCTGGGCCGAGACGCCGAAGTACGACGCCGCCACGCACCGCCTGGTCTGGGCCATGAGCCTGCGCGACAAGGGCTCGACGGACACGGACCAGGGCGTCAACTACAACACTTATGCCCTGGGCCGCGAGGGCTTCTTCACGCTCAACCTTGTCACCGGCCTCAAAGATCTACCGGCGCGAAAGGACGAGGCCCGCGACTTGCTGGCGGCGCTGGAGTTCGACGCCGGCAAGCGCTATGCCGACTTCAACTCCAGCACCGACCACGTAGCCGAGTACGGCCTCGCGGCTCTCGTGATCGGCGTAGGCGCCAAGAAGCTGGGTCTGCTGGCCATCGCCTTTGCATTCGTGGCGAAGTTCGCCAAGCTTGCCATCCTGGTGGTGGCCGGCGCTGGCGCCGCGGTGGCGAAGTTCTTCAAGCGCAAGCCGGAGACACCGCCTCCGCAGGCATGATGGCGGCATGCTGAAGCTCCTGCTGCTCCTCCTCTCCGGCCTCAAGTTCGGCAAGCTGCTCACCACGGGCGGCACCATGCTGCTCTCGGTACTGGCCTACTCCTGGATCTACGGTTGGCGATACGCCCTCGGCTTCGTGGCCCTGCTCTTCGTCCACGAGATGGGCCACTACGTCGCCGCGCGGCACAAGGGCCTGGCCGTCGGTGCGCCGACCTTCATTCCCTTCGTCGGCGCCTGGATTGAGATGAAGGAGCTCCCGCACGACGCGCAGACCGAGGCCTATGTCGGCCTGGCCGGGCCGCTGCTGGGCACGGTGGGTGCCCTGGCCTGCTACCTCCTGGCCCGCAACAATGGCTCCGAGCTGCTGCTTGCCATCTCCTACAGCGGCTTCTTCCTCAACCTCTTCAATCTGATCCCGCTCTCACCCTTCGACGGCGGGCGCATCACGGCCGTGCTTTCCCCGCGTATCTGGCTGCTCGGTGTGCCAATGCTGATGGCCCTGTTCGTCTGGCGGCCCAGTCCCATGCTCTTCCTGATCGCCTTGCTGGCCTGGCCGCAGGTGATCAAGGCCTGGAAATACCGCCACGACAGCCCGGAGGCGCAGACCTACTATGCAGTGCCGACGGCGGTGAAATGGGAGTACGGCACCTATTACGTGGCACTCGCCGCATTTCTCGCCGTGATGACGCACGATGTACACGAGATGCTGACGCCACCGCACTGAGCGCGCGGTGGGCCGGCCGGCCTGGCATTCAAAACCCTTGAATCGTGGGGTCAAGCCCCGCGAACCAACGGGGCACTCCCTGGACCGCATACTGCGAACCAACGCCGAGACCCACACATGCAAACACCGACCCACACCGCCCGCTACAGCCCCGTCGCCATGGCCCTGCACTGGCTGCTGGCGCTGGCAATCATCGGTGCTTTCTGCGTGGGCCTGTACATGGCCGATCTGCCCTTCTCGATGGCACGGCTCAAGCTCTTCAACCAGCACAAATGGGCCGGCATCACGATCTTGGCACTCTCGGTGCTGCGCCTGCTCTGGCGCCTGTTCAACAAGCCGCCGGCCGACCTGCCGATGCCGAACTGGCAAGCCCGCGCCGCCCACCTGACGCACGGCCTGCTGTACGCGGCCTTTTTTGCCGTGCCGTTGTCGGGCTGGGCCTATTCCTCGGCCGCCGGTTTCCCCATCGTGTGGTTCGGCGTGCTGCCCCTGCCCGACCTCGTGGCACCCGACAAGGCCCTGGCCGAGACGCTCAAGCAGGCCCATCACCTGCTGGCCTTCGGGCTGGCAGCGCTGGTCGTGGCCCATGTGAGCGCTGCGCTCAAGCACCAGTTCATCGACCGTGACGGCCTGATCCAGCGCATGCTGCCGGGCCGCCGATAGCCAAAGGAAGCCTCATGAAGAACGTCGTCCTTGCGGCCCTGGCCGCCGTCACCCTGGCCGCGCAGGCCGCGCCGCAGCTGCAGGCCGCCCAAAGCGAGCTGCAGTTCAGCGCCAAGCAGATGGGCGTGCCCATCGAGGGCAAGTTCAAGCGCTTTGACGCCCAGCTCGTCTTCGATCCCAAGAAGCCCGAGGCCGGCAAGGTCAGCTTCACGATCGAGATGGGCAGCGCCACCCTGGGCGCGGCCGAATTCGATGCCGAGCTCGTCAAGACGCCCTGGTTCAACGCGAAAGCCATGCCCCAGGCCAGCTTCGTGTCCACGGCCTTCAAGCCGGCCGGCCCGGGCAAGTTCGAGGTCGCCGGCAAGCTGACCATCAAGGGCGTGGCGCGCGATGTGGTCGTACCCGTGCAATTCACCCAATCGGGCGCCAACGCCACGGCCACCGGCCAGCTGGCGATCAAGCGGCTCGATTTCAAGATCGGCGAAGGCGAGTGGGCCGACACCTCGGTCGTCGCCAACGACGTTAACGTCAAGTTCAAGCTGGCCTTCACCGGCCTTTAACCCTGAGGAAGAAACCCCATGAAGAAGACCCTGTTCGCACTGGCACTGGCCGCTGCCGGCCTGGCCCACGCCGAGACCGCCACCTACGCCATCGACCCGACGCACACCTATGTGACCTACGAGATCCAGCATTTCGGCACCTCGACCAACCGCGGCCGCTTCGACAAGAAGGAAGGTACCGTGCAGCTGGACAAGGCCGCCAAGACGGGCCGTGTGGAGGTCACCTTCGACCCCGCCAGCATCAACACCGGCTACGTCGCCATGGACACGCACGTGAAGAGCGCCGAAATCCTCGACGTCGAGCAGTTCCCCAAGGTGACCTTCGTCGGCGACAAGTTCACCTTCGATGGCGATAAGGTGGCTTCGGTCAGCGGCCAACTGACGATGAAGGGCAAGACCGGCCCCGTGACCCTCAAGGCGACGCACTTCAACTGCTACACCAACCCCATGCTCAAGCGTGAGGTCTGCGGCGGCGACTTCGAGACCGTGATCGACCGCCCCTACTACGGCGTGGATTACGGCGTGGCCTACGGCTTCTCCAAGACCCTGAAGCTCGTCATCCAGGTCGAAGCCATCAAGCAGTAAACGCCTCCGCTCCCCCAGGAAAACCCGCTCCGAGCGGGTTTTCCTGTTTCTGGCCGCCCGGTCGTCCGCTGCCACTGCAGTTCATCCCCTTGTGGCGACGGCGCATCGCCCGGGCAGCGCAGCACTTCGGGAGCCTGCGTACAGTGCGCAGCAAAGAGAGGTTTCCCATGTCCGGCGCAGCACCCCAGCCCCCGATCACCCCCCCGACAGGCCCGACGCCCTATGAGCGCTGGCAGGCTTTTTCGTCCGCGGCCGTTCGTTTCTTCCACTTCTACGCCAGCTGGCTGGTCTCGATCACCTGGAAGCGCTTCACGCTGCTGGCCCTGGCCCTGATCATTGGCGCCAACATTGCGCAGAAGCTGCCGCCGTTCAGCTGGAAGATCTCCGACGACATGGTCTTCGAAGAGAACTCGGAGCCGCCGGCCACGCCCGAGCGCAAACACAAGATCAAGCCCGCCATTTCGCTGGACAAGCCAATCCACTACGAAGTGACCATCGACGACAAGGGCATCCGCATCGCCCCGCGTCCGGAGCCCGGTGCTGCTTCCAGCGCGGCCAGCAGCGCCGCGTCGTCGGCCGCCTCCGACAGCGAGCTGCCCTCCATCAGCGTCAAGCTCCCGCCGGCCGACGCCGAGCGCGCCAAGGAAGAACTCCAGCGCGCCGCCGACGAGGTTCGCCAGCAATTCGAGGACCAGATCAAGGAAGCCACCGAAGACGCCCGCCGAGCGGCCGAGGACGCCAGCCGCGAGGTCGCCCGCCAGCCCCGTATGCGCCACCAGATCGTCCGCATCGGCGACCCGCTGGACCAGATCGCCGTGTTCTGGGTGCTGGCCTCCATCATCATCAAGGCCACCTACAAGGGCCGCATCGTGGCCGAGAAAAAGGCCGCGCAGGCGACGGAGACGGCCGAGGCCGAGTCGCTGCGCCGCCAGGTCGTCGAGGCCCGCATGGCCGCCATGCAGGCCCAGGTGGAGCCGCACTTCCTGTTCAACACCCTCGCCTCGATCGATCACCTGATCGAGACCGATCCGGCCCGCGCCTCGATGATGCAGAAGAACCTGATCGCCCTGCTGCGCGCCTCCATGCCCACCATGCGCGAGGCCAATGCCAGCGGCGTGCGCGACCTGGGCCGCGAGCTGGCCGTGATCCGTCCCTACCTCGAGATCCTGAAGGTGCGCATGGAAGAGCGGCTGCAGACCACCATCGACGTACCCGAGGGCCTGTACTCGGCCGAGTTCCCGCCCATGATGATCCAGAGCCTGGTCGAGAACGCCATCAAGCATGGCCTGGAGCCCAAGGCCGAAGGCGGCAGCCTGACCGTGAAGGCCGAGGTCAATCACGGCAAGCTCGTGGTGAGCGTGGCCGACACCGGCCTGGGCTTCGGCCGCGCCGCCACCGCCGGCACCGGCGTGGGTCTGGCCAATATCCGCGAGCGCCTGAACCTGCTGTACGGCGGCAAGGCCTCGGTCACGGTGGCCGAGAACCAGCCCAGCGGCACCCGCGTCACCATCACCGTGCCCTACATCGCCAAGGAGACCGCATGAAAACCCTGTTCCGCCTCTTCATGGGCCTCGGCGTCGGCCTGGCCTTCCTGATGATCATCGGCTTCACCATTGCCCTGATGTCGGGCCATGCGCATGGCCTGTTCTCGCCAGACTTCGACATCAGCATCAATGGCGAGAGCCTGGACGTCGGCGACCTCATGGGCGGCTTCATCGGCCTGACCGTGGCCGCAACAGTGGTGCTGGTGCTGTGCGTGGTGCTGCCCCTGGTGCTGTTGCTCGCCATCGGCCTGCCCCTACTGATCGTGGGCGCCGTGCTGGCAGCCCTGGTAGCCGTGCTCTGCGGCGTGGGCGCTGCACTCGGCTCGCCGCTGATCCTCTTCGTGCTGCTCGTGATCTGGATGATCAAACCGCGCAAGAAGGCAGTAGCATCCGCCGCATGAGCGACACACCCGCAAAGATCCGCGCCGTCCTTGCCGACGATGAGCGCCTGATGCGCGAACAGCTGCGCGCCCGCCTCGGCGAGGTCTGGCCCGAACTCGAGATCGTGGCAGAGGCCAAGAACGGCCTCGAGGCCGTGGAGCTGACCCGCGAGCACAAGCCCGACCTGGTCTTCCTCGACATCCGCATGCCGGGCCTGACCGGCGTCGAAGCCGCACGCCAGATTGCGCAGCTGCCCGAGGACGACGACTGGCTCGTGCCCGAGATCGTCTTCATCACCGCGTACGACCAGTACGCCGTCGAGGCCTTCGAGCAGGGCGTGGCCGACTACGTGCTCAAACCCGCCGAACGCGACCGCCTGCTGGTGACGGTGGCGCGCATCCAGAAGCGGCTGTCACTGCGCGAAGGAGGTGAGGCAGCCGATGCCAGCGTCGGCGGTGCGCCGCTGCAGCAACTGCTGCACAAGCTCGCCGCGCAGATGAACCCGGGCGGCGCGCCCAAGTACCTGCAATGGATCCAGGCCAGCGTCGGGCAGGCGATCCAGATGATCCCGGTCGAGGACGTGCTGTTCTTCATCAGCGACGAGAAGTACACCCGCGTGCAGACCGCCAAGATTGAGGCCCTGATCCGCAAGCCGATCAAGGAGCTGGTGGACGAACTCGACCCGAAGCTGTTCTGGCAGATCCATCGGTCCACCCTGGTCAATGCCCATGGCATCGACGGGATCACGCGCGACTTCCGCGGGCGTCAGCTGGTCGGGATCAAGGGCTTGACGGAGAAGCTCGAAGTCAGCCGCAGCTATACGCATCTGTTCAAGGGGATGTAGTCCTGGCTTGCTGCTTCTGAGCGTTTGCTGGGACGCAGGCGCGCGCTCTTTGCCCGGTCTCATGCGCTCTTCGCAGGCAAAGGGCCAGTCCTCAATTCGGCGGCTGGTACTGCTTCTTGAGCTCCCCGAGCGTTGCGGTCTTCGAGGAGTCTGACGAAAGGCTTGTCAGCCCTCTTCGCGCGGCTTCAACCAGCTCGCAATGCACCACTGTGCCGTCCAATACGTCGGCAGCACCAGCATCGCCGCCAGTGGCACCGGCCCCGCGAACTTGTTGGTGGCCAGCAAGCCGTCCGAGCAAAAGAACATCAGGCCGCCGAAGGCCAGCATCGTCGTGTTCTTCGCGTCTGCCGTATTGCGCGCGCGCCAAGCAATCACCCCTGCTTGCGCAGCCATGCTGGCCAGGCACAGCACGTAGGCCACGACGGGGACGCGGAGACCTTCGGCGATGCCAGGCCAAAGGTAGGACAGCACGACTGCCGCAAGCGCGCCGTACGCCGCGAAGACGGGCGGCCAGGCAGCGAAGCGCTGCACGCGCGTAAAGCCCCAGAGATAGGCCAGGTGCGCGGCCAGGAAGGCCAGCAGGCCCGGAATGAAGCCACTGGGGAACATCAGTGCCAGGTCACCGACGAGCGAGGCCAGAAGGCCTGCCAGTACGAAGCGCCGCACCATGGGCAGATCCTTGCCGCGGGGCCAGGCCCAGGCGATGACGAGGACGGTGGTCAGGCCCTTGAGCGCAGCGCCCAGCTCGGGCGGCCAGTGCAGCACGTCGAGCGCCAGGATGGCGAGCACAGCGCTGAGCAGGGTCAGCGGGGGCAGGAGTCTTTTCATGGCGCGGATTGTGACCACACGTTGCGCCGAAAGAACCTAACGCTTGCCCTCAGCGTCGGCCTGGGCTGCGGCCTTGGCGGCCGCCTTCGCCGCCATCTCCTCCCGCATGCGCTTGAGCTTCTCGCGCGGGTCTTCCTTGCCCGTGGATTCGTGCAGTTTCATCTCGAGGATGAAGCGGCTCGGCACGCCCATCACAGTCTCGCGGCCCTTGCGGCGCCGGCGCAGTGTCGAGACCGCCAGCGTGCGGCGTGCACGCGTGATGCCCACGTACATGAGGCGGCGTTCTTCCTCAAGGCGCTGCGCCGTCATCTCCTCGTCGTCGGCCTTGAAGGGCAGCAGGCCTTCGTTGACGCCGGCGAGGAAGACATGCGGCCACTCCAGGCCCTTGCTCGCGTGCAAGGTGGTCAGCGTGACTTGGTCTTGCTCCTCCCCGCGCTCGGCCAGCGAGAGGATGACGCTGATGGTCTGAGCCACCTGCAGCACGCTCTGGCGCTCGCTCTCGAAAGTGGCGCCGCCATCCTGGGTGATCTGGCCGCCGCAGCGCTTGGCCACCCAGTCCACGAAGTCCAGCACATTGCCCCAGCGCGCCTGGGCAACCTTCTCGTTCTCCTCCTGGTCGAGAAGGTGCTGCTCGTAGCCGATGTCGCAGAGCCACTCCATGATGAAGGCGCGCGCCTCTTCTGCGCCCACGGTGTGCTCGGCGCGGTACTGCAGCTCGTTCACATAACGGCCGAATTCGTGCAGCGAGCCGATGGCTTTTTTCGATAGCGCGGTGGCCAGGCTCTCGGCGAAAAGAGCCTCGAACATCGAGCAGCGCCATTGCTTGGAGAACTCGCCGAGCGAGCCGAGCGTCTGATGGCCGATGCCACGTTTGGGGACGGTGACGGCGCGCAGAAAGGCCGGGTCGTCGTCCTGATTCACGAGCAGGCGCAACCAGGCACACAAGTCCTTGATTTCCGCACGGTCGAAGAAGCTCTGGCCGCCGCTGACCTTGTACGGAATCTGGGCACGGCGCAGGGCCTGCTCGAACACGCGCGCCTGGTGGTTGGCGCGATAGAGGATGGCGAACTCGGCGAAGTCCTTCGCAAAGCCCCCTCCGCGCAGCGCGTTGATGCGAGCCACGGCGCGCTCGGCCTCGTGCTCCTCTCCGTCGCTCTCGACAAGGGTGACGGGGTCACCGTCGCCGAACTCGCTCCACAGCTTCTTCTCGTAGAGCTTGGGATTGCCGGCGATCACGTTGTTGGCAGCGCGAAGGATGTTGCCGGTCGAGCGGTAGTTCTGCTCCAGCGGGATGACCTTGAGCCGCGGGAACTCGACCGGCAGCCGCTTGAGGTTCTCGATGGTGGCGCCGCGCCAGCCGTAGATGCTCTGGTCGTCGTCGCCCACAGCGGTGAACATGGCACGCTCGCCCACCAGGTGCTTGAGCAGCTCGTACTGCACGGCGTTGGTGTCCTGGTACTCGTCGACGAGCACGTAGCGCAGCATGTCCTGCCACTTGCCACGCGCCTCTGCGTCAGTGGCGAAGAGTTTGAGCGGCAGCGAGATCAGATCGTCGAAGTCCACGGCTTGGTAGGCCGCGAGACGCTCTTCGTAGCGCTGCATCACGACGGCAGCCACGCGCTCGTTCTCGTCCTTGGCCGCCGCCAGCGCGCCCTCCGAGTTCAGGCCCATGTTCTTCCACAGCGAGATGGTCCACTGCCAGCCCTTGGCCTGGTTGGCGTCCGTCGTGCCACCGGCATCCTTGAGCACGGAGAGCACGTCATCCGCATCGAGGATGGAGAACTGCTGCTTGAGGCCCAGCCGCGTGCCTTCCTCACGCAGGATGCGCACGCCCAGGGAGTGAAAGGTCGAGATCGCGAGATCCTTGGCAGCCTTGGCGCCGATCAGGGCCTTGGCACGCTCGCGCATCTCCTGTGCGGCCTTGTTCGTGAAGGTGATGGCGGCGATGTTCCTGGCCGCATAGCCGGCCTGCAGCAGGCGCGCGATCTTGGTCGTGATGACGCGGGTCTTGCCCGAGCCGGCGCCGGCGATGACAAGACAGGGGCCGTCGAGGTGATGGACGGCGGCGAGTTGGGCGGGATTGAGGGTTTCGGCCATGGAGGGGCGGGATTATCCCCGCCCGCCCTCAAGCCCCTTTCAGGGCCTCATCAGGTCCCCATCAGTCCCTCATCAGTCCCTCATCAGTCCCTCATCAGGCGCGCTCGGCCACCGCGCCGGGCAGCGCCCTCAGGCCCAGGGAGAAGAGCAGCAGCACGAAGAAGGCCCAGCCCACACGCGGCACGTCGAGCAGGCTGTCGAAGGCACCCACGCACAGAAAGCCGACGATGGCCCCCGCCATGGCCGGGGCCAGGGGTTGGTCGCGGCCGCGGCCGAAGGACAGGCGCAGCAGCACCAGCAACACCAGGCCCGCAAGCACAGCCAAGCCCAGCACGCCCTGCTCGAACAAGACGTGCAAGGCCATGTTCTTGATGTGCCAGGGCAGGTGGTTGCGGTCGCTGCTGAAGAACCAGTGCGCCAGGCCCTGGGAGAAGTTGCCGTTAGACAGCAACTCGCCGCGCGAATCGGTGAGGCTCATGGAGTCGATGTCGGCCTTGCCGTCTGGGTCGTCCATGATGATGGAGAACACGATCAGCTTGGGCGCGAACCAATCGCCGCCCATGCCGGACGCTGGGCCGAAGTCGACCTGCACGCGTTGCCAGCCACCCCCGTCCGGCAGAGGTTTGATCGACAAGTTGCGGCCGATATACGCATCCGAATAGAGCAGGTGCTTTTCGGTGACCTCAAGGCCCAGGTTCACCGGCTTGTCCACTCGCACCCGGGCCTCGAAGTGCACCGGCCCTCGTGGCGCCGAGATGCGCTGGCTCACGCGCAGCATCTCGCCTCCGCCGGTGGGCTGATGCATACCCGCCAGGCGCAGCCAGCTTTCGTGGCCATCCTCCTGCAGGCGATAGTCGCCGATTCGGTCCTTGAGCGGGCCCTCGAAGAACTCGGAGGCCACATAGCGGCCTGCGCCCTTGCCCAGCCACAGATCCTGCGGACCGGACAGCATGGAAACGCCCTGGCGCCAATGCGTGAGGCGCGTATCCAGGTCTTCGGCGGCGGCGGACATGCGGTCGCGCAAGTACACGCCACCGCCAAGCACGCCCACCGTGGCCCCGATCACGACCAGGGCCGAGAACACCAGGCCACGCTGGCGCCAGCCCATGGAGCCGAGGATCTTGAAGGGCCAGAACTGTGGCCAGATCAGCATGGCCAGCCAGCCCAGGCCCAGGGGCGCGGCCACGGCCAGCGCATCATCGCGCGCACCCGAACCGCCCCAGGAATCAGCCACCAGCACGGTGGAGAACAGCACCCAGAACCACAGCGCCGACATCAGGCAGGACTGAACCGGTCGCGCCTGCCCCGGCTGGTTCAGGCGCCGCGCCACCAGTGCCGCAAAGAAGGCGACCGAGTAGCTCACGTACGCCGCCTTGGGCAGGTAGATGGCCAAGGCTGTGGCCACGCCCGTGGCCAGCAGGGCCAGCAAGGCGCCCATGATGGTGCCGACGATGCGCTGCCCGCGGCTGGGCAGCCATTGGCTGGACGGCATGGTCAACAGGATCATCATGCTGCCCAGCAGGGCCAGCAGGCCGCGATAGCCGCTGCTGCTGAACATGTGCAAAGCGCCCAAGCCGAAGCACAGCACAAGCGCGAGCGCGCCGATCTTGGCCGGTCCGGGCACCGATAGCAGGGGCTTGATGTCGAGCACCTTCTGCTGGCTTGCGCGCCGCCACTGCGCGCCGCGCAGCCCCAGCATCACAATCATGCCCACTGGCACGGCCAGGTAGACGCCGCGCGAGAAGGTGGTCAGGCAGGCGTACAGGCCCAGCACCGCCACACCCATCAGAGCCGCAAAACCCAGCGGCGAATGCTGCCGCAGCAGCGCCATGAGGACGAAGGGCATGCTCAGGGCCAGGGCACCGTCGAAGGCTGCACCTCCCACGTGCATCTCCCAGAACAGGGCCGTGGTTCGGTAGTCGGACGAAAAGTTGAGCAAGCCCGTGAACGCCTGGCGCTCCCACAGCGCGGCCAGGGACATCAGCACACAGGAGCCGACCATGCCCCACATCAGGGCCTCGCTCTGCGCCTGCGGCTGCACGGCCGCCGCACGCGTCCACAGCGGCACCAGCAGCAGAGCCAGGAAATACGCCTTGACGTTGCGCAGGCTGTTCAGCGGCTCCAGATAGCCCTGCCACCAACCAAATTGGAAGCCGCCCGCATCTGCAAAGCCGCGCTGCATGGACAGCAGGGAAGTGCCCACGAACAGCAGCAATAGCACCAGCACAGGACCCGAGTAGGACAGCTCGTGCCGCCAGGCCGGCAGCCTCTCGGTCGGCGGCTGCCTGAAGGCCAGGGCCGCGTAGGCACCAGCCGCCACGGCCAGCACCAGCATGTCCATTTCCTCGAACACGAGCCAGCCGCTCCAGGGCGCGAAGCCCAGCACCGGCATCAGCGCCAGCAGCGCCGGCGTGCGCGTCCACCAGCGCATGCTCACGGCGGCCGCGGCCAGCACTCCAGCCAAGGCCAAGCTGTGACTCAGCGGATAGTGCAGGGCGAGCACCAAGGCCAGCGCCATGCAGCAAGCCGCCGTCACGAGGGCCGGCCAATGGAGCGATCGAAGCGGCGGGGTCGTCGAGGCCATGGCCGGCGGATCATAAGGGCGCACATGACGAGGAAACATTGGCGTTGCTACCATGGCCAGATGAGCCGTTCCACGCATTCGCCCAGCCGGCGCAGTCTCCTTCAAGCCGCCCTCGCCGCGGGCGCGGCCCCACTTTTCGTCCGCCATGCGCTGGCCGCCGATCAGCCCCGCTTCGCCCTGGGCGTGGCCTCGGGCTTTGCGCAGCCCGATGGCATCGTGCTTTGGACCCTGGTCAGCGGTGAGGGTCTGCCCGCGCAAGTGGCCGTGGACTGGGAGATGGCCCAAGACGAGGCTTTCACGCGCGTCCAGGCGCGTGGCCGTGAGTGGGCCGTTCCCGAAGACGCCTACAGCGTGCACGCCGAAGCCGCCGGCCTTGCCCCCGATCGCTGGTACTGGTACCGCTTCACGGCTCTGGGCCAGCGGAGCCCGGTGGGGCGCACGCGCACGGCGCCAGCACGGGGCGCGGAGGTAGACCGCCTGCGCTTCGCCATTGCGTCGTGCCAGCGTTACGACCACGGCCGCTACGCCGCCTGGGCCGACTGCGCGCGCCGCGAGCTGGACTTCGTGTTCTTCCTCGGCGATTACATCTACGAGAACGCCACACCGGCCGATCGCAATCCGCCGCGCCGCCACGAGGGGCCGCGCTGCGAGCTGCTCTCCGACTACCGCCGCCGCCACGCCCAGTACAAGAGCGACCCGCATTTGCAGGCCGCGCATGCCGGCGCGCCGTGGTTCCTGATCTGGGACGACCACGACATCGAAAACGACTGGGCCGGCAATGTCTCAGAGCGGCTGACCGAGCATTTCGAGCGCCAACGCGCCGCTGCCGCCAAAGCCTACTGGGAGCACCTGCCCTTTCCCAAGTCACGCCGCCCCGATGCCTGGTCCATGTTGATCAACGAGCGCTACGACTGGGGCGCGCTCGCCCGCATCATCGCCATTGACGACCGCCAGTGGCGCGATCAGCAGGTCTGCCCCAAGCCCGGCAGGGGAGGCGGCACCACGGTCAGCGCCTCGATCTGCCCCGAGGTGTTCGACCCCAAGCGCACCATGCTCGGCCCCGCGCAAGAGCAATGGCTCGCTGCGCAATGGGATGCGAGCAAGCCCTGGAACCTGCTCGCCCAGCAGACCTTGATGGCCGGTCTCAATTGGGAGCCCGACAAGAGCAAGCCGCCCACGATCTGGACCGACGGCTGGGACGGCTATCCCGAACCACGCCGGCGTCTGTTGGCCGACCTGGCCGCGCGAGATCTGCCCAACACCGTGGTCCTCGGTGGCGATGTGCACGCCAACTTCGTGGCCGACCTGCGGGTGACGCCGGAGGGTCCGATCGTGGCCACCGAGTTCTGCGGCACCTCGATCACGAGCGAGGGCATGCGCCAGTCCCAGCTCGACCAAGCGCTGCCGCACAACCCGCAACTCCACTACGGTCGCAGCGAGGAGCGTGGCTACGCAAGCTTCGAACTCACGCCCGGCGGGCTGACGGCCGAGCTGCGGACCGTGAACGAGATCTGGCGGGACGACAGCCCCGTGGAAACGGCGGCGCGCTTTTTCGTCGAAGCCGGCAGGCCCGGCGCGCAAAGAGCTTAGCTCGCTCAGCGCTTGAACTGGACGGCGTGCTGCGCCACGGCCGCGATGCGGTCGCTCCACATCACTGCGCTTGCACAGACCACCATCAGCAGGGCAGCCACCAGGGGCCAGCGGCGGCGGCGCGGCGGCGTGGCGGCCGGCTGATTGCCGCTCACAGGCGGCATGGGCGCGAAGCTCATGGCCGAATGATTGCCGCCGACCATCCAGGCGTGCAGGTCATCGGCCAGCACCTCGGCGCAAGGCTGGCGGCGCTGCACCAGGGGCGAGGCGGCCTTGCGCAGCAGGGCATCCAGACTCATGCGTTCGATCAGACCGAGCTCGTTCCAGCGCGCGGCAGGTGAGGCGTCGGCCACGCCGTTGCCGACCTCGTTGGGCAGGCGACCGTCCACCAACACATAAAGCAGGGCGCCCAGGCCATAGACCTCGGCCGCGAGACTGGCAGGATGGCCGCCGCGCTGCTCCGGGCTGATAAAGGCGGGTAATGCCGCGGGCATGCGACCACGCTCATAGGCGCCATCGGGATCCGGGATGCGCACGAGCCCCAGCCCCATCAAAGAGACCTGGCCTTCGTCGTTCACCCAGATCAACTCGGGGTCGACTTCGGAGAGTAGCCAGCCCTCGCGGTGCACGTGGCGGAGCAACTCACACAGCTGCAAGACCAGCTCGAGCCGCCCGCGCAGGCCGAGCATCTCGACGGCATCCAAAATGGGGCGACCCTGAGTGGCGGCCAGCACGAGATAGGGCTGACCCAGGGGTGTGACACCGCTGTCGGTGGCCACGGCGATGCTGGGATGCGACAGGCGCACCAACTCGTCCGCGTGATCGGCGAAGCGCAGCAGCAGCTCGGCCGACAACTCGCCGCGGTGCATCACCAGAGCCAGCGCCTGCTGACCTTGCGCACGCGAGTGGGTCGCCCGGTACCACTGCCCGCCATCGCCGGCGAACAGCGGCTCCCCCAGGCGCCAGACGCCCAGCGCGAGGCCTTCCCCGAGATAGGGAACCGTGGCCGGCGGCGGCAGTTGGACAGGAGGCATTCGCATGTGCTGGCATGGTAGCGGCGCAGTGGCGCGGCGCGTGGCCATGGGACCCCAAGACGAGGGAGAACGCCGCCTATTCACGGTAGCTAGCGTGAAAATT
The DNA here is from genome assembly GCA_019234295.1 of Roseateles sp. Classification (GTDB taxonomy): domain Bacteria; phylum Pseudomonadota; class Gammaproteobacteria; order Burkholderiales; family Burkholderiaceae_C; genus JAFALK01. The sequence continues at coordinate 61,798 of JAFALK010000017.1, forward strand.
GCACTGACTTGGGGCGGCGATACTTGCAGGAAACATCTGGCAGTCGGAGACAAGCGCATGGCGCGTGCCGCGTTCAACATCCCCATCACCCAGCGGGCTGCCGCCATGGCAGCTGCTCTTGCAGTCACCCTCGCGGGGGCGCCCAACGTGCAAGCACAAGGCCTCGGCACGAGCTACCAGCAGCCCGGTGCCGCCGTGCGCGAGGTGCTGGACACACCGTCCCTGCCTCGCTACAGCGTCTCGCCCGACCGCCAGACCCTGGCCACGCTGGAGTTGCGCCGCTTTGCTAGCCTCGAGGAACTTGCCCGCCCCGTGCTGCGCCTCGCGGGCCTGCGCTTCGAGCCGGCCACGAGCAGCCCGCAGAACCCCACGCCGCTGCAGCGCCTGCACCTGCGAAGCCTGCTCAACCCGGACGCGCCGGAGCGCAACGTGGACCTGCCTATCGGCGGCGTTTTCCACAGCTTTGCCTGGGCGCCTGACGGGCGCCGCTTCATCCTCGTGCGGCGCACGGAGACAGCGAGCGAGCTGTGGGTCGGTGAGGTTGGCCGCCCCAGCCTCCAGCCCGTCGCCTTCATCAAGCTCAACCAGGTGCTGATGCCCGAGCCTGTCTGGATCGGTCCGCATGAATTGATCGTGGCCACCGTGCCCGACCGCCGCGGCGCGCCGCCCCCCGCGCCGCGACTACCGCCGGGCCCGGCCGTGCAGGAGAGCCTGGGCAAGACCGCGCCCGAACGCCCCCTGCCCGGCCTGCTCAGCGACGCACACGACGAAGCCCTGTTCGAGTTCCACGCCCGCTCCACCCTGACCCGGGTCGACATCGCCTCGGGCTTCTCGCGCGATCTCGGCACACCGGGCCTTTGGACGCGCGTGCAGGCCCTGGGCGAAGGCCATCTGTTGACCGAGAGGCTCACGCGCCCCTTCAGCTATGCCCAGGCCTGGGATGGCTTCCCGCGCAGCGTGGAACTGCGCCAGCGCGACGGGCGGCTGCTGCGCGAGCTGGCCCGGCTGCCGCTCAAGTCCAGCGTGGGCGCCGAGGTCAACGGCCCGCGCGCCTTCACCGCCTCGCCCTTCGACGGCGCCCTCTTCTGGGCGGAGACCAGCAATGGCCGCGACCGCCTTGTTCGCCTGGACCCGCCTTACTCGGGCGAGCCGCAGGAGCTGCTGCGCCTGGCCAACCGCTTTGCTCGCCTGGCCTTCCTCGACGATGGCCAGCAGGCCTTGCTGACCGAAAGCGACCGCAGCCGCGGCTGGGTGCGCGCGCTGTTGCTGCCCTTGCGCGGCGGTCCGGCGCGGCTGCTGTTCGAGCACGCATCGCGCGAGCGCTATCACCATCCTGGCACGCCGCTCGAGCACCAGCTTGCGAACGGCCGCAGCGTGCTGATCACGGACCACGGCGATCTGCTCATGGCCGGCCCCGGCGCCACGCCGCGCGGCGAACGACCGTTCCTGGACCGGCTCTCGCTCAAGGATGGCAGCAGCGCGCGCGTATTCCAGTCCGGCGAAGCCGTCTACGAGCAGGTGCTCACGCCGCTGGACGGCGACCGGCTGCTGACGCAGCGCGAATCGCCCACGGAGCCGCCCAATCTCTTCCTGCGCGACGGCACGGGCCTCTCCGCGCTGACCCGCAGCAAGGATCCTTCCCCGCAGCTGCGCCGACTGCGCCGCGAGCTGGTGAGCTTCAAGCGCGCGGACGGCGTGGACATGTCCTTCCAGCTCGTGCTGCCGCCCGATTTCAAGGAGGGCGAGCATCGGCCCGCCCTGATCTGGGCCTATCCGCAAGACTACAACGACCGCGCCACGGCCAGCCAGACCAGCGGCACCGACAACCGCTTCTCGCAGCCTGCCGGCCTCTCGCCCCTGCTGCTCGCGCTCGAAGGCTATGCGGTGCTGATGGACGCGTCCATGCCCATCATCGGCGATCCGCGCAATGGCTTCGACAGCGCTGCTGAACAGTTGCTCATGGACGTGCACGCCATCGTCGACAAGGCCGAGGAGTTGGGCTCCGTCGACGTGCACCGCCTGGCCATCGGCGGGCACTCCTACGGCGCCTCCATGACCGCCTCGGTGCTGGCCGCCACCGACCTGTTCCGCTGCGGCATCGCGCGCAGTGGCGCCTACAACCGCACGCTCACGCCCTTCGGTTTTCAGAACGAGCGGCGCAGCTTCTGGGATGCGCGCGACAGCTATCTGCGCGCCTCTCCGCTGCTACTGGTCGACCACATCAAGGAGCCCCTGCTGTTGATCCACGGCGAGGCCGACGACAACCCCGGCACCGCGCCGATGCAGAGCGAACGTCTCTTCCAGGCCCTGGCCGGCACCGGGGGAACCGCGCGTTACGTGCCGCTGCCGCTTGAGAGCCACAACTACGTGGCACGCGAGTCGGTCGGCCATGTGCAGTGGGAGATGAGCCGCTGGCTGCATCAGTGCCTCGGTGATCCGCGTGTGCCCGGCGCCGCCGCTTCAAAGTAACTAGCGGAGTTTTCGCGCCTCGGCGCAGGCCTCGATCAGCTGGGCCAGGCGCCGCGCCCGCGTGGCCGCCATCTTGGCGCTGACCACCCAGTGCAGCGCCGCACGCCGATAACTCGGCGCCACGCGCTCAAAAAAGGCCCAGGCCTTGCGGTTGGCCTGGAAGGCGCGCAGCTCGTTGGAGTTGAGCTCGGCCGGTTCTTCGCGCTCGAAGGAATAGACCCCGGTGCGCTCGGACTTGCGAGCCTCGAAGGCGGCCAGCCCGGCCGGCTTCATGCGGCCGCGCGCAATCTGCGCCGCAGCCTTGACCACATTGACCTGGCTCCAGATCGAGCCAATTCGTCGGGGCGCAAAGCGGATCGAGTAGCTCTCGTCGTCAATGCGCTTGCGCACGCCGTCTATCCAGCCGAAGCACAGCGCCTCGTCCACCGATTCGGGCCAGCTCATGCCGGCTTGGCCGGTGCCAGCCTTGTGCATGCCCACCAGCAACTCGGTCTCGCTGGCATGGTGCTCTTCGAGCCAGGCGCGAAAGGCAGCGGGAGAGTCGAAGAAGACGGGCTTCACGATCAGGCTCGCGGCAGCACCAGGCTCACGGCAAGGCCGCCGCCGGCACGGTTCTCCAGCACCACCCGCCCGCCATGCGCCTCTGCGATCTCGCGCGCAAGGGCCAGGCCCAGGCCGGTGCCGGAGCGTTTGGTCGAATAAAAGGGCAGCAGCGCTTGCGCCAGCACCGTCTCGCTCATGCCGGGCCCGCGGTCCAGCACGGAAAAGCGCAGCTCGCCGCCGCAGGCAATGTCGAGCACCACCTCCTCGGGATCACCGCCGGCTTCGTGGGCGTTCTTGAGCAGGTTGATCAGCGCCTGCTCGATCTGCGTTGCGTCGAAGCGCATCGGCGTGCCCGAAGGCTCGCCCTGCAAGCGAAATTGCGCGTGCGCCGTCAGCCCCTGCACGAAGAGGGCCCAATCCACCGTCTCCAGGCGCGGCGCGGGCAGCTTGGCGAAGCGGGCGTAGCCATCGATGAAGCCGTGCAGGTGTGAGGCGCGTTCGCCGATGGCGGCGAACACGCGCGCGAGCCGCTCGGTGTCTCCGCGCGCCAGCAGCTCGGCGCCGGTATGCGAAAGCGAGGAGATCGGCGCCAGCGAGTTGTTGAGCTCGTGGCTGATGACCCGGATCACGCGCTTCCAGCTCGCGACCTCCTGGCGCGACAGCTCGCGCGTCATGCGCCGGATCAGTCGCAACCGATGCGGCAGACCCTGCAGGCGGATCTCGCGCTGGCTCACGTGGAAGCTTTCCTCGGCACCGTCTAGCAGCAGGGTCACGAGCCCATCTTCGCCGCTCCTGAGGGCGTCTTTGAGCGCCGCCGGGGCCTGCTCGATCAGCGCGGCGAGCGTGCCGCCCATCACGCTGCGCCCACCCGCCAGCAGCTGGCGCGCTGCAATATTGGCGATCGCCACACGGTCCTGCGCGTCCGTCAGCACCAAGGCCACGGGCGTGTTCTGCACGACAGTGTCGAGGAGCAGCTCACGCTGCGCGAGATGGCGCCGCTGCTCACGCAAGGCCTCGCCAAGCTCGCCGTGCAAGCGCAGCAGCTCGCCCAGCTCCCGGCTCGCGCCGCGATGGGTCGTGGCGATGGACATGCTGAAGTCACCCTCGCGATAGGACAACACGGCGCCTTCGAGCGCGCGCAGCAAGCGCGTCAGCGGCCCGAGGAAACCGTGCGAGAGCAGGAGCAGCAAGGGCAGCGTGAGCAGCAGGCTCAGGGCGAAAGCTGCCCACTCGCGCAGGGGCTGCCAGCCCATCCACTGTGCGAACTGCGGCAAGGGCCACTGCGTCAGCGCGGCATGCATCCCCAGCGCCGTCATCACGCTCAGGATCAGCAGCGCCATTAGTCTTTGCTTCAGCGATCCGCTGAACGACGGCCGCGGGTCAGGAGAGCCCATAACGTTCCATTCGCCGGTACAAGGCCTGGCGCGACAGGCCCAGCGACTGCGCCGCGCGCGCCACCACACCGTCGGCGTTCTTCAGCGCTGCCAGCACCGCCTCTCGGCTCGGTTCGTCGAGATTGCGGCTGTGAGGGCCGGCGTCGGCAGGCAGTGCCAGCAGCTCGGGTGTGATCTCGCCCTCACCGGCCAGCAGGGCCGCGCGCGTGATGACGTTCTTCAGCTCGCGCACATTGCCGGGCCAGCGGTGCGCCAGCAGCGCGGCGCGCGCGGCATCGCCCAGCCTGGCGGAATGGCCCAGAAAATGCTCTGCCAGGGGCAACACGTCTTCGCTGCGCTCGGCCAGGGCCGGCAGGGGGATCTCGATGACGTTGAGCCGGTAGTAGAGGTCTTCGCGGAAGCTGCCGGCGCGCACCATGGCCTTAAGGTCGGCATTGGTCGCCGAGAGCAGGCGAACGCGCGCCTCGCGCGTCTTGCTCGAGCCCAGGCGCTCGTAGCGGCCCGTCTCGATCACGCGCAGCAGCTTGACCTGACCGGCCAGCGGCAGGTTGCCAATCTCATCGAGGAAGAGCGTGCCGCCGTTCGCCGCCTCGAAGCGGCCCTCGCGCGCTCGCACCGCGCCTGTGTAAGCGCCACTCTCGGCGCCGAACAGCTCGGCCTCGATCAGTTCCGCCGGCAGCGCGCCGCAGTTCACGGCGACGAAGGGGCCGCCCGCCACGCCCGAGTTGGCGTGCACGATCTCGGCGATGCGCTCCTTGCCGCTGCCGTTGGGCCCGGTGATCAGCACCGGCACGGCGGCGCGCGCCACCTGGCAAGCGAGCTCCAGCGCGCGCAACATGGGCTCGGAGGCGAACACCGCGCCCTTGAGCTCGTAGCGCTGGACCAGGCGCTCGCGGCGCTCGCGCTGCTGCGCGCGGGCACGCGCCACCTCGCGGGAGGATTCCGCCAGCTCCAGGAGGTTCTCCACCGTGGCGAGCAGCTTGGCGTCGTCCCACGGCTTGGCCAGGTAGTCGGCCGCGCCCGCCTTGACGAGTTCCACCGCGGCTTCGAGCCGCGTCCAGGCCGTGAGCAGAATCACCGGCAGGTCGGGCGCGAGGGCGCGGATCGCGCGGAACAGCGCCACCCCCTCTTCGCCCGAAGTCGTGTCGGCGCTGAAGTTCATGTCCTGTATCACCAGGCCCACGTTCTCGCGCGCCAGCAGGGCCAGGCCTTCAGCCGGGCTGGTCGCCGTCAGCGGACGCACCTCGCGCAGCGAGAGCAGCAGCGCCAGCGCCTCGCACACGGCAGGGTTGTCGTCGATGATGAGGACCGTACGCATCGGGGTCTGGTGAGCTTAAGCGAAACCGCCCGCTCGAAGCGGGCGGCAGGCCGTGCGGAGACGGATCAGGACGCCGCGCAGGCCTTGCCGTGGTCGGCATGGTTGCCGGCGGCCTTGGCAGCGGCTTCGCTCATGTACTCACCCTGCTTGGTCTTGCCGTAGTACTTGGTGCCGGGGCAGTGGTAGACCTTGCTGGCCGTGTTGACCCAGACCTGGCCGGCGCCGCCGCCGGGCGCTGCAGGCGTGGTGGTGGCAGCGGCCGGCTTGGTGGCAGGAGCCGGTGCGGGCGCGGGTGCCGGTGCAGGGGCCGGCGCAGGGGCCGCCGCAGCGGAAGCGCCGGCCGCTGGCGCAGCCGCGTACCACTCCTTCACGCCCTTATGGCCACGGCACGCACCCTTCTTGGTGGCGTCCTGGGAGTAGCTCCCGTCCTTGCACATGCCGGTGGAGCCGGCCGGTGCACCGGCCGGTGCCTGGGCGAAGGAAGCAGCGCCGGCAAGCAAGCTGGCTGCGGTGATCAGGGCACGAAGCGACAGATTCATGGAGACTCCTTGAGAGACAGCGGGGTTGACGCGCCGGGGCAGCATGCACCCGGCGCCGGGATGCAACGCCGCCATCGTCTCACGGGATGACACCCCGGGACGATGCTTGTTTCATATCGCAGATCGCAGGGCCGCCACAGGCGGCAGCAGGGCTGCGCGGCGCGCCGGTGCCCACACCGCGATCTGGCCCAGCAGCCACAGGGTGAGCGCGCCGACGGGCAGGTAGTACAGCGGCAGGCGTGGCAGTTCGTACTCGCGCATCAGCAGCACGCTGATGCCATATGCCATCACCATGCCCAGCACAATGCCGACCGTGGAGAGCAGGAAGTTCTCGGTCTGGAAGTAGCGCAGGATCTGGCCCTGCGTGGCGCCGAGCGCACGGCGGGTGCCGATCATGCGCGTGCGCTGCTGAACCCAAAAACTGGCCAGACCGACGATGCCAAAGGCGGTGACGACGAGCAGGCCGAAACACACGCCTGCGAGCAGCCAGACCATGGAGCGGTCCTGCTGGTAGTAGTCCGCCCGCATCTCCTTCATGGTCTTCTCGTAGCGGACGAGGCGCTTGAGGCCGCCGCCGCTCTTGACGAGGGTCTCCTTGGCGGCTTTGAGGACGGCGTCGGTGTTGGCCGGATCGGTGCGCAGCATGAAGGCGCCGCCGTTGTAGGCGGGCCGCACCGGCAAGATCATGGTCGGGCGGTTGTGGTTGCCCGGATCCGGGTGCGTATGGATCAGGTCCTCGAGCACGCCGACGATGCGGTGCGGGTTGTTGCTGAAGGTGTAGATTGCCTTGCCCAGCGCCGATTCACCGGGAAACAACTGCTCGGCCAGCGCGCGGTTGACGAGCACGGCCGGAATGTCGGGGTTATCAACCTTGTCGACCACGTTCTCGTAGACATATTCCTCGGGCAGGAAATCGCGTCCCTCCCGGATCCGCAGCCCCAGAGTCTCAATGACCTGCTCGCCGGCGACGTACATCGTGGCGCTGACGGATTTGGCGTCGCGCTCGCTGCTCAGGCGCACGCCGGTGTTGTTGGAGTTGTCACCGAAGGGCATCTGGTTGACGAGGGTGACACTCCTGACGCCCGGGATGGCGCGCAACGCGGCCAGGTCGGTCTTGGTCTGCGGGTCGGGGTTCTCGTCGCGCTTCATGCCCGAAATGCTCAGCACGACGAGCTCGTTCTCGGCCATGTGGCTGGGCCAGTAGATGTTGGAGATGCGCTCGCTGATCAAGAACAGCGCGTTGCAGACGATGGCGCAGGTCAGCGCGATCTGCACGACGATCAGGCCAGCCGCGGTCTTGTGGCGCTTGAGCGTGGAGAGGATGGGCAGCAGGTCCATGTCATTGCACCTTCAGTTGGAGGGCCGGCGTCACTTGGCAGGCGCGCCATGCGGGGAGGAGACCGGCGAGAAGGCTGGCGAGCAGCGAGAGGCCGATGGTGGTGCCCAGCATCTGCCAGTCGAGCTGGGCCAGCGCGGCGTAGGGGCTCGGGTTCTGGCGCACGACCCATAGGCCGGTCCAGGTCAGGCCCAGGCCCAGCACGCCGCCGACGAGCCCGAGGCTGCCGGCCTCGACGAGAAACTGCATGAAGATGGAGCTCTGCCGAGCCCCCAGCGCGCGCCGCACGCCGATCTCGCCCGAGCGGCGCAGGCATTTGGCCAGCAAAAGGCCTACGGCATTGGTCAGGCACACGAGCAAAAAGCCAAAGGCAAGCCAGACCTGCAGCCGCGTGTCGCTGGGCACGACTTGACGGAAGTTCAGCCACTCCATCACGTTGCGCAGGCGCACGTTCGGATCGACCTGGTAGCGGCCGGCCGCCTTTTGCGCGGCCGAGTACTGCACGAGATAGTCCTTGTAGGCCTTGAACTGCTCTGGCGTGTCCAGCTGGACCCAGTACTGGATCCACACGCATTCGGCCTGCAACGAAAGCGCGTCCACGCCGTTGGCCTCGCCCCAGCAGTCCATATTGCCGGCGCGGCCGAAATGCAGATCCATCGCCGTTTGCAGCGGCACGTACAACTCAGCCGGCTTGCTGTAGGAGCCAAGGTAGAGATCGAAGTAGTGCGGGGCAGGCCGCCATTCGTTCAACACGCCGATCACGGTGAAGTCCTTGTCGCGCAGCCGCACGGTCTTTCCGCGCGAGTCGGCGCCGCCGAAGAGTTTGTCGTTGGTTTCCTTGCCGATCACGATCACGCGCGCCTTGGCCTCGTCCTCGGCCGCGCTCCAGCCGTTGCCGAAGAGGAAGGGCGTCTCGAACATCTGGAAGAAGTCGGCGCTCGTCCAGCGCGCGGAGGAGAAGTAGGGCGGCGCCTCGGCCTTGCCCGAGCCTTCGGGATCTACGGCGATGAAGGCGCCGGACATCATCACCTGGTGCACGGCGCGCTTGTCGCGCAGCAGGTTCTCGGCATCCATGCGCGTGAGCTGTTGCGGCGGCTCGGCGTCGTCGCGGTTGGCGGCGCGCTTGGGATCGAGCTGCACGTTGAAGAGCCGGCTGCTCTTGTGCGGGATCGGGTCGCCCGAGAGCACGTGGTAGACCGTCAGCGTGGTCATGCACGCGGCCACGCCCATGGCGATGGACAGCAGCATGAGCGCCGTCAAGCCGCGCGAGCTGCGCAGACTACGAAGGCCGAGTTCGAAGTAGTAGGCGAACATGGTCAGTCCTTGAGCAGGGAGTTCACGGCGGCGAGTTCGGGCTCGCCCAAAGATCCTGCGGCACGCTGCAGCAGCAGCATGGCCAGCACGTAGCGGTGCCGGGCCTGGGCTTCGGCATTGCGGGCCTGGGCCTGGGTCTGGATTCCCAGCAGCAGGTCGGTCATCGTGCGCGTGCCCAGCTGCTGGCCGGTGCGCGTCGATTCGAGCGCCTTGTCGGCCGCGACCACGGCGGCGTGGCCCGCCTCGATCTGCGCCAGTGCGCCCATCACGGCCTCGTACTGACCGCGCACCTCGCGGATCAGCGCGCGGCGATCGGCCTCGAGCTGCTCGCGCTGCGCTTCGCGCGCGAGGCTGGCCTTGTGCGTGGCGGCCTGCGTGGCACCGCCGGCGAAGATCGGGATGTTGAGCGTGAGACCGAGCTGGCTCAGCGTGCGCGGATCGGAGGGCGAGAACAGCCCGGTGCCGCGCTGGCGATTGCTGTCGACGGTGAAGGACAGCGTCGGAAGATGGCCAGCGCGCGCGGCGGCCACCGAAGACTCGGCAGCGGCCAGCTGCAGGCGCCCGGCCGAGAGTTCGGGGTTCAGGGCCAGCGCGCGCTCGACCCACGCATCGGGCGTAGCGGGGCTCGGCTCATGGGCCGGCAGCTCGGCCACCAGGGGCGCCAGTGTCTCCGCCTTGCGGCCGGTGATCTCTGCCAGCGCCTCGCGAGCATCGAGCAGGCTCTGGCGCGCGGCCACCGTGCCCGTGCGCGCAAGGCCCGCATAGGCACGGGCCTGCTCGAGGTCCGCTGCGGCCGAAAGGCCCGACTCAAAGCGCGCCTGGGCCTGCTCGACCTGAGCCGTGAAGGCGCTCTCGTTGGCCTGGGCCGTGTCCAGCGAGGCCTGCGCCGAGAGCACGCCGAAATAGGCCGAGGCGACGCGCGCGCACAGCTCCTGCTCGGCCGCACGGTAGAGCGAATCCTGGGCGCGTGACTGCGAATACGCAGCATCCCATTCGCGCAGTCGGCCCAGGTCGAAGACGGTCTGGCTGATCTGGCTCGAATAGACGTGGCCGCTGCCGTCATTGGGACGGCTGCGCAACTCGGTGGCCGCGAGATTCCATTGCGGCAAGAGGCGCGAGCGCGCGATGACGGCATCCTGGCCGGCCATGCCCTGGCGCGCCGCGGCAGCCGCGAGCACCGGATCAGCCGCGCGGGCCTGCGCGTAGACGTCGAGCAGGTTCTCAGCCTGCGCGAGTGTGGGCAAGGCCAGCGCGATGAACAGCAGACGCTTCATCACGCCTGGGTGGCTGCGCCGCGCAGGATGGCGGGGTCCATGCGCAGCTCGGCAGCGATGTCCACCACCTGGCCGTCGATCACGTGCACATTGCGCTGGGCTCGCGCGGCCAGCTGCGGGTCGTGCGTCACCATCACGATGGTGGCGCCGTCGCGGTGCAGCTCCTCGAGCAGGTCCATCACGCTACGCGCCATGGAGCTGTCCAGATTGCCGGTGGGCTCGTCGGCGAGCAGCAGGCGCGGCTCACCGGCCAGAGCGCGGGCAATGGCCACGCGCTGCTGCTGGCCGCCTGAAAGCTCGGCCGGGTAATGCTTGGCACGCGCCGACAGGCCTACCCGGGCCAGCGCGTCGGTGGCGCGTTTGCGGCGCTCGGCACCACTCATGCCGCGGTAGCGCAGCGGTACCTCAATGTTGTCGAGGACGTTGAGGTCGGGGATCAGGTTGAAGGCCTGGAAGATGAAGCCAATCTTCTCGTTGCGGATCCGCGAGCGCTGCGTGTCGTTCATCCGGCTCACGTCCACGCCGTCGAGCAGGTAGCTACCGCCCGTGAAGGCCTCGAGCAGGCCGGCGATCGTCAGGAAGGTCGTCTTGCCCGAGCCCGAGGGACCGGTGACGGCCACGAACTCGCCCTCGTTCACTGTGAGGTCGAACTGGCGCAGCGCATAGGTCTCGACCATCTCGGTGCGGTAGACCTTGGACAGTCCTTGCATCTTCAGCATTGCATCTCTCCTCAAAATCAGTTCGAAATCGCCACGCGGGGGGCGTTGTTGAAGGCTTCCGCGCCCGACACCACGACCACGTCACCAGCCTTCAGGCCCGACAGCACCTCGACCTTGTCCAGGCTGCGCGCGCCAAGCTTGACCGGCACCTTCTCGGCCAGCCCGTCGCGCACGACATAGACCTGGGTACCGCCCATCTCGTCGGCGAAGCTGCCGCGGTGCACCCAGGTCACGTTCGAGCGCTGGTCCAGCAGCACGCGCACCGTGAGGCGCTGGTTCTGGCGCAGGGCCTCGGGCTGCTCGCCGTCGAAGCGCAGGCGCGCCGCCACCTCGCCGTTGACGACCTCGGGCGAGACCGTGCTGACCCTGCCCTTCCAGTTCCGGCCGTTGCCGCTGATGTCACCGGCCATGCCGATGCCGAGCTCGCGGGCGAAGCTCTCGGCCACCTGCATCTGAACTTCCAGCGCCGAGAGGTCGATGACGGTGGCAACTTTGGCGTCCTTGGCCACGGTGGCGCGCTCATCCACGAAGAGCTGGCCCACCTGACCATCGGCCGGCGAGCGCATCTGCAGCTCGTCGACCTGGCGCTGCAAGTCGGCCACGAGCAGCTGCTGGCGTTCGAGCGCCGCGCGCTTGGCCTGCACATCGAGCTTGAGACTATCGGCCTTGAGCACAAGCAGAGCCTGGGCGTGGGCCAGGGTGATGCGAGCCTTCTCCAGTGTGTCGCGCGCATGGTCGACCTGCATGCCGGCGGTAGCGCCAGCCTTGAATGCCTGGGCCTGGCGGTCCAGGTCGGTCTGCGCGGTCTTGAGATCGATGGCGGCGTTCTCGACGTCGCTGCGCAGCTGGGAAGCCTGCTGGCGCGATTCGACCTCGGCGCGCTGGGCCTCGGCACGCAGGCCTTCAACATTGCTGCGCTCCTGGGCCAGGCGGGCGGCGAGCTCGGGGCTCTCGAGCCGCGCGAGCAGCTGGCCCTTCTTCACTACCTCGCCGGCCTTGACGAGCAGGGTCAGCGAACCGGCACTGGGCGCATAGAGCGTGGGGCTGTTGGCCGCCACGACCTTGCCCTCACCTGCAATGTCGCGCACGAAGGGTCCGGTCTCGACCTTGGCCAGGGACAGGCGCGAAGCGCTGACCGAGCTGGGCGCCGAGAAGGCGCGCAGCACGCTGGGAGCGATGAAAACGAGCGCCGCCGCGAGGGCGACACCGGTGACGATGAGCAAGCCGCGCCGGCGCATCAGTGTCGGCTTGTCGAGGACGCGGTCTTGAGCGGAGGTGTCGCGGATCATGCACCCCTAGCCGCAAAGAGCGTGCCAAGGGCGAGGTCAGTTCAAATCAAGAACTTGGCGTACGCGGACAGTGTCCGCGGACACTCAGACTGTCCGCAGCAGCGCCGCTCGCGTGGCTGCCGGCCCCTGCGGGAAGACCTGTGCCAGGCCCGCGTCCGAGAGGCCCAGATGGCGCTGCAGGATGGGCGAGATCACGGCGCGGAAGTCGGTCACCACCGCGAGGTCGCGGCCGTCAGCCAGCGCCGAGGTCTCCAGCCCCGGCCATTCGCCCATCACTCGCCCGCCGTTGACGGGGCCGCCGAGCAGCCACATCACGTTGCCGCGGCCATGGTCTGTGCCGTTTGTGCCGTTCTGGCGCACGGTGCGGCCGAACTCGCTCATCACGACGATAACGGTGTCCTTGAGCGCGTCACCCAGCCCCTGCGCCAGCGCATCCAGGCCCAGGGAAAGGCTGGCCAGCTTGTTTGCGAGCTGGCCCTTCGCGCCGCCCTGGTTGATGTGCGTGTCCCAGCCGCCGACGGAGGTGAAGGCCAGTTGGGTGTGCACATCGGCGCTGATCACGCGACCCAGGCGCTGGGCATCGGCCGCGAAACCGCTGGCGCTCTGGGCGCCGGCGTCGGCGGTCGGGTCCATGCTGGCGCCGGCCATGTCACCATGGACCATGCGCGGCTCCTCCATGCTGCGCTTGATCTCCTCGCGACCCTCGGTGGTGTCGCGGTAGGTGCGCGCCATCATCGGGTCCTTCGCATAGAGCTTGGCCAGTGCCGACTGCATCTCGGGCTTGTCGATGGCCTTGGCGTCCAGCGCCTTGCGGCCCACGCCCAGATTGGCCACGCTGCCCGAGCCAGCGAAGATGCGCGGCGGCGTCGTACCCATGCTGATGGCGCGCGTGGGCGAAGACTCGCCGGGCAGGCCTTGCAGCAGGCGGTTCATCCAGCCGTCAGGCGTGCTCTTGCGGCCCGGCGTGCCGGATTCCATATAGTCCTGCGCGTCGAAGTGGGAGCGCGTGTGATCGGGCGAGCCGCTGGCATGGACGAAGGCCATGCTGCCCTGATCCCAATAGGGCTTGAGGCGACCCAGCGCCGGGTTCAGGCCGAAGAGCGAATCGAGCTTGAGCAGGCCGTCGTCGGCGCCGGGCGCAGCGAGGGCGATGCTGCCGCGCGAGGCCGCGTAGTTGCGATCGCCATAGGGCGTAACGACCGAGAGCCCGTCCACGGCGCCGCGCAGCATCACGACGACGAGCTTGCGCCGGGCATAGGGCGAATCGGCTGAATCGGCAGTAGCGGCGGCGTTGCGCATCAGGGTCCAGCCCGAGAGCGCGACGCAAGAGGCAAGGAAGTGGCGACGTTGCATAGGGGCTTTCATCGACGCATGAAATCGGGGCTGCCTAGCAGGAGAGCGAGTTGCTGCGGCGCGGGCTCGGCGCTCACGCTCTGACGTGTGTCCTTGGAGACCGTCGGGCCCAGCGTGGCGAGCAGCTCGTCCGTGGCACGCCCGGCCATGGCGGGGCGGCGCCGGATCCGGTCGCTGAGGGTCTGCGCGAACTGGATGCGCTGGGCCAGGGCCTCGGGGTTCATCCAGGCTGCGGCCGTGTTCTTGTAGCCGTCGGGCGTCAGCGCGCCGTACAGCGGCATGCCGGCCTGCGACAGCGAACCCATCAGTAGCTGCGTGTCAGGCGGCACGGCGTCTACGGTCTTGACGGCGCGCAGCGAGGACAGCAGGTACTGGTAGGGCGTCTTGAACTTGGACTGGTAAGCCTCGCGGCTCCAGAACTCGTCGGACTCGATCAGGCATTGGGTCAGCTCGCGCAGATTGCCCTTGCTCGCCATGAAGCGGTCGGCCAGGCGCTTGACAAGGGCCGGCGGCGGATCGTCGGCCACGAAGGCCTGAGCGAACTGGAAGCCGATGTGCTTGGCCGTGCTCGGATGCGCGGCCAGCACGTCCAGCGCGGACTCTCCTTCCGATTGGCCGCCGCTGTCCACGCTGTAGCCGAGCCAGGTCTTGTGGCCGCCGTCGTGTCGGTCCGCCGCGAAGCGGAACATCGGGCCGCTGGTGGCGCGCGGGTCAAAGGTCCAGCCCGTCAGCATGCGGGCGAGCTGTGTCACGTCCTGCTGGCTGTAGCCGCCATCCACACCCAGCGTGTGCAGCTCCATCACCTCGCGGGCGTAGTTTTCGTTGAGGCCGTTTGCGCGCTGGTTGGCATTGCGGACCCCGCCGCCGAGACGACGGCCGCGCGGCTGGAAACCGGGCGCCACGCTCTCGGCGTTGTCCAGGTAGAAGAGCATGGCCGGGTGCTTGGCGGTGGCGCCCAGCATGGCGCGGAAAGAACCGAGCACGTGCGGCCGGATGGCCTCGCGCTCATAGCTACCCACCCAGACGGACACCGGGCCTTTGCCGGCATAGACGTTGAAGTGGTTGAACCAGAAGTCCACCAGCACTTCCTCGAGCTGGGCCGGGCTGGCCAAGGCACGCAGCAGGCGGTTGGCGGCAGCTTGCTGGACCACGGGCCGCACGAGCTCGCGGCGCGCATTTTCCTCGTCCTTCTTGCCCGCAGCCTTGGCTTCGCGATCGAGCTTCTGCGCTTCGCGGAAGCGACCGTAGAGCTGGCCCTGGTCCAGCGTCAGGGTATCCATGGCCTGGAGCCGCTCCGTCAGTGCCTGCGGCAGGGACAGCGACTGCGGATTGAGCTGCTGCTCAAGGAATTGATCGAGCCAGGCACGAGCCCCCATGCTCGCCATGGCCTGAGCGTCGGCCGGGCGTGGCCCGAAGCCCAGGCGGTTGAGCGCATGCAAGGCCCGCTCCTCGTCGTTCAGCGGCGCGCTGGCCGCGAAGGCGCGCGGCAGCTGCGTGGCGAGCAGCGCGGTGCAAAGAAGGTGGCGGCGTTGAATCATGGCGTTAGCTTCCCTCAGGCGCCACGGCAGCGGTATTTCCTGAATGCAAAGATGTGCGCGGCGCTACAACTTCTCACGAATCAGCGCAGCTGCAGCAGCACGCCCCAGTACTGGAGATTCAGATCCGACTTCAGGCAACTGGCATCGTCAGCGCAAGCGGCGGCATTCGGGCCGAAGGGCTTGTCGTGAAGGGCCGACAAATGGCGCGTAGAGAGCATGCCGCGCTCGTCGAGCATGAGCTTGCGCCAAGTGACGCTTTGCTCGACGTTGCCGCCCATGGACTCCATCTTGGCAGCCTTGCGATCGACCTTCACCACCAGATCGCAATGCGATTTGACGCTCCCGTCAAGCGCGCCCATCTGCGCCTGCCAGTCGGCAAAGCTGCGCAGCGGCCTGGCGGCGCGGCCATAGCAGATCAGATCGCCCACGCGCGGCGCGGTCTTGCGCACGTCGCAGGCACGGTAGGCGTAGCCCTCCTTGCCCTCAAGCGCTGGGCGGATGTAGACGGCGTGGGCCGAGGCGAAGTGAAATTGCTCCTCGCTCAGGCCGGCGCGGTCCATCAGGTAGGAGATGAATGCAGCGGACCAGGGCGTGTCCGAGATGGTGGCGCGCACCACGGACTCGCGCAGGACCTCGAGCTCGGCCGGGTCCATGTCGGCGGGCAACTTGGCGAAGATTTCCCGCAGCGTGCTGAGGCGGCTGCGGCCGGCGTTCGCAGAATCGTCGAGGAGGTCGGACGCCCAGCTCACGCGGCGCATGTCCAGCGTGCCAGGCACATGCTTGTCCAGCGTCTCCCAATAGCGCCAGACACGGCGCCATGCGTAGCGGTCGGCGGGCTCGGCGTCGCGCAGCGGCTCCGCCTCCACCTCCACGTTGCCGAATTTCCATAAGCGCCCCTGCGCGTCGATGCGGTGGCCGTTGAACTGCCGGTACTCGCCCATGGCGATGTCGGCCAGGCGCTGGCCGAGCTCGGACGGTGGGCCGGGCTGTTCGCAGCTTTGCGCCTGTGCGCCGCCGAACGCGAGAAGCAGGAGAGAGGCAAGAAGTTTCTTCATATGGCGAGCGGGTCTACGTCGATGGCCCAGCGGATCAGACCCCTGTGCTGGCGCTTGAGCCCATGCAGCTCTGGCAGCCATTGCGCCAGGAGCTGCTGCAGCGCACCGCGATGGCTGGCCTCGACCAGCATCTGCATGCGCTCCACGTCGGCCACGCGCGCCACGCTCATGGGCACGGGCGGGTAGACGAAGACGCGTTCGTCCTCGGCCATGGCGGTGGCGGCGTCATCGAGAAAGGCCTTGGCGGCATCGGCGGTCTTTGCTTCGGCGCGCAGCAGGGCCAGGTGCGAATAGGGCGGCAGGTTGGCGGTCTCGCGCTCCTGCAGCTGGCTCCGGGCAAAGGCCTCGTAGTCGTGCTGCTGCAAGGCCTTGTAGAGCGCGTGCTCGGGGTGCCAGGTCTGCACCCACATCTCGCTGCGGCCAGCCTGGTCGGCATCGCGGCCCGCGCGACCGGCGGCCTGCATCAACAGGGAGAAGAGCCGCTCGGGCGCGCGAAAGTCGCTGCTGAAGAGCGCCGCGTCGGGGTTGACCGCAGCCACCAGGGTAATGCGGCGGAAGTCGTGACCCTTGGTGATCATCTGCGTGCCCACGAGCACGTCCACCTCACCCGCGTGAACGGCGGCCAGTTGCGCTTCGAGCGCACCCTTGTGTCGGGTGGAGTCAGCATCGATGCGGGCCACGCGTGCGCCGGGCAGGGCTTGGGCGAGTTGCTCTTCGAGCTTCTCGGTGCCGCGGCCCAGCGGCGCGATGTCGTGGTTGCCGCAGTTGGGGCAACTCTGTGGCACGCGCTCGGTGAAGCTGCAATGGTGGCAACGCAGCGTGC
The DNA here is from genome assembly GCA_019234295.1 of Roseateles sp. Taxonomy (GTDB): domain Bacteria; phylum Pseudomonadota; class Gammaproteobacteria; order Burkholderiales; family Burkholderiaceae_C; genus JAFALK01. The sequence goes on from JAFALK010000017.1 coordinate 78,762, forward strand.
GGTCGCGCTTGTGGAAGACGCGCCAGGCGCTGCAGTGCGGGCAGTCGCTCTTCCACTGGCATTCGCCGCAGTGGAGCACCGGCGCGTAACCACGGCGGTTCAGGAAGACCAGGCTCTGCTCGCCGCGCGCGAGCCGTGCGCGCAGCGCTTCGAGCAGCGGCTCGGCGATCGCGGTCGTGACGCCGGCCCGGGTTGGCAGCAGCTTCATGTCGAAGAGGCGCACGCGCGGCATGGCGCCGTCGCCGATCCGTGCCGGCAGGCTCAGGCGCAGGTAGCGCCCTTCTTCGGCCCGTTGCCAGCTCTCGATGGAGGGCGTGGCCGAGCCGAGGATGACGGGCAACTTCTCCAGGTGGCCGCGGTAAATGGCCAGATCACGGGCCGAGTAGCGCGCGCCGTCCTGGCTCTTGTAGGAAGGGTCATGCTCCTCGTCGACGACGACAAGACCGAGCTCGGGCATCGAGGCGAACACCGCAAGCCGCGTGCCGAGCACCAGCCGCGCCTGGCCGCTGTGGGCTGTCAGCCAGTTCTTGAGGCGTTGCGCCGGCGTGAGTGCGCTGTGAAGGGCGGCGATGGACACGTCGGCGAACCGCTCGGCAAAGCGCGCTTCGAGTTGCGGCGTGAGGTTGATCTCAGGCACGAGGACGAGCACCTGCCGGCCCTGAGCGAGTGCGTGCTCGGCGGCGCGCAGATAGACCTCGGTCTTGCCCGAGCCGGTCACGCCATGCAGCAGCACGGGTTTGGGCGCCGGGCTTTGTAGGGCCTCGTCGAGTTGGGCAAGCACGGCCGTCTGGGCTGCGCTGAGCTCGGGCTTGACGGCGGCACCGGCTACGGATTTGGCGTGTGACTTGGGCTTTTTCAGCCGTCGGGCCAGCTGCTTGGCATCGAGCTCGCGCAGCTGGGGTGGCAGCGTAGAGAGCGCTAGCTCACCCACGCCACGCTGGTAGTAGCTGGCGGCAAACTCGATCAGCTGCAACCAGCGCGGGTCAAGCGCGGGCAGGCCTTGCAGCGCTCCGATGATGGGCCGCAACTGCTCGGGCGCCGCGCCGCCATCGGGTTCGCCCGGCCACACCACGCCGAGCAGTTCGCGCTTGCCCAGCGGCACGCGCACCAAGCGGCCCGGCTCCAACGGCTCGGAGGCCACGTAGTCCAGCGGCGCGGAAATGCCGCTGTGCTGCGGCGCATCGACGGCGACGCGCACGCGGTGCCCGAGAAGTGGGCTTTCGCTCACCTTGCAAGCCCGACCCGACGCGCCCGCCAGAGGTGTGGATAACTTTGTGGGGAAGTCTTGCACTGCAGCGCTACCACGCCCGCCCGGCCCTTGTGGGCGCTACTCGCGCAAGCGCTGGCCTTATCCGGGTCCCACAGCAAAATCAAGCACTTACGCTTCAACAGGGAAAACACGGAGAGACGCCAATGAAAAAGGACAAGGTGTGTCCCGCTTCGGGATTGGTGGGGATAAGTGGCGGTTATCACACCTCGCGCAAGCGACGTGAGTAGGCATGAACTTCGTCCACAAGCGCTTTCACGGCGTCGGGCGGCGTGAACTGGCTGATGCCATGACCGAGGTTGAAGACATGCCCGCCGCCCGGCGGCCGGCCGAAGGCGTCGAGCACCCGGCGGGCCTCGCTGCGGATTGCCGCTTCGGGCGCGAACAGCACGTTCGGATCGAGATTGCCCTGTAGCGCCACGCGGTCGCCGATCTGGGCGCGAGCTCGGCCCAGATTCATGGTCCAGTCCAGGCCGATCACGTCAGCTCCGCTGTCGGCGATCGCGCCGAGCCACAGGCCGCCGCCCTTGGTGAAGAGGATGCGCGGAATGCCCTGGCCCTCATGCTCGGTCTTCACTTGCGCCAGCACGCGGCGCGAATACGCGAGGCTGAATTCCTGGAACGGCCCGTCGGCCAGCACGCCGCCCCAGGAGTCGAAGACCATGACCGCTTGGGCGCCAGCCTCGATCTGCGTGTTCAGATAGAGCGCCACCGCATCGGCGTTGACCGAGAGGATGCGGTGCATCAGGTCGGGCCGCGCGTACATAAGGCTCTTGACCTGGCGGTAGTCGTCCGAGCCGCCGCCCTCGACCATGTAGCAGGCCAGGGTCCAGGGACTGCCGGAGAAGCCGATCAGGGGCACGCGCCCGTTCAAAGCGCGGCGGATGGACGTAACGGCGTCGAAGACATAACGCAGCTTTTCCATGTCCGGCACGGCCAGCGCGTTCACGGCCGCCTCGTCGCGAACGACCCGTGCGAACTTGGGGCCCTCGCCCATGGCGAAGGACAGGCCCAGGCCCATGGCGTCGGGCACGGTGAGGATGTCGCTGAAGAGGATGGCGGCGTCGAGCGGGTAGCGCTCGAGCGGCTGCAGGGTGACCTCGGTGGCGTAGTCCGTGTTCGTGGCCAGGCCCATGAAGCTGCCGGCCTTCTCGCGCGTGGCGCGGTACTCGGGCAGGTAGCGACCGGCCTGGCGCATCAGCCAGATGGGCGTGTGCTCGGTCGGCTGGCGCAGGCAAGCGCGCAAGAAGTTGTCGTTCAGGAGGGGGGCGAAGGAACTCGAGGACATAGGGGCCGGATTATCGGCCCGCGGCAGGCCCAGACGGCGGTGCCTCAGCCGATGCTCGCGGCCTTTTCCTCCAGCGTCAGGGCCTGCAGGGCCGACCAACTCTCCCCCGGCTTGAGGATCACGGGGCGCATGATGGTGGCAGACTCCACGCAGAGCATGGACTCGTAGCCGTCCGCCGGCATGTCGGGCAAGGTGGCGCAGCGCGCCGCACCCGGGTTCCAGACAACCGTGTCCTCGAAGCCTTGCTGCGCGATCCGCAGGCTCCGCCGGCCATCCTTGAGCAGCAGTTCGCCCTGAACACCCTGGTAGATGCGATCCAGCTCGCCCGATGGCAGCAGCAGCTCCACGCGCTGGCGCTGCTCCTGGCCCGTCACGGAGTCCAGATAGTTCATGCCAGCCAGGCCTTGCAGGCTCGCGTCGTCGATGTGGCTGACGTCGAAGTAGCTGTGCAGCGCGGCGGTGAAGCTGAACTCATCGGCGCCGCGGTTCTCGCAGGCCAGCTCGATCTCCAGCGTGCGACCGGCCACTCGCACGGAGAGCTCGGCCTCGAAGGCATGCGGCCAGATCAGCCGCGTGGCGTCATCGTCGGCCAGACGAAGCACGGCCAGCGCATCGTCTTTGCCTTGTTCTGCCGAAACCAGCTGCCAGGGCCGCGTGCGCGCGAAGCCGTGCTTGGGCAGCGGGCCTCGCGAGGAGAACTGCGGAAAGCAGACCGGCACTCCGCCGCGGATGGCCTGGCCCGCACCGAAACTCGACTTGGGCGACAGGTAGAGCTGCTCGGTGCCGCCGACGGGAATCCAGGACAGGACATGAGCGCCGTGCAGGGCGACGATGGTGCGAGCGCCGTCGGGGGCGGTGAGTTCGAGGGCGTCGAGGCCATGGTGGCGGGTAATGGGGATGGTCGGCATGGCGGGCACCTGGGCTTGAATGTCGAGATTCTAGGAATTGCCCAGGGCCTGAGCGGCCAAGCCGGTAGTGCCACGGCTCGCAATTCCATGTGAAGCCAACAAAAGGAAGGCCCGCAACGCCATGGGCGCCCGGGCCTGCTGGAAGGGCGACAGCACCTTGCGGGGCCGCACCTGCCTAATTACTTGCGGCGGTACTTGCGAATCGCCGCGATCTGCGCAGCCATGGCCGCGAACTCGCCCTGGGCTTTGGCGAAGTCGATGTCGCTCTTTGCGTTGTCCATCGCTTCCTTGGCCGCGTTCTTGGCGGATTCGGCCTTGGCTTCGTCGAGGTCCTTGCCGCGGATGGCAGTGTCAGCCAGCACGGTCACGCCGGTGGGCTGCACTTCCAAGATGCCGCCGGCCACGAAGACGAACTCTTCGCCGCCGTCGACGGTCTCGATGCGCACCGCGCCGGGCTTGATGCGGGTGATCAGCGGGGTGTGCTGGGGCATGATGCCCAGCTCACCCGCCTCGCCCGGCAGGGCCACGAACTTGGCTTCGCCGGAGAAGATCTGCTCTTCGGCGGAGACCACGTCAACATGAAGGGTTGCCATGGTGCTGGCTCCTTACTGCTTCTTGGCCTTTTCGAAGGCCTCGTCGATGGTACCGACCATGTAGAAGGCCTGCTCGGGCAGGTGATCGCATTCGCCAGCCACGATCATCTTGAAGCCGCGGATGGTTTCCTTCAGCGGCACGTACTTGCCGGGCGAGCCCGTGAAGACTTCGGCCACGTGGAAGGGCTGCGACAAGAAGCGCTGGATCTTGCGGGCGCGAGCGACCGAGAGCTTGTCTTCCGGCGACAGTTCGTCCATGCCCAGGATGGCGATGATGTCGCGCAGTTCCTTGTAGCGCTGCAGCACGGCCTGCACGGAGCGGGTCGTGTTGTAGTGCTCTTCGCCAACCACGTTCGGGTCGATCTGGCGCGAGGTCGAGTCGAGCGGGTCCACGGCCGGGTAGATGCCCAGCGAGGCGATGTCACGCGACAGCACGACGGTGGCGTCCAAGTGGGCGAAGGTCGTTGCGGGCGAGGGGTCGGTCAGGTCGTCCGCGGGGACGTACACGGCCTGGATCGAGGTGATCGAGCCGACCTTGGTCGAGGTGATGCGCTCCTGCAGGCGGCCCATTTCCTCGGCCAGCGTCGGCTGGTAGCCCACGGCGGAAGGCATGCGGCCCAGCAGCGCGGACACTTCGGTGCCGGCCAGGGTGTAGCGGTAGATGTTGTCCACGAAGAACAGCACGTCACGGCCTTCGTCACGGAAGGACTCGGCGATGGTCAGGCCGGTCAGGGCCACGCGCAGACGGTTGCCCGGCGGCTCGTTCATCTGGCCGTAGACCATCGCGACCTTGGAGTCTTCCAGCTTGTCCTGGACCACAACGCCGGAGTCCGACATCTCGTGATAGAAGTCGTTGCCCTCACGGGTACGCTCGCCCACGCCGGCGAACACCGACAGACCCGAGTGGGCCTTGGCGATGTTGTTGATGAGCTCCATCATGTTCACGGTCTTGCCGACGCCGGCACCACCGAACAGGCCCACCTTGCCGCCCTTGGCGAACGGGCAGATCAGGTCGATCACCTTAATACCGGTTTCGAGCAGGTCCTGCGAGGGGCTCAGCTCGTCGTAGGCCGGAGCGGCGCGGTGGATGGACGAACTCAGCTCGGCCGAAACCGGGCCGCGCTCGTCGATCGGGTTGCCCAGCACGTCCATGATGCGGCCCAGGGTGGCCTTGCCGACCGGCACCTTGATGGTGTCGCCGGTGTTGTAGACCTCGGTGCCGCGGCGCAGGCCGTCGGACGAGCCGAGGGCAATCGTGCGCACGACGCCGTCGCCCAGCTGCTGCTGGACTTCGAGGGTCAGGGCGGCGCCCTCCATCTTCAGGGCGTCGTACACCTTAGGCATGCGGTCGCGCGGGAATTCCACGTCAACCACGGCGCCGATGCACTGAACGATCTTGCCCACTGCGTTTTGCGTGTTAGCCATTTCTTCGTTCCTTCAATTCCAATTCTTGGTGCAGCCGTATCAGCTGCTGATGGCGGCGGCGCCGCTGACGATTTCGGACAGTTCCTTGGTGATCGCGGCCTGGCGGGTCTTGTTGTAGACCAGCTTGAGCTCGCCGATCAGCGTACCGGCGTTGTCCGTGGCGGCCTTCATGGCCACCATGCGCGCGCTCTGCTCGGACGCCATGTTCTCGGCCACGGCCTGGTAGACCAGGGCTTCGGTGTAGCGCAGCAGCAGTTCGTCGATGACGGTGGCGGCGTCGGGCTCGTAGAGGTAGTCCCACGCGTGGGCGTCGGCTTCCCTCTTCAGGCCGTTCGCGTCCAGCGGCAAGAGCTGCTTGACGACCGGCTCCTGCTTCATCGTGTTGATGAAGCGGGTGTAGCAGAGGTAGACGGCCGAGAGCTTGCCTTCGGCATAGGCGTCGAGCAGCACCTTGACGGGGCCGATCAGCTTCTCGATATGCGGCTGGTCGCCCAGTTGCGTGGCCTGAGCCACGACCTTGGCGCCGATGCGGTTCATGAAGCCCAAGCCCTTGTTGCCGATGGCCACCACTTCAGCCTTCTGGCCGGCGGCTTCGAGCTCTTTGAGCTTGGCAGTCGTCGCGCGCAGCAGATTGGTGTTCAGCCCCCCGCACAGGCCCTTGTCGGTCGTCACGACGACGAAACCGGCCGCCTTGGCGTCGGCGTTCTTCGTCATGAAGGGATGCTTGTACTCGGGATTGGCCTTGGCCAGATTGCCCGCAATGTGGGCGATCTTGTCGGCGTAGGGCCGGGCATGGCGCATGCGCTCCTGCGCCTTGCGCATCTTGGAGGCCGCGACCATTTCCATGGCCTTGGTGATCTTCTTGGTGTTCTCCACCGACTTGATCTTGCCGCGGATTTCCTTGCTGGATGCCATGATTTCTCCTGTTTAGGTCCGGACCGATTGAATGGCTTCAGTCGGCCCGGTCATGGTCATTAGGCGAAGGACTTCTTGAACGAAGCGATCGCGGTGTTCAGCTCGGCTTCAGCGTCCTTGTCCATCGCCTTGTCGGCTTCCAGCTTGGCCAGCAGGGCGGCGTGGCTGGTCTTCAGGAACTGATGCAGGCCGTGCTCGAAGGACAGGACCTTCTTCACGTCCACATCGTCCATGTAGCCCTTGTTCACGGCATACAACGAAGCGGCCATCAGGCTGATGGGCAGCGGCTGGTACTGGTTCTGCTTGAGCAGTTCCGTCACGCGGGCGCCGCGGTCCAGCTGCTTGCGGGTCGACTCGTCCAGGTCGGAGGCGAACTGCGCGAAGGCAGCCAGCTCACGGTACTGGGCCAGGTCGGTACGGATGCCGCCGGACAGCGACTTCACCAGCTTGGTCTGAGCAGCACCACCGACGCGCGACACCGAGATACCGGCGTTGATGGCGGGGCGGATGCCGGCGTTGAACAGGTTGGTTTCCAGGAAGATCTGGCCGTCGGTGATCGAGATCACGTTGGTCGGCACGAAGGCGGACACGTCGCCGGCCTGCGTCTCGATGATTGGCAGAGCCGTCAGCGAGCCGGTCTTGCCCTTGACCTCACCCTTGGTGAAGGCTTCCACGTAGTCGGCGTTCACGCGCGCGGCACGCTCGAGCAGACGGCTGTGGAGATAGAACACGTCGCCGGGGAAGGCTTCGCGGCCGGGCGGGCGGCGCAGCAGCAGCGAGACCTGGCGGTAGGCCACGGCCTGCTTAGACAGGTCGTCATAGATGATCAGGGCGTCTTGGCCGCGGTCGCGGAAGTACTCACCCATCGTGCAGCCCGAATAGGCCGAGACGTACTGCATAGCAGCCGATTCGGACGAGGAGGCTGCCACGACGATCGTGTAGGCCATCGCGCCGGCGGCTTCGAGCGAGCGCACCACGTTCTTGATCGACGAAGCCTTCTGGCCGATCGCGACGTAGACGCAGGTCATGTTCTGACCCTTCTGGTTGATGATCGCGTCGATGGCCACGGCGGTCTTGCCGGTCTGGCGGTCGCCGATGATCAGCTCGCGCTGGCCACGGCCGACGGGCACCATCGAGTCGATGCACTTCAGGCCGGTTTGCACCGGCTGGTCGACCGACTTGCGTGCGATCACGCCCGGGGCGACCTTCTCGATCACGTCCGTCATCTTGGCGTTGATCGGGCCCTTGCCGTCGATGGGCTCGCCCAGGGCATTGACCACGCGGCCAATCAGCTCGGGGCCGACCGGCACTTCCAGGATGCGGCCCGTACACTTGACGGTGTCGCCTTCGGAGATGTGCTCGTAGGAACCCAGAATCACCGAGCCGACGGAGTCGCGCTCAAGGTTCAGGGCCAGGCCGTAGGTCGGCTTGCCAGAGGCGTCGGCCGGGAACTCCAGCATTTCGCCTTGCATCACGTCCGACAGGCCGTAGATGCGCACGATACCGTCCGACACGGACACCACGGTGCCCTGGTTGCGGACGTCGGTCGAGCTACCAAGACCCTCGATACGGCTCTTGATCAGTTCGGAAATTTCAGCAGGATTCAGTTGCATTGCTTGCTCCCGTCGAGGGGTCATTGGTTCGGTGTGCGCGAATGACCGTCAGGCCGTCAGCGCCACCTTCATGCGTTCCAGTCGGGCGCGGACCGAGGTGTCGAGCACTTCATCGCCCACCACCACGCGGATGCCGCCGATCAGGCCGGGTTCGATCTGCACATGTGCCTCGAGCTTGCGGCCGAAGCGTTTCTCGAGCGAGGCCACCACTTCGGGCAGCTGGGCTGCGTCGATAGGGTAGGCGCTGTAGATCTGGGCCTCTGCCACGCCGGAGCTGGCGTTGGCCAGGGCGTGGAACTGCGAGGCCATAACCGGCAGCGCGGCCAGGCGGCCGTTCTCGATCACGGTGCGCAGGAAGTTCGCGAGCTTGGGCGGCAGTTCGGCCTTCGCAGCCGAGCTGATCACCGAGTACACCTGCTCGGCCGTGAACTTGGGGTTGTCGGCCAGGGCACGCGCTTGGTCATCCGCCGCCACCAGGGCCAGCGCGTCGAGCGCGGGCACCCAGGCCTTGGCCTCGGAGCCGGCGGTCTGGAACAGCGCCTCGGCGTAGGGGCGTGCGATGGTTGCGAGCTCGGCCATGATCAGAGCTCCGTCTTCAGACGGCCCAGCAACTCGGCGTGGACGCCGGCGTTGACCTCGCGATGCAGGATCTGTTCAGCGCCCTTGACGGCCAGAACGGCAACCTGCTCGCGCAGCTGCTCACGTGCGCGCACGGTCTGCTGGTCGGCCTCGGCCTTGGCGTCGGCGACGATTTTCGCTCCGACTTCCTCGGCACGCTTCTTCGCGTCTTCGACGATGGCGGCGGCACGCTTTTCAGCGTCGGCCAGCAGCTTGCCGGACTCGTCACGGGTCTTGGCCAGTTGCTCATCAACCTTCTTATTGGCCGTGGCCAGCTCGGCCTTGGCCTGATCGGCGGCGGCCAGGCCGTCACGGATCTTCAGCGCACGTTCGTCGAGCGCCTTGGCGATGGGCGGCCACACAAACTTCATCGTGAACCAGACCAGGATCAGGAACACGATCATTTGTGCAATCAGCGTAGCGTTAATGCTCACGTTGGTGCCTCACAAACTAATGGATCGGTAGCAAAGGCGGCACCCCTTGCAGGGCACCGCCTTCAGGCGTGGAGTCGCGCGGGAATTACTTGCCAGCGATCTGGGCGATCTGGCCCAGGAAGGGGTTGGCAGTGGCGAACCACAGGGCGATACCGGTACCGATAATGAAGGCGGCGTCGATCAGGCCGGCCAGCAGGAACATCTTGGTCTGCAGTTCGTTCATCAGCTCGGGCTGACGGGCAGCGGCTTCGAGGTACTTGCTGCCCATGATGCCGATACCGATACAGGCACCGATGGCACCCAGACCGATGATCAGGCCGGCGGCGAGAGCGACAAAGCTAATGACTTCCATGATGACTCCTAGCAGAGAAAAAGTAAGGAAAGAAAAACAGCAGGGGTAAAACAAACAACGGCGATCAGTGGGCGTCGTGCGCCTGACCGATGTAGACCAGCGTCAGCATCATGAAGACGAAGGCCTGCAAGGTGATGATGATCAGGTGGAAGGCGGCCCAGACGAAGCCGGCGATCAGATGGCCCACGAAGAGCAGCGAGCCGGTGATCGGGCCGGTGGCCACGAAGGCGCCACCCATCAGGGCGATCAGCAGGAAGATCAGCTCGCCGGCATACATATTGCCGAACAGACGCATGCCGTGCGACACGGTCTTGGCGGTGAACTCGATCATCTGCATCAAGAAGTTGATCAAGCCCAGCAACGCAGCCAGCACGGGGTTCTTGCTGGTGCCGAACGGCGCCGTCACGAGTTCATGCGCCCAGCCTCCCACGCCCTTCATCTTGACGTTGTAGACCAGGCACGTGATCAGCACGCCCAGCGACAGGCCCATCGTGATGGAGAGGTCGGCGGTCGGGACGACGCGCAGCTTGGCCTCGTGGTCGCCCAGGGCGCTCTGCCACAGCCAGGGCAGCAGGTCCACTGGCAGCAGGTCCATGGCATTGAGCAGGAAGATCCAGACGAACACCACCAGCGCCAGCGGGGCCACGAGCTTGCGGCTGTTGGCGTTGTGCACGATGCCCTTGGCCTGCGAGTCGACCATCTCGATCAGGATCTCGACGGCTGCCTGGAAGCGGCCGGGGACGCCCGAAGTGGCCTTGCGCGCAGCCAGCCACAGCACAAAGCAGCCGAGAAAGCCGATAAGCCCCGTGAAGAACAGCGAGTCCATGTTGAGGACGGAGAAATCCACCACGCCGGTCTGGTGACCGTTCTGCAGATGGTGCAGGTGGTGGACGATGTACTCACCTGCGGTCGGGGCGTCGTGGCCTTCAGCTGCCATGTTCTACAAGCCTCTTCGTCAATTTCTCGTTCGGCCGCGCCACAAAAGCGCAAACCAGCTCACCTTCATGCACACCACCATGGCGGCCAGCAGGGCTGGCCAGCTCAGGTGGGGCACCACCTTGGCCGCGATCAGCAAAAACCCGATCGCGGCGGCAATCTTCAACATCTCCCAGACCAGGAAACCGGCGGCTGCAGCGACGGCGTTGCCACCTTGCTTGGTCATACCGCGCGCCAGCAAGGCGTTGGGCACCACCACCGCGGCCGCGCCATACAGCGCGGACCAGGCCAGGGCACCGCCCGCCGAGAACAGCCACCCGATCAAGACGCAGACGAGACCCGCGACCGCCTGAGCGGCCACCACTCGCCAAGGCGAGAGGGTGGGGAGCGTCTTGCGCAGGGCCTGGGCTTGTTCTCGCGTCAGGGCCTTGAACTTCTCCGGATGGCCGCCAGATTCAGCTTCTCCGCTGCTTTCCTCGTTCCAGTCGGCCCACTCGGGGCGGGACGGCGGCTGGGGTTTGGAATTCACGGCAAAAACTTGAGCGACGGTCAGCAAATCCCGAAGATTATAGGTGGAATTGCGGACGCTCCCGCCACCCCCTGTATCAGGTCGATGAGGCGGGGCTGAACGCGCCCGGGACTCGCCCTTTACAGGCGGGCAATGTTCGGCGGCAGGCCTGCCACCTCCACACGCAGTTGCAGGAGTTGACCCGCCAAGGGCTGAGCGGCGAGTTCCTCGGCCGGGCGCTTCTCTCGCGCCGTGGTGATGTAGAGCGTGCGCAGGTCCGGCCCGCCGAAGGCGACCATGGTGGCGCAGCGCACCGGCAAGCGCAGCTCCTGCACGATCTCGCCGCCAGGTGCCAGGCGCAAGACGCGTTGCCCCTCGAACAGTGCCACCCAGTAACAGCCCTCCACGTCCACGGCGGCGCCATCGGGACGGCCGCCGTAACTCTCGAGGCTTTCCCCAGCGGCCCGCGGCTTGAAACGGGCGAAGAGCTTGCGCTCGCCCAGCGTGCCCGTGGTGATGTCGAAGTCGAAGCGATAAATCTCGTGCGCCTTGGTATCCGTCCAGTACTGGGTGCGACCGTCGGGGCTCCAGGCCAGTCCGTTGGAGGTCGTGATGCCGCCGGCCATGGTTTCGAACTTGTCGACGGCGTAACGGTATAGATGGGCGGACGGGGTGCGGGCGTCGTCGATGGTGCCGACCCAGAAGCGGCCGGCTGCGTCAGGCTTGCCGTCGTTGAAACGCTGCTTGGCCGGATCGTATGGCGGCTCGGCGATGCGGGTCTGGGCGCCCGTGGCGGTGTCGACCTTGTACAGGCCCGCACGCTGGGCCAGCAGCAGGCCGCCGCCTTCCAGCAACGCGATGGAGCCAGGTTCGCTCTCGGTCGGCCAGCGCTTGAGCTCGCCACTGGCAGGATCGAAACGCCGAAGCTCGCGGCCCGGGATGTCCACGTAGTACAGGCATTGTTCCGCCACGGACCACAGCGGCGATTCGCCGAGCTCGGCCGGGATGGGGTGGGCGGCATTGATGTTCATGCGGCGATGCTAACGACGTAACCGCACGTAATCAGCGCGATCAGGCCCAGGGCCAGCAGGCGGCTGCGCAGGTCATCGCGCGAGGCCGGGGCCGCCTCCGTCAACTCCTTGTCGCCCGTCACCATGGGCATCACGAGCGACCTGCCGCGCAACACCTGCCAGGCGACGGCCACCAGATGCAGCACCACAAGAGCGTAGACGCCCCACTGGCCCCAGGCCACGTGCCAGTGCGTGCCCAGCTCGCTCAGGCCATCGCTCACCCTGGGTCGCAGCGGCCCGGCCGTCATGATTTCGTCGTCCGCCACCATACCGCTCAAGACCTGGGCGATCAGCCAGGCCAGCATGACCAGCACCGACGCTGAGCCCTTCCAGTCGTGCCCGGGTTCCCGGAAGAAGCCAGCAAAGCGCGACCAGCGCCCACCGACAAAGCCCCACAGGAGCCTGAAAGCCAGCAGCACCAGAGTTGCCTGCCCCAGCCGCATGTGCCACGCCATAGCGCCGAACTCGGCCGTCAGCAGGGCACCGGTCACGAGGACCGCGAGCACCCAGTGGAACAAACGTGTCGGCAAGTCCCAGATGCGGACGCGATTCAATCGTGCAACGTTCATGACCTCATCCTAAAGTGCTTCGGCGCCTCTGCCCGGGCGCCCTGCCGCGCAAGGACGTGATGCCAACGCTAAACTCGCCCGCACTTTGGAGGTCGCTGAATGAAATTCCTGCTGGTTCCGCTCGCCGCCCTGGCCATCGCCCTGCCCGCGCAAGCCCAGTTCAAGTCGCCCGAAGACGCGGTCAAGTACCGCAAGTCGGCGTTCACGCTCATGGGCTCGCACTTCGGCCGCCTGGCCGCGATGGCCCAGGGCAAGGTGCCCTTCGACGCCAAGCTGGCTGCCGAGAACGCCGACGTGCTCGCCGTCGTGGTCAAGCTGCCCTACAGCACCTTCGGAGAAGAGACGGCCACTGTGGCCAACTCCGAAGCCAAGCCCGAGGTCTGGAAGGAGATGCCCGCGTTCAAGGCTGCTGCTGAGAAACTGCAGGGTGAGGTCGCCAAGCTGCAGGTCGCTGCCAAGACGGGTGACCTGGCGCAGCTCAAAGCAGCCGTCGGCCAGACGTTTCAAAGCTGCAAGGCCTGCCACGACAAGTTCAAAGAGAAATAAAAGTCCCGGGTCCCGCGGGCACGCGCTCGGCCCGCTTAGAGCCTGACCTGTCCGTGAATCAGCGGCGTCACATCTCCGCCGATCCAGGTCTCACCGTCCTCGCGCTTCACATGCACGCGGCCCGCGCGGCCCAGCATCGTGCCTTGCGAGGCGACGTACCCGTCGCCCGCCAAGCCCGCGCTTTGCAGCCACAGTGCCAGACCTGCATTGAGGCTGCCCGTCACCGGGTCCTCGGGAATGCCGAGGTCGGGCACGAAGGCGCGCACCTCGAAGTCGCATTCGCCGCCCGCGGGATACGCCCCCACCACGCCAAGCTTGAGCCCCTTCATCGCGATGAAGTCGGGCTTCAGGGCCATGACGGCCTCGGCGCTCTTCAAGCGTGCGGCCAGCCACTGCGGACCGTTGTCCACCCATTCGAGATCGAGCAGTTCATCTGCCGCGATGCGCAGCGAACGCAGCACCTGCTCGCGCGTGGCCGCGTCGGCCGGACCGCTGCGCTGAAGCGGCGGCGCGGCAAAAGCCAGCCGCGCGCCTTCACGCTTGATGCGCACCAGGCCGATCGCGCATTGCTGGACGACGGTGCCCGGCTTCTTGACGTCACCGCCCGAGGCCAGAAAGGCATGGGCCGAGCCCAGCGTGGGATGGCCGGCGAAGGGCAGCTCGCCGCCGGGCGTGAAGATGCGCACGCGGTAGTCGGCCGCCTCGTGCGTCGGCGGTAGCAAAAAGGTCGTCTCCGACAGATTCGTCCAGCGCGCGAAGTCGGCCATCTCAGCATCCGACAGGCCCGCGCCGTCGATCACGACGGCCAGAGCGTTGCCGCGCAAGGGCTGGGCGGTGAAGACGTCCACCTGGACGAAGCGGCGCAATTCACTCATGTCGATGTTTCGGAAGTTTGCAGATACACATCCGGCCTCACCACCTCCATGCCCCGGTCCGGCGTGGCCAGGGGCTTGAAGCCGTGGCGTGCATAGAGCGTGTGCGCGTCGCGCGTGAACAGCGTAAAGCGGCGCAGTCCTTGCAGCTCGGGTCGGGCCATAACCTGGCCGATCAGGTGGTCGCCGAGGCCCCGGCCACGCCAGGCTTCAAGCACGAACACGTCGCATAGATACGCGAAGGTGGCGCGATCCGTGATCACGCGGGCATAACCGATCAGGGCGCCCTTCTCGTCACGCAGCACATAGTTTAGCGAGCCCTCCATGGCCCTGCGCATCAGCGCACGCGAGATGCCTTGCGCCCAGTAGGACGCGCTGATGAAGCCGTGGATCAGATCCAGGTCGACTTCGCTCCACTGCGCGTCGAGTTGCGGCGTCACGGGGTGGGCTCGGCGACGTTTTCGAGCTGCTCGTGCAGCACGCGGCCCAGCACCGCCACACCCTCGCGGATGAGCTCCGGCGTGAGCGTCACGAAGGACAGGCGCAGGCAGCGCGGGTCGGGGTTCTGCGCGAAGAAGGCCGCGCCGGGCACGAAGGCGATACCGGCATCCACCGCCTTGGGCAGCAGCGCCATCGCATCGAAACCCTCGGGCAGGCGGATCCAGAAGAACATGCCGCCCACGGGCATCTGCCACTCACAGCCAGCCGGGAGGTGCTTCTTCAGCGCCTCGGCCATGGCATCGCGGTTGGCCTTGTAGCGGGCGCGAATCGTGGGCACATGCTGGTCCAGGAATCCGTTCTTGATGACCTCATGCACCACGCGCTGGTTGAAGCCCGGCGTGTGCAGATCGGCCGCCTGCTTGGCCTGCAGCAGCTTGGGGTAGAGCTCTGTCGGCGCCACGATATAGCCCAGGCGAAAGCCCGGCGTTAGCACCTTGGAGAAGGAGCCCAGGTAAACGCTGCCCTCGGGCCACAGCGAGCTGAGCGAGGGCGGCGGCGGGGCGTCGAACCACAGATCCCCGTAGGGGTTGTCTTCCACGACGGGCACGCGCGCGGCCTGCGCGGCCGCCATCACCTGCTCGCGACGCTTCATGTCCATTATGCGGCCGCTCGGGTTCTGGAAGTTCGGCAGCAAGTAGGCAAAGCGCGTGCCCGGCGCATCGTGCGGCAGCGCCGCTATGGCCTCCGCACGCACGCCGCCTTCATCACTGGCGAGGCTCGCGAAGATCGGCTCGTAGGGTGTGAAGGCCTGCAGGGCGCCAAGGTAGGTCGGCGTCTCCACGGCCACGGGCGCGCCGCTGTCGCACAGGATCTTGCCGATGAGGTCCAGGCCCTGCTGCGAGCCGCTGGTGATCAGCACCTGCTCGGGCTTGGCGTTCAGGCCCAGGCCCTTGACGCGCTCGGCCACCCATTCGCGCAGCGGGCCGAAGCCTTCGCTCGCGGCGTATTGCAGCGCCTCACGCGGGGCGTGCGTCAGCACCGTGTCGCAGGCGGCCTTGATCGCTTCGACCGGGAAGGTGTCGGCACTGGGCAGGCCGCCGGCCATGGACAGGATGCCGGGCTTCTCGGTGACCTTGAGGATCTCGCGAATGATCGAGGGGTTCATGCGCGCGGCGCGGCGCGCCTGGTGCCAGATGGGGGGGGTCATGCCTGTCTCCTACTTGAAGTCTTGGCGCGGATTGTCCTATTCGAGTTCCGGCCAGTGCTTTCCGATCCATGCGACGCCGATAACCGCCACCGCGAGCAAGCCCAAGCCGGGGGCCTTGCGGTCAGTCTACTTCCACAAACCAATACAGGACCAATACACTTGGTCGTACAAGCTTTCCATCTGTATTGGCATGAACACCAGCACATCGAGCCTGTCCCGGGACGCGTCCACCCCGTTGTCCCAGCAGTTGGCCCAGCGCTTCGCCGAGCGCATCGGTCAACGCCTGCTGCTGCCCGGGAGCCGACTGCCCTCCGTGCGCGAGTGCGCCAAGCGCCATGGTGTGAGCACGTACACGGTGGTGGCGGCGTATGACCAGCTGCTCGCCCAGGGGCTGCTCGAGGCACGCAAGCAGCGCGGCTTCTTCGTCCGCGAACAAGCGTCGCGACGGACGAGTCAGCACCCCGCCCAGCCCGTCAGCAGCTCACCCCCCTTTGACGCCACCACCCTGATCCGCGGCATGTTCCAGGCCCAGGCCAACAGCGCGCCGGGCCTGGGCACGCTGCCGGCAGAATGGCTGGACCTGCCGATGATCCAGAGCGCCATGCGCAAAGTCGTGGCGCAGAGCGAGGGGCCGGATCAACTGGCGCTGCAATACGGCCAGCCCGGCGGAGACGCCCGCCTGCGCGAAACCCTCGCACTGCGCCTGGGCGACCTGGGCGTAGCCACGTCTGCCGAGCAGATCGTCACCACCGTGGGTGCCACGCATGCGCTGGACCTCGTTACCCGCGCCCTGCTGCAACCGGGCGACGCGGTGCTCGTGGACGACCCAGGCTGGTCGATCGAGTTCGCGCGCCTGACCCAGGCCGGCATGCGCTTGCTGCCCGTGCCGCGCGGCGCCGACGGGCCGGATCTGGAGGTCATGCAGCGTCTGATCGAGCAGCACCGGCCGCGCGCCTATGTGACCGTCTCGGTGCTGCACAACCCGACCGGCAACAGCCTCACGCTCGCGCAGGCTCACCACGTCCTGAAGCTGGCCGAGGCAGGCGACCTGCTGATCGTCGAGGACGACACCTACGCCTTCCTCGCCCCCAACCACGCGCCGCGCCTGAGCGCGCTGGACGGGCTGCGCCGCACAGTTTATGTCTCGGGCTTCTCCAAGATTCTCACGCCGGCCTGGCGCGTCGGCTATCTGGCTGCGAGCCCGGAACGGATCAAAAAGCTCACCGACCTCAAGCTGCTGTCCACGCTGACCACCAGCCCCATGCTCGAGCGCGCCGTCGCCCTGTGTCTGGAGCAAGGCCAGCTGCGCCGCCATGCCGAGCGAGTGGCCGCGAGGCTGGACACCGCCCGCCACCGCACTGTGCGCCTGGCCGAGACCGCGGGCTGCCGCTTCGTCACGCCGCCGCAGGGCCTGTTCGGATGGCTCGACGTGGGCGTTGACACCGAGCGGCTCGCCCAGCGCCTGCTCGACGCCGGCTGGCTCACTGCGCCGGGCCTGCTGTTCAGCGCCACGCGCCAGGTCGGCACGCTCATGCGCATCAACTTCGCCACCGGCCAGGATCCGAAGTTCTGGGCTTTGCTGCGCTGACCCCCTGGGTCGATCTATGCTCTCGGCCTGTCTCAAACCGGAGGAGCCCATGACCCGACTCGCCAACGCCCTGTTGTCCCTGAGCCTGCTGGCCTCGGCCGCTCACGCCGCCGCGCCGCAGCTGAAGACTCAAGCGCCAGGCTACTACCGCATGATGCTCGGCGACGTCGAGGTCACCGCGCTCAACGACGGCAACTTCATGATGCCTGTAGCCAAGGTGCTCACCCACATCAAACCCGAGACGCTGAAGAGCGATCTCGCACGGAACTTCCTCCCGCCCGAGATCGTGCCAACCTCGGTCAACGGCTTCCTCGTCAATACTGGCGCCAAGCTCGTGCTGATCGACACCGGCGCCGGCAAGCTCTTCGGACCCACGCTGGGCGGCCTGCTCGCCAGCCTCAAGGCCTCGGGCTACACGCCCGAGCAGGTGGACGAGATCTACATCACCCACAGCCATGGCGACCACATTGGAGGGCTCTCTGCCGAGGGCAAGGCCGTGTTCCCGAATGCGATCGTGCGCATGAGCAAGGCCGAGGCCGACTTCGCGCTCAAGAGTGAATCGGGCCAGGACATGCTCGCTCCGTATGTCGCGGCCGGCCACTTCAAGCCCTTCGAGGGAGACGTGGAACTGGTGCCGGGCGTGCATGCCATCGACGCTCATGGTCACACGCCGGGCCACACCAACTACGTGGTTCAGAGCCAGGGCCAGAAGCTCGTGCTCTGGGGCGACACCATGCACGTGGCCGCCGCGCAATTCCCCGATCCGACCGTGACGGCCAACTTCGACAGCGATTCCAAGGCCGCCCTGCCCTGGCGCGAGAAGCTGTTCAAGGAGGTCGCGGCCCAGGGCGAGTGGGTGGCGGGCGCCCACCTGTCTTTTCCGGGCATCGGTCATCTGCGCGCCGAGGGCAAGGGCTATGTCTACGTGCCGATCAACTATCTCGCCAAACCTTGATGAGCGATCCTGAAGTCCTCGCCGCCGCACTGGCGCAAGCCTGGCGCGACGGCGCGTCCCTCGATGCCGGCGCGTGGTCGCTGCCCGACGAAGCCGCCGGCCAGGCCGTGCATGCGCATCTCTCTTCAGCCCTGAACTGGGCGCCCGCAGGGCGACCGCAGTTCTGGAAGTGCGGCGGCTCCTCGCGCAGCGGCCCTTTCGGCCATGCGCCGCTCGCACCCGAGGGCGTGCGCGAGAGCGAGGATCTCACGGGCCTCTCCCTGATTGGCGCGGAGGCCGAGATCGCGCTGCGCCTCAAGTGCGATGTCACGCCAGAGCGGGCGCGCGCGATGAACTTCGGCGAGGGCGAGGACCTGATCGACGGCTTTAGCGTGGCCATCGAAGGCCTGGCCTCGCGCTGGCAGCAGGGCATGGCAGCCGATCCTCTGCTCAAGAACGCTGACTGCCAGTCGCACGGCGGCCTGTCTCTGGGCCCCTGGATGCGCTGGAAGCCCGGCCGTGACTGGGCACGCCAGCCCTGCGAGCTGCAGATCAACGGCGAAGCGCCGATGGCCGGCCTGGGCGGCCATGGCCTCAACGACCCGGCCTGGGTGATGGTGCCCTGGCTGCAGGCCGCCACCCGCCACGGTGCCACCGTGCCGGCCGGCAGCGTGGTGACCACCGGCTCCTGGCGTGTGGCGCTCAAGCTGCGAGCCGGTGACCTGGCAGTGGCGCGCTTCGCAGATCTTGGAGAATGGCGCGCCCGTCTTTGATATTTCTGTAAAGAGGTGGACTCCATGCGCAAACTGATTCTGATTGCCGCGTTGTCGCTCAGCCCGCTGCTCGCAGCGGCCCAGAGCCTGAGCACCCCCAGCACGCCGCCCGGCGACGCCTCTTTGGAGAAGCTGCTCTGCGTCACACTGGCCGAACCCGCCGCGTACTGAGGCCCGCATGCCAAGGCTGGTGCTGCTGGTCCTGCACGGCATGGGCGTAGTCGATACCGACTACTACATCGAACTCCAGGCCGGGCTGGCCGAACGGCTCGGTGCACGCTGGCATGAGGTCTCGCTGCAGCCCGTGTATTACGGCGACCTCTTCCACATCAACGAGCAGAAGGTCTGGGACGCTTTCGAGGCCAACCCGCAGAACAAGCTCGGATGGGCCGGGGTGCGCCAGTTCTTCCTCTTCCGCTTCGCCGACGCCACCGCCTTCGAGCGCAGCTTTCACGTGGAGCGGGCGACGTACCAAGAGGTGCAGGATCGCATCGTCGAAAAGCTGCGCGAAGGCTTCCAGGTCTGCGCCGAACACCCCGGCACACCACTCGTCGTGCTCTCGCACTCGCTGGGCTGCCAGGTGTTCTCGTCCTACGCCTGGGACGTGATGCACCCCCGGCACCCGGCGCCCGCAACGCCGCCAGAAGAATTCTCCAGCCTGCACACCTGGCGCCGCTTCCTGACCATGGGCTGCAATATCCCGATCTTCACGGCGGGCCTCAGCCGGCGCCAGAACTTCCAGATGAAGCCGGGCTTCGAGTGGCACAACTACTACGACCCCTGCGATGTGCTGGGCTGGCCGATGGCCCAGCTCGACGAGAAGGGCAGCTATGAAGGCGTGAAGGACTACCCCTTCTTCGTGGGCGACCTCCTCACCCGCTGGACGCCGCTGAGCCACATGGCCTACTGGTCCGATGGCCGGCTGCTCGACCGCTTTGCCGCGCACCTGCTCGAGGTGCTCGACGCCTAGCTCAGCGCGCTTCGAGCGTTTCCCAGCGCTCCATCAGCGCCAGCAGCTCTTCGTCGATCGCCCCGGCGCGAGCCGTCACTTCCGCGATGCGGCCCGCGCCTTGCGAATAGAGCTCGCTGCCGTTGAGCAGAGCGTTCAGCTGGGTCTGCTCGGCCTCCAGCGCCGCGATCTTGGCCGGGATCTCGTCGAGCTCGCGCTGCTCCTTGTAGCTGAGCTTCTTGCGCGTGGCGACCACCGGGGCGGGAGCGGGTGCCGCCACCGGCGCTGGTGCGGGAGCCTGCTTGGCAGCGATGGACGCGGCGCGCCGGGACTGGGTCAGCCAGTCCTCGATGCCGCCTTCGTACTCGCGCCAGCGGCCCTCGCCCTCGGAGACGATGGTGCTCGTCACCACGTTGTCGAGGAAGCGCCGGTCGTGGCTGACGAGGAAGACCGTGCCGTCGTAGTCGGCCAGCAGTTCCTCCAGCAGCTCCAGCGTCTCGATGTCGAGGTCGTTGGTCGGCTCGTCGAGCACCAGCACATTGGCCGGCCGCGCGAACAGACGCGCCAGCAGCAAGCGGTTGCGCTCGCCACCTGAGAGCGTGCGAACGGGAGAATCGGCGCGGGCCGGCGAGAACAAAAAGTCGCCGAGGTAGCTCTTCACATGTTTCTTCTGCGTGCCGATCTCGATCCACTCGCTGCCGGGGCTGATGGTGTCGGCCAGCGTGGCGTCGAGGTTGAGCGCGTCGCGCATCTGGTCGAAATACGCCACCGTCATCTTGCTGCCCAGGCGCACCGAGCCGCTGTCGGGCGGCAGCTCGCCGAGGATCATCTTGAGCAGGGTGGTCTTGCCCGCGCCATTGGCGCCGACGAGGCCGACCTTGTCGCCGCGCAGGATGGTGCCGCTGAATTTGCCGACGATGGTGCGGCCGCCGTAGGCCTTGCTGACGTCCTCGAGCTCGGCCACGATCTTGCCGCTGGCGCCGCCAGTGTCGATGTCCAGTTTCACCTTGCCCTGCACGTCGCGCCGCGATGCATGTTCGGCGCGCATGGCCTGCAAACGCTGCACGCGCGCCACCGAGCGCGTGCGCCGCGCCTCCACGCCCTTGCGGATCCAGACCTCCTCCTGGGCCAGCAGCTTGTCGAAGCGCGCATTGGCCAGGGCCTCGTTCTCGAGCTCGTATTGCTTGGCGGCCTGGAAGGCAGCGAAGTTGCCGGGGTAGCCACGCAGCTGGCCGCGGTCCAGCTCGACGATGCGGTTGGCGACGTTGTCCAAGAACGCTCGGTCGTGCGTGATCAGCAGCAGCGAGCCCTTGAAATCCTTGAGCAGGCCTTCGAGCCAGGCGATGGCGTCCAGGTCGAGGTGGTTCGTCGGCTCGTCGAGCAGCAGCACGTCAGGCTGCGCCACCAGCGCGCGGGCCAGAGCCACGCGCTTCTTCAGGCCGCCCGAGAGATGGCCGATCGTGCGCGAGCCGTCCAGGTCCAGGCGGTGCAGGGTCTCGTCCACGCGCTGCTCCCAGGTCCAGGCACCGATGTGCTCGATGCGCTCGAGCACGGCGTCCAGGTCATCGGCCGGGTCGTGGCGCTCGTAGATCTCGCGCAAGGACCGCGCTTCGGCCACGCCTTCACTGACCACGTC
The DNA here is from genome assembly GCA_019234295.1 of Roseateles sp. Lineage (GTDB taxonomy): Bacteria > Pseudomonadota > Gammaproteobacteria > Burkholderiales > Burkholderiaceae_C > JAFALK01. The sequence goes on from JAFALK010000017.1 coordinate 100,204, forward strand.
GAAGATCGTCGCCTCGGCGCGCAGCTCGGGCTCCTGTGGCACGTAGACGCTGGTCAGGCCTTGCTGGAGCTGCAGCAGGCCGTCATCGAGCTTGTCGATGCCGGCCAGAATCTTGAGCAGGGAGGACTTGCCTGTGCCGTTGCGGCCGATCAGGCCGACGCGCTCACCGGTTTCGAGAGCGAAGTCGGCCCCATCGAGCAGGGGCACGTGGCCGTAGGCGAGGTGGGCGTTGGAGATGGAGAGGACAGCCATGAGGATTCTTTTCGAGAGGCTAGGATTGTCCGCCATGAGCTCAGCCCCCCTCCCGCCCGGTCCTCCTTCGCCCTGGTGGGGCTTGCTGCACGTGCGCGACATGGCCCGGGATTTCCTCGGTTTCATGGCCGCCCAGCAGCGCCAGTACGGCGACGTGGTGCTGCTGCGCGTGCCGCGCTACCTGAACATCCTGCTCTTCCACCCCGACCATGTGCGCGACGCGCTCGTGCATTCGCACGACGCTCTGATCCGCTGGGAGCGCGGCGCCGAGGTCTTCGCCGAGGCGCATGGCCAAAGCGTCCTGGTGGTCGAGGGCGAGGCCTGGAAGCAGCGCCGCAAACTGATGCAGCCGGGCTTCTCGCCGCGGCGCGTGGAGGCCTTCGTGCCGCTGATGACCTCGGCCTGTGAGGAAGCCCTGCAGGCATGGCCCGCGCAGGCCGCCTTCGAGCTCGACTTCGAAGCGGCGATGACGGCGCTGACCATGGACGTGATCCTGCGCAGCCTGTTCAGCAGCCGCTCGGGCGAGGAGAGCCGCGCGGCCGCCGCGGCCGTGCACGACATCAGCATCGAAGGCCAGAGCGAAATGTTCTGGCCCGCCAGTCTGCCCGACTGGCTGCCCTGGAAGGGCCGCAAGCGCCGTGCCCTGCGCACGCTCGATGGCCTGATTCGCGGCCACGTGGCCGCCCGCGCCGGCCGGCAAGAGGGCGAGGACCTGCTCGCCATGCTGATGCAACTTGGCCTCACGGGCGAGACGCTGCGCGACGAATGCATGACCACCTTCCTCGCCGGCCACGAGACGAGCGCTACGGCCCTGACCTGGTGGGCGTGGTGCATGGCGGCCCACCCCGAGGCACAGGAGCGCGCCCAGGCCGAGCTCGCGCCGCTGCAGGGCCGCACGCCCGTGCTGGCCGACATGGCAACCCTGCCCTGGCTCACGCAGACGATCAAGGAGGCGCTGCGCCTGTACCCGCCGGCGCCGGCCCTGCTCTCGCGTCGCGCCCTTGAAACATTCGAGGTCGGCGGGTATCAAGTGCCGCGCGGCGCCCTGCTGCTGCTCGCGCCCGGCCTGATCCAGCGCGATGCCCGCTGGTTCCCCGAGCCCGAGGCCTTCCGCCCCGAGCGCTTCGCACCCGATGCGCCGGAGATCCCGCGCGGCAGCTGGATGCCCTTCGGCGCCGGCCCGCGCGTGTGCCTGGGCCAGCATTTCGCGATGACCGAGATCACCCTCGTCGCCGCCATGCTGCTGCAGCGATTCCGCCTCGCGCCTGCGCCGGGCGCCGCGCCGCCCAGGCCCACGCTCAACATCACGTTGCGGCCGGCCACGCCCCTGCGCCTGTCCCTGGCCCGACGGTGAATTTGCCCAGACTTTCGGCACCCGGCGCGCGCCGCAAGCCGAGGCACACTCTGCCTCTTTCGAACCCGACGGAGTTTCCATGAAGCACAAGCACACCCTGCTGGCCTTGGCCCTGGCTGCCGGACTGGCGCATGCCGCCCCGACCAAGGTTCGCGAGGTCGAGGGCATCACCGAATACTCGCTGCCCAACGGCCTGCAGATCCTGCTCGCGCCCGATGCGAGCAAGCCCACGACCACGGTCAACGTGACCTACCATGTCGGCTCGCGCCAGGAGAACTACGGCGAGACCGGCATGGCCCACCTGCTCGAGCACCTGCTCTTCAAGGGCAGCAAGCACTTCGGCGACCCCAAGGCCGAGTTCACCAAGCGCGGCTTCTCCTGGAACGGCTCCACCTGGTTCGACCGCACCAACTATTTCGCCGCCTTCGCCGCCAGCGACGACAACCTCAAGTCCTACCTCGCCTGGCAAGCCGATGCCATGGTCAACAGCTTCATCGCGCGCAAGGACCTTGACAGCGAGATGACCGTCGTGCGCAACGAGATGGAAATGGGCGAGAACGACCCCGAGAACGTCACCACCCAGCGCGCCCTCGGTGCCATGTACATCTGGCACAACTACGGCAAGGACACCATCGGCGCGCGCGCCGACGTGGAGAACGTCAACATCGCCCACCTACAGGACTTCTACCGCCGCTACTACCAGCCCGACAACGCCACCCTGATCATCTCGGGCAAGTTCGACCCCGCCAAGGCGCTGGCCTGGATCGATCAGAGCTTCAGCAAGATCCCCCGCCCCAAGCGCGTGATCGAGAAGACCTGGACCCTGGACCCGGTGCAGGACGGCGAGAACGTCGTCACCGTGCGCCGCGTCGGCGGCAACCCACTCTCGCTCGTGGCCTATCACGTGACCGCCGGCCCCACCGCGGACTACGCCGCCGTGGACCTGCTCAACCTCATCCTGACCAGTCCACCGGACGGCCGCCTGCACAAGCGCCTGGTCATCGATGACAAGCTCGCCGCCGAGGTCTCGCCCTTCAGCCTCGCCCTGGCCGAGCCCGGCTTCGCCATGTACATGGCCAAGGCCGCGCCGGGCGCCTCGCAGGACAAGCTCAACGCCGGCCTGACGGCCACGGTCGAAGGCTTCTCCAAGGACCCTGTCACCGCCGAGGAACTGCAACGCGCCAAGACGCGCTGGCTCAACCTCTGGGACAAGCAGTTCACCAGCCCCGAGCAGGTCGGCATCGTGCTCTCCGAGTACATCTCGCAAGGCGATTGGCGGCTCTTCTTCCTGACACGCGACCGCGTCAAGGCGCTCACGCTGGACGACGTGCAGCGCGTGGCCGCGCAGTACTTCATGCCCAGCAACCGCACGCTGGCCCAATACATCCCGACCGAGAAGCCCGAGCGCGCGCCCAAGCCCGCGGCCGTCGACCTCAAGGCTGAGCTCTCCGGCTTCAAGCCCGCCGCAGCTGCGGCCGCGGTGGCGCAGTTCGACGCTTCGCCGGCCAATATCGACAAGGCCACGCGCCGCGTCACCCTGCCCGGCGGCATGCAGCTGGCCCTTCTCTCCAAGCCCACGCGCGGCGGCGCCGTGCAGGGCTCGCTGACGATCCGGACCGGCACGCTCGAAGCGCTCCAAGGCCAGGCCGCCACGGCCGAGCTGACGGCGGCCATGCTGCGCATGGGCACGCAACAGCTCAGCCGCAGCCAGTTGCGCGACGCGCTCGACGCCGCCAAGGTCCAGCTCAATATCTCGGGCTCGGCCAAGGGCGTGAACATCAGCTGGAGCACCACGCGCGAGAACGCCGTCAAGGCGTTGGAGCTGATCGCGCAGATGTTGCGCAGTCCCAAGTTCGAGGCCGCGCATCTGGAAGAGCTGCGCGCCGCGGCCTTGTCCAAGCTGCAGGAAGAGCGAGAAGACCCCATGAGCATGGCGCCCAACGTCGCCGAGGCGGCGCTCAACAACACCGCCCGCGGCGATGCCCGCTACACGCCCAGCTTCGCCGAGCGCGAGCAGGACCTGAAGGCCGTAACGCTCGAGGGTGTGCAAGCCTTCCAGCAGCGTTTCTACGGCGCCAGCAGCGCCTGGATGGCCCAGGTCGGCGACTTCGACGCCGACGCCTTCAAGGCCGCAGCCGAGAAGGCTTTCGCCAACTGGGCCGCACCGGTGGCGCCCGTCCGCGTGGCTGAAGACGCCGTCAACAAGCCCGGCAAGCTGCAGTTGCTGCCCGCGCCCGACAAGCAAAATGCCATGCTCTTCGGCCTGATGCCCCTGGCCTTCAACGACGACACGCCCGATGCAGCCGCGCTCGAAGTGGCCAACCAGATCTTCGGCGGTGGTGCCAACTCGCGACTGTGGATGCGCATGCGCGAGAAGGACGGCCTCTCCTACGGCGCCGGCAGCCAAGTCGCCCTGGATCCGCGCGACCCGCACTCGGGCTGGTACGTCTACGCTATCTTTGCCCCGCAAGGCCGAGCCAAGATCGAAGCCGGCCTGCGCGAGGAAACCGCCAAGCTGCTGGCCGACGGCGTGAGCGCCAAGGAAGTGAGCGACGCCAAGAACGCCCTGCTCAGCGAATCCAAGCTGCGCCTGGCGCAGGACAGCGCGCTGGCTGGCCAGCTCGCCCAGCAATCCCAGCTGGGCCGCACGATGGCGCGCACGCAGGCCAAACTCGATGCGATTGCCGCTGTCACCCCTGAGGCGGTCAATGCGGCGTTGAGGAAGCACCTGAAGCTGGAGAACTTCCAGCTCGTGTTTGCGGGTGATTTCAAGTAGGAGCAGATCCGGTCGGCGCGGCGCACGTCGAGGCGTCGCGTCGGCCTCTTCTGCGATGGCCAAGGCTAGCGACTGCCCTCCGCGCGGCCCTCCGCAGTGCCCGCGGCCAGCCGCTGCAGCGCGGCACGCTCCCGGCGCAGCGCTTGATCGATCTGCGGCAACCAATGCGCCAGCGGTCCGCCCTTGCGCGTTGCGAAATGGACGCCGACGGTCAGCATCGGGACCGGCAGCACTTCCATTTGCGCCGCCAGGTCCGGCCAGGTGGCAAGGCGCCGGACCGCCGCGTCAGGACCGGACGCCGAGTTGGACCATACCGTGAGGTCGCAGCGCCCGCGCTGAACCATCCGCAACCGCGCCTCGAGCGGTGAGTCGACCACTTCGAGGTGGTACGCCTGGCCCTCGGCGGCCTCGAAGGCATCGCCGTAGCTCACGCCACGCCGCAGGCAGACCCGGCGTCCGGCGAGGTCCGCCAAGCGCTGGTAGCCGAAGCCCTCGCCGCGGCGCACCACCATCCACGCATGCTTGTGAAAGATCGGCGCGCTGAAGTCGAGCCGCGCTTCCCGGTCCCTTGTGCGCGCGATGCTCATGCCGATTGCCGTGCCGGCCTCGGCCATGCTGATCAGCCGCGCCCAAGGCACGACCTGGCGGTTCCAGCTGAAGTCGAGATCCGGACTGAGGACATCGAGCATCCGCTGCAGTTCGGGAGACTCGTCGAGCGCTACCGGGACGGAGGCCGCCTCCGCGCCCATCGCCAAGCGACCCAACAGCGCCGACAAGAGCAGGCTTCGGCGCGCGATACGGGAGGACTGGAAGTGGGGATCCATGCAGCGTCCGGGATGTCACGAGCGTGGGGCCTGCAGCCGGCCCGCTTATGGCGCGATGAAGGCCTTGTACGATAGGTGGTAGACCAACAAAGGCAAAGGCATGCGCAGCCAGTGACTTCTGGCAAAGGCCACCTTGTTTGCCAGCCTGGTCGTTGTGCCAAATGCCGATGGGTGGGCCGGCCTGAGCGCGTGCTCAAACAGCCACGCGCGCATGAAGCCGGGGAAGGGGCTCGTTTTGCAAGCCTTGAGTTGGCGCAGCGTATTGTCGGGAATTTGCGTGCCGTAGAGGCGGCGTCCTTGCGTCAGCGCGTCCAGCAACGGCAGGGAGAGCTGAAGATATCTGGCGCGATCGACCAGGTTATCCCAGAACTCCGCGCGCTGCCCGAAATCGCTCAGCAGCAGATTCAGGTCGTGCAGATCGCGCAAGCCCTTGTGGAACTCGCCGAAGAACAAATGACATGCTGAATGAATCACCATGTCGGCCGGGCACAAGACCTTGAAGAACGAGAACTCGCCGTTCAGGGGTCGCGCCGCGTCAAAGAAGTCCTGTGGGTTGGGCCGAATCCCTGACGTTGGCGGCAAGATCGTGTGATGCACGTCCAGCGTCGTCGCCCTGTGCTTGTGCTCAAGCGGTGGGATTTCGTGGGTCCAGTCCCTGTAGTACCTCTCGTCGTATGCATTGGTGTGCAATGGGAGCCACCCCTCCCAGATCAATTGCTGCTCAGACTTCGCCAGCGCCGATTTGGGCACCATGATGTCGAGGTCGTTAAAAAGCCGACCCTTTGATGCCTGGTGGCCGAGGGCACAGTAAGCCGCGCCCTTCAATAGTAAAACAGGGATGCCCAAGGGTTCGAGGGCCTCCTGCAATGAGCGAAGCTCACTGGTGACCGCCGCGGCGTGCCTTGTTGCAATTTTCCCGGCAAGTTCCAGATGTCTTCGAGCTGCGGGCGGCGCCGTCTCCATCGCGCCCACCGCATCCAGCGCTTGATGGAGTTGCGCCATCAACTCGGTCGCGCGACTTTGCCAGATGAGCGCTTGCCAATGCCCGACGCTGTAGCCCGCAGCACGACGGGGCTCACGCAAGGTTTCAATCAGCAGGTGCGTGTACGGCGCTGCCGTCATTTGCTGCGCTCCCAGAGCCGCTCGACCTCGGGAATGACCTGATCAAGCGACGAGTATTCAATCGAATAAGTCTCCACCTGATCCATCAAACGACCAAGGGCGTCAAAGCCCTGCTCGGCCAGGACCGCAAAATTGAACGTATGCCGAGTCAATTCACCCAGGGAATGCGCTTTTCCTTTCGAGGTCGTCCGCAGGGCTGATTCCTTCCCGTATTTTGGAAAAATCAGCAAAGCGGGTTTGGCCAGCTCGCTCATCGCCAGAACACTGGGGCTCGGGGCCCGCATGTGAGCGATGTCCCCCTTGGCGGTGCCTGGGCAGACGCTCCCGATCACGACTTGCGGCCCTAGTGAGCGCACGACACCAATCGACGCGTTCTTGAGGCTGACGGGGCGCGCAATGGGGCGGACCAGACCATCGACCAAGCCGATCAGCGCAAGCTCATCGGACAACAAGCGCCAGCCGCTTTGAGCGAGCGCTGCGCTCAGAGTGCTTTTGCCGGAGCCCGGATCGGCGGCGAGGATCAAGCAGCGCCCGCCTCGCTCGACCACGCCGGCATGCATCACCAGATAGTCGTGAGCATGGGTGTAAATCGTCCAATTCAAGCCCCACTCGAAGGTGGGAAAAGCCTGAGCCAAGGGCAGCGGCTTGAACGGGATTCTCCCATCGCACGTAAATATGACTTGCGGCCTGAAGTACCGGCGCAAGGGGTTCGGGCTTCTGACGCCGACCTCGAAGTCCACATAGGTGTCGGCATCGAGAACCGGAAAGTCTGCATAGAGCCGATAGAACTCCCGCTGGAATTCGCGGAGATCGGAGCGAACTCGAATGCAAAACGGCCCGCAAGGAATCAGCAGGCCGGTCCCGGACAGGCTCGAACTGAGCTCGTCGAATTTTAGCTGGGCGACCCTCAAGTTGATCGGTCTACAATTTTGAGTCGCGAAAGCTCTTCTATAAAGGCTCGGGACACGCTGACCGTTCGGCCCAAATCAGGACCAGGGGCGGACACATGAAATACACCCGATTCTTCGACGATCGAAACTCGATCCGGCGCCTTCAGGAGTTCTTCAAAATCCGGTGCGAGGATATGCGTTTCACAGGTTTCACCAACATACACGGCAACGCCGTCAGGGTATGTTCGCGTCAACACTCCGGGACGCAAGCTAAAGCACATGCAAACGCCTTAATATCCACTGCCATTTTCTGGGCTACCACTGCACCACAGGTTTGACGTTGATTTATAGATATCCAACGTCGAGGCAAAGCTAGCAACGGTACCACTGGGCCCTGCACAGGCCGTTTGAAACGCGGCGATGACCGCACTCGGTGTCTGCAAGCCGGGGATTGGAAAGCGGGAGCCATAGTACTGCGCATTCAACAAGGCTGCGACCACCAGCATGGCCGTACTAGAGCCACCACCATATTTATTGGGATATTTTTGTCCAGGTCCGGCGATCTGGCCAGGAAATACCTGATGCAATAGAATACTGTCTCCGATGGTGCCGCCAGAATTTTCAAAATAAGGCACCCCGAATACTGCATTGAAGGTTGCTGTCGCCCAGGGATAAACGAGATTCAACTTCGGCGCGGTTTGCCAGAGACTCGTACCGTTCTGATTCTGAGGCCCCCAGAATCCGGGGCTGCAGCCACAGGGATTGGCGGTCCCCGCCCGCGACAAATTGCCTGACGCAATCTCCGATGCCGTGCATGTTGACGCAGCCATGACGGAGCGACTCGGCAGCGTGAGCAGTACGACGGCTCCAGCGCTTCCCATCCGTCGACGGCTGAGATCCACAGCGCCATCAGAATCCTGCTCTCGGTCTACCGAGGCGTTCGAGATTTCATTCGTCATAGGGCACCCCCGTTTTGCTCCTGCGCAGCCCTGCTTGGCAGTCAGCGCCAGCTTTCCAATGACTTGACAGGCAAAAAACCATAGCACTTAGGCTTGGAGAGCCTCGGCTCCTCCTCCGAGGATGGCGCCATCAAGTCATTTGGCGGCCGATTTTCCCATACGACACTACCACGGCAAACAGATGCCGCAGAGCGTGTCTGCCAAGAATTGCGGCGCCGAAGCTACCAAGCGCCGCGCACTGCGATTTGACGTGAACTTTGGCCACATGGCGAGCCCAAAATGCGAGCGCCGCCCCCTCAACCGAGGGGCGTTGCTCGTCGCTAACGGCCGATTTTGATGAACCGTCAGGAGCTATTTCGCCGTCGGCATCGCAAACTCCGCCCCCCGCCCCAGCGACGACGCCCAACGCTGCATCACGGACTTCTGCTTCGTATAGAAGCGCACGCCCTCCTCGCCATACGCGTGCATGTCGCCGAACAAGCTCTTCTTCCAGCCGCCAAAGCCATGCCAGGCCATGGGGACGGGGATGGGCACGTTGATGCCGACCATGCCGGCCTGCACGCGGCGGCTGAACTCGCGCGCGATCTGGCCGTCGCCAGTGAAGCAGGCCACGCCGTTACCGTATTCGTGCGCGTTGACGAGCTCCAGCGCCGCAGCAAAATCGGGCACGCGCACGCAGACGAGCACGGGGCCGAAGATCTCCTCGCGGTAGATGCGCATGGCGGGCGTCACATAGTCGAAGAGCGTGCCGCCGGTGAAGAATCCCTGCTCGTGGCCGGCCACGCGGTGGCCGCGGCCGTCGACGACGAGGTTTGCACCCTCCTGCTGGCCGATGGCGATATAGCCTTCAATGCGCTCCAGCGCTTGGCGCGTGACGATGGGCCCCATCTCGACCTCGGGCTGCATGCCGTTGCCGATTCGCAGGGCGCGGGCGCGCTCGGCCAGTATGGGCACGATGCGATCGCCCACCTCACCCACGAGCACGGCCACGCTGATGGCCATGCAGCGCTCGCCGGCCGAGCCGTAGGCGGCGCCGATCAGAGCGTCCACGGCCTGGTCGATGTCGGCGTCAGGCATCACGACCATGTGGTTCTTGGCGCCGCCCAGGGCCTGCACGCGCTTGCCGTGGTGGGCGCCGGTCTCGTAGATGTACTGCGCGATGGGCGTGGAGCCGACGAAGGACAAGGCGCGCACGTCCGGGTGGGTCAGCAGCGCATCGACCACCACCTTGTCGCCCTGCACCACGCTGAAGATGCCGTCGGGCAGGCCAGCCTGGCGCAGCAACTCGGCCATGAACAGCGAGGGCGAGGGGTCGCGCTCGCTGGGCTTGAGAATGAAGGCGTTGCCGCAGGCGATGGCGACCGGGAACATCCAGCAGGGCACCATGCAGGGGAAGTTGAAGGGCGTGACGCCGGCCACCACGCCAAGCGGCTGGCGCAGCGTCCAGTTGTCGATGCCGGTGGAGACCTGGTCGGTGAAATCACCCTTGAGCAGTTGGGGCACGCCGCAGGCGAATTCAACGATGTCGATGCCGCGCTGGACCTCGCCCTGCGCATCGCTGAAGACCTTGCCATGCTCGGCCGTGATCATGGCTGCGATCTCGTCGCGGTGGCGATTCATGAGGGAGAGGAAATCCAGCATCACGCGGGCGCGGCGGATCGGGGGCATGTCGCCCCAGGCCGGCTGCGCGGCACGCGCGGCGGCCACTGCGGCCTCCACGGTGTCGGCGTCGCCGAGCAGCAGATCGCGCGCCGCGGTGCCAATGGCGGGGTTGTAGATGGGCTGGCGGCGCGTGCCGCCTGTGGCCTTGCGGCCGTTGATGAAATGGCCGACCTCGGCCTTGTCGGTGTAGGCGTTCATGCCAGTCTCCTCACTTCAACTTCAAGGGGCAGCAGCGCGTGGGTGGCAGGCTCTTCGAGGCCACCTCCTGCAGTGCCAGGGCGTCGCTCGCGGTGATCCCGAGCTCGTGCGCCACGCGCTCCTCGCCCAGGCGCGGGTCGCATCCGGTCAGCGCGCCCAGCACGGTCAGCGCCTCCAGATAGCTGCCGTGCGCGCTCGCATGGTAGTAGTCGTCCGCCCACAGCAGGAGGCCCTTGGCGGCCGGGTCGTAGGGATTGGCCCGGGCCAGGCCGGACTCGATCGCACGGTTCCAGGCCAGGCCCACGGGGATCACGCGGCGGGCGCCGAGCGACTGCGCCACCTGATCGTAGGCCTGCTGAAGATCCTTCGCCATGGCCGTGATCGGCTGGCCGGACCAATGCTGGCCCGCAGGGTAAGTCTGGTCGGCGCGAGACCAGGTGGCCATGAGGTTGAGCTCCACCTTCGGATTGCGTGCGCGCAGCAGCTTGGCCAGCCGGTCGCCATAACGCGACATTTGCGTGGCATCGCCGGGTTTCTCGGCGTCCAGCACGCTGTAGGCCTGCAGGACCACCACGTCCCAGTGGCGATCGAGCAGGGCGCGCTTCTCGGTCCAATGCCAGTCAAAGTTCCTTCCCGGGCCGGTTTCGAGGCTGACGTCGAAGTCCAGCCCCAACTGGTCGGCCAAGGCCTTGAAGAGCGCCGGTATGCCCGAGGCGTGCTCGCCATTGAGGTCGTGCACGAGCTCGGGGCGATAGCCCATGATGGCCGATCCGGCGCCGTAGGTGAAGCTGTTGCCGATGAAGAGCACGCTGGTGGTGGCGCGCGCCTGAGCAGCGGCAACCAGCAGGGCGAGGACGAGAAAACGCAGCATGTCAGTCTTTCTTGGCAACCGTGGTGGCCGCTGCTTGAAGCAAGCGGGCCTCGCGCCGCGCCAGGCGCAGGCGGCGCAGCAGCCAGGGCGTGAGGTCGGGCTGGCCGAGGTGTTCGGGCCAAAGGCCGGCATCGGGGTCGGGCGGTTCGTCGATGGCGACCTCGGGCAAGGGGCCTTCGGCCTTGAGGCTTTGCACACAGGCCTTCACGGTCGGCAGCAGGGCGGCCTGGGCCTGACCGGCATCGAGCTTGTCCTTGCGCCGCGCCAGCATCTGCTGCACCGAGCTCAGCAGGGCCGCGTAGCGATAACTGTGTGAAAGCAGCGCCTCGATCTCGGCATCGGGCAGGCGCACGCTCTCGGGTTCCACACGCGTGCGCTGCGCGGCCGCGGCCAGGCCTCCGAGCACGGTGTAGAGCTGCTGGCGCGAGAGCCGCGCCGCCAGAGCCTGCTCGGCCGTGGGCGCCCACCGCAGCACATTGGCCGTGTGCCGGGCCATCACGCTGCGCAGCTGGGCTGCGAGACGCGCCAGGGTGTGGTGCTCCCAGCTCGGCAGCACGAAGCAAAAGGCCCAGGCCAGCATGGCGCCCACGAAAGTGTCGGCCACGCGCTCGATGATGGGCGGCGAGGCGCCGGGGAAGAGCATGAGCTGCTGGATCAAGGCCATCAGCGTGGCCGCCGTGGCCGCCACTCGGTAGCGGCGGTTCACGTAGGCATGGGCGGTGCCCACGGCCACGATGAAGACCAGGGGCAGCAGCGGCGCATCGGGCACGCGCATCAGCGCCATCACGATCAGGCAGCCGATCACGGTGCCGGCGATGCGGTCGTTGCGGCGCGACAGCGTCTGCTCCAGGTTGCCGCGCAGCACCACGGCGACGCTGAGCACCAGCCAATGCGGGTGAGAGGCCCATGGCAAGAGGTGCCCCAGAGCAAAGGCCGTTGACAGGGCGAGGGCCGAGCGCAGCGCGTGCCGCATCACGCTGGAGGAGAGCTTTAACTGGGCTTTGAGCGCGTCCCAGGGCCAGCCGTCGGGGGAGAGAAAGGGCTGGAGCTGCTCGGGCGTCCAATCGACGGCGAGCTGAGGCGGGGCGCCGTCCTGCACCCGGATCATGGCGTCGACCTCGTCGAAGATGTGCGTCACGCGCGTGCGCAGGGCGTTGACGAGGTGCAGCCGAGCATCGTCCGGCGCTGCCGCCACATCGGCCAGCTCGGCGTCCAGTCGGGAGCGCCAGGCCTCGCGGTCGGCTAGCGGCAGCCTGCCATGGCCTTCGACCGCCACGGCCAGCGCGTCAAGCTCGTCGGCCAGGCGGGCCAGGGCGGCGGCCAGCGCGGCGCGCCAGCCCAGGGCGGCAGCATCGGTGCCGAGCAGGTCGATGTCGAGCCGGCTCGCCAGCAGCAGGTCGCGCAGCTCGATCAAGCGCAGCAGAATCTCGGTCTGGCGCTGGGCCACGGCTGAACGCGCGGCGGCGAAGACCTGATCGCGCGCGGCCTGTAGCAGCTCGGCTAGCTGCACGTCGTCGGCGATCGAGGCACGGATGCGGGCCTGCTCGGGCGTGGCCGTGCCACCCACGCGCACCGAACGCGAACGCAGGCGCGCTGCGCCAGCTCTCAGGGCCGCCGCCAGGGCCAGGTCGCGATAGCGCCGGCGCAGCAGATGAGCGCTCAGACGCGCCCAGCTGGCGTAAAGCAGGCCGCCGAGCAGGGTCCAGCCGGCGTGCTCGAACACGAAGGTGCGGGCCAGCCGCTCATTCGAGGCCATGGCGAATACCAGGCTCAGCACGCCCACGAAGGCCATGGGCCCGGCGCGCAGACCCCAGGCCATGAAGAGTTGGGAGCCAAAGCCCGTCAGCGCCACCAGCATCAGCATGGGCCAGAACATGCCGTGCCCCAGCCCCGTCAGCAGCGTGACGAGCACATTGATGGCCACGGCCGGCAGCACGCGATTCAGCACGCGCTGGGGCGGATTGGGCACATCGCACAGGCTTACGCAGACCGCGCCGCTGACTGCCGCGACGCCGGCCACGTTGCCAAAGCAGCCGCCCACGAGAAGCTGCACGGCGGCCACGCCCAGGCCCACGGTCACGCCGTTGAGGTGTGCCGCCGAAAGCCGTTTCCAGGAAGTTCGCATGGGGGGCAAGCTTATCGGTTCCAATCGGCCTCCAAACTCTGGAGGCCGCGCGCCTGGCCGAGATCGAGAAGGAGCGCAGGGCGCTGGCGGAGCTCAAGGCCATGGATCCGAAGACGCTGACGCCGGTGCAGAACGTGTCGGCGGCGTGATCGGCTGGTCGCTTGAGCGGGCGATCGAATACGGCATTCCTGCCAATGGAGTCGAGCGTTATGTCGTGTGGCCCGGCCAGGCTTGCTCCCACGTGCTGGGCCGACTGAAGATCGAGGCGCTGCGCGACAAGGCCCGCGCCGCGTTGGGCGAGAAGTTCGACATCAAGAAGTTCCACAACCTCGTGCTCCAGACCGGCAATGTGCCGCTCAAGGTGCTGGAGGACCTGGAGGGCGACTCGATCAGCTCGCAGGCATGAGAGGCTTGATCGCACGCTCGACGGCGTCGATGAACATCGCCGCCACGTCGAAGCCGCTGCCGGCGCTGATCTCGGCAAAGCAGGTCGGGCTGGTGACGTTGATCTCGGTGAGGCAGTCGCCGATCACGTCCAGGCCAATCAGTAACAGACCGCGCGCGGCGAGCTTGGGGCCCACGGCGGCGGCGATCGCGCGGTCGCGTTCGGTGATGGGTCGCACCACGCCCTTGCCACCCACGGCCAGATTGCCGCGCACCTCCTGGCCCTGCGGGATGCGGGCCAGGCAATAGGGCACGACCTCGCCGCCGATGACGAGCACGCGCTTGTCGCCCTCGCTGATCTGCGGGATGAAGCGCTGCACCATGACGGTCTGCGCGCCGCCCTTGTTGAGCGTCTCGATGATGGCGCCGAGATTGAGGCCGTCTGCCTTGACGCGGAAGATGCCCATGCCGCCCATGCCGTCAAGCGGCTTAAGGATGACGTCGCCATGCTCGGCCTGGAAAGCGCGGATAGCGGCATCGCTGCGCGTGACCAGGGTCGGCGTGATCAGCTCGGGGAATTCCAGGATGGCCAGCTTCTCGGGGTGGTCACGCAAGGCGGCGGGGCTGTTGAACACGTGCGCGCCCTCTCGCTCAGCCTGGCCCAGCAGGTGGGTGGCGTAGAAGTACTCGCTGTCAAAGGGAGGATCCTTGCGCATGAGGATGGCGCCCGTGTCGGCCAGCGCCAAATCGCGCGTTTCCTCGACCGTGAACCAGTCGTGCTCGCCCCCCGTCAGTGCTACGCGCCGCGCGCCCAGCGCCGTGACCTTGGCCCCGCGCACCCAGGCCAGGTCGGCCGGGTGGCAAGCCCAAAGCGTCCAGCCGCGCCGAGCAGCCTCGCGCATCATGGCAAAGGTGCTGTCCTTGTAGGTCTTGAAATGTTCCAGCGCGTCCGCAACAACCAGCAGTTGCATGGTGGGTCCCTATCCGTAATATGGGCGGCAGCATAGCCAAGCCGAGAGTCCCTCGCTCATGTGCCGTCTTCTAGCCTACCGTGGCGACGCAATCTTTTTGGACGAATTGATCTGTCGCCCCAAGCATTCCCTGGTGCGCCAGTCGCTCCACGCCGACGAGGCCAAGGCCGTGACCAATGGCGACGGCTTCGGCATCGGCTGGTACGGCGAGCGCGAGCAGCCGGCCGTCTACCGCGAGGTGATGCCGGCCTGGTCGGACGAGAACCTGCTCTCGATCTGCGCCAGCGTGCGCTCCCGGCTTTTCTTCGCCCATGTGCGGGCCGCCACGGGCACCGGCATTGCGCGACAGAACTGCCACCCCTACACCTCGGGGCGCTGGCTGTTCATGCACAACGGTCAGGTGGGCGGCTACAGCCAGATCCGCCGCGCGCTGGAGGCGCGCGTGCCGGACTATCTCTTCGCCGAACGCCGCGGCGCCACGGACTCGGAGCTGCTGTTCCTGCTGATCATCGCCCGGCTCGACCTTGGCGCCTCGGTCGCCGATGCCGTCACCCAGGTGCTGCGCGAGACGCTGGCGATGATGCAGGTGCTGCATGTCAGCGCGCCGCTGCGTTTTGCCGCGACCCTATCGGACGGCGAGACCCTGCACGCCTTCCGCTGGTCCAGCGACAAGCTCGCGCCCACGCTCTACGTGCACCAGCCATCCGCCGGCGGCATGCTCGTGGCTTCGGAGCCGCTGGAAGACGGGCACGAGGGCTGGGAGATGATGGCGCCGGGGACGATGTTGAGTTTGTCGGCGAACGGTGTGGAGAGTCGGGCGCTGCGGTGAATCTTGACTCGCCGGCACGAAGAGGATTCGAACCAAACTCCTTGCGCTTGTCAGCCTGTTCGCCTCAAGCGCCGTCCACGCCGCCTCCGTAGGTCACATCCTGAGGTACGCGCACATCGACGGCAAGATCCGCCCGGGTGACTGCGAGAAGGTCATGCAGGATTTCGCCACCGGCTTCCCCAGGGGACTGCAGCCCAAGCTCGATGCCGATGCCGATGCCGATGCCGAGGCCGAGGCCGAAGCCGAAGCCGAAGCCATGTTCTTCGATTCCGTGCGCATCGGCCTGTGGCTGCACGAGCGCCGGCCGGTGGTGGAGGTGCAACGCCCCCGCGTCGGCCCCCGCGCCACCTCCCTGCTGACCAGCGGCCGCGCTGCATGCCTTCCTGCCGGGACGCTGAACGCGTTCAACGCGTGCCCCGATCGGGAAGCGCTCGCGGTGGAACGGGGCAGAGATGGCGAGATGGCGAGATGATTGATGAGGAGGAAAGGCACCTGCTGATCCGACTCAAGAACAAGACCGAGAAGTCCGCCCTGATGCGCGAAGCCGCCCACAGCCTCCTGCCCGAGCTGCTCTGAAGTTCCTGCGTGAACTGACCCAGCCTGACGAGTTCAAGAGCGTGCAATTCGACCACGAGAGCTACAGCTTGGACATCGTCGTGAAGCGGGGGCACTGCCAGTGGTGGGTTGCTGATACCGAAGGCCTGCGCCAGCTCGGCATCCAGTCTTCGAACGACCCGTCGGTCAGCTGTGAGGCGGCTGCCAAGTGGTTGACGGCCGATGCTCACCAGGTCTACGTCGGGCCGGCCGTCGCGGCCTGGCCCGAGCGGGCCTTGCGCCCGCTCACCTAGATTTCCAACTTCGACCCCAGCTCCACGATCCGGTTCGTTGGCAGGTGCAGGAAGTCGGCCGCCGCCGCGGCATTGCGGTGCATGCTGGCGAAGAGTTTCTCGCGCCAGTCGGCCATGCCCGAGTTCTCGTGGATGTTGGGAATGACGATGTCGCGCGAGAGGAAGTAGCTGGTCTCCATCTCGTCGAGGTGCACGCCGCGCGAGGCGAGCAGGGTCAGCGCCTCGGGTACGTCGGGCTCGTTCTTGAAGCCGAAATGCAGCTGCACGGCCCAGCAGTCGTTGCCGAGCGCCTCGACGGCGCAGCGCTTATCAAAGCCGACCCAGGGCGTCTCGTGGTGCTTGACGGTGACGAAGAGGTTTTGCTCGTGCAGCACCTTGTTGTGCTTGAGATTGTGCAGCAGAGCGTTGGGCGTCACGCCCACGTCGGCGGACAGGAACACGGCCGTGCCAGGCACGCGCAGCGGCGGGCTCAGAAAGACGGCCTCGAGGAAGACCTTGAGCTCGATGGCGTCCTCGCGCAAGCGGCGCTGCAGCAGCCGGCGGCCCTGCTTCCAGGTCAGCATCAGCGTGAACATGCCCGCGCCAATGGTCAGCGGAAACCAGCCGCCGTGAAGGAGCTTGAGCGCATTGGAGGCGAGGTAGGTGACGTCGATGGCGAAGAAGAAGCCTGTGGCCAGCACCGAAAGCGCAAGTGGATAGCCCCAGCCGTGGCGGATCACGAAGAAGGTCATGATCGTGGTGATGGTCATGTCGATGGTCACGGCAATGCCGTAGGCGCCGGCCAGCTTGCTCGAGGACCCGAAGAAGACCACGGCCAGCACGATCAACGTGAACAGGCCCCAGTTGATGAAGGGCACATAAATCTGGCCGATATCGCGCACCGAGGTGTGCAGGATGCGCATGCGCGGCAGCAGACCCATCTGGATGGCCTGCTTGGTGACCGAATAAGCCGCCGTGATCAGGGCCTGCGAGGCAACAATGGCGGCCAGCGTGGCGAGCGCGAACAGCGGGATTTCGGCCCACGGCGGCGCGAGCAGGAAAAAGGGGTTCTTCACGGCCTCGGGGCGCTCGAGCAGCATGGCGCCCTGGCCGAAATAGTTCATCACCAGCGAGGGCATGACCACGCCGTACCAGGCGATACGGATGGGTTTCCTGCCGAAGTGTCCGAGGTCGGCGTAGAGCGCCTCTCCGCCGGTCACGACAAGCACCACGGCGCCGAGCCCAAGGAAGGCCGCCCAGTGGTGCTCAAGGCAGAAGCGCAGGGCGTACATCGGGTTAACGGCCACGAGCACGTCCGGGTTGGCGAGGATGTGGGGCAGGCCCAGCGCCGCCAAGCTCAGAAACCACAGCAGCATGACGGAGCCGAAGGCGCGGCCGATGCCGCCCGTGCCCATGCGCTGCGCGGTGAAGAGCCCCGTCAGCACGAGCAAAGTGATGGGCAGGATGAGGCCGTCGTAATCGGGCGCGTAGACGTCGATGCCTTCGACCGCGCCAAGCACCGTCATGGCCGGCGTGATCACCGCGTCGCCGAAGAAGATGGCCGTGCCGAACAGCCCGAGCAGCAAGAGCTTGCGCCGCAGCAGAGGCTTATTGTTCACAGCATTGGTGGCCAGGGCCAGCATGGCGATCAGGCCGCCCTCGCCGTTGTTATCAGCGCGCAGGATCAGCAGCACGTACTTGACCGAGACCACGATGGTCAGGGTCCAGAAAAGCAAGGACAGCACGCCCAGGATGTTTTCCGGCGTCACGGCGATCAGGCCGCCGTGGAAGACTTCCTTGAGCGAGTACAGCGGGCTGGTGCCGATATCGCCATAGACGACGCCTAGGGCACCGAAGGTAAGGCCCGCCAGGGCCGAGGGCCTGCGCAGCGAGGCCGTGGCGGCATTGCTAGAACTCACTAACAGCTGTGGGCGCGCCGGGGGGACGCCCGAGTCAAAACGCGCTATTGTGCGCGCCGCCCTTCTTGATGCACTACGCGTAAACCTCGGCTTCCGGATCGGTGGCTTCCAGTTCATAGGCCGCCGAAAGCATGGCCAGGCGCGCGATCACGCCGTACATGTAGAAGCGGTTCGGCGCGCTGGCGCCGGGCTTGATGCCGGCCTTGGGCAACTGGCCGGAGTCGGCGAAGGCCAGGGGCACGAAGCTGGCACCCGGGCCCTTGAGGTTCTCGTCTATGCCTCGGTCGGCATGGATGCGGTAGTAGCCGCCGATCACATAGCGATCCATCATGTAGACGACCGGCTCGGCCACGGCCTCATGCACTCGCTCGTGGGTGGGCACGCCTTCCTGCACGACGAGATCACCGGCCTCAGCGAGATCACCGAGCTCGGTCAGCTGCTTGGCGTCGCGCACAGTCAGCACATTCTTGCCATAGGTCCCGGCATCGCCCTTGACGATGACGAAAGGCTTCTCGTTGATGCCGTAATCCTTGTACTTGCGCCGGATCTTGGCCAGCACCGCGTCGATCTGGGTCTGCAGGCCTTCCAGGCCCGCGCTGGCCTCTACGGGCGCGAACGCCGGATGGATCAGCCAGGGGTCCATGCCCAGCAGCTTGGCGAATTTCTTGGCCACCTCCTCATAGGCGCCGAAGTGGCGGCTCTTGCGGCGCTGGGTCCAGGTGGCGTGCAGGGGCGGGAGCAGGTATTGCTCGTGCAGGCCTTCGAGCACGGGCGGCACGCCATCGGTCAGGTCGTCGTTGAGCAGGATGGTGCAGGGGTCAAAGTCCTTGGTCCCGAGGCGCCCGCGGTTGCGCACGAGCGGCTCCAGGTGCAGCTCGCTGCCGTCGGCCAAATTCAACGTGGTGGGCGCGGTGATCTTCGGGTCCAGCGTACCGAGGCGCACGTTCAGCCCGGCCTGCGTGAAGATGCGCGAGAGCGTGGCCAGATTGGACAGGTAAAAGCTGCTGTGGCGATGCTGGTCGGGCACGATCAGCAGGTTACGCGCCTCGGGGCAGATTTTCTCAATAGCCGCCATACCGGCCTGAACGGCGAGTGGCAGCATGTCTGGCGTCAGGGTGTTGAAGCCGACTGGGAAGAGGTTGGTGTCCACCGGCGCCAGCTTGAAGCCGGCGTTGCGCAGGTCCACGGCGCTGTAGAAGGTGGGCGTGTGCTCCATCCATTCGAGGCGGAACCAGCGCTCGATGGCCGGCATCGACTCGAGGATGCGCTGCTCCAGTTCGTTGATGGGGCCTGTCAGCGCGGTGATGAGGTGCGGAACCATGCGAGAGATTCTAGGGGGCGGAAGGCTGACACATGGGGGCGGGGAGCCGGAAGCCAAGCCCTTTGGCTGACGCGGGCAAATGAGCAGAATCAAGTGGGGTGAGGGCTCCGCCTCAGCCCCCTCAGCCCCTCAGCCCCTCAGCCCCCTCACACCACCGGACGTGCGGGTCCGCATCCGGCGGTTCAAGGATCGCTGGAGTCTCTGGTGAAGATCCACCAGCGAGACCAGCCCCATGTTGGCAAGGCGTTTGGACGTCAGGACGTCAGGGCGGCAGGGCGGTGGGACGGCGGGGCTCTGCCGTCTTGTGGCTCGCCTGTGCATTCCAAGACGGGCCGCGCGCGTTGACGCTCGACTTCCACGCACGAGGCGCGTCCAGACCGGACGCTCGCCGGCCTGATTCGCGCGTACGGAGGGGCGTTTCTGCGGCCGCCAGACAATGACCCGCTGTCGGCGCCGCAACCATGCATCCATTTCGTCGATCGCCCTTCGGCCCTGGACGTGCTGGAGGAAGCCCATCCAGCCACGCAGCATCGGTCGGAGTTGCTCAGCGGTTCGTTCCGGTCGCTGCCCGCGCCACTTCAGGCACAGCGCGGTTACCAGCGCCCTGCGGCGTGCAAAGCTAACTCGCGCGATCCGCCGACGGGTCTTGTTCATTGGCTTGCGAAATTCGCATTGCTTGCTCTGCACGCTCGGTCGCGCCCACACAGTGGCGCTTCACTTCGCTTGCTGTGCCTCGCCATGAAAAGCCCCCTTGAGTTCGACTGGCATCCACCTTCTGGGGGTCAGTTCATGCCGGGCGCACCCCAAAAAAAAGCCCCGACTTAAAAGTCGGGGCCGCAAAGCCCTATCGCTGTCATCACGTTAAGGCTCCTGCTCAGGGAGGAAAAGCAGGGAACGACAACCTCGCGGCTATCATTCAGAAGTCAGTTTAGCAGCGCCGGATTCCCACCGTCACCATGTGGTGCTGCGTATTAACACTACAAATGACGCGGACACGGCCCATCCCCCATGAACGGAGGCCCGCCGCGCAAGCTACCTTGGTGCTGCCAGCAACATGACCTTCCTCACGCCGCCGACCTTTCCCGCTTCACGTCCGCGCCGCCAGCGCCGCAAGGCCTTCAGCCGGGCCCTGGTCAGAGAATCGAATCTGCAGCCCAGCGACCTGATCCTGCCGGTCTTCGTGCACGAGGGTGTGGAACGCGTCGAACCAGTGGCCTCCATGCCGGGTGTCTCGCGCCTGTCGCTGGACCGTCTGCTCCATGTCGGCGAGGAATGCCTGCAGCTCGGCATCCCCGTGCTGGCCCTGTTCCCCGTCATTGATTCGAGCCTGAAGACCCCGGATGGCCGCGAAGCCCTCAACGCCGACGGCCTGGTGCCCCGCATCGTGCGCACCCTCAAGAAGGAACTGCCCGAACTAGGCCTGCTGACCGATGTGGCGCTGGACCCCTTCACCAGCCACGGCCAGGACGGTGTGATCGATGTAAACGGCTACATCCTCAACGACGAGACCGTGGACATCCTGCGCCAGCAAGCGCTCGTGCAGGCCGAAGCGGGCGTGGACATCGTGGCGCCCAGCGACATGATGGACGGTCGCATCGGCGCGATCCGCAGCGCGCTCGAGTCTGCCGGCCACATCCACACGCAGATCATGGCCTACAGCGCCAAGTACGCGAGCAGCTTCTACGGCCCCTTCCGCGATGCGGTGGGCTCTGCAGGCAATCTCGGCAAGGCCGACAAGAAGACCTACCAGATGGACCCG
Source organism: Roseateles sp. (assembly GCA_019234295.1). Taxonomy (GTDB): domain Bacteria; phylum Pseudomonadota; class Gammaproteobacteria; order Burkholderiales; family Burkholderiaceae_C; genus JAFALK01. Next base: position 121,247 of record JAFALK010000017.1, read on the forward strand.
GCCAACAGCGACGAGGCACTGCGCGAGGTGGCGCTGGACCTGGCCGAGGGCGCCGACATGGTCATGGTCAAGCCCGGCATGCCCTATCTCGATATCGTGCGCCGCGTGAAGGACGAATTCCGCGTACCGACCTTTGCCTACCAGGTGTCGGGCGAGTACGCGATGCTCAAGGCCGCCGCCGCCAATGGCTGGCTCGATCACGATGCCGTGATGATGGAATCCCTGCTCGCCTTCAAGCGCGCCGGCGCCGATGGCGTGCTGACGTATTTCGCACTGGAAGCCGCGCGCTTGCTCAAAGGTGAAACCAAGAGCTAATGCGCCGCTTTCATGTCGGCAGCGAGCGCTTCGCCGAGCTCGACAAGCTGCTGGCTGAGCTGCCCGCGCGGGGCTTCATCGGGGCGTCCTGCGCGCGCTGACGCGTCAATTCGGTCGCCTTCAAACGCGGCTGCTCAATCCGCACAGCCTTTGCGACGACCAGCCTCTATTTCGGGCCTCGTGCGATACCCTGCACGGGGTTGAAGGGACCGGCCAAGACGAGCGCCACCGGCTTTTGGATCGCCGTGGCGCTGATGGGCAGCATCGGCCTGGTCCGGGGGCTCATTTGCCCGGATTCACGTTCATGAAGGGCACGGGCGCGCCTGCGTAGATGTGCTCGGGCAGCTTGCCATCCCAGCGCTCGGCTTTCTTGAGCTCGACCTCTATGCGGCGCAGCTCTAGCACGTCCTTGTTCTCGCGCAGCGCGGCGTTTTGCACGCGCATGGCCTCGGCCTGGGCCTGCGCCACCTTGAGGTTGGCGTAGGCCTCGCCATCGGCCTTGGCGCGCAAGGCGTTGGCCTCGGCTTCGGCAACTGCCACCTTCTGCTTCTGCTCGGCCTCCACCGTCTTGAGCTTGTTCTCGGCGCCCAGGCGCAGTTGCTCCTGCGTGACCTTCTCGTTGATGGCCGCCATATAGCTCGCGCTGAACGAGAAGTTACGCATGTCGATGTTGATGACGTTGGCACCGTAGACCACGAGCTTGGTCCTGAGGGCCATGCCGATGTCGTTGGACACGGCGGCGCGCTTGGCGATTAGGTCCGGCGCTGTGTAGCGCGCGGTCACGGCCTTGAACACTTCCTGGGTGGCGGTGTTGACGTAGCTGTTGAGGTCGCCGCTGCGGCTGTACTTCTCGAAGACCTCGGCCACGCGATCAGGGGCGATGGCGTAGCGCACGGTCAGGCTCACCTTGACGGGCTGCTGGTCGGAGGTCGAGCCCTCCGCGCCTTCCACGTCGGCCTGCTCGGAACGCACGTTGAAGACCGAGAGCTTCTGCCACGGCGGCAGCACGGCAAGGCCCTCACCCTCGATGCCCACAATGCGGCCGAACTGCGTGACCACGCCGCGATGGCCGGTGGGCACGCTGGCGAAGGGCCAGAGCGCGACGAGAACGATCACGATGGCCAAGGCCACGAGCCCCCAGCGCAGCACCTTGAGGGGACTCATGCGGCCGTCGTCGCCCTGCAGTTCGATTCCCAGACTCATAGCACTCCTTGCGCGTCATACCGACGCTGTTGATGTGCGCCCATGCTAGGCGCTAGCTCATCAGGAACTCGTATGGGTCCTAGAGAAACAGTTCACAGATATCCACCGACGAAGTCTTGCCCACAGCAGCCGAATGAGCCGACAGCCAGGCCTTGCCGTGTCTGTGCCCCAGTTCGCGTAACCGCTCGAAGAACTGCAGGCCGGCGGTGAGCTTCGTATCAGGGTCGTAACCAAGCAGGGCGTGGCCGCCGTCGATGAGGTGGAAGCGCGCCTTGCGCAGGCGGCGCTCCATGATGCCCAGCGAGAAACCCAGCCAGCGCTTGGGCAATTGCGACTGCAGCAGGGCGAACATGCGCATCTCGCGCAGGAAGGCGGCGCTGAAGCCCACCTCGGCCACGCGGTCGGCAATCGCATCGGCCGTCGTCGGCATCTTGGACCGCTCCAGCGGGTTGAGCAGGACCAGCAGGGTGTCGGGGGAATGACACTCGTAGAACAGCGGGAAGACGGCCGGGTTGCCGGCATAGCCGCCATCCCAGTAAGCCTCGCCGTCGATCACCACCGGCGCATGGATGGTGGGCAGGCAGGCCGACGCGAGCAGGGCTTCGGCGCTCAGGTGCGCGTTGCGGAAGATGTGCAGCTTGCCGGTTTTCACCCGCGTGGCGGCGACGAAGAGCTTGACCGGACTGGCGCGGCGCAGCTTCTCGAAATCGATCTGCTTTCGTACCACGTCGCCCAGCGGGTCCAGGCCCAGCGGATTCATCTGCGCCGGCGTGAGGTACTGGGCCCACTGCATCATGAGCTTGACCACGGGGGCAGCATCCACTGCCCGACCCTCCTCGACGGTCAGCCCCTTAGGCGCAGCGGCCGCCACGTCGTGCCAGAACCGCTCCAGCGCGGCACGCGCACCGTCGCGGCCGCCTTCCATCAACCCCTGCGCCAGCACCACGGCGTTCATGGCGCCGGCGCTCGCGCCGCTGATGCCGTCGAACTCCGTCTGCCCATCTTCCAGCAGCGCGTCCAGCACGCCCCAAGTGAAGGCGCCGTGCGCGCCGCCGCCTTGCAAGGCCAGGTTCAGAGCGCGCCGCTTGGCCATGGAATCAGCCCTTGGCGCGCTTGTAGGGATCGTCGAAGCCGAGGCCTAGCATCAGCTCGCTCTCGCGCGCCTCCATGGCCTCGGCCTCGTCGTCCTCGAGGTGGTCCCAGCCTTGCGCGTGCAAGGTGCCGTGGACCAGCATGTGGGCGTAATGCGCGGCGATGTCGATGCGCGCCTTCTTCGCTTCGTCCTCGACGATCTCGGCGCAGATCACCAGATCGGCCAGGATCACGGGCTCCTGCGCGTAGTCGAAGGTCAGCACGTTGGTGGCGTAGTCCTTGCCGCGGAACTCGCTGTTGAGCTGCTGGCCTTCCTCGGCATCGACGATGCGCACGGTAATCTCGCCCGGCGCCTGGAGCGCAGCGCGGATCCAGCGGGCGACCTTGTGGCGCGGCAGCAGCTCGCGATGGCGCGGGTCTGCAAACTGCAATGACAGCGTCAATTCGGGTTTCATGCACGGCTCTCCTGCCTGGCTCGCTTTTCGTAAGCATCCACGATGCGGGCGACAAGCGGATGACGGACCACGTCCACGCTGGTGAAGCGCGTCATCGCAATGCCCTTGACCTTGGCGAGCACGCGCTCGGCATCGATCAGGCCGCTGAGCGCGCCCTTGGGCAGGTCGATCTGGCTCGTGTCACCGGTCACCACGCAGCGGCTGCCGAAACCGATGCGCGTGAGGAACATCTTCATCTGTTCGGGCGTGGTGTTCTGGGCCTCGTCGAGGATGACGAAGGCGTGGTTGAGCGTGCGGCCACGCATGAAGGCCAGCGGCGCCACTTCCAACTGGCCCTTCTCGAAAGCCTTGTTCACGCGATCGAATCCCATGAGGTCGTAGAGTGCGTCATAAAGTGGCCGCAGGTAGGGATCGACCTTTTGCGTCAGGTCGCCGGGCAGAAAGCCCAGGCGCTCGCCGGCCTCCACCGCGGGGCGGGTGAGGATGATGCGCTGCACGCCGGCTCGCTCAAGGGCGTCCACGGCGCAGGCCACGGCCAGAAATGTCTTGCCGGTACCGGCCGGGCCGAGGCCGAAGGTGATGTCGTGGTTGAGGATGTTGCGCAAGTATTCGTGCTGGCGCGGCGTGCGACCGGCCAAGTCGGCACGGCGGGTGCGCAGCACGATCTCGTCAGAAGCCGTGCTGGCAGGCTTGATCGCCCTGGCGCGCGGAGCCAGGCCGATGTCGTTGGCCGCCTCCACGAGCGCCAGCTGCAAGGCCTCGGGCGGCCAGGATCGGCGTGAACGTTCATAAAGCGCGTCGAGCAGCTTCACGCAGCGCTCCGCCGCGGCCTTGGGGCCCTCGATGCGGAACAGCTCCTGCCGGTTCGAGAGCTTCACACCCAGGGCGGCCTCGATCTCACGCAGGTGCTCGTCGAGGCTGCCGCACAGGTGCGCGAGGCGGTTGTTGTCCGGAGGCGTCAGGGCGTGCTTGAGGATCACGAAGCGGTGGAATTGTTGACAAGGCCCGCATTGTCGCCTCCTGCACAATCCCGGGCCATGGACCTGTCGTCCCTTCCTCCCGGCAATTTGCTACACGCCGCCATCGGCGGCGCGGCCGCCATGCTGCTGCTCATGGCCGCGCTGATGGGCCTGCTCTCGCTCCAGCACCGGCGGGAGAAGCATGTGCGCCTGTTGGCCGCCATGATGCTGTGCTGGCTGCCGCTCGCCTTCCCTATGCCGGACTGGGGCGCCTTGCTCGCCCGCGCGCTCGTGACCTTCTTCGGCGTGCGCTACCTGCTGCGCGCCATGGACTACAACCGCGCCAGCCTGGACTTCGCACTGGCCGCCCAATGCCTGCTCGCGCCCTTGTCGGTCCTGCTGGCCCCGGCCGGCTGGGCGCCGACCCTGGCGATTCTCTGGGAACTGCTGATGATGGCCGCCTTGCTGGCTGTTCTGGGCCTGCAATGGCTGCGCGGACGCCACCGGGTCACGATCAGCACTGAATCCCCGGCCGAGGAGCCGAGTCGCCTGCTGCCTGCGTCCGCGGTGCTGCTGCTGCTGTCGCCGGTGCTGACCGGCCTGATCGGCGCCAACACGGCCACGGGCTGGGCGCACCTGGGCCTGCCCCTGCTTATGCTGGGCCTGGGCGTGCAGGTCTTGCTGGCGGTGACCCACCAGCGGCGCGTCGCCGAGGCCCGCAACGTCGAGGCCGAGCAGCAAATGCACGAACGCGTTGCCGAGGTCGAGCGCAGCTACGCGGCCATGGCCGAAGCCAAGGTCGAGCAGGTGACCGAGCGCGAGCGAAAACGCATTGCCGCCGACCTGCACGACGACCTCGGCGCCAAGCTGCTGACCATCGTCCACACCAGCGAATCGGATCGCATCTCCACGCTGGCCCGGGAGGCGCTTGAGGAAATGCGCCTCTCCGTTCGCGGCCTGACCGGCAAGCCCGTGCAGCTGCTGGATGCCCTGGGCGACTGGCGCGCCGAGGTCGTGGCGCGCCTGGGCCAGGCCAACATCATGGCCGAATGGAAAAGCCCGGCCGAGGACATCATCCACACCCTGCCCGCGCGGGCCTATGTGCAGACAACGCGCATCGTGCGCGAGGCTGTCTCCAACATCATCAAGCACAGCGGCGCCACTCACTGTACGGTGGCCTGCAATGTGCAGGGCAGCGACTTTCTGATCGTGATCCAGGACAACGGCCAAGGCATCTCAAGTGAGAGCGATGCGCGCCTGGACCGCGGCCACGGCATGTCCAGCATGAAGTCGCGCGCCAAGCAGATGCATGGCCAGTGCCTGGTGGAATCCGGTCCGGGCTGGGGAACCGTGATCCGCCTCACGATTCCGCTCTGAGCGCATGCGCCAGGGACTTGTTGACTTGGCAAGCGCATCAATAAGCGCTAACTTGAACAGATTAATCGAGAGGGCCTCATGAACCATATCCTTCTGCTCGAAGACATTCCCGAGATCCGCGCCTGGCTCAAGGTGCTGGTCAAGCAGGTGTTCGCCAATGCGCAAATCACCGAATGCTCGCGCGTGCAGGACGCGCTGCTCCAGGTGAACAGCCAGCGCTTCACCTTGGCTCTGCTGGACCTGGGTCTGCCCGACGGCTCCGGCGTGGACGTGGTCACCGCCCTGCGCGAGAAGCAGCCGGAGGTGCAATCCGTCATCGTCACCATCCACGACGACGACGAGCACCTCTTCCCGGCCCTGCAGGCCGGCGCTTTCGGCTACCTGCTCAAGGAACAATCGCGCGAGTTGCTGATGGAGCAGCTGCAACGCATCAGCCAGGGCGAACCGCCGCTATCACCCTCGATCGCACGCAAAGTCATCGCCTATTTCGCGGCCCAGCGACGCCCCAACACTGCGGCCCTGCTGCACGAGGTTTCGCTGACCGAACGCGAGACCGAAGTGCTGCTGCGCGTGGCCAAGGGCTTCACGCTGCCAGAGATCGGCGTGCAGCTAGGGCTTTCGCGCCACACGATCGCAGACTACGTCAAGCAGATCTATCGCAAGCTCAACGTCAGCTCCCGCGCCGAGGCGGCGCTGGAGGCCCAGCGACTCGGTCTCTTCGGAAGGAACTGAGCCCGTCGATAATCCGCCGATGATCGGACGACTGACCGGCATCCTCGCGGAAAAAACGCCACCGCAAATCCTCCTCGACGCACAGGGCGTCGGCTATGAAGTCGATGTGCCGATGAGCACCTTCTTCAATCTGCCGGGGCTGGGCGAGCGGGTGAGCCTGCTCACCCACCTGTCGATCCGGGAGGACGCGCATGTGCTCTTCGGCTTTCTCACTGCCGAGGAACGCAATACCTTCCGCCAGCTGATCAAGATCACCGGCGTGGGCCCGAAGATGGCGCTGGCGCTGCTCTCGGGTCTGTCCGTGAAGGAGCTGGCCCAGGCGGTGTCCCGCCAGGACGGGGCCCGCCTCGTCAAAGTGCCGGGCATCGGCAAGAAGACTGCTGAGCGCCTGCTGCTTGAGCTCAAAGGCAAGCTGGGCGCCGATCTCTCCACCCCCGTGGTCGTGGCCAACGACGCGCAGGCCGACATCCTCCAGGCCCTGGTCGCCCTTGGTTACAGCGAGAAGGAAGCCGGTGCCGCGCTCAAGAGCCTGCCGCAGGACGTCGGCGTTAGCGAAGGCATCAAGCTCGCGCTCAAGAAACTGTCATGAGCATCCAGACCGACGACTTCGCCCCGGCACCACGCGTGGTCAGCGCCGCCCCTTCGTCGCCGAACGAAGAGGCGCTGGAGCGCGCGCTGCGTCCCAAGCTGCTCGACGAGTATGTGGGCCAGATGAAGGCGCGCGAGCAGCTGGAGATCTTCATCGGCGCGGCCAGGAAGCGCAGCGAGGCCCTGGACCACGTGCTGCTTTTCGGCCCGCCGGGCCTGGGCAAGACCACGCTCTCGCACATCATTGCCGCCGAACTCGGCGTGAACCTGCGCCAGACCTCCGGGCCCGTTCTTGAAAAGCCCAAAGACCTGGCGGCCATCCTTACGAATCTCGAGAAGAACGACGTGCTCTTCATCGACGAGATTCACCGCCTCTCGCCAGTGGTCGAAGAGATCCTCTACCCGGCGCTGGAGGACTACCAGATCGACATCATGATCGGCGAGGGCCCGGCCGCGCGCTCGATCAAGCTGGACCTGCAGCCCTTCACGCTGGTGGGCGCCACCACCCGTGCGGGCATGCTGACCAACCCGCTGCGCGACCGATTCGGCATCGTGGCGCGGCTGGAGTTCTACACGGCCGAGGAGTTGTCGCGCATCGTCACCCGGTCGGCAGGCCTGATGAACGCGCCCATTGATGCGCAGGGAGCCCTGGAAATCGCCCGCCGTTCGCGCGGCACGCCTCGGATCGCCAACCGCCTGCTCCGGCGCGTGCGCGACTACGCCGACGTGAAAGGCGACGGCCGCATCACCCGCCCGATCGCCGAGGCGGCCCTGAAGATGCTCGACGTCGACCCGCAGGGCTTCGACGTGATGGACCGCAAGCTGCTGGAGGCCATCGTTCATCGCTTCGACGGCGGGCCGGTGGGCTTGGACAACGTGGCGGCGGCCATCGGCGAAGAGAGTGGCACGATCGAGGACGTGATCGAGCCCTACCTGATCCAGCAAGGATTCCTGCAGCGCACGCCGCGCGGCCGCGTGGCCACTCTCGCGGCCTATCGCCACCTGGGTGTCGCCCCGTCAAAGACGGCCGCCGGGCTGTTCGACGCATAGGGCCGCCATGTCTTTCAACACCCTGGGCCTAGCGCCCGCCCTGGTCCGCGCGGTACGCGAGCAGGGCTATCACGCCCCCACGGCCATCCAGGCCGCGGCCATTCCCGCCATTCTGCGCGGCCGCGACGTGCTGGGCCTGGCGCAGACCGGCTCGGGCAAGACGGCAGCCTTTGCGCTACCGTTGATCCAACGGGTGACCGAGGCCGAAGGGCAGCGCCAATTGCGCGCCATCGTGCTGGCACCGACGCGCGAGCTGGCGGCCCAGACTGGCGAGGTGCTGCGCGATCTGGCACGGACCCTGCCGCAACGGCTCAAGATCGCCGTGGCCTTCGGCGGGGTATCGATCAACCCGCAGCTGATGGGCCTGCGCGGCGGCTGCGACCTGATCGTCGCCACGCCGGGGCGGCTGCTGGACCTGATCGAGCACAACGCACTGCGGCTGTCGGGCGTGCAATCGCTGGTGCTCGACGAGGCCGACCGGCTGCTGGACCTGGGCTTTGCGGACGAATTGAACCGCATCCTCGCCCTGCTGCCGAGTCAAAGACAGAATCTATTCTTCTCGGCCACCTTCCCCGCGCCGGTGAAGTCGCTGGCCGAAGGCCTGCTGCGCGAACCCGAACGCATCGAGATCGCCCCCGAGCCGGCGCGCAGCGATGCCATCCGGCAACGTGCCATCCACGTGGATCAGGCCCAGCGCACGCCGCTGCTGCGCCACCTGCTCAAGACCGAAGGCTGGGCCCGCCTGCTGGTCTTCGTGGCGAGCCGGTATGCGGCCGAGCATGTGTCCGACAAACTCTGGGCCCAAGGCGTCCGGGCGGCCGCCCTGCACGGTGAGCTGAGCCAGGGGGCGCGCAGCAAAGTGCTGGCGGCGCTGCGCACGGGCGACGTACAGGTGCTGGTGGCCACCGACGTGGCGGCCCGCGGCCTGGACATTCCGGAGTTGCCGGCCGTCCTCAACTACGACCTGCCACGCGCGGCGGCCGACTACACCCACCGCATCGGCCGCACCGGCCGCGCGGGGGAAAGCGGCGTGGCCGTGAGCTTCATCCCGGCCGATGCGGAAGCGCATTTCCGCCTGATCGAGAAGCGCCAAGGCCGGCGCGTGCCGCGCGAGCAGATCCCCGGCTTCGAAGCCAAAGTACTGGCCAGCCAGGCGCAGGCCGTGGGCGGCATCAAGGGCCGGCGCGTGAGCAAGAAGGACAAGCTGCGCGCCGAGGCCGCGCACAAGTCAGGCGCTGTCGCCTAGCACCTTCCGGCGTTCCTGCGAGAACAGGCGCAGCGCGAAGCGTCCGGCCTCGGTATCGCGCAATCGCAGCACCTCCTCGCGCATGCTCTGAGGGGCTTCATCGAGCGTGAAATAGGCGGCGCCACCGCCCTCCGGAAACAGAACCGGCCCGGCAAGGGCGGCGAAGCTCAGATCTGCGGCGGTGAACCGCTCTCCGATCAGGAAGGCTCGCCCATCGCGCAGTCGTTCATCGACCTCCGCGAAGAGGCCGCGCACACGTTCGAGCGAACTCTGGGCACTCTGCGGCGTGATCCTGAGCGCCGAGCGTATCAGGCGCGCCACGCCGGGCAGGATCATGGGCATCAGAATCGCCTCCAGCCGCGGAACGCCGCGCGACATCACTCGGCGCAGCGGGCGACGCTGCGGCAGCAGCTGCGCATAGGCCCAGCGCCGTGCGTGGGGCCCGAGTTCCATGTCGAAGCGCTCCTCGAGCGCCTGAACCTCGCGTTTCAACTCAGCATTGCCCGGATACAGCTCGCCGCCTCCGTGGAGAAAGTCGGCATAGGCCAGGATGTCGCTCGAGTCCGTCAGGCGATGGGCCCCGTGCACCAGCACCGGTACGCTGCGGCCTCCTCGGCGAACCGTGGCAAATCGGTGCAGCAGGGGAACATGCGGCTCCTCGCGATACGGCAGCGCAAGCCGGTCCAGCGCCCAGCGCGCCTTCTCCGCGTAGTGGCTGTGCGGCATCGTGATCAGGATGGCTTGCGCGGCAGGGTTTGGATGCATGCCAAGGCCCTTGGGTTGTACCTCGGCCGGGTTCGAGCGAACCTCGAAGACTACGCGCCGACCACGACCGGCGCCGTCGCCTCGCCCTTTTCGCTGCCGGCCTCGCACAGCCAGCCGACCAGCGACAGCCCCGCGGCCACCACGGCAAGGCCGGCGACCTGCTCCCACAAGCTCAGCACATTCGCGTTCCAGAGAAGCCAGGTGGTGGCGCCAAGCAGCAGCACAAAGAGCGCCACCGCCAGCTTGACACGCCCGGCGGGCACGGCAGGACGGTAGAGCTTCTTGGCAAAGGGATCGTAATGCGCTTGCGGCAGTGCCCCCCACGAGGCCGGCTGCCAATGCGCGGACTTGACCCACACGCGCAGGCGGTCGAGGCCGCGCGCGCGCCAGGTCTTTCGGAACAGCCGGCCGTAGACCTGCCAGTTCGCCACAATGGGATTGAAGCTCAGCAGCGCGTCGCGCGTGCCATAGACGCAGGGCTCCTCGTCCAGCTCCTCCTGGAAGGTGCCGAAGATGCGGTCGAAGATGATCAGAATGCCGCCGTAGTTCTTGTCCAGGTAGACCTCGTTCACCGCGTGGTGCACGCGGTGGTTGCTCGGCGAGCAGAACCAGTAGTCGAACCAGCCGAGCTTGCCAATCTGCTGGGTGTGGACCCAGTACTGGTAAAGCAGGTCGATCAGGCCGGCCACCACGAACACCAGCGGCGGCACACCGGCCAGGGCCATGGGCAGGTAGAAGGCCCAGCCGAGGAGAAAGCCGGAACTGGTCTGGCGCAATGCCGTGCTGAGGTTGTATTCCTCGCTCTGGTGGTGAATCACGTGTGCGGCCCAGAGGATGGCCACCTCGTGGCCCATGCGGTGCAGCCAGTAGTAGAAGAAGTCGTAGGCGATCAGCGCGCCGATCCACACCCAGGGCGACCGGGGGTTCAGATGCCAGGGCGCCAGATGGTCGTAGACGAGCATGTACAAGGTAATGCCCAGCACGCCGGTCAGCAAGCCTGTCAGCTGGCTCAGCATGCCAAGGCCGATGCTGGCCATGGCGTCGGGCAGGCGGTAGGTGTTGCGGTTTCGGCGCCAGCCGACGTAGGCTTCCACGGCGATCATGGCAAAGAACACCGGGGTCACGAGGACGATCGTTTGGGCGGAACTTGTGCTCATGTGCTGGCTTCGTCAAGCGTCAGGTGGGAGAGGTGCGTGTCGTCGTTCCAGCCCGTGACCGACAGGCCTTCACCCGTGTAAAGCAGGCGGTTGATCGTGGCGTTGCCGAGCTGCCAGCCTCGCGCAGCCTGCAGCGACTGGCGCGTGCCGGCACGGTACAGGCAGTCCATCACGCCGCCATGCGCCACGATGGCGATGGCCTGGCCTGGATGAGCGGCGGCAAGGCGCAGCGCGGCGCCGACGCAGCGCTCGTAGAACACGGGCAGCGACTCGCCGCCATCGGGCGTGAAGTCCAGGTCGCGCTTGCGCCAGCGCCGGCTGTCCTCGGGCCAGTTGGCTTCGATCTCGGCCCAGGTGTGGCCCTCGAAATGGCCGAAGGAGCGCTCGCGCAGCGCCCTGTCCAGGATCAACGGGGCGCCAACGGCCGCTGCCAGCGCATGCGCCGTGCTGCGCGCCCGCGCCAGGTCGCTGCTGTAGACGGCGGCCAGGGTTTCGTCCTTGAGCGCCTGCGCCGTGGCCTGCGCCTGCGCCAGGCCGCGTTCGTTCAGGCCGATATCGAGCTGGCCCTGGATACGGGTATCGCGGTTCCAGGCCGTTTCACCATGGCGAATGGCAAAAATGCGCGTGCTGTCCATCAAACTCCCCAGATCACGTCCTCGTCTTCGCGCAAGGCGTGGCGCATCAGTTCCACCAAGGGCCAGGCGCGTTGACGCAACTGGATGCCGCTGCGCCGCGGCGCAGGCTCGCCGGTCTTTGCAGCCTCGGCCACCGCTGCGGCGAAGGCGGCCTCGTCGTCGCTCACGGCCTTTTCAAGCGCAGCCACGGCCGCAGCCATGTCAAGCTTGGTGATGATGCCCTGCGGCGTCGGATCCCGGCCCAGCAGGCGCAGCATCTGGTCGCCATTGGGCCCCATCATGATGACGTCGCCACCGGCCTTGGAGCGGAACTTGTAGAGCATGGCGAATTGTGAGGCCGTGCCCCCGACTCGCTTCTACGGGAAAGCTAGCGGTCGCTAGCAGATCTAGCGGCGGCGCCAAACTCGCTCTTCGAACGCCCGGGGCTCCAGCGCCGGCGCGTACAGCCAGCCCTGGTATTCGTTGCAGCCCAGGCGGGCCAAGCATTCACGCTGGGCCTCGGTTTCCACGCCCTCGGCGATGACCTGCAGGCGCAGGGCGCGGCCCATCTGGATGATGGCGTTGACGATGCCGGCATCGCTCGCGTCGCCGGGCAGACCCTTGATGAAGCTGCGGTCGATCTTGAGGCGCTGGATGGGGAAGCGCTTGAGGTAGCCCAGGCTCGAATAGCCGGTGCCGAAGTCATCGATCGACATGCACACGCCCAGGGCCGCGAGCGCCTCCATGCGGTTCAGGGCTTCATCGGCGTCGCGCAGCAGCACGGACTCGGTGAGTTCGAGCTCCAGCATCGAAGGCGGCAGGCCGCTGGCGCGCAGCGCCTCGGCCACGGTCTCGACGAACTGGGCCTGCTGGAACTGTAGGGCAGAGACGTTGACAGCCACCTGCATGGGGCGGCCCTGGCGCATCCATTCGGCCGCCTGCTCGACGGCCTCGCGCAGCACCCATTCGCCGATGGCGACGACGAAGCCGCTCTCCTCGGCCACAGGGATGAATTCGACCGGCGAGATCTCGCCGCGCAGTGGGTCGCGCCAACGGATCAGGGCCTCAGCGCCGATCACGCGGCCGGTGTTGACGTCCACTTGCGGCTGGTAGTGCAGGCGGAAGCGGTTCTCGGTCAGGGCCGCGCGCATGGCGTGGTCCAGGCGCATCCGCGAGAGCAGGTCCACGTCCTTGCGCGGCGCATGGAAGCGGAAGGCGCCCCGGCCGCTCTCCTTGACCCAGTGCATGGCGCGCTCCGCGCTGGCCATGAGTTCGTCGGCACCGGCGCCGTCGCTGGGGAACAGGGCAATGCCAGTCGAGCACGTGACGGTGAAGCTCAGCGTGTCAAAGCCGTAGGGCTGGTTCATCGCCTCCTGCACGCGCTGTGCCGCCTGCTCGGCCATGCGCGCATCGGCCTGATGGATCAGGAGACCAAAGCTGTCGCCCGAGAGGCGGGCCACAGTGTCGACCTCGCGCAAAGCGCCGCGCAGGCGCTCAGCAGCTTCGCGCAGAACGCGGTCGCCATAGTTCTGGCCCAGGGTATCGTTGATCTGCTTGAAACGGTCCAGGTCGACGTTGAGCAGTGCGAACGCGCTGCCATCGCGGCGCGCCATGGCCTGCGCATAGTCGATGCGCTCGGCCAGCGCGCGGCGGTTGGGCAGGCCGGTGAGCATGTCGGAGTGCGAAAGCTCCTCGATGCGCTGGGTGGCAGCGACCTTCTCAGAGAGATCGCGGAAGGAGTACACGCGGCCCACCGGACGGCCGCGGCTGAACTGAGGAAGGGAGACGCGCTCGATCACGCGACCGTTGAGCAGGTGCAGTTGGTCGCTGCTCTGGAGTAGCGGCGCCTCCTGGATAGCCGCAAGGCGGGCCGCGTAGGCTGCGCCATCGGCCACGGAGCGGCGCATCCAGACCTGGACGGCCTCGTCGTTCTTGTCGGCCAGCAGGTCTTCGGGCAGGTCCCAGAGCGCGGCGAAGCGCTTGTTGAAGCTGCGCATGCGGCCGGCCAGATCGGTCACGAGGATCGCGTCGGCCGTGGATTCGAGCGTGGCGCGCAGCTCGGAGACCAGGGCCTCGCGCTCCTCCTCCTGGCGGCGCTGCTGGGTCTGGTCGCGAAAGCTCAGCGCCCAAAATCCCTCGGAGCCCTCGAGCGGAACGAAGGAGACACGCCGTGTGACCCAGAGCATGTGGCCCTCGGCATGTCGGATCATCGTGTCGGATTCGAGCATGGCGCCGACCTTGTCGGCGAGCGTGCCGGCCTCCATCCAGAACAGCGCGTCCTCGGGCGTGCTGACCAGGGAATCCACCGTGCGACCGAGCAGTTGGGCCGGGCCCATGCCCAGCAACTGCTCCGACGCCGGGTTCACGGCCAGCAGTTCGTGGGTGGCAGCATCAACCAGCCAGCAGGCGTACGGCAAGGCCGCGATCAGCGCAGCCTGGGCGTCGATTTCCGGGCGCCTGATCCCCGGCGGCTTGAATGCGACGAGCCGCACCTTGCTCACGCGGCGAGCTCCCCGCTAACCGTGATCGGGCCGGCCGATTCGAAGAAGTAAGCCACACGGGCGCGCGGGCTCAGGTAGTCCAGCGCGGCACGCGGCAGCTGTTGGGCCTTGAGGCTGCGACGGATGCCAAGGTCGGGCTGCTCCTCCAGATTGAGGATCAAGGCCTCTTCACGCGGCACCTTGGCGTCGTGCACCAGCACCTTGGGCTTGAGCGGGCGGCTGGAATTGACGGCGTCGACGATGGCGTAGCGGTCGTCGGTGAGCTGCACGATCGAGCCCGGCGGATACACGCCCATCATGCGGATGAAGGCGTTGAGCATGGTCGAATCGAAGCGATTGCGGCCCTGCGCGAACATCAGCGAGAGCGCCTCGTGCGGTGTCAGCGAACGAGAGATCTGGACCGGATTGCACAGGCCATCGAAGCGATTGACCAAGGCCACAATGCGCGCCGCTGCACTCATGCGGTCCATATTGAGCTTCTGCGGGAAGCCCGAGCCGTCGGCGTTCTCGTGATGTTGGGCGATCACCAGCAGGGGGCCCGGCGACATGGCCATGCTCTGAGCGATGGCCACACCCTTGGCGACGTGGCTCTGGTAGGTCTGGGTTTCGACGGCGGTGAAGCTGTCGTCGCGATGACGCAGCCGGGCCGGCAGCTCGCTCTTGCCCACATCGTGCATCAAGGCCCCTACGCCGAGGTCCATCATCTCGTCGCGCGACATGCCGAAGGCGCGGCCCAGCAGCAGCGAGATGATCGAGACGTTGAGCGCATGCGCGGTGACGCGGTCGCCCGCCCCCTCGCTGAGCAGCCGGATGTTGAGATCGCCCTCGATCAACATCTTGTCCAGCAGGGCGGCCGTGAGTGCCTCGCTCTGCTCGCGGGCCATCACCGGCTGCTTGGGTACCAGCTCCATCACCATGTTGAAGGCCTTACCGGCCTCGCCATACTGCTTCTCGCACAGGGCGAGCGCATCGCGCTGCGCCTGCAAGGCCAGGCGACGGGCTTCGCGGGCCAAGTCCTCGGGACTCATCTCGGCGGTCTGAGCCTCCCTCGGAGCCGCGGGAGCCAGAGCCTCCCCTTCCAGCTTGAGGTCGCTCTTGCCAGGGCTCCAGCGCACCTGGGTCAGGCCCAGGCGTCGCAGCACCACGAGCTGGTCTTCGGAACTCAGCTTGAAACTGGACAAGGGGAACGGATGCGACATCCACCCCAGATCAAGGTGGATGAACATCCCCACCTTCAACTGGTTCACATCGATCAGCGGATCGCTGTTTTTTTCCTTCATGGACGCCACTCGCTCCGCATTCGGGAGCCCTCCTCCGTCATCGCCATATTTCTCGGCACTCTCAAAGTCGAGACTCTGAGGCCTCCCGGAAGCAAGCTACCGGGATCGGAAGGGATTCGAGTGCAAATTCTCACATCTTTGTTCGCGTGCGCATCGGTTTAGCAACACTCCGCAGCAAAGAAAGCTCGCCTGCCGCGCTCCGCCCGGTTTGCGATGATCCGGGACAGCCATAGATTCACGGAGACAAAGACATGAGCCCCGAGCGCCCCACCGAGGTTTTCATCTGCGACGCGGTGCGCACCCCCTTCGGCCGCTACGGCGGCGCGCTTTCTGGTGTGCGCGCCGACGACCTCGCCGCGCTCCCCCTGCGCGCGCTGATGGCCCGCCACCCGCAACTCGACGCAGCCGCCGTGGACGAGGTCTATCTCGGGTGCGCTAACCAGGCCGGCGAAGACAACCGCAACGTAGCCCGCATGGCCGCCTTGCTGGCCGGCCTGCCAGAGAGCGTGCCCGGGGTCACGCTGAACCGCCTCTGCGGCTCGGGCCTCGACGCCGTGGGAACGGCCGCGCGAGCAATCCGGTCCGGCGAACAGCAACTCGTGCTGGCCGGCGGCGTGGAAAGCATGAGTCGCGCACCCTTCGTCATGCCCAAGGCGGAGTCCGCCTTCGCCCGCAGCCCGGCCCTCTACGACACCACGATCGGCTGGCGCTTCGTCAACGAGCTGATGAAGAAGCAGCACGGCATCGACTCCATGCCGGAGACCGCCGAGCGCGTGGCCGCCGACTACGGCATCGAACGCGAGGCCCAGGACCGCATGGCACTGGCCAGCCAGGTCAAGGCCTTGGCGGCACAGGCCGCCGGGCATCTGGCGCGCGAGATCGTGCCAGTCACGATCCCCCAGAAGAAGGGCGAGCCCTTCATCGTCTCGCAAGACGAACACCCTCGCGCCACCAGCCTGGAGGCGCTGGCCAGGCTCAAGGGCGTGGTGCGCCCCGAAGGCAGCGTCACAGCGGGCAATGCGTCGGGCGTGAACGACGGCGCCTGCGCGCTGCTGGTGGCCGGCGAGCGGGCCACGGCCCGGCACGGCCTTGTGCCGCGCGCCCGCGTGCTCGGCATGGCCACGGCCGGCGTGGCGCCGCGCGTCATGGGCATCGGCCCGGCGCCGGCGACGCTAAAGCTGCTTGCGCAGACCGGGATCGCGCTGGACCAGCTCGACGTCATCGAGCTCAACGAAGCCTTCGCCGCTCAGGGCCTGGCCGTGCTGCGCATGCTCGGCCTGCCCGACGATGATCCGCGCGTGAACCGCTGGGGCGGCGCCATCGCCCTGGGCCACCCCCTGGGCGCCAGCGGAGCCCGGCTCGTCACAACTGCAATCAACCAGTTACACACGCTGGGCGGGCGCTACGCGCTTTGCACGATGTGCGTCGGCGTCGGACAGGGAATTGCGCTGTTGCTCGAGCGGGTCTGATGCGAAAGTCAAACGGAATGTGACGTTATGCGCACGACGGCACCAAGCTTGTGCGAATAGCAGTCCCGCGGTTTTTGGTAGCGCCCTCACCGGTCCGAATGGCTCCTATAGTCAACTCGTAACAAGGGAGGCCCGGATCTGCCGGGCGGAAGTTGACCAGAGTTCGATGCCGTTCGCCACAGACCCAGACGAATCAGACCACGCCTTCGATCCGCAGGACATCGATGCTTCGGGTGCAGGACCGCTCAAGCGCGATCTGGTGGCCGGGCTCGAAAAAGGTCTTTCCGTCATCACCGCCTTTGATCAGGAGCGTCCACGTCTGACGATCTCCGAAGTCGCCACGCATACGGGGCTGACTCGGGCGGCCGCTCGTCGCTACCTCCTGACGCTCTCGCACCTGGGCTTCGTGACCCAGGACCGCAAGATGTTCTCGCTCACACCCAAGGTGCTTCGCCTGGGGCAGAGCTACATGAACTCGGCCCGCCTGCCCCGGATCATCGAGCCGGAGCTCTTCAAGCTCGCTCAGTCGGTCAAAGAGGCCAGCGCGGCAGGCGTGCTCGACGGCGAGCATGCGATCTGCATCGCCGCCTCCAATGCCGGGCGCACGCTGTCCTCTGCGCTGCAGCCGGGCATCCGTGTTCCGGCTCACTGCACAGGCATCGGCCGGGTGCTGCTGGCCGCCCTTCATCCGGGCGACCTTGACGACTGGCTGGCCGCACGCGTGTTCAAGGCCGAGACCATGCACACTATCGTCGACCCTGCGCGCCTGCGCCGTGAGATCGAGCTCGTGCGTGAGCGTGGCTACGCCCTGATCGACCAGGAACTCGAGAACGGCCTTCGCTCCATTGCGGTACCGCTGAAGAACTACCGCGGCGAGACCGTGGCCGCCATCAATCTCGTCGTGCAGAACGCCCGACTGAGCCTTGAACAGCTGATCGAGCTGGGACTCGGCCCGCTGCTAAACGTGCAGGCCCATCTGCGAATGCTTCTCTAACCCCAGACGCGGTGGCGCAATAGCGGGCTGACGCGATACCTCTCGTTGCGCGTGGCATCGAAGAGCGCGTCCAGCATCTCGACCACGGCCGGCGCGCCGATGGCCGCGAGCCACTCGAAGGGTCCGGCCGGGTAGTTGACGCCGAGCTTCATGGCCGTGTCCGCAGCCGCCTCGTCGCACACGCCTTGCCAAACCGCATCGGCGCCCTCGTTGACGAGCATGGCGAGCGTGCGCGCCACAACCAGGCCCGGCGCGTCGCGCAGGCACAGCGGTTCCCATCCGAGCGTGCGCCACAGCGCCTCGACCTGCATCTTGTGCTCCACCGTCACCCGCGGCGCGTAGGCCAGCGCCAGGCCGTCAGCGCGATCGGGTGCGATGGGCCAGTCCATCACGGCAAGCTCCGCATGGCTGCGCTCGTGTGCGAGTCGGGCCGCCGGCCGACCGGTGCTCAGGTGTACCTCAAGGCCGCCCACGCGCAGGCCCGACCAGTCGGCCGACTCGCCATGCACATGCGCGACGCCGCGATGCGCGAGCCATTCGCTGAGCCGCTCGACCAGCGGTCCGCGGCCCATCAGCACGACCTCGGGCAGGGCAAGCTCCGGCTTCACCACTCTTGCGGCCGCGGGCGGCGCGCTCTCGTAGAAACCGCGGCCCACCTTGCGCCCCAGTCGCCCGCCGTCCACCAGCGCGCGCTGCACCATCGAGGGCATGTAGCGCTTGTCGCCGAAGTTGGCCTCGAAGACCGATTGCGTGACCAAGAAGTTGGTGTCGTGGCCGATCAGGTCCATCAGCTCGCAAGGCCCCATGCGGAAACCCGCACCGCGCAGCGCCCGGTCGGCCTGGTCCGGCGTGCAGGCCTGCTCGAGCAGGAGTGCCAGCGTCTCCGCGTAGTAGGGCCGCGCGATGCGGTTGACGATGAAGCCCGGCGTTGAGCGCGCATGCACGGGCGTCTTGCCCCAGCGCCGCGCCAGCGCCTCGATGGCGGCTGCGGCGTCGGGATCGGTTTCCGCACCCGAGACCACCTCCACAAGCTTCATCATCGGGACCGGGTTGAAGAAATGCATGCCGGCCAGGCGTTGCGGGTTCTTCATGCCATTGGCCAGGGCCGTGACGCTGATGCTCGAGGTGTTGGAGGCAATGAGCGCGCCTTCGGCCAGCAGATCGTCGAGCTCGCGCAGCAGGACTTGCTTGGGTTCGAGCTTCTCGACGATGACTTCGATGACCAGGGCACAGCCGGCCAGGGTCGCGAGCGAGTCCACCGCGCTGATGCGCTGAACCACGGTCTGAGCCTGCGAGGCTTGCATGCGGCCCTTGGCCACAAGACCACCAAGGGCCTTGGCGATGCCCTGCACGGCCGCCGCTGCGGCGCCTTCCCGAGCATCGAGCAGCAGCACCTCATGTCCGGCCTGCGCGGCCACCTGGGCGATGCCGGCGCCCATGATGCCGGCACCCACCACGCCGATGCGTGCATCGGCGTCGATTCTGTACTTCATGTCGGATTTTTCCAGTTCGGGGCGCGCTTGCCGAGAAAGGCGGCAAATCCCTCGCGAGCCTCGTCGCCGAGGCGCATGCGCGCAATGGTCTGCGCTGTCAGCGTGCGCATCTCTGGTGTGACGGGCCCGACCGCCAGCTGAGCGAACAGCCGCTTCAGTTCAGCCTGGGCAACGGGGCCGCAGGCGAGCAGTTCGTCGAGCCAGCGTGAGAGCGCCGCCTCGCTGTCTTCGGCCACTTCGTGAACAAGGCCGATACGCAATGCCTGGTCCGCATCGATCCGCGCGCCGGTGAGACCCAGGCGGCGCGCCTGTCGCAGGCCCACGGCGTTGACAAGATAGGGCGCAATCACGGCCGGGATCAGGCCCAGCCGCGCCTCGCTGACCGCGAACTGCGCCTCGGGCGTGGCGATGGCGAAATCGCAGGCCGCGATAAGTCCCACGCCTCCCCCAAGCGCGAGGCCGTGCACGAGCGCCACCGTGGGCTTGGGGCAGCCGGAAATTGCGGCCATCATCGCGGCGAAGCGACCCGCGTCCTCTTCATTCCATTCAAGCGGACTCTGGGCCGCGCGACGCATCCATTGCACGTCGGCCCCCGCGCAGAAATGCTTGCCCGCACCGTCGAGCACGACAACGCGCACAGCGGGCTCGGTGCCCAGGCGGGTGAATGCCTCGGTCAGCTCGGCGATCAGAGCTTCGTCGAAGGCGTTGAAGACCTCAGGGCGGTCGAGTGTCAAGCGGGCGACACCGCGCGCGGCCAGATACTGCGCAAGAGCCATGGCTAGTCCAGAAGCTTGATGAGCCAATCCGGGTGCACGGCCGTCGACCCGACGAGTCCAGCCACACCCATGATGACGCCGAACACCGACGGCAGCATCGAGGCCCAGAACATCCACCACAGCTCGGTGAGCGCCGTCACCGCCAACATGGCGATGGCCAGGACGAGCAGGGCATCACACAGGTCAAACTGGTCGTCGCGGTAGTTGAGCGAGTTGTAACGCTGGTCGGCCGCCTCTGCCCGCTTCTTGAGCTCGGCCTTCTTGCGGCCTTGCTCGGCGGCCGCGGCCTTCTCTTGCGCGATCCGATCGTCGAGCTTGGCCACCTGGGCAGGCGACGCGCCGATGCGTTGCGCCTCGAGCTGCAGCACCGTGGCCTCCATGATCTCCAGGCGTGCGTCGCGCGCCTGGTAGTTGCCCCAGGCGTCGCTTCTGTCGGCCTGCGCAGCCTGCATCGCCTGGACGATGTTGTCGTCCTTGACCTTGCAGATGGCCATGAAGCTGGCCAGCAGCAGCACACTGACGGCCACGGCGCCATTCAGACGCCGCAAACGCCCGGCAGACTGCCAAGCCTGCTCGACGGTTTCGGGTGCATCAAGGTCCATGGGCGCGCATGGTAGATCAGTACAGCTGGAAACCGAACAGAAAAGGCTCGCCTCCACAATCGCGCGCATGAACCGCCACATCGCCTTGCCGCTCCTGCCAGCACTCCTTGTCGCACTGCTCACCGGCTGCGCCCACGACGACCCTCACCATGCCGCGCGTCAGCAGGCGCAGGAACGTGCGGACCAGCTGGCCTTGAGCGGCTACCGCGCCGAGCAGGACCAGAGCCTCACCGTCGCCCTCCAGCAATGGGTGGTGGCCGGCCAGGTGCAGCCGCTCGCGCTCGCCTTCCCGGGATCGGGAACGAGGCTACCCCTGGTCGTCTACCTGCCGGGGCTTGGCGAGAGCGCACAGGCCGGTTCTCGCTGGCGCGAGGCCTGGGCCCGCGCTGGCTACGCCGTGCTCTCGGTGCAGCCCCTGGCCTTCGACGCTGAAGCCTGGCAGTCTGAGCTGGCCCGCAATGCCGACTTCAAGGCCCTGGCCCGCAACCACCGAGCGCCGGAGCTGCAGCCCCGGCGCAACGAGCGCGTGGCCCTCGTGCTGGCAGAAGCGCGACGGCGCGGTGCCTCGGGCGACTCGCTGTGGTCGCGCGTGGACTTCGACACCGTCGTGATGGCCGGTTATGACATAGGCAGCCTGAGCGCCGCCGAGGCCTCGAATTCCGCGCGCGCCTTGCTGCTGCTGAGCCCGATGCCACTGGGCGCGGAGCTCAGCGGCCACCTCCAGCAGCCGATGCTCATGATCGGCTCGCGCCGCGATGACGATCTCATCGGCCTCGTCGCCTCGCCGGCCGAACGCCTCCAGGGCTTTGCGACCTTGCCGCCGGGCCACAAGCAGATGCTCGTGCTGGACGACGCCAACCATGCCCTGCTCTCGGGCGCGGCCGGCCAGCTCGATGGCGACGATGGGGCGAGTGCGGTCGCCACGCCTCAGGAAGCGCGCAGCTCGCACAGTGCCCATGGCAATGGCAGTCGCGATGGTGGAGGTGGAGGCGCCAGGCAACGCCGCGGCGGGGGCGGCAGCGGCGGCGATGCCCCCGGGTACGGCGGCGCCGGCCGTGGCGCCGACAGAAGTCGCGGAGACTTCAACGGCGCCGCACGCGCGCAAGTTCAAGCCATCGTCACGCTGAGCACAGCCTTTCTCGATGCCGAAGTGCGCGGCAGCCGTAGCGCCCGAGAATGGCTGGATCACGAGGCCGCCGGCTGGGTGCACGGCCTGGGCCAATGGCAGCAACGATAGGAACAGGATCATGATTCTCGAGATCGCCGACATTCGCATCCAGGCGGGCCGCCAGGCCGAGTTCGAGGACGCCATCCGCCACGGCATCGCCACCGTGCTGTCCACCTCCAAGGGTTTCATCGGCGCGCGCGTCCAGCACGGCATCGAATCGCCCGAGCGCTACGTGCTGATGATCGAGTGGGCCACGCTCGAAGATCACACCGAGGGCTTCCGCGGCAGCCCCCTGTTCACGGCCTGGCGTGCCATCGTCGGGCCTTTCTTCGACGGCCCGCCCAACGTGGAACACTTCGTCGCGGTCTAAGCCGGCGGCGCTGTCGTGGAGTGCCGCACGATCAACTCGTGCGGCAGGATGCGGTGCGGCGCCGGTCCGCCGGTCGGCGAGATCAGCATCTCCACGGCGGCGCGTGCCATCCCGGCCATGGGCTGGCGCACCGTGGTCAGCGGCGGCCACACGAGACCCGCGGCCTGCGAGTCGTCAAAGCCGACGATGGACAGGTCCCGCGGCACGCTCAGGCCCAGGCGCTGCGCCACCGCCAGCACGCCCAGCGCCATGTCGTCGTTGGCCGCGAACACGGCGGTGGGCCGCACCGAGCATGTCAGCAGCTGCTCCGCGCCGGCCACGCCGCTGGCGTAGGTGAACGCACCCTGGTAGACCAGCTCTGCATCGACGGACAGATGGTGCTGGGCCATTGCATTGAGGAAACCTTGGTAGCGCTGCCCTGCAGCGGACTGGTCGGCCGCGCCTTTGATGTGCGCGATGCGCCGGTGGCCCAGCCCGATCAGCAACTGCGTCACTTCTTCGGCGGCCCTCAGGTCATCCATGCCCACCGTCGGCAGGTCGGCCTGCACCAGGTCGAGCGCCCCGCCCTGGCCGGGGTGGAAGCCCGGCGCGATCAGCACGCAGGGCGTGGACGTTGCGCGCAGCGCCGCGAGCACCTTGGGGTTGTCGCAAAGCGGCGGCGTGAGCACCATGCCGTCGGGCCGCAGAGCAAGCACCATGCGCTCGATCTGCTGCTCCAGGTCCGGCGCGTCGTTGTGAAGGGACTCGACCACGAGGTGATAGCCCGCCTCGCGGCAGCGCAGCGTGGCCCCCTGCTGCACGCCACCGACGAAGACGGCCGAAGGGTCGTAGTACAGCAAGCCGATCAGGAAGCTGCGCGCGCCGGCGAGGCTGCGAGCAGAAAGCTTGGGTCTGTACTTGAGCTCGGCCACCACCTGCAGCACCGTTTCACGGGTCTTTTCGTGGACGCCGGGTTCCTGGTTGAGCACCCGCGAGACGGTCTTGATCGAGACACCGGCCTTCTCAGCCACCTCGACGATGGTGGGCGCGGCTCCGGGGGCTCTTGGGGTTCTTGCCATGGCGTCGGCCTACTGTGCCACAAGGAACAACGGCCGGAACCCGCGAGGGCCCCGGCCGCTTCTTCTGCATCGCACGGTCAGTGCGAACGCGGAATTACTTCTTCTTGGCCTTGGCCGCGGGCTTGGCAGCCTTGGTGGGCTTGGCAGCCTTCTCGGCCTTGCGGGCAGCAGCCTTGGGATCCACGGCAGCCTTGAAGCCGGCGCCGGCAGTGAACTTCGGCAGCTTGGCAGCGGCGATCTTGATCTTCTCGCCGGTGCTGGGGTTCACGCCGGTGCGTGCGGCACGAGCGTGTTGCTTGAAGGAGCCGAAGCCGGGGATGGACACCACGCCGCCCTTCTTGACGGTCGTGACCACGGCATCCAGCAGGGTCTCGACGATGCGGCCAGCTTCGGCCTTGGTCAGTTCATGCTTGCCGGCCAGGTGCTCGATCAGTTCAGTCTTGTTCATTCAGAGGTCTCATCTCATTGAAATGCCCGACGATCTCGGGCGGAGCGCATTCTGACCCAAAAAATCGCCGGAGTGCCGATGAACAAAGGGAAAACTCTGAAAGAGTTTCATTAAAGCGTTGACGCGTTTCGCAAAACCTTGAGATTGACGACGCGACCATCGATGCAAGAATGATCCGCCCCCTGTCAGCAGGAACCACATGCCCCTCAACATCGTCCTCACCCACGGCTACCTCGGATATGGCAGCGAGGACGTTCGCTATGTGCTAACACCCTATTTCAAGGGCGTGGCTCGGCGACTGCGCGAGTTGGGTCACGACGTGTTCGAACCCGGCGTGACGGGCAACGGCTCGGTGGAGGCACGCAGCCGCGAGCTCGCGGACCAGCTGCGCGTGCGCTTTCCAGGCAACACCACGATGCACGTCATCGGCCACAGCATGGGCGGCCTCGACGCGCGGCGCGTGCTAGTGCGCGACGCCGACCTGCGCCGGCGCATCAGTTCGCTCGTGTGCATCGGCACGCCGCATCTGGGTTCCCCTGTGGCGAGTGAACTCTTGCATCCCTCGGCGCTGTTCGGCACCGGCATTCCCGGTGCGCTGATCGCGGCCGCGCGCGTGGACCGCGGCGCATTGCCCGACCTAGCCCTGCGCGAGACGCCGCTCGATGACGATGTGGACGGCGTGCGCTACGTGGACATCGCCTGCGACGGCCGCTCCGACAAGGCCGGCTCGCCGCTGTTCTGGCTGACACGCAAGCTCGGAGGCATTGACAAGAGCGTGATCAACGACGGCGTGGTGCTGCGCGACTCGGCCTGCATTCATCCCAGTCGCCATGAGCATTGGCCAATGTGGCCCGTGGACCATGGCGGCGCCATCGGCTGGGCGAGCGACTGGCCGACCATCAGCGTCTTCATTGGCCGCCTGCCGCCCGGGCATCTCGAGCGCTACGAGAACATCGTGGCGCGCCTGGCTTCAGGAAGCTAGAACGAATCCTTGGCTACCTTACCGTGGCCCTCTTTCACCAACATCAGCGCGGCGGACGAATAGAGCGGGTGGTACTCAGCCACCATCTCGCCCTTCTGGATCACCGGGTCGGTGGCGACGAGCTGCTGCGCTTCTTCCACGGTCGACACCGCAAAGATGAAGAGGCCGCGCCAGCCATCCGAAGGCACGCCCTTCTGCGCCACGAAGGGCCCGGCCACGGCGAGCTTGCCGGCATCGACGAGGCGGCCGATATTGGCCATGTGACCTTTGAACATCTCGTCGCGCTCGGGGCCTGCGGGAATCTTGTTGGGTCCGGTCTTGAGGATCACAAGCACATAGGCGCGCATGCCATGCGCATCGGCACCGGTCGCCGCGGCAAGGGCGGGATCGTAGACCGGCTTGTCGGCCGGAGTCGCGCCGGCCTGAAGCGCCGTAAAGGCAATGACCAGCGCGAAAGCAAGTCGAGGCAGGTTCATGGCGGCTCCTTCAAATGTGCAGACCATGCTAGCCGAGTCGGCGCAAAAGCAAAGGGCCAGCACTTGCGCGCTGGCCCTTCTCATTTGGTGCCCAGGAGAGGACTCGAACCTCCACGGAGTTACCCGCTAGTACCTGAAACTAGTGCGTCTACCAATTCCGCCACCTGGGCAGGTGCTTCGGTCAATTCCGAAGAGGCGCGACTATAGCATGACATTTCACGAGCCCGTGGCTTCGCTCGTCGCTCCCGCGTGCGCCGGTGCGCCGCGCTTGCTCAAAGCCACGGGAAGACGCTCCACGAAGGTATTGGCCACGCGCCGGGACCGAATCAGATAGGCCGTCCAGAGCACCACGCCGATCAGCGAGCCGACGCTGCCGGGATCTACGCCCGAATGCGCGGATTGCAAAGGCAAAAGCTTCAGGAGCAAAGCATCGGCGAACAGCAAGGCGGTGGAAATCCAAAGATAGCCCATCGTCAGGCGGGGAAAACTGCTGCGTCGGCGAAAGAACAAGGTGAGCAGCAAAAGGCCGCCCGCGACGATGAAGCACGTGGCCATCAACTCGAGCAGCAGCGCGGGTGCCCACCACGCGTCATAGCGGTCACCACCTGGAGTGGTCAGCGCACTCCAGTTATCCAATGAGTAGGCGGATATGTTCATGACACCCGCCCGAGCCTGCGTTAGCGTGCGCAGGATCAGACCCAGACCCAGCAGCACCAGCCAGCCGCCGAGTCCACGCAGACCATTGGGATCGGCAAGCTGCGACGGCACCGGGTCCCAGCGATACAGCCGCCAGGCGGTACGCGTCAACACGGCGACCAAGCCCAGCGCGACCAACAGCACGGGCCAGTTGACGCCGCCCGTGCGAGCTGACGCGGCTACACCAGGGCCAAGGTCGTAAAGCGTGTAGCCCAATGAATCGCGGGCGCGGTTGATCTTGTCGTTGTATTCGGGCGTCTCCCGTGCGGACACCTCGTCGTCGAGCGTCTTGTAGGCCTCGGTGACGACAACTCGGTCCGCTTCTGGCCAGCGCACCGTGCCCTTGTATTCGAAGCCGGGACCGGCAATGCGCGCATCAACGTCCCTGGCGCCCCACTTTCGCGGCAGGCGCATCTCGCTCGTCACTTCCACGTCCACGGGAAAGGCAAGTTGGTAGGGAGATTGCCGGCGCGGTGAACCAGAGGCCTTGAGAAATTCGCGCAACTCTCCGGAGAAGATGGAAGCCTGCAGTCGCCTGTCGTCCTTGGGTCGATGCCATAGGCCCGGAATGCTGTAGTGCTCGATCAGAGAAATCTCGTTGCCTGACCGATCGTCCGTCACCTCGAAGGGCTGGGCCACCGTCACCCCGGGGTAGTAGCCGGCGTAGAAGTTCAGATAGAGCTTCTGCAGTTCCTCGTGGCCCTGCCGGGCGATGTCTGCGCGGAAGCCGTCAGCCACGCGGCCGGTAAAGATCGAATGCACCGTCATGGCGGCCGGCTGATCGCGGGCGCCGGAGGCATCGATGGTGACGGCCATGCGCCGCTTGCTGAGTTCGGCGGCCGGGCGCGGCATGGCCTCAAGACCCCGGGACTGCGCGTCCACGACGAGCGCCTGACGGAAGTCGGGCTGACTGATCAGGTCAAGGCGACCGTATTGCGTGGCTCGAGTCGGATCCAGCCAGTAACTGCGCTCACCGAGGCGAACCTTGACGATGACGTGGTCGAACTGAACCGCTGAAGGAAGCACCTCGGCCAACACCTGCTGGGAGCGCGTGTTAACGAGTGCTGGCGCCGCCTCGATGTCCATGCTGCGCAGCAGCGCACTCAGCAGCAGCGCCTTGTCCTTGCAGTCGCCGAACCGGCGGCGGAACACTTGTTCGGGGTCGCGCGGCGCATAGGAGCCGGCACCGATCTCGATGCCGAGGTAGCGCACCTGCCCCTGGACCACGCGCAGCGCAGCGGCGACGCGCTCTTCGGGACTGGCCGCCATCTTGAGGATGGCGTCGCGTTCGCGCGCAAGTTCGGGCCCAAGCTGGGCCGGCAGCTTGTACAGCGACCGCGCCCAGGCTGCCACGTCCTGCCATTGCTGGGCATCTCCCCATTCGACGTAGGGATAGGGGTCGAACCACGCGGGAGCGTCGCCCTCGATCTTGAGCGCGGGCTGATGACGCCGCTCCCAGACGAACTCACGGCCACTGGACCTGTGCGTCTCCTGGCCTACGGCGGCGCCGTTGGCTTGGCGCGTCTGCAAATCGCGACCATCGGGCCAAAGCAGCCGGCACCGCACATGTTCGACCGGCACCGAGTACTGAAGATCGCAGCGGCCGTAGCGCATCCTGGCAAGGGCAGGATTGCCGCCATCGATGGTGTACTCGTAGTCGATGACGTCGCCCACGCGAACATCGTCCAGGATCAGGTGAGCCGTCCGACGACCGTCGAGGACTCGCGCCTCGAGCTCGCGCTCACGCTGCAGCAGCTGGATCGAAGAAGGCTTGAGCTTGTCAAGCTCCTGCGCGCCCCGCCTGACGCGCACACGATGGAGCGTCAGGCGCTGGTAGCTTGGGTCGAAATCAATGCTGATCTCGGAGGACTCGGCCAGTTGACTCTCGTTCTGCACCCGCTGCACATAGTGCCGATAGGTGGTCACGCCGGCGGCGACGACCCGCGTCTGGCGATCCACCAGCAGAAACTGCGCGCCCTCCGCATCCGGAGTAAGGGGCAAAGGCGTAACACTTGGGAGAGCTTGCACCCAATCGGGCGGGGGCCCGGTCAACGAGCCGGCATGTGCGGGGCCCAGGACAGTACCGCAAAGAATCAGCAACAGGGCTCGCAGGCCCTCTGGAAAATGCATCGATGCTCCCTGATCCAGCCTGTCTAAAGCAGACTCGGACAGGATTTTGCGGGAGCATCAATGCATCGGCGATAGGTGAGCCTACCTAGCCGGTTTACACGTCGAACTTCACGCCCTGCGCCAAAGGCAACTCACGCGAGTAGTTCACCGTGTTGGTCGTGCGGCGCATATAGGCCTTCCACGCATCCGAGCCCGACTCGCGTCCGCCGCCGGTCTCCTTCTCCCCTCCGAAGGCCCCGCCGATCTCGGCGCCGCTGGTGCCGATGTTGACATTGGCGATGCCGCAGTCGGAGCCGCTGGCACTCACGAAGGCCTCGGCCTCACGAATGTCGTTGGTGAAGATGGCCGAGGACAGCCCCTGGGGCACGTCGTTCTGCAAGGCGATCGCTTCGTCCAGGGTCTCGTACTTCAGGGTGTAGAGGATCGGCGCGAAGGTCTCGTGGCGGACGATGTCCGTCTGCTTGGGCATGCGGGCCAGGGCCGGCACGGCGTACCAGGCTTCCGGGTAGCGATCGGCCAGCGCGCGCTCGCCGCCGCTGACCTGGCCGCCCTGGGCCTTCGCGGCCGTGAGCGCGGCCTGCATGGCGTCGAACGCGCCCTTGTCGATCAGCGGGCCGATCAGGTTGCCGGGCTCGGTCGGATCACCGATCGTGAGCTGGGCGCGGGCGCGGTCGAGGCGCGAAACGAGTTCGTCGTGGATGCTGGCGTGCGCGATCACGCGGCGTGTGGTCGTGCAGCGCTGGCCGGCCGTGCCGTAAGCGCCGAAGAGAATGCCGCGCACGGCCAGGTCCAGGTCTGCGCTGGGCGTGACGATGATGGCGTTGTTGCCGCCGAGTTCGAGCAGGCAGCGACCGAAGCGCGCCGCCACGCGCGGGCCCACGGCGCGGCCCATGCGCGTGGAGCCGGTGGCGGAGACCAGCGCCACACGCGGATCGTCGACCAGGGCTTCACCCACGTCTGCGCGCCCGATCAGCAGCTGCGACAGGTGCGCGGGCGCACCGGCATAGCGAGCGACGGCACGCTCGAAGAGCGCCTGCGTGGCGAGCGCGGTCAGCGGCGTCTTCTCGCTGGGCTTCCACACGCAGGTGTCGCCGCAGACCAGGGCCAGGGCGCTGTTCCAGGCCCACACGGCCACGGGGAAGTTGAAAGCGCTGATGATGCCCACCACCCCCAGGGGCAGGTATTGCTCCATCATGCGGTGGCCGGGGCGCTCGCTGGCGATTGTCAGTCCGTGGAGCTGGCGCGAGAGGCCGACGGCGAAGTCGCAGATGTCGATCATCTCCTGCACCTCGCCCTCCCCTTCGCTGCTGACCTTGCCGGCCTCGAGCGCGACGAGACGGGCCAGCGCGGCCTTATGGCCGCGCAGCTCTTCGCCGAACAAGCGCACGAGTTCGCCGCGCTTGGGCGCAGGCACGTTGCGCCACTGCAGGAAGGCAGCGTGGGCGCGACCAACAGCGGCGCGCATCTCTTCGCCTGTGTTCTCAGGCACGGCGCCGATCTGCGCGCCGTCGATGGGTGAGCGGACCAGCAGGGAGCCGCCCGTGAAGGCCGCGACGGGGACGCCGAGTGAGGAGAGGAGTTCGTTCGTGTTCATGCGCGGATTGTCCTAAGGAAACGCCGGGGCGCCCCAAGTTTCCTTGCGCCCCCTCGGGGGGCAGGCCGGGCAAAGCCCGGGCGTGGGGGCCTCATGTCAGCCGATGCTCTCGACCTGGCGCGACTGCTGATAGGCCTTGCCAAAACGGTTGTTCAAGAAGTCGGGCAGAGCCACTTCTTCCTGGCGCAGGAAGCCCTTCTGCGGCAGCTTGCCCTCGCGGAACAGGTCGACAGCGGCACAGATGCCGGCGGCGGTGGTGATCTGGATGGCAGAGATCGGGGCGGCGCCATCACGCTCGGCGAAGATCTTGCGGGCGAACACTTCCTGCAGCAGGGTGCCGTTCTTGTAGCCCGAGACCGTGACGAACACGAGCACCACGTCCTGCATGGTGGCCGGCATGCTCTTCTTCATCACGCCCTTCAGCAGGGCCTGGTCGCTCTTGAGCTGCAAGTCCTCGAGCAGGAACTGCATCAGGTCGCGGTGGCCGGGGTACCGAACGGTCTTGTAGTCCAGGTTGCGCACCTTGCCGGCCCAGGTCTCGCAGAGGGTGCCGAGACCACCCGAGGTGTTGAAGGCCTCGTACTCGACGCCGTCAAGCGAGAAGTGCTCGAGGCCCTCGAGCGGCAGCGCGGCGATCTGGGCGCCGTCGTGGATGGCCTCACAGGGGTGGCAATACTCGTTGATCAGCCCGTCAACGCTCCAGGTCAGGTTGTACTTGAGCGCGTTGGTGGGGAAGGCCGGCAGCGCGCCGACGCGCATCTTCACGTCCACAACCTGCTCGAAGCCCTTGGCCAGGTGATGCGCCACGATACCGATGAAGCCCGGGGCGAGGCCGCACTGCGGCATGAAGGCAGTCTTGGCACCTTCGGACATTTCCTTGATGGCCTGGGTGGCGGCCACGTCTTCGGTCAGGTCGAAGTAGTGGCACCCGGCTTCCAGGGCCAGCCTGGCCGAGGAGATGGCCAAGTGGTAGGGCAGCGCGTTGACGACAGTCTGCTGGCCGCGCAGCGCGGCGGCCAGGGCGACGCTGTTCTCGGTGTCCACCTGCTGGGTGCCGATGCCCTCCTTGGCGAGCACGGCCAGCGCTTGCGGATTCTTGTCGAGCACGGTGACGGTGTAGTCGCCGCAGCCGTGGAGCAAACGGGCGATGGTTTGGCCGATGTGTCCGGCGCCGAGCAGTGCAACTTTCATGGGGACGAGCTCCAACAGAGGTGAATGGCTGAAGTCTAAAAAGGAGGTCGGACGAAAAAAAGCACACTTTCGTCGAACAATCGCATTAAATTGACGAACCGTCATCAATGACGGACGAATTGAATTAATCAAGGGATAACGATGAATCTCGACGCAAGCGACCGCAAACTCATCACCCTGCTCCAGGCCAACGCACGCGCCAGCACGGCCGAGTTGGCGCGCAAGCTCGGCGTGGCTCGCACGACGGTGGTGGCGCGGCTCGCCAGGCTTGAGGCCAGCGGCGCCATCGTCGGCTACACCGTGCGCCTGGGCTTGCAACAGGCCGAGCGCGCCGTCCAGGCCTTCGTGGGTATCAGCGTGGAGCCCAAAGCCGGCCGCGAGGTGGTCAAGCGGCTGACCCGGCTGCCAGAGCTGCGCCAGCTCGCTTCGGTCAGCGGCGCCTTCGACTACATGGCCGTGCTGCAGGCCGAGTCCACCGTGCGCCTGGACGACCTGCTCGACGAGATTGGCGAGATCGAGGGCGTTCTGCGTACGAACAGCTCGGTCGTGCTGGCCATGCGCGTGGACCGCGTGGCTTGAAGCCGTTCAGGCGCGCCTGATGGAGTCCTGATGGAATCAGGACAACGGCTTTGTTGCCTTTCGTGAAATATGCGATTAAAGTGATATCATATTTTCGCAATGCGTGGAGACGACATGAACGCGAGTCATCGTGAAACAGCCGCGGCCAGTGCCAATGGCTATCTGATGTTCCTGATCGGCCTGGCCCTGCTGCTGGTGGGCGGGGCCTCGATCTTGGAATCGGCCGGACTTGCCCTCGGGCTCCTTGCGGCCGGCGTGCTGGCCCTGGTTTGCGCAGTGCTGGTCTTTGTAGGCCTGTACATGCTGCAGCCCAACGAGGCGGCCATCCTCATGCTCTTCGGCTCCTACACGGGCACGGATCGCCGACCCGGCCTTCGCTGGGCCAACCCGCTCAAGGTCAAGCGCAAGATCTCGCTGCGCGCACGCAACCTCAACGTGACCACGCTCAAGGTCAACGACAAGCGCGGCAACCCGGTGGAGATCGGCGCCGTCGTGGTCTGGCGCGTACGCGACAGTGCGCAGGCGGTGTTCGACGTGGACAACTACGAGCTCTTCGTCAGCCTGCAGGCCGAGGCCGCCGTGCGTCATCTGGCCTCGCTCTACGCCTATGACGACGGCGACGACCTGCAACACGGCGAGACCACGCTGCGGGCCGGCCAGGACGAAGTGGCTGCCGCGATGCGCCGCGAACTCGGCGAGCGCTTCAGCCCAGCCGGTGTGGAAGTGATGGATGCCAAGCTGACCCACCTCGCCTATGCGCCCGAGATCGCCCAGGTGATGCTGCGCCGACAGCAGGCTGAGGCCGTGATCAGCGCGCGCCAGAAGATCGTGCAGGGTGCGGTGACCATGGTGGAGGCTGCGCTCATCGGCCTGTCGGAACGCCAGATCGTCAATCTGGACGACGAGCGCAAGGCGGCCATGGTCTCCA
Source organism: Roseateles sp. (assembly GCA_019234295.1). GTDB lineage: Bacteria > Pseudomonadota > Gammaproteobacteria > Burkholderiales > Burkholderiaceae_C > JAFALK01. The sequence goes on from JAFALK010000017.1 coordinate 153,535, forward strand.
ACCTCCTTGTGGTGCTGTGCTCAGACCGCGAGACCCAGCCCATCGTCAACGCCGGCACGCTCTACAACTGAGGCCGGCTCAGGCCCCGACACCGATGGCCAGTCCCGAGAAGAAAGCCTTCGCCCTGCGCCTGGATCCGGCGCTGTGGGAGGCCATCGAGCGTCTGGCGGCCCAGGAGCTCCGGTCCAGTAACGCGCAGATCGAATACCTGCTGCGCGAGGCCTTGGCCAAACGCGGCATCAAGCCCGAGGCCAGCGAGCCGGCGCGGCGCGGCAGGCCCCCGATCAAGTGAGCCGCCGCCCGTCTCTTGGGCGTGGACGCACCATGCTGGATGAAAAATTGGCACTTGCAAGGCCGTCAACGTGGCACGGCAATTGCACGTTGTCTTCCATATTGGAGGATCGTGCTATGAAGCACTCGAGCGATTTCTACCTGACCGGAACCAAGGCCGTCGCCCTCGTCGTCGTCATCTGGGCGGTGGGCTTCCCTTCACTGCTGTGGGCCCTAAGACACGTCCTGCAGTAGGGCTCGGGCCCGCAGTTCCTCGACCGTGTCTCCGGCGCCGTCGGGCTTCCAACCTGGTGGCATGACGAGGGTGCCCAGTACGGCCCGCCAGCCGCGAGCCCTGTGCAGATCGCGCCACAGCCTGAGCCAAGGGCCGAGTTCCAGTCGCAGTGGGTTGTAGCTTGTCACCGGCTCGATCAAGCCAGAACGGCATGGCACCTCAGCACGTTCGGCACGGTAGGCACCGAGGGGGTGTTGAGGATCCACTCCAGCGGCCCGAGTCGCGGAATCCAGCTCGTGTGCAGCCAGAGCTGGTACAGCAGATTGATCTGCAGCACCTCGAACACGATGCCCGGCGGGAAGCCAAGCCAGGCCAGCGGCACGAAGAACAACTGCGTGCCCGTGAGCTTGCCGAAGATTCCGATACGCTACGCCGCGCCGAGGTTCAGCTCGTTGGGCGCGTGATGCACCTGATGGTTGCACCAGAACCAGCGCACGCGATGCGCCGCCCGGTGATACCAGTAGTAGCAGAACTCTTGGCCAACAAAGAGCAGGCCCAGCGCCGCCCATGGGTTCAGCTCGATCCTGAGCCAGCGGATTCTCGACAGCCCATTGAAGCAGCGGCACCGCGATCGACGGGGGCACGAAGGTCTGGATGAAGAGCCGCAGCAGCACATCCGTGATCGACACCGCCAGCGCGCGCCAGTCGTCGCGCGAACGCTGTGCCAGCACCACGGCTTCGACCCATGAAAGACCCACCATGATGGGAGCGGCGATCCGCACATAGCGCAGCTGCGGCCAGTACATCCCTGTGATCGTAGTGCCCGGGAAGGGACTATGCTCGCGCCACCTTCACGGCGAGGAAACTCCCATGGCGATACTGGTCACCGGCCTCCTCCTGTTCCTGGGCATCCACTCGGTGCGCATCCTCGCCGACGATTGGCGCACCGCGCGCCTAGCGGCCTGGGGCGAGGCGAAATGGAAGCTGGGCTACACGGCCGTCTCACTCATCGGCTTTGCCCTGATCTGCTGGGGCTTCGGCCAGGCACGTCAGACACCCGTCGCTCTGTGGCCGGCCTTGCCCGGCATGCGTCACCTCACGGCGGCGCTGATGCTGCCGGCCCTACTGCTCGTGGTTGGGGGCCAATTCCCGCGCAGCTGGCTGCGCGTGAAGCTGCGCCACCCCATGCTGCTGGGCACCAAGACCTGGGCCTTCGCCCATCTGCTATCCAACAATACCGCTGCCGACTTGCTGCTCTTCGGCGGCTTCCTGCTCTGGTCCGTGCTGTGCTTCCGGGCTGCGCGCCGGCGTGACCGCGCCGCGCCACCCGCCGCTGCCGAGGTCAGCGTTGCGCAGACGGTGGCAAGCCTGGTCGTTGGTCTGCTCGTCTACGGCGCCTTCGCCGGCGGCCTGCATCTCTTGCTGATCGGAGTCTCGCCGGTTTGAAATCCGCACACCCCTTGCGCGCGCTGCTGGCGTACGCGCGCGCCTACCGAGGCGACATCCGACTCGCCACGCTCTACTCCGTCCTCAACAAGCTCTTCGACGTGCTGCCCGAGGTGCTCATCGGTGCCGCCGTGGACGTCGTCGTGCGCGGCGACCAAAGCTTTATCGCCACGCGCATGCTCGGCCGCTTCGGCATCACCGGCGTGTGGCCGCAGTTGCTGGCACTGGGTGCCCTGAACGTCGCCGTCTGGGGCCTGGAGTCGCTGTTCGAGTACCTGCTCGAAGTGAAGTGGCGTGGCCTCGCGCAGAACATCCAGCACGACTTGCGCCAAGATTGCTACGCCCATGTGCAAAAGCTCGAGCTTCGCTTCTTTGAGGACCAGCGCACGGGCGCGCTGATGTCGGTGCTGAACGACGACATCAATCAGATGGAGCGCTTCATCAACTTCGGCGCCACCCAGATCATCCAGGTCTTCTTCGGTTCCCTGCTCGTCTCGGCCGTGTTCTTCGCGCTGCAGCCAGGAATCGCGGTGATCTCGCTTGTGCCGATCCCCGTGATCCTGCTCGGCGCCTTCTGGTTCCAGAAAAAGCTCGCGCCGCGCTACAGCGCCGTGCGTGAGGCAGCCGGCGACGTGAGTGCGCGCCTCAACAACAACCTGCTGGGCCTGGCCACCATCAAAGCCTATGCGGCCGAGGACTTCGAGGCCCGCCACATCGAGCAGGCCAGTGACGTCTACCGCCGGGCCAATACCGAAGCCATCGCCGTCAGTTCGGCCATCACGCCCGTGATCCGCATGGCCATCCTCGCAGGCTTCACAGCCACCTTGGTCTACGGCGGCTGGCTGACGATCCACGGCCGGCTCGAGGTGGGCGCGTATTCGGTTCTTGTCTTCCTCACGCAGCGCCTGCTGTGGCCGATGACGCGGCTGGCAGAGGTGGCCGACATGTACCAGCGCTCCATGGCCGCCACCGAGCGCGCCCTAGGCCTCTTGAGCACGCCGATCCGGATCGCTTACGAGGGCCGGCATCTCGCCGCCGGCGCCACACGCGGCTCCCTACGCTTCGATCGCGTGAGCTTCTCGTACGGCGAGACGCCGACGCTCAGCGACATCACGCTGGAAGTGCAGGCGGGCCAGACCGTGGCCTTCGTCGGCAGCACAGGCTCGGGCAAGTCCACGTTGATCAAGCTGCTGCTGCGCTTTTATGAACCTCAGCAAGGCCACGTGCTGCTCGACGGCGCCCCCATCGACGAACTCAATTTGCAGGACCTGCGCCGCACCATCGGCTATGTGGCGCAGGACGCCTTCCTGACCGACGGCACGATTGCCGAGAACATTGCCTACGGCAGCCAGAGCGCGAGCGACGTGCAGATCCGCGAGGCGGCGCGCCTGTCCGAGAGCCTCGAATTCATCGAACGGCTGCCGTTGGCATTCGCCACCCGCGTGGGCGAGCGCGGCCAGAAGCTTTCAGGCGGGCAGCGCCAGCGCCTGGCCCTGGCCCGCGCCATCCTCAAGAACCCGCCCATCCTCATCCTCGACGAGGCCACCAGCGCGGTGGACAACGAGACCGAAGCCGCGATCCAGCGCTCGCTGGCCGTGGTGAGCCGCAACCGCACCACGCTCGTCATCGCACACCGCCTCTCGACCGTGCGGCAAGCCGATTGCATTCACCTGATGGAGCGCGGCCGCATCGTGGAGAGCGGCACGCATGAGGAGTTGCTGGCTGCGGGCGATGCCTATGCGGCGCTGTGGAAGCTGCAGACCGGCGAGCGCGTGGCTTGAGCGAGTCCGGCCGGCGCAAGCTCGTCGCCCTGCTTGGCCTGGGCGGGAGCCTTGCCCCGCTCGCCGTTTGTTTCGCGCAGGTGCCACACCGACCTGCCCACATCTACAGCCGCGACGACGCCCTCTACGTGGCCTTCCGGCAGGGATACAACAAGCGCTTGAATCCAGCCCCGAAGTACATCGCGGTCTGCCGCAGCGAAGACCATATCCGCCAGGCACTGCAGCTGGCCCGCGAAGAGGGCCTGAAGGTCGCCGTGCGCAGTGGCGGCCATTGCTTCGAAGGGTTTTCGAACAACGACGGCGGACTGGTGGTCAATGTCTCCCAGATGAAGAGGATCCAATGGCTCGATGCCGAGACGGTGCGCATCGAGGTGGGATGTACTTTGCGGGAGATCCAGGCCGCGCTGTTCCCCCGGCGTCGCCTGCTGCCCTCAGGATCCTGCGGCAGCGTGGGCATTGCCGGCCTCACCCTCGGCGGCGGCTACGGTTTCTTCAGCCGCAAGCATGGACTGACCTGCGACAGCCTCTTGAGCCTGCGCATGGTGGCGCCCAATGGAAGCGTCGTCGATGGCCTGGAGGATCCAGAGTTGCTCTGGGCCTGCAAGGGCGGTGGCAACGGCAACTTTGGCGTGGTCAGCTCGCTGTGCTTCAAGACGCAGGCCCTGCCGCCGCACTTTGACAGCCATGTGCTCAAGTTTCGCAAGCTCGATGTCGGGCGTTTCGAGCAGATCTTGCGCACCTGGTTCTCGCTGAGCGGCAGGCTGCCGCCGCATGGCTTTGGCGCCTTCGTGCTCAATGGGCGTACGCTGACCGTCCTCGTCACGGGCTATGAGGCCGGCCCCGAACTGTCCCAGCTCGTCGCGCCGCTGCGCGCCATGGCCGACAGCGCCGAGTCGACGCTGCAGGCAGACCTGCCCACGGCCATGCGCCGCTACCACGGGCGCCCAGGGCCGATCAATTTCAAGAACGCCTCGGCCGGCATGTTCAGCGGGCTGGAAGAGGTGCTGCGCGTTCTTCAGCCGCTGTTCGACCAGCTCGTGAGCCACCCGGGCATCGTCTTCCAGATCAACACCCTGGGCGGCCGGATTGCCGATCCCGGTTTTGAGCAGGCCTCGTGCTTCCCGCACCGTCACCTGCCCTACCTTGGAGAACTGCAGGCCTATTGGGAACACGACGCCGCGGCCCCGGGCCTGATGCGCGCTTTCGACGCCATCCAAGCCTTGTTCCGCGATAGCGGCGTATCGGCCCACTACGCCAACTACCCCGACATCGGTTTTGCGCATTGGGAGCAGAGCTACTACGGCGTCAACTACGTGCGGCTGCAGCAAGTAAAGCGCCGCTACGACCCGGATGATCTGCTGCACCATCCTCAGAGCATTCGCCTGCCCGCCAGCCCGTGAGGCTGGCGGACGCGCCTCGGTTCAACGCTGTGCTGCGTCCAGTTCCCGCGCCTTGAGCGCCGTCATCAGCCCCAGCAGCGTGGCGATGGCGTTACCGCCCTCGCCGCCGCCCTGGCCGAGCTGGATCTGCGGCACCAGCGGCACCTTGGCGGTCTCGAAGGCTTCGGCCAGGCGCAGCATCACGGTCTGCGTCAGCTGCTTGTCAGCGCCCTCGCCTTCCAACGCCTCGGACTTGGCGCGGATGGCAGCGCCCTCGGCCTCGCCGATCGATCGGATCGCGGATGCACGGCCCTGGCCCTCGCGCTCCTGGCGGAAAGCCTCGGCCAGGGCCAGGGCCTCGATTTCCTGGCGGCGCTTCTCGGCGGCCTTCACCGCGGCCGCGCCGTGGTTCTCCTTGATGGAGATGTCCACCAGCGAAGCGGTCAGTTCGCTCTGCTTCTCGGCGCGCTTCTCAGCCTCGTTGAGCTCGCGCTGCTTGTTGGCGGCGATTTCCTTTTGCGCAAAGGTCTCCACCTGCTCGCGCGCGATCTGCCGGTCGCGCAGCTGGGCCATGATGGTCTCGATGCGTGAGTCGCCTTGCTGCGGGCGCGGCGTGCCGATCAGCACTTCCTGGAACTCCAGCGAATAGGCGAGGAAGCGCTCGCGCATATCGTGCGAGGCATTGGCCTGAAGTTCGCTGCGTGACTGGATCAGCTCGATGAAAGTGCGCGTCTGCGACACGTTCTTGAAGTAGCTCGACACCATCGGGTCCAGCGTCTGCTCGACGAGCTGCTTGACATTGCCGAAGCGCTGCACGACCAGCGGCGCCTTGCGGTAGTCGATATGCACGACAACCGAGAGCGGCAGCAGCGGCTCGAAGGCATCCTTGGTGATCAATGTGATCTCGCGCAGATTGCTGTCGAAACTGGAGCCGCTCTCGCCGCTCTTCCACATCAGCACGAAGTTGGTCGTGGGCACGAGTTCGATCTTGCCGGCATAGGTGTTGAAGGCGTACTTGCCCGGCATCAGCGGGTCGCGCCAGACACCACGGCAGCCGGCCCGCACAAGCTCACCGTGGCTGTACTCACTGCCCGACACATCCTCGCCACGCGCGCCGGTATAGGACACCACCACGCCAACGAAGCCGACCGGGATCACGGTCTTGGCGATCAGCTCGACCGTGGCGAACAGGCGGTTGATGTAGTAAGTGCCCTCCACAAGCACGCGCTCCTGGCGGCCGCGGCGGCCGCCGGCGGCGAGGAAGGCCTCCGGCTCCTGGAAGCTCATGTGGGCATCGCCGACATCAGGGGCCAGCAGCTCGTCGCGCGCCAGCGCCGGCCCGTCTTGCACGGTGACGACCGCCAGCATGTCCATCTGCTCGGCGCCGGCGCGGCTGCTGATCACCACGGGCCGGAACGCGCCGCGCTCCTCGAGCAGGGCGCGCATGTTCTCGTAATAGGTCTTCTCGTGGCGGTCCAGCGCCATCGCATAGGTGCCTTCCTCGGTCATGGTGACGAAGAGCGCCGGATTGACCACGTGCGTGCCCTCGCGCAGCACCTTGCGCTGCGGGCCCTTCTGGCCGCCGCCGGTAAGGAAGCCGCGGACGTCGCAGAAGTCGTTGGCCGCGGCATTGCTGGCCAGGGTCTGGCCGGCGGCGAGGTCCAGTCCGTCGCGGGCAAAGACGTAGCCGATCTTGCCCTGCGTTACCGCCACCATGGGCAGGATGTGGACGCGGTACTGGAAGGGCGTGAAGAAGTGGAAGCCGCCGCGCAGCAGCTCGGGCTGGAAGCCAGCTTCGCCATGCAATGCCAGCAGGCCCGAACGCAAGGAGCCCGACAGGCTCCAGAGCTTTTCGACCACGCCGACGCGGTCATTGGGGATGTAGCGCAACACGCCGGACACGCGCACGAGGATGGCCAACGCCAGCAGCGTCATGACCGTGAAGACGAGCGGAAGCAGCCAACTTCCGCCAATGGCATCGAAGGACATTTTTTAATCTCCGTTGAATCGCGCGGCACTCGGTGGTGCCGCGATTCATTTGTCCCACCGAAGCCATAAGGAAGGCATATGGGAGCGCACACGGAGATGCTTGTGGGAGACTGACGCCGAGATGAAGCACGCCGGCCCCGCCGCCCTCCACGCCCTCGAAGACCTACTCGCCGAGATACGCCGTTTGCCCGGACTCCAGGAGCGCAAGCCGGGCATCTTCTACCACCGCGCGCAAGCCTAGCTGCACTTCCATGAGGATACGGCCGGCCTGTTCGCCGACGCGAAGCTGGGTCAGCACAAGTTCGAGCGACTGGCTGTGCAGACGGTCGAGCAGCGCCGCGAACTGCTGCGCCGGCTGCGTGAGTCGCTCAGTACTTAGCGCGCAGAAAAGCCCTGGCCGCCTCAGCGGCGCTCGAGATGTCGGAACGTGATCCGGCCCTTGCTCAGATCATAGGGCGAAAGTTCCAGCGAGACCTTGTCGCCGGCCAGAATGCGGATGTGATGCTTGCGCATCTTGCCGCCCGTGTAGGCGACCAATTGGTGGCCGTTGTCCAACGTCACGCGGAAACGCGAATCCGGGAGGATTTCGTTCACGACGCCGTGCATTTCGATCAATTCTTCTTTGGCCATGTCAGGCACTCCTGTGGATTGCTCAAATGCAGGGCCCTGAAGGGGCACAAGCGTTCAATGCTGGCGCGCCCAGGCCATGCCTTCATGGGCGGCGTAACGCAGTGCGGCCCGGCGGTTGGAGAAGCTCGGCACAAATCGCATCACGCGATCGATGCTGGCCATGCCTTGGCCGGAACGGATGGACACCAAGGCGGCGAAGCCACCATCGGTGTGGGTTTGGGTCATCGGTGAGACAAGGAAACGCCCCACCTCAATGCTCTTCTTTTGCATGTTTTCTTGAGGTGTGCGCCTTGATCGGCGGGAACCGTCTTGGCGCGGTTTGAAAAACCAGGCCGTGCCAGAGCGGCACGGCCGGTGCGCGGGCCTTAGAGCGCGCGGATGTTCGAAGCCTGCAGGCCCTTGGGACCTTGCTTGACTTCGAATTCAACGTTGGCGCCTTCGGCCAGGGTGCGGAAGCCGCCGTTGTTGCGGATTTCGCTGTGGTGGGCGAACAGGTCCTTACTGCCGTCGGCGGGCGTGATGAAGCCGAAGCCCTTGCCGTCGTCGAACCACTTCACGGTGCCGGTTTGCATGGTAGTCATGGTGTTTCCTTTGAAACGTAGATGATGAAGAACACTCCGCGGGCGCACTTCGCCAGCGAAGACAGAAACACTCAAGAACACTTGCCGGGAGTTGTGTGATGCAGGGCCCGCGAGAAAGGACCTTGGGGAGGTCGGCGAGGCTGCAGACGAAGACCTTGAGAAAACGGTCCTGCGCGTATCTATGTCGTTATTGTACCTGAGAGAACGATGACCCCATCCCAACGGTGCTAATTGCCAGCTGGTGACTCCTGGGTGTACTTGCGCACAATGGCGCGGTAGCGGCCTTCACGGTCCATGGCCTCTGTCACCGCGTTGAAGCGCTCGACGAAGTCGGCCTTGACCGAGGCCTTGGAGAAGGCGATAGCTGCCGCCTCGACAGACAGCACGATGCCGGTGGCGCGCACCTCGTCCTGCATGCCTAGCCGCGCGAGTTCGTAGCGCGCCGTCCATTCGTCGGCGATCAGCCCGTCGATGCGGTGCTTCTGGAGCATCTGCCACAGGCGCATGCGCGAGGAGCCGAGTTCGAGTAGACGGTGAAAGCCCGGATCGCTGTCCAGCGCTGCAAAGTCAGGGCCGTATTTCACGCCGATCTGGGCACCGAGCTTGAAGCCGCTGTGGCGGATCTCGTCGAGCTTCTCGCGAGGCCAGCGGTCCTTGGCGTCCACGTGCGCGAAAAGCAGGTTGCGCGAGTGCCAGCGCTCGGGGGCGAAGCGCGCGAAGCTCTCGCGCTCGGCATTGCGCAGCATGCCGGGCAGGACGTCCAGCCTCCCGGCCTGCAATTCGGCCACGGCACGTGCCCAGGGCATCTCGACGAGAACGGTGCTGCAGCCCATGCGTCCCAGCGCCTCCCTCAGCAGGTCCACGTAGATGCCGACGACACGGCCATCGGCCAGCTTCATGCTGTAGGGCGGGTCATCGCTCCAACGCTGCTTCATGGCGCAGGGCTGCTGCGCCCCCGCGGCTCCGGTGAAGAAGATCGTCAGGACAAGGGCGAGGATGCGGCATCGCATGCCGGGCCGATTGCGAAGGCGAGACAAGGTTGCGGTGCGACGCTGTGTTGCGCGCGCGACGTGCGCGCCGGCAGTCCTCATGCGAAGCGCCCTACTTCGCCCAAAACTGCCACCAGCGGCGCAGTTTTGCAGGGGCGGGGGTCGGCGAGGGCCGGGCGGCGCCATAAGCCGGCGGGGGCGCAAACAGAAGGCCGAAGGATTCGCGGTCCATGAAGTCGGGGGCTGGCTCATCGAAGGACTTGACGATCCGCCCGTCCAACATCAGGCGCAAGGTGCTGCCACCCCAGCCATAGACGACCGTGCGCCCCTCCTGCTCCTCGAACATCAGCTGGCCGGCCACTCGCGAGTTCGCATGCAGTTCCACCAATGCGCCTGCGGGCACGGTGAAGTCCTCGGCCCAGGGCTCGAACCAGAGCTGCAGGGCGCGGTCGGCCGGAGCGGTCAGGGCAAGAGACTGCTTGGGCATAAATGGATTTCGTCGGTCGCGGAGATGAAGAACCGGATTCCACCAGAAATCGGCCCGTATGGCACCGGGCAGCCTTGTGAATAATCATTCGCCGGGGCGAGGATGCTCGCTTCAACAGAAGGCCCCGCCCATGAAAGTTTCTGCCATCACTCCCATCCTCAACGTCTCAAGCGTTGCGGCGAGCATCCAGTGGTTTGAGTCCCTGGGCTGGTCGCATGGATTCACCTGGAACGCCGGCGGCATGATGAAGCCGGGCGAGATGCTGAACGAACGGGGCGAGCCCACCTTCGGCAGTGTCTGCTCGGGCGAGATGCAGCTCTTTCTGTGCAAGGACGGCCAGGGGCTGCGCGGCGGCAAGCCGGCCCGCTTCGATGGCGATGACGACACTGGCGCGATGTGGCTGAGCCTGTGGCTGGGGAGCCCGGCCGACGTCGACGAGGCCCATGCGCGCGCGGTGGCCCAGGGTGTGACCGTGCTGTGGCCGCCCACCGACGAACCCTGGGGCGTGCGCGAGTGCCGCATCATGCATCCGGACGGCCATGTGTTCCGCCTGTCATCGGGCCTGGGGGAATAGGCCGGCGCGGCGCGGCTACCATGCCACGCATGCCCGAACACCTCAGAATCGAACTGGCGGCCATCGAGCCGCTCGACGAGATCGAACAGGCCCATCTCGCTGACGCGCTGGCCTGGATCGCGTCCGGCGCCCCGCTCTACCGCACCGCCAAGCCGGCCACGCCGCCCAAGCATCTGGTGGCCTATTTCGCCGTCGTGCATGAGGACCACATCCTGCTGGTCAATCACCGCAATGCGCTGAAATGGCTGCCCACCGGCGGGCATGTGGAGCCGCACGAGGATCCGCGCTCCACGGTGGTGCGGGAGTTGCAGGAGGAACTGGGGCTCGAGATCGACCAGGAACAGCTGGCGCCACCACACATGGTCACGGTGAGCGAGACCGTGGGGCTCACCGTCGGTCATGTGGATGTCTCGCTTTGGTACTCGGTGAAGGCCAGCCGCTCTACCGCCTTTCGCTTCGATTGCGAGGAGTTCGGCGAAGCGCGCTGGTTCTCGTTTGAGGAAGCCTCGCAGCTGCGCAGCGACCCGCATCTAGCGCGCTTCCTGTCCAAGCTGCGGGCGGACACGGCCTGCCAGGCGCCCACGCCCTAAGAGCCCCGCGGCGTGGCCGGCCTTTGCGTGACCTCCCGCACGCAAGACCGACCTGCAAACGCCTCCATGCTGACGCCCCGCCGCCCTGCTGTGACAATGGCGCAAAAGTCTGCATTTCGAAATTTCAGCCTGACATGGCCATCCACTGGTTCCCCGGCCACATGAACTCAACCCGCAGTGCGATCCACGATCGCATGAAGGCGGGACTCGACGTGGTCATTGAAATGCTCGACGCCCGCGTGCCCGGCTCCAGCAGCAACCCGCTGCTGGCCAGCCTCACAGAGGGCAAGCCGCGCCTGAAACTGCTGAACAAGCAAGATCTGGCGGACCCCGCGCGGACCGCGCTTTGGCTGGATCACTTCAACAGCCTGCCTCAGACCCGCGCCATCGGGCTGGATGCGAGCGTGCGCGCCCCGGCCAAGGCGCTGATGGACGAATGCCGCCAGCTGGCGCCTTTGCGCGGCGGCATGGACAAGCCGCTGCGCGTGCTGATCTGTGGGATTCCCAATGTGGGCAAGTCCACGCTGATCAACACCCTCATGGGCAAGCGCGCCGCCAAGACCGGCGACGAGCCCGGCATCACCAAGATCGAGCAGAAACTCGTGCTCGAGAACGACTTCTACCTCTTCGATACGCCCGGCATGCTCTGGCCCCGCATCAGCGTCGAGCAAAGCGGCTACAACCTTGCCGCCAGCGGCGCCATCGGCCGCAATGCTTTCGACGAGGAGGAAGTGGCCGTCGAGCTGATCCGTTACCTGCGCGGCAACTACGCCGAGCTGCTCGAAGCCCGCTACAAGCTCGGCGAGCTCGGCGGCCTCAGCGATGCCGAGGCCCTTGAGCTGCTGGGCCGCAGGCGCGGCGCCGTGCAGAGTGGCGGGCGCGTGAATATGCAAAAGGCCGCCGAAGTCCTGGTCTACGAATTCCGCCAAGCCGTGCTCGGCCGCATCACGCTGGAGACGCCGGCCGAGTTCTTGCGCTGGGAGCAGGAGGCCGTGACCAAGGAGGCCGAGCGAGAAGCCGCCAAGAAGGAGCGCAAGCTGCGCCGCGCCGGCAAATGGAAGCCTGAAAGCCTGGCGTGAAGTTGCTGTTCGCCCTGCCCCTGGCGCTGGTCGCTTGCACCACCCTTGCGGCCGAGCCACTACTCATCGCCTATCGGGACAAGCCGCCCTATTCCACCGAGGACAACGGCCAGGCCATAGGCATCCTGATCGACAAAAGCCGCGCCATCTTCCGCGAGGCCGGGCTGGAGGTGCGCTATCTGGTCATGCCGCAGAAGCGCGTCGTCGCCGAACTCGAGGCCAACAAGCGGCCGCTGTGCTCGCCGGGCTGGTATCACCTGCCAGCGCGCGAGGCGATCGGCTCGTTCAGCCTGGCCATTCACCAGGACAAGCCGCAGATCGTGCTCGCCTCAGCGAAGGCCGCTCCGGCCGCGCGCGCCCACGCGAGCGTAAAGGCCCTGCTGCAGGACCGGCAGCTCCGGCTCGCTGTGGTGGATGGCGTGTCCTACGGGGCCGAGCTCGACGCGATGATCAAGGCCATGCCCGAGCCGCCCATGCATGTGCCCGTGTCGCCGCTCCAACTTGGCCGCATGATCGCTGCCCACCGTGCCGACTACATGCTGATGGACCAGGACGACTTCGAGTACCTAGATCGCAGCCAGGAGCTCAGCGGCAGCGGCATCCAAACCTTGCACTTTGCCGACATGCCCCCGGGGTTGGCCCGTCACTTCTGGTGCAGCAAGGCGGTGATGCCCGCCGTCCTGCGACGCATCAACGACGCGATCCACAAGCTCGGCTACGACGCTCCCTGAGGAGCCAGGTGGGATTGCAAACGCCGGCGGCGCACCCATCTGCGCGGGCATGGTCCTTCTTCTCTGCTTCGCTGTCAGCCTGGCCCTCGTGGCCTGGCTGCTTGGACGCCCCGCCTGGCAGCGCCGCCGGCGCGCGCGCATTGCCGCCCTCGCCTTTCCGCAGGCCTGGCGGCGCATCCTGCGTCGCCGAGTTCCCCTGGTCGCCCGCATGCCGGCCGATCAGCAGCTCAGGCTCAAGAAGCTGATGCAGGTCTTCCTCGCCGAGAAGCCCGTCATCGGCTGCGGCGGCCTCGCCGTGACCGACGAGATGCGGGTAACCATCGCCGCCATGGCCTGCCTGCCCTTATTGGGACGCAGCCGCGGCTTCTACCCCGAGCTGCGCCAGATCCTGCTGTACCCGGGCGCCTTCGTCGTCGAGCGGCCCGTCAACGTCGGCGGCGTACAGATGGAGCAGCGCCGCGCCCTGGCCGGCGAGAGCTGGACGCAGGGCCAGGTGCTGCTGGCCTGGGACCATGTCCAGCGTGACGCTGCGCATCCGGGTGACGGGCGCAATGTGGTGGTCCATGAGTTCGCTCACCAGCTTGACCAGGTCAAAGGCTTTGCCAACGGCGCGCCGCCGATGGCCCACGCCGCAGACTATGCGTCCTGGTCCCGGGTGATGCAGAACGAGTACGACGCCCTGCGCGGGCGCCTGGCCTGCGGAGAAACCGGAGAATCGGGCGGCCTGCTGGACGCCTATGGCGCCACCGACCCTGCGGAGTTCTTCGCAGTGTCCAGCGAGGTGTTCTTCGAGCGCGGCGCTGAGCTGGCGTACTGGCATCCGGCACTGTATGCCGAACTGCGGCGTTACTACGCGGTGGAAACGGCGGCCTGGCAGTAAGGCGGTGGCTTAGAAGCCCAGCGACGCCATCAGGTCGTCCACGTCGTCTTGCTGCAGCGCCTTGTCGGGCGTCTGCACACCTGCCAGGGCCTCAGCTTCGGTCGCCTTGTCTGGCGCGGGCAGCTGCGCCAGCAGCTCGTTCAGAGGGCCCTCGGCCTGGTTCAGCATGCGAACGACCTTGTTGATCACCTGACCCGAGAGGTCCTGGAAATCCTGGGCCTGCATGATCTCGGCGTGGATGTGCTTCTCGCGCTCGGCAAAGGCGGCAGCCGTGGCTGCATAGGCTGCACAGAGCTTGAGCATGGAGCGTGCGCGCTCCAGCGTCAGCTCGGGCGCAGTCGCATGGCGGCTCAGCATCTCGGAAAGATCGGCACCCTGGCGGCGCACCTGCTCGGCGGCGTCGCGCCCGGTGTCGACGAGGTCGAGCACCTTATTGGCGGCTTGCTCCGTCATCTTGCGCACATAGCCCAGGCGTTCGCAGGTATCGGGCAGCTCGGCGCTGAGCTGGCGAAGGGCCTCGGACGGAACGGCAGCGGAAGACTCGACTGTGGTCATGGAGGCCTCAGTGGGGCGGCAAGCAAGGATGTACTGGAGCGGTCCCGCACGATCGCGAAACCGGGTTGGATTGTCTTCGACGCACCGCAGACCGAGCTCGTCCGCACGCACGGCCGACGTGATGAATGTCGCGTCAGCCGTCATTAATATGTCATTCGAAATAATTACTTGCCCTGGGCAAATTTATCAGTCGATTCAATCAGTTAGTCTTCACTCCGTCGCCTGCCGCGCAGACACGATTGCGGCCGCTTTGCTTAGCCTGGTACATGGCCGCGTCGGCGCTGCCGACCAGCGTATCGGCGGTCTCGGCCGCCGTGACGATGCCGCCGCGAACGCCGACGCTCACGGTGACTGCAATGCTTTGCGCCCCCCAGCGCACGGGCGAGCTCTCCACGGTCTGGCGCAGCGATTCAGCCGCGGCCAGCGCGCCGTTCAGGTCCGCACCCGGTAACACGACCAAGAACTCCTCGCCGCCGAAACGGCCGACCTGGTCGTGCCCGCGCAGGCGCGAGCGCACGGCCTGGGCCACGCTCCTGAGCACCACGTCCCCGGCCTGGTGACCGAAGCTGTCGTTGACGCGTTTGAAGTGGTCGATGTCCAGCAGCACTACGCCCACCAACTCGCCGTCGCGGCGCGCGCGAGAGACGCAGCGCTCGAGCTCCTCGGTGATGGCGCGCCGGTTGGGTAGGCCGGTGAGCACGTCACTCATCGCCATCTCCCGGTAGCGCTGCTCGGCACGTTCCATGCTCAAGTACACGAAGCCCAGTGATAGGGACAGCACAGCACAGCTCAGCACGGTGAAGATGATGGCCTGGATGGGCGAATTGCGGATCAGGTTCGCGGGCTCGATCCAGCCCCCTGCTACCAGACCGGTGCGGCCGACAAGGATCAGCAGCAGGACGGCATAGGCCACCTGTAGCAGGAAGCGGCCACGGCCTGCGATGGGATGGGCCCGATCGCGCAGGGTCCACAGCAGCAACAGGATCTGGCCGCCGTAGACCAGCAGCGTCGCGTACACGCGCGCCGCGGCCGAAATCGCCAGCGCGCCGCCCAGCACCAAGGGCGCCGCCAGCACGGGCAGCAGCACATGCCAGCGATTCAGTGGCGCGTCCTGGAAGCGACGCAAGGCCACCAGCATCAGGGCCAGGGCCAGCGCATAGGTCGAGTTGGCGACGACGATGAT
This sequence comes from Roseateles sp., assembly GCA_019234295.1. Classification (GTDB taxonomy): domain Bacteria; phylum Pseudomonadota; class Gammaproteobacteria; order Burkholderiales; family Burkholderiaceae_C; genus JAFALK01. Next base: position 168,914 of record JAFALK010000017.1, read on the forward strand.
GGCCAGCGGCGGCGGCGTGCTGGCGTCGCGCAGGGCCACCAACATATTCCCGGCGCAGTAGCAGGCCAGGGCCGCGAACCAGGACCAGAGCGAATCGTTGCGCGGCTTGCCCAGCGCCATCAGGCCTACCCACACGGCCATCAGCAGGCTGATCAGGGTGGAGACGAAGAACAGCGTCGGGACATCGAGCGTCATGTGAGCAGGGCGCGAAGACGCTCCAGCGCCTCATCGTCGAGGCGGCCAGCCGCGCGTGCTAGCTCGAGCTGGCGGCGCGAGAGCTCGCGGTAGAAGGAGCCATGTTCGCCGCCGAGCGCATCAAGCGCCTGTAGGTGGCGGCGCACCACGCCAGCATCGCCACGCGAGACCGCGCCACTCAGCGCTCCGGCAAGACCCTTGGTCTGCGCTGCGGACAAGGTTCCACGCGCCAGCGGCAGCAAGGCCTGCAGGGCCTCTTCGCGCGGCAGGCCCACGGCCTCCCAGACCTGGATCGCCTCGTCGAGCATGGAAAGCAGGAAGCTGGCCGCGTAGTTGGCCGCGCCGTGATAGGCGGCGCGCGCGCCCATCGGCAGGTGCAGGGGCCGCAGGCCCAAGACCCGCGCCAGGCCCACGAGCTGACCCAGCAGGGGCTCATCGGCCTCGATGGTGACGCTGGAGCCCTCCATCATCACCGCGCCGCGCTCGGGGTCGGAGAAGATCTGCAGCGGATGGAACGCTCCCACCAGGGCACCCTTGTCGGCCGCTGCCGCGAGCGCGTCGACCTCGGTGGCGCCGCTGCAATGCACGACGGCCTGGCCGGGCCTCCAGGGCAGCTCGGCGGCCACGCACTCGATAGCATCGTCAGGCACGGTCAGCAGCACGAGATCGGCCGCGGCCACCGCCTGTTCCAGCGTGCAGGCCGCCGCGTTGATGCGCTGGGCCAGCACATTGGCACTGCGCGTGCTGCGGCTGGCGACGACACGGGGCGGCTGGCCCTTGGCATGCAGGGCTAGACCGATGCTGGTGGCCAAGCGGCCGGCGCCCACGAGAGCAAGAGACAAAGGCTTCATCGCGTCACGGATTCACGGGCAGGGCGGTTTCGTACTTCACCTCGCGCAGCACGACATTGCTGCGCACGCTGGCCACGCCGGGCAGCTTGAAGATGCTGGCCTGCAGGAACTGGTCGTAGGCTTTCATGTCCGCCACGACGACCTTGATCACATAGTCGGCCTCCCCAGTGATGGCATGGCACTCGATGATCTCTCGACTCGAGCGCACCAGGCGCTCGAAATCGTCGACCGCCCCCTCGGTGTGTCGCACCAGACTCACATGGGCCAGCACGCACAGCGAGAGACCGAGCCTCTCGCGATCCATCAGCGCCACATGGCGCCGGATCACGCCGCTCTCCTCGAGCTCTTTCACGCGCCGCCACACCGGCGTGGCGGAGAGGCCCACCTTTTCGGCCAGCAGCTGATTGCTCTGCCGGTTGTCTTCCTGCAAGGCCTCGATGATCAGCCGCGTGGCGCGATCGAAATATTGCATCCCAAAACAATCTCAATTTGAGATTAATTCTCTCACCATTCCAGCTTGGCGAGGTAAAAACGAAAACATTCTTCGCGCTTGCAGCGCAAAAATCTTGCCCATGCTGCGCGACTACAAGCTCTCCGACAACCTCGGCGCCACATCGGGCGCTGTGTTTCTGACCGGCACCCAGGCCCTGGTGCGATTGCTGCTCGCGCAAAAGCGGCTGGACGAGCAAGCCGGACTCAACACCGCTGGCTTCGTGAGCGGCTATCGCGGCTCGCCGCTGGGCATGGTCGACCAGCAGATGTGGAAGGCCAAGAAGTTCCTCGACGCCGCTCGCGTGGACTTCTTGCCGGCCATCAACGAAGACCTGGCCGCCACCGCCTGCCTCGGCGTGCAGCGCGTGGCCCTGGACCCCAAGCGCACGGCCGACGGCGTCTTCGCCATGTGGTACGGCAAGGGCCCGGGCGTGGACCGCTCGGGCGATGCGCTCAAGCACGGCAATGTCTACGGCAGCTCCAAGCAGGGCGGCGTGCTCGTGGTCTGTGGGGACGACCATGGCTGCGTGTCCTCCTCCACGCCACACCAGAGCGACCAGGCCCTGCAGGCCTGGTCCATGCCAATCGTGCATCCGGGCAACGTGGCCGAGTACCTGGAGTTCGGCCTCTACGGCTGGGCGCTCTCACGCTTCTCGGGCGCCTGGGTGGGCTTCAAGGCCATCTCGGAGGTCGTCGAGTCGGGCATGACGGTCGATCTCGATGCCACGCCGATCAGCTTCGACCAGCCGGTGGACTTCACGGCCCCGAGCGATCTGCACATCCGCCTCGTGGACCTGCCCTCGCTTGCACTCGAGGAACGCCTCGCGCACAAGCTCGATGCCGTGCGCGCCTTCGCCAAGCTCAACTCCATCGACAAGCACATCGTGGTGAGCCCGCGTGCCACGCTGGGCATCGTGACGGTGGGCAAGGCGCACTACGACTTCATGGAAGTGCTGCGCCGCCTCGACCTCGATCCCAATGCGCTCGCCGCCGCCGGCGTGCGCCTGTACAAGGTCGGCCTCGTGTTCCCGATCGAGCCGACCCGCATGGCCGAGTTCGCCCAGGGTCTGACCGACATGCTCGTGATCGAGGAGAAGGGCCCCGTCGTCGAGCGCCAGATCAAGGAGCTGCTCTACCATCTGCCCGACGCGCAGCGCCCGCGCGTGGTCGGCAAGACTGACGAGCACAACCGGCCGGTGCTCTCGGCCCTGGGCGAGCTGCGGCCTTCGCGCATCATGGGCACGGTGGCCGACTGGCTGGCGCGACTGAACCCGGCGCTGGACCGGCGTCATCTCGTCGTCGACTTCCAGGCGCCTGCCCTGCTCGCCAATGCCGCCGACGCCGTGCGCCGCCAGCCCTATTTCTGCTCGGGCTGCCCGCACAACACCTCGACCAAGCTGCCCGAGGGCTCGCGCGCCCAGGCCGGCATCGGCTGCCACTTCATGGCCAGCTGGATGGAGCGCAGCACCTCCGGCCTGATCCAGATGGGTGCCGAGGGCGTGGACTGGGCCGCGCAGTCGCGCTTCAGTGCCGAGAAGCATGTGTTCCAGAACCTCGGCGACGGCACTTACTATCACTCGGGCTACTTGGCCATCCGCCAGGCCATCGCCGCCAAGGCGACGATCACCTACAAGATCCTCTACAACGACGCAGTCGCCATGACGGGCGGCCAGCCCGTGGACGGCTCGACCAGCGTGCCGCAGATCGCGCGCCAGGTCGAGGCTGAGGGCGTGAAGCGGCTCGCGGTGGTGTCCGACGAGCCGTTGAAGTACGAAGGCCACAAGCAGCAGTTCCCGGCCGGCACCACTTTTCACGACCGCAGCGAGCTCGATGCCGTGCAGCGCGAGCTTCGTGAGATCGAAGGAGTAACGGTCCTGATCTACGACCAGACCTGCGCCGCCGAGAAGCGCCGCCGCCGCAAGAAGAAGGAATTCCCCGATCCGCCGCGCCGCATCTTCATCAACGAAGCAGTGTGCGAGGGCTGCGGCGACTGCGGGCAGGCCAGCAACTGCCTCTCGGTCGTGCCGGTCGAAACGGACTTCGGCCGCAAACGCCACATCGATCAGAGCAGTTGCAACAAGGACTTCAGCTGCTTGAACGGCTTTTGCCCGAGCTTCGTCTCCGTGCATGGTGCCGAGCTGAAGAAGCGCCAGGGCGCGAACTACACGCCCGAGGACTTGACGCGCGAGCTGGGCCGCATCGCCGCGCCTGAAGCGTGGAACTGGACCGGTCCCTTCGACCTGCTCGTCACCGGCGTGGGCGGCACGGGCGTCGTCACGGTCGGCGCCCTGGTCAGCATGGCCGCGCACCTGGAAGGCAAGCAGAGCTCGGTGTTGGACTTCATGGGCTTTGCGCAGAAGGGCGGTGCGGTCCTGAGCTTCGTGCGCCTGGCCGAGACGCCGGACCAGCTGAATCAGGTCCGCATCGACACCCAGCAGGCCGACGTGCTTCTGGCCTGCGACATGGTCGTGGGCGCCAGTGCCGATGCGCTGGTCACCGTGAAGCCGGGCCGCACGGCCATCATCGCCAACACGCACGAGCTGCCCACCGCTGCCTTCGTGCGCCAGCCTGATGCGAGCCTGCATGCCGACTCGCTGCTGGCCAAGATGCGCCACGCCGTGGGCACGGACTCCCTGCTTGCCACACTCGACGCGCAGGACATCGCGCTCAAGCTCATGGGCGACACCATGCCCGCCAACATCGTCATGCTCGGCGCCTGCTGGCAGCGCGGCCTGGTGCCACTCTCCGAAGCGGCGCTGATGCGCGCCATGGAACTCAATGGCGTGGGCGTGGCCGCCAACAAGACCGCTTTTGCGCTCGGCCGCCTGGCCATGGCCGCGCCCGAGGCGCTCGATCGTCTGGGGGGTGCAGCGGCCGAAGCGCCCCTGGCGCAGGACCTCGACAGCCTCGTCAAACGCCGTGTCGAGCATCTGACCGCCTACCAAGATGCCGCTTACGCACAGCGTTACGTGGCGCTCGTGAACCGCGTGCGCGAGGCCGAGGCTCAGCTGGGCTCCACGCGCCTCAGCGAGGCCGTGGCCCGCTACTACGCCAAGCTGCTCGCCATCAAGGACGAATGGGAGGTGGCGCGGCTTTACACCGATGGCCGCTTCCTGGATGCAATGAAGCACCAGTTCCAGAGTTGGGAGCACATCAGCTTTCACATGGCCCCGCCTCTGCTGGCCAAGCCCGGCAAGGACGGGCGAGTGGCCAAGATGGAGATGGGGCCCTGGATGATGACGGTGCTGCGTGTAATGGCCCGTCTGCGCCCGCTGCGCGGCACCTGGCTCGATCCCTTCGCACGCACGCAGGAGCGCCGCATGGAGCGTACGCTGATCACGGAGTACGAGGCCTTGATCGACTCCCTGCTCGCAAGCCTGAGCGCGGACAAGCTCGAACTGGCCGTGCGCCTGGCGTCGCTGCCCGAGAAGATCCGGGGCTACGGCCACGTGAAGCTGGCCAATGTGGCCAGTGCACGCGCTCAAGCGACCGAACTTCTCGACCGCTTCCACGGCAGGACTGCAGCGCCCGCAGAGGCCGTGGTGAAGTTCGTCAAGACCAGCTAGGTCTGACGTGCCAGCGGCAGCGTGAGCAGCACCCGCAGGCCCTGGCCATGCGCGCCGTCGGACAGTGTCAGCGTGCCACCATGGCTGAGCGCGATGTCGCGGGCAATCGCCAGGCCCAGGCCGGAGCCGCTGCCCTTGGCGTCGCTGCCGCGCTGGAAGCGCTGCATGGTGCGCTCGCGGTCGGCCTCGGGAATGCCGGGGCCGGTGTCTTCCACTTCTAGCACGGCGCGGCCGTCCCGCACGCCGGTGCGCACTGTCACGCGCGCGCCCTCGCCTGCATAGTTGACGCTGTTGTGGATGAGGTTCTCCAGCAGCTCGCGCAGCAAGAAGCTGCGCGCCATGACCGGCGCGCTTTCGAGCTCAAAGCCGAGGTCGATGCCGGCGGCCAGGGCCCGTGGCACCCAGTCTTCAGCGGCCAGGGACGCGAGCTCGCGAAGATCCAGCGGACGCAGCCCTTCCCGCGGCGCGCCGGCATCGCTGCGGGCCATGGAGAGCATCTGCTGGGCCAGGCGGGCGCTGCGGTCCACGCCGATCTTGAGCCGTTGCAGCAGCGGCTCCTGCGTGTCCTCGTGCGGCTCCAGCATCGCCAGCTCGATCTCGGTCAGCAGCGAGGTCAGCGGCGTGCGCAGCTGGTGCGCGGCGTTGGCCAAGAAGTCCTGCTGCGCGTTCGAGGCCAGGCGCAGACGCTCGAACAGGCTGTTGAGCGCGTTGATGAGCGGCCGCACCTCGCTGGGCACGGGGTGCTCCAGCGGGTCGAGGCGGTCGAGGTCGCGGCGGGCGACCTCCTGCGAAAGCTCCCCGAGCGGCCGCAAGCCCTGCTGGATGGCGAGCCACCCCGCCGCGACCAAGCCCGTGGCCAGCACGATCATCGTCAGGCCCAGGGCCACCAGCAGATCGCGCCGCAAGGCCCTGCGCTTGGCAGTGGTTTCGGCCACGCGCACCTGGCAGACGTTGCCGACCACGCCACAGGCCACGCCCAGGCTGGCCAGGCGTAGGGTCTGGCCGTCGAGCTCGACGTCTTGGAAATCCCATTCGCCCGGACCGAGCTTGACGCTGGGTGCTGCCAGCATGGCATCACCGGAAAGCAGCTGACCCTCGGGCGCGAGCACCGCGTAGTAAATGCGGTCCAGGCGGTCGAAGCGAAGCGCGCCATCGGTCTGGCCGGAGATCTCGACGACCAGCTCGCCGTCATGCGTACGGATGAAGTTGGACAGGGCCAGGGCCGTATCGCCCAGGCCCTGGTCGAGCCAGGCGATCGTGGTGTCGCGGATCAGGGTGTACAGGGCCAGACTGCCGGCCGGCACGGTCAGCATCAGCGGCAGCACCAGCCACCAGATCAGCCTTTGCTTGAGGGAGAGTGGCTGTCTCAAATCAAGTCTTGGCAACCGGTGCCTGCTCTTCCAGCAGGTAGCCGAAGCCGCGCACGGTGCGCACCTGGATGCCCGCAGGCTCGAGCTTGGCACGCAGGCGCGAGATGCAGACTTCGACGGCGTTGTCCGTCGTACTCTGGTCCCAGCCGTTGCTGGCCGAGACGATCTGCTCCTTGGCGATGACCTTGCCGATGCGGGCCATCATGAAGGACAGCACCTCCCACTCGCGGGCCGAGAGCGCCAGCGGCTCCTCGTGCAGCCATGCGCGGCGGGCATCGAGGTCCATGCGCAGGCCGGCCATCTTGAGCTCGTTGGAAAAGCGGGCCTGGCTGCGGCGCACGAGGGCGCGGGCGCGGGCGATCAGCTCGGAGAGGGCAAAGGGCTTGACGAGATAGTCATCGGCACCGCTTTCTAGGCCGCGCACGCGGTCTTCCACGCCATCGCGGGCGGTCAGTACCAGCACGGGAATAGGGCTGCCCTGGTTGCGCACGCGGCGCAGGGTCTCGAAACCGTCGATGCCGGCCAGGCCGATGTCCAGGATCAGCAGGTCATATCGGTCTTCCCGCAGTGACAGAGGGACGGGCTCGCCGCGGGCCGTGCAATCGACGACCCAGCCCTGCGAGCGCAGGGCACGGGAGGTGGATTCGGCAAGGGCGGCGTCGTCTTCGACCAGCAGGATGCGCACAGGAAACTCCCTTCAGTTTTCGTTGAACGCAAGATTAACGCCCGATTGTGAAGTGAGGCCGCCCTTGGCTTGCGGGGACCCTTCTCAGCTCAGGCCCTTGGGCGGGCCGGACTGCAGCCAGGCCTCCATCTGCTGCTGACGATCATTGCCCCAGAAGGGCTCTCCATCGACGATGAAATACGGGGCACCGAAAACACCGGCGGCCTGGGCGGCGTCATTGGCAGCCTTGAGCTTGGCCTTCCACTGCTGATCGCCCCAGGCCGCCTCGGCCGCCTCGGCGTCCAGGCCGGTGTCGGCGCACAGGCGCTTGAGCTGGTTCGGATCGCTGAGATTGACGTTGCGGGTGAAGTAGCCGCGCAATGCGGCGCGCGCAAAGGCTGCGGCGCGCAAGGGGTCTGTGCCCTCCAGCCACCAGAACACGCGCGCGGCATTGACCGTGCCGATCGGGAAGGGATCGGGCAGGCTGAACGGCACGCCGGCAAAAGCGGCTGAGCGAAACATGTCGCGTGTCGCATAGTCGCGCTTGATCGGGTACTCCACCAGCGGCTTGAGGCCTGTGCTCTGAAAAAGAAAGCCCAGTAGCACCGCATGCCATTGCACGCGCCGACCGTGGCGAGCGGCGACAGCCTCGATCCACTCGGAGGCGATGTACGAGTAGGGCGAGGAGAAATCGAAATAGAACTGGATGGGCGCCTTGCCCGGGAGCTTGATGTCTTCCATGAACCGCACAGTAACGCATGCCGAGGCCGCCGTGCAAAGGTGTTTGTGCGAGGATCGAACTCGACGCAAGGAGTGGCCATGAGCGAGACCCGGATCGAGCGCGACAGCATGGGCGAGGTGCAGCTGCCTCGTGAGGCGCTGTATGGGCCGCAGACACAGCGCGCGGTACAGAACTTCGCCGGCCTTGGTGGTCCCATGCCCGAGCGCTTCATCCGCGCCCTGCTGCTACAGAAGTGTGCGGCAGCGCAGGCCAATGTAGAGCTGAAGCTGCTCGACGCTGAGATCGGCACGGCCATCGTGGGCTCGACGACACAGCTGCTGACAGATCCTGGCCTGATGGCGCACTTCCCCGTAGACGTCTACCAGACCGGATCGGGCACCAGCTCCAACATGAACGCCAACGAGGTGCTGGCCACTCTGGCCTCGCGGGCGCTGGGCAGGCCCGTCAGCGCCAACGACCACGTGAACGCCGGCCAGAGCAGCAACGACTCGATTCCTGCGGCCTTGCACATCGCTGCCTCGCTGTCGGTGGCCCGCGAGCTTCTACCGGCGCTCGACGGCCTGGCGGGAGCGATCCGCGCCAAGTCTGCCGAAGTGGGACATCACGTGAAGACCGGCCGCACGCACCTGATGGACGCCATGCCGGTCACGCTGGCCCAGGTGCTCGGCGGCTGGGCCGCGCAAGTCGAGGCGCAGCGGGATCAACTGCGGAGCCTGCAGCCGCGCATCCAGGGCCTGGCCCAGGGCGGTACGGCCGTGGGAACGGGCATCAACGCGCATCCGCAGTTCGCACAAGCCTTCTGCCGGCAGCTCTCCGGTCTGACGGGCCTGACCTTCACGCCGGCGCCCGATTTCTTTGCCGCCATGAGCTCACAGGACGCTGCCGTGGCCCTGAGCGGAGCGCTGCGCGGCCTGGCCGTGAGCCTCATGAAGATTGCCAACGACCTGCGCTGGATGAACTCGGGCCCGCTGGCCGGCTTGGCCGAGATAGAGTTGCAGGCCTTGCAGCCCGGCTCGAGCATCATGCCGGGCAAGGTCAACCCCGTGATTCCCGAGGCCGTGGCCATGGCGGCAGCGCAGGTTATGGGCCACGACGCGGCGATCGCCATCGCCGGGCAGAGCGGCAATTTCGAGCTCAACGTGATGCTGCCGCTGGTGGCCCATGACGTGCTCGACAGCCTGCAGTTGATGGCCGGCGCCAGCCGCGAACTCGGCGAGCGCGCCATTGCGAGCTTCAGAGTCAACGAGTCCGGCCTGAAGCAGGCGCTCGCGCGCAACCCCATCCTCGTTACGGCGCTGAATCCGCGCGTGGGCTACCTCAAGGCCGCGGAGATCGCCAAGCGGGCCTACCGCGAAGGCCGGCCCATCATCGACGTGGCCGAGGAAGACAGCGGCATTCCGCGCGCCGAGCTCGAGCAGTTGCTCGACCCGGCACGGCTCACCGAAGGCGGCTTGTGAAGCAGGCCATCGTCGGCTTCCATCAAGACGAGGAGCAGCACTGGGTGGCGCGCCTGGCCTGCGGCCACCAGCAACATGTGCGACACGATCCGCCCTGGCAGAACCGGCCATGGACGCAGACTGCACCGGGCCGCGCGGCTGCGATCGGCGAGACGCTCGACTGCCGCAAGTGCGAGCAGGGCGCCCAGCGCGACTGGGTCAAAGAATCGTAGAGACGAAGCGGCCGAAGCGCGGCTGCCAGCTGTCCAGGATGTCGGCCGAGACGAGCACGCGGTGGGCGCGGCCGATCAGCTTCTCGCGCGGCACGAAGCCGATGTAACGCGAGTCCGCGCTGTTGTCGCGGTTGTCACCGAGCATGAAGTACTGGCCGGCCGGCACGGTGACGGGGCCGAAGTCACGCCTGGCAGCGACGGTCGGCATGACCTGCACCTGGTGATCGTGCCCCTGCAGATGCTCGGTGGCGCGCACGGCCGGAATGGAGGCACCGGAGACCAGTTGCTCGCGGATGTCCTGCGCTTCGCTGTAGGACACGGCCGCACCGTTGATCAGCAGCTTCTCGTCGCGCATCTCGACCACGTCGCCAGGCAGGCCAACGACGCGTTTGATCAGGCGGTCGCCGTTGCGTGGCGAGCTGAAGGTGACGACATCGCCGCGCCGCGGGTCGCCCAGATGCGCCAGCACCACCTCGGTCAGCGGCAGCTTGAGGTCGTAGGCCACGCGGTTGACGAGCACCACATCGCCTTCGAGCAAGGTGGGGCGCATCGAGCCGGAGGGGATCGGGTTCCAGTCGGCCAAGGCCGTGCGCATGAGGCCGAAGCAGACGAGGAAGGCGATAAAGCCGCGGTTGTCCCGAAAAAATCGCTTCATGGTCCAAAACGCCGGGCCGAACGTTCGCGCGCTTTCTGGGCCTGCACCTCGCGGTCGCGCGGCTCTGCGCTGGTGGTCATGGACCGGATCAGCACGCGGGCCGCGGTGGCCACATCCTCGACCGCCTGGTTGAACGCGGCTTCATTGGCCTTGGAGGGCACGGCGAAGCCGCTCAGCTTGCGGACGAATTGCAGGGAGGCGTCGCGGATCTCGAGTTCGGTGGCCGGCGGCTCGAAGTTGAACAGGGTCTTGATATTTCGGCACATCGCTTAGTTCCCGCTGAAGCTCAGGCACAGACGACCTGGTTACGGCCTTGTCGCTTGGCTTGATAAAGCGCATGGTCAGCCTGCGTGATCAGCTCGGTCGCCAGCTCGGCCACGCCCCGCTGGTCGGCATCGCCGGGCAGCATGGCCAGGCCGATGGAGATGGTGGCGGAAACACCGGCGGCCAGCGGCCTGGCGGCCACGGCCTCGCGGATGCGCTCTGCGATCTCGCGCACATGGCTGCGACTGGTCTGCGGCAGCAGGGCGATGAACTCCTCGCCGCCGAAGCGCGCGATGGTGTCGCCGGTGCGCAGGCAATGCTGGATGGTGCTGCCCACTGCGCGCAGCACCTCGTCGCCGAGCTGGTGACCGTAGGTGTCGTTGATGCGCTTGAAGCCATCGAGATCCAGGAACATGCAGGCCAGCGTGTGCTTGTGGCGGCGTGCATGGGCCACCTCGATTTGGCAGCGATGGTCGAAGTAACGCCGGTTGTGCACGCCGGTCAGCGCATCGGTCAGGCCGGCCATCTTGAGCCGCTCCTGGTTGAGTGCGTTATCCAGGCACACACCGACGATGCCGGCCAGGCGCTCAAGCAAGTCCGTGGCCGTGCCACTCTCGTAGCGTTTGGAGTCGGAGCTGCCAAAATTCAGGCTGCCGATCAGTTGCTCCTGGCGACGCAGCGGCAGCAGGGCCACCGTGGCGATGAAGCCGGCCCGCGGGCCGAACAGATGACCGTGCGCCTGCAGGTCGAAGCTACCCAACCAGGGCCGGCGCGACTCGCCGTGCAGGACTTCGAGCTCGGTGGCCTCGGGCGCGAGCGAGAGCGATTGCAGCAGACCGTCCTCGCGCATGACCTCGGCCAGCACGGTGGCGGCCTCGCCGTCGCGGTCCACCAGGGTGAGGCCCAGCGCCTCGAGCCCGAACTCCTGCTTGTAATCGCCCAGCAGCAGCTCGAGCAGCTCGATGAAGGAGCGCGCGCCGATGAGCCGATGCTCGAGCCGCTCGAAGCGGCGCATCTTCTCCTCGTTGGCACGCGCCTCGCGCAGCAACTGCTCGAGCTGCCGGCGCAAGGCGGTGTTCTCCTCGCGGAGCGCGTCGTTGTCGGCGTCGGAATCCATGGGGTTCGGACGATATCAGGCAAAGTTGGGCGGCCGCTCAGCCACCACACCAGCGGCGCGCTCCAGTGCCGCGCCCACCTGCGCCAGCCGGGCCTCGTCGAAGAGGCGGCCGATCAGGGTCACGCCATGCGGCACACGGCGCGGCGGATTGAACTTGGGCAGCGGGTTGGCGGGATCAGGCGCCCAGTCGCTGCGCGCTTCGCCCACCTCGACGAAGCCGGTGCGCAACGTCAGCGAGGGGTGGCCGGTGTGGTTGCTGATGGTCAGCATCTCGCCGCGCAGCGAGGGTACGAGCAGCACGTCGACCTCGTTCATGATCCGCGCCATCTCGCCGGCCACGCGGCGGCGCAGGCGGTCGGCCTGCACGAAGTCCACGGCCGAGAGAAAGCGCGATTGGCGGAAGATGTTGGGCCAGGCGTCGATGACCTGCATCTTCAGCTGGTCTACACCGCCCGAGAGCGTGAGTTCCTCGAAGGAGGCCCCGGCCTCGGCGAAGATCACTGTGTCCAGGGTACCGTAGGGCCAGTCGGGCAGGCTGACCGGCGTGGGTTGCAGGCCCAGGGCACGCAAGTGCTCGAGCGCGGTACGGTCCACCGGCGTGGCCGGATCCTCGTTCATCCATGCCGGGAAGTAGCCGAGCTTGAGTCCGCGCACCGAGGCGCCCGCATCGAAACTGACCGTGCTGGGCACGCTATAGGGATCGCCCGCATCTGGGCCGCTGATGGCCTGCAGCACGAGCATCGCGTCCTCGACGCTGCGCGTCATCGGGCCCAGCTTGTCTAGAGTCCAGGCGAGCGTCATCGCACCCGTGCGCGCCACGCGGCCGAAGGTCGGGCGCAATCCCGTCACGCCGCAGCGCATGCTAGGGCTGACGATGCTGCCGCCCGTCTCGCTGCCGATGGAAAAGCCCACCAATGCCGCGGCCGTGGCGGCGCCTGGCCCCGCGCTGGAGCCCGAAGCGCCTTCGTCGAGGCACCAGGGGTTCATGGTCTGACCGCCGAACCACACGTCGTTCAGGGCCAGCGCGCCCAGACTGAGCTTGGCCAGCAGCACGGCACCCGCGGCCTTGAGCCGGGCAACGACGACGGCGTCGTGTTCGGGCACGCGGTGGCGATAGGGCTCGGCACCCCAGGTCGTGGCGAGGCCGGCGGTGTCGAGCAGGTCTTTCACGCCGAAGGGAATGCCGTGCAGCGGCCCGCGGTAGTGGCCGCGCCGGATCTCCGCGTCGGCCGCGAGCGCCGCGGCCAGCGCGGCATCGGCATTCAGCGTGATGATGCTGCGCAGGCGGCCGTCCAGGCGTCCGATGCGATCTAGGTAGATCTTCGTCAGGCGCTCGCTCGTGAGCTGGCGGGCAGCGATCCAGCGCGAGAGCTGCGTGACCGGCGCGTGGGCGATGTCCGCATCGCTCGCGGGCAGCGGGCGGTGGGCATCGGGCGAGCGCTTGAAGCGCTCCACACCCACGTTGGCGCGCGGTGCGAACTGCAGCGGCTGCCATAGCGTGGCCGGCGCCACCGAGTCCGGCAGGGCCACATGCTTGGGGCCGCTGCGGCGCTCCATCAGCGGCGCCATGGTGTTGCGCCAGGCGCTGGCGGCTTGGGCCAGTTCGGCCGGCTTCATGCTCACCTGCATGAGCTTGCCGGCCTCGGCGAAGGTTTGCGGCGTGACGTCGGGCCCGACGCCGGGGGCGGTGGCCCAGGTGGGCGGCGCACCGGCAGTGCCGGGCGGCGTGTCGGCGGCCCGGGCGCTGGCGGCGGCAGCCAGCAGCGGGGCCTGGACCAGGAAACGGCGGCGTGTGTTCATCGATGCTCTCCCTGAGTGAGCAGCCCTCAGCCGAGAGCTCGCTGGATCAGGATTTTCTGGACCTCGGAGGTGCCTTCGTAGATCTGGCAAACCCGCGCATCGCGGTAGATGCGCTCGACCGGGAAGTCGCTCACATAGCCGTAGCCGCCATGGATCTGGATGGCGGCCGAGCAGACGGCCTCGGCCATCTCGCTGGCGAAGAGCTTGGCCATGGCCGCTTCCTTGAGGCAGGGCTGACCCGCGTCCTTCAAGCTGGCGGCGTGGTGGATCAGCTGGCGTGCGGCCTCGATCCGGGTGGCCATCTCGGCCAGCTTGTGGCCGATGACCTGGTGCTCGAAGATGGCCTGGCCGAAAGCGACGCGCTCCTTGCTGTACTTCAGCGCCGCCTCGAAGGCCGCGCGTGCCATGCCTACCGACTGCGAAGCAATGCCGATACGGCCGCCCTCCAGGCCCGAGAGCGCGATCTTCAGACCCTGGCCCTCGTCGCCGATGCGGTAGCGGACAGGGATGCGGCAGTTTTCGAACAGGATCTGCGCCGTGTCCGAGCTGTGCTGGCCCATCTTGTCCTCGATGCGCGCCACGACGTAGCCCGGTGTATTGGTCGGCACGATGAAGGCGCTGATGCCCTTCTTGCCCGCTGACTTGTCGGTCACTGCCATCACGATGGCCACGTCGCCATGCTTACCGCTGGTGATGAACTGTTTGACGCCGTTGAGCACGTAGTGGTCGCCATCGCGCACGGCGGTCGTCTTCAAGCCACCGGCTTCCGAGCCCACGTGCGGCTCGGTCAGGCAGAAGGCGCCAAGCATGTCTCCGCGCGCCAGCGGTTTGAGGAACTCCTGCTTCTGCGCCTCATTGGCGAAGGCCATCAGGATGGAGCAGACCGGGCAGTTGTTGACGCTGACCACGGTGGAGGTGCCGCCGTCACCGGCGGCAATCTCCTCGAGGATCAGCGAGAGCGACAGATAGTCCAGGCCCGCGCCGTCATACTCGGTCGGCACGGCCACGCCGTAGCAGCCCAGGGCCGCGAGACCCTTCAGCTGTTCGGCTGGGAAATGGTGGGACTTGTCCCACTCGGCCGCGTAAGGGGCGATCTCGCCCTGGACGAAGTCGCGGATGGCGTCCTGGATGGCGCGATGGTCTTCACTGAGGATCATGGTGGGAAATCAAATGGGAGTTCAGGCGGGCCGCCATGAAGCAAGGTGGTCCGCGCGTTCAGGCGCGGATGACGATGGGCCTCACCACGGAATTACCTGGCCGTCGTAATTGAAGTAGCTGCCGTTGTGCTCGGCCTTCACGCTCGCGAGCACGCTGCGCATGCCGGCCACGCTGGTGGACACGTCGATGTCGGCACCGGCGCCGCCCATGTCGGTGCGCACCCAGCCCGGGTGCAAGCTCACGCAGATGGCGCGGCCGGCCAGGGCCAGCGAGGTGTCCTTGAGCACCGAATTCACCGCCGACTTGGAAGCACGGTAGAGCCAGTCGCTGTGGGAGGTGCGCGCGCCGATGGAGCCCATGCGCGAGCTCAGCACGGCCAGGCGCGCGCCGGGCGCCAGGGCCTCGGCGATCTGAGGGATCACGCGCATGGGGCCGAGCACATTGGTGTGCATGACCTTGTCGAAATCCAATTCCGTGGGCGTGTTGAGGCCACTGGAGCGCACATTGACGCCCGCGTTGACCACGGCCACATCGAAGGCATGGCCGTCGATCTGCCAGGCCAGGCCGGACACGCTCGCAGCGTCCAGCACGTCCAGCTTCAGCGCCGTGGCACCCAGCTCACGCAGGCGCAGGAGGTCTTCTTCCTTGCGCGCCGTTGCCACCACGGCATCGCCCGCCTCGCGGTACTGGCGGACGAACTCGAGGCCGATGCCACGCGAGGCGCCGACGATCAGGACTTGACTCATGGGGACAACCTTTCTAGCCGGCGAGTTTAAGTGCTTGCCAAGCTGAAGCTTCTTCAACTACATTTGTAGTACTACATTTGTAGAAGAAAATTCTCATGGACGACGACAGCCCCGACATCGCCCTCAGCGACCTGCAGCTGGCCTTGATGCGCACGCTCTGGGAACGCGGCGAAGCGAGCACGGCCGAGGTGGTAGATGTGTTGCGCGAAGCCGGCCGTCCGCTGGCTCACACGACCGTGGCGACCCTGCTCACGCGGCTGGAGAAGCGCGGCTTGCTCAGCAGCACCCGCGAGGGCCGGCAGATTCGCTACCAGGCCACGGTGCAGGAGCACCAGGTGCAGCGAGCCATGGTCACGGGGCTGCTCGCCAATCTCTTCGCCGGACAGCCGAGCAAGCTGCTTTCGCACCTGGTCAGCGAAGGCAGCATCGACGACGACGAGCTGGCGCAGATGCGCAAGCTTTTGAACGCACGCAAGGGAGGCAGGCATGCTTGAGTCCTTGGCCAGCTGGCACGTGAACTATCTGCTTCACAGCACCGTGCTGCTGATCGCCGCCTGGATGCTGGAGCGCACGCGCTTGGTCCGCCGTCACACGGCCTGGCGCGAGGCGCTGTGGCGTACTGCCCTGCTGGGCGGCCTGTGCACGGCGAGCTGGCAGCTGGCTTGGCCACATCTGCATGCACGGCCCGAACCGACGCCCATGGTCATTTCGGCCGCCGTGCTGCCCGGGCCTGCGGTAATCGCCGAACCGGCTACAAAAGCTGCGCCACGGCTTCAAGTCGTGACTGCTCCGGCGCAGCCTCTGGAATCATCAGCCGATTGGCGAAGCGTCGCGAGCGTTCTCACCGTGCTGTGGCTGCCGCTGGCCGTCGTCGGCCTCGTGCTGCTTGGACTTCGCTGGCTGCTGCTGCGCGTCCAGGTGGCAAGGCTGCCTGCTCACACCGACACCCGCCTGCAGTCCCTCGCACAGCAGCTGGCCCGCCGCGCCGAGGTCCGGGCTCCGCAACTGCTGCTGTCGCGCCGCTGGCAAAGCCCCCTGGTCGCGCCGGGCGGCTCGATCTGCCTGCCCGAATGGGTGACGAGCCGGCTCGACGAAGCCCAGCGCGAGGCCGTCCTGGCGCATGAAGTCGCGCATCTGCGCCGCCGCGATCCGGCCTGGCGCTTGCTGACGCAGGCCATCGTCGCCCTGGCCTGGATGCAGCCGCTCAACCGCCTCGCCGCCCGCCGCCTGGACACGCTCGCCGAGCTGGCCTGCGATGCCTGGGCTGCCCGCTCCGAAGAACTAGGTCGTGCCCTGGCCGAAAGTCTCTACGTCTGTGCCAGCCAGCTCACGCGCAAGCGTGCGCCCCGTCTGGCTGCCGCCATGGGTCAGCCGCGCTCCGCCCTGGTGGCCCGCATTCAAACCCTTCTGGAGAGCAAGCCGATGAGTGATGAACAAGCCGTCAATTCGCGCCGCCTGCCGTGGCGCCGGATGCTGTTGGCAGCGCTCCTGATCGGCGGCGTCGCCGCGGCCCTGGCACCGGCCTTCGTGCTGGACGAGATGGACCTGGGCTGGCACTGGAGCGGCGACACCCATGTGGTGGCCTCGCGCAGCCCCTCGGGCGATTGGCGCATCCAGTCGCGCGGCGGTCGGCCGGAATTCAACGAGGACGAGGACGAGATCGTCAAGGTCTCGGGCGTGGTGACGCTCACCGAAGACGCCAAGGGCGTCAAGCGCGCCGCTGAATACACGCCGGCACCCGACGGCAACATCACCTTCATGTACAGCGTGAACGGCAAGGAGCAGGC
Organism: Roseateles sp.; assembly: GCA_019234295.1. Taxonomy (GTDB): domain Bacteria; phylum Pseudomonadota; class Gammaproteobacteria; order Burkholderiales; family Burkholderiaceae_C; genus JAFALK01. The sequence continues at coordinate 185,990 of JAFALK010000017.1, forward strand.
GCTGGACGAGGCGGGACGCGCCTGGCTCAAGATCATGGTGCAGCGCGCCGCCGACGCGATGGTGCCGCCCGAGCAGCGTGCCTCGAGGCTCTACGCCAAGGGCGGCGTGCCGAACGTGATCGCTTGGCTGGCGAAGTCCAGCTCGGACTATCAGCGCCGCGCCGTCATCCAGGCCCTGCTCCAGCTCCCCGAGGTGGGCCCGCTGAACACTGAGCAGTTGCGCGCCTTGCTCGGCAGCGTGGAGAAGATGGGCGGCGACTTTGACCGGCGCGAATCCTATGTGGCGCTGATCGAGCACCAGTTGCTCGGGGCAGAACAACAGCAAAACCTGCTGGCCGGCGTGGCCTCGATGGGCAGCGACTTCGATCGCCGCACCGTGCTCGAGCACCTGAGCAGCACCCTGGTCTCAACGCCCGAGGTGCTCAAGGCCTGGGAGTCCGTCGTCGCGCGCATCGGCTCCGACTTCGACCGCCGCACCTCCATCGAGAGCCTCATGAAGCTGGACAACCCAACGCCCGCGCAGGTCGACGCCGCCATCGCCGCGAGCGTGCATATCGGCAGCGACTTCGATCACCGCAGCGCCCTGATCGCCAGCGTGCCGCACTTGGTCAGCGACGCGCAGATCAACGCCTACGCGCAATCGGCTGGCCGCATCTCAGGCGACTTCGATCGGCGCGAGTCTCTGGTGGCCGTGATCGAACGCCAATCTCAGATCAGCAAGGCCGGCGCGATGGCCGTGATCGCCGCGCTGAGCAATATGGGATCGAGCTTCGACACCACGCAAGTGCTCGTCTCCCTGGCTGGCCACATGCCCAACGACGCCGAGCTGCTCAACGCCTACCGCGCCCGAGCGCGCGGGCTCCCGGACCATGAGCGGGGGCAGGTGGAGAAGGCGCTCGACAGGCTGAGCTGAGGCAACAACGCCCGCTGAAGCGGGCGTTGTTCATTGGCGCAGAACCAGAATCAGATCAGCTCGACGCCCAGGGCCGTAGCCTCGCCGCCACCGATGCACAGCGCCGCGACGCCGCGCTTCTTGCCCTGGCGCTTGAGCGCGCCCAGCAGCGTGACGATGATGCGCGCGCCGGAAGCGCCGATGGGGTGGCCCAGGGCCACGGCGCCACCGTTGACGTTGACGATCTCGTGCGGCAGCTTGAACTCGGCCATGGCGGCCATGGTCACAGCGGCGAAGGCTTCGTTCACCTCCCACAGGTCGACGCTCTTGGCATCCCAGCCGTTCCGGGTCAGCAGCTTCTGGATCGCGCCGACCGGGGCGGTGGTGAACCACTCGGGCGCATTGGCATGCACGGCCGTGCCGACGATACGGGCAATAGGCGTCACGCCCATCTTGGCAGCGGTGCTTTCGCGCATCAACACCAGGGCCGCGGCGCCGTCGCTGATGCTCGAGGAGGTGGCGGCGGTGATGGTGCCGTCCTTCTTGAAGGCGGGCTTCAGGCCGGGGATCTTGTCGAGCTTGGCCTTGAAGGGCTGCTCGTCGCGACTGATCACCACGTCGCCGCCCTTGCCGGCCAGGGTGACGGGCGCCATTTCCCACTCGAAGCTGCCGTCCTCGTTGGCGCGCTTGGCGCGCTCGGTGGACGAGATGGCGAACGCATCCTGTGCCTCGCGCGTGAAGGCGTACTTGCCCACGCATTGCTCGGCGAACACGCCCATGGCCTTGCCGCGCTCGTAGGCGTCCTCCAGGCCGTCCAGGGCCATGTGGTCATAGATCTGCGAGGCGCCGTACTTGATGCCCTTGCGAGCGAACATCAGGTGCGGGGCGTTGGTCATGCTCTCCATGCCACCGGCGATCATGATGTCGGCGCTGCCGGCCTTCAGGGTGTCGTGGGCAAACATGGTGGCACGCATGCCGGCGCCGCACATCTTGGAGAGCGTGACCGCACCGACCGATTGCGGAAGGCCGGCCTTGAGCACGGCCTGTCGGGCCGGGGCCTGGCCCTGGCCTGCCATCAGGCAGTTGCCGATCAAGGCTTCGTCGATGGCATCGCCCGGCACGCCGGCGCGTTCGACCGCGGCCTTGATGGCCACGGCGGCGAGCTCCCAGGCTTGCAGGCTGGCGAAGTCGCCGAGCAGGCCCCCCATGGGCGTGCGCGCGGCGGAAACGATGACGATGGGATCACTCATGAGGCTGCTCCTTGGAACTGAGGACGTCTATGGAACGGGAAGATCGCCGTGGCCCGCCTCGTAGACGGTGCAGTTGGCGACGGGTATCGCTGCAGGCGCTGAAGCGCCTTTGCCGAATCGCTTGTGCTCCTCGTAAGGGAACACATCATGCACATATCCGGCCAAGATGCGAGCCTTGTGGGATTGCCAGAAGGCCGGATCGAGCAGGTCGGCGTGGCGGCGCATGAAAATGTCGCGCACGCCCGGATGGCCCAATAGAAATGGGCCGAAAGTCTCGGGGAAGACGTCGCGCGGGCCGACCTTGTACCAGACCTCACCAGACATCTCCTCCTCTTCATTGCGCGGCGCGGGCACGGCGCGGAAGTTGCAATCGGTGAGGTACTCGATCTCGTCGTAGTCGTAGAACACGACCTTGCCGTGGCGCGTGACGCCGAAATTCTTCCACAGCATGTCGCCAGGAAAGATGTTGGCGGCCACCAGGTCCTTGATGGCATTGCCGTATTCGACCACGGCCGCCTCCATCTGTGCCGGGCTGGCTTCTTGCAGGTAGATGTTCAGCGGCACCATGCGGCGCTCGATGTACACGTGCTTGAGCACGATGTCGTCGCCGCGCTCCTCCAGCAGGCTGGGACAGAAATGTCGAATTTCGTCGATCAGCTCCTGCTCGAAGCGCTGGCGCGGGAAGGCCACGCGAGTGTATTCCAGCGTGTCGGCCATGCGGCCCACGCGGTCGTGCTGCTTCACGAGCAGGTACTTGCTCTGGATGAGCTCGCGCGTGGTGTCTTTCTGCGGCGGGTAGAAGTCCTTGATGAGCTTGAAAACGAAGGGATAGCTCGGCAAGTCGAACACCAGCATGACCATGCCCTTGATGCCGGGCGCGATGCGGAAGCGGTCCGACGAATGCCGCAGGTGGTAGAGGAAGTCACGGTAGAAGAGGTTCTTTCCCTGCTTCTGAAGTCCCAGCGCGGAATAGATCTCGCTGCGCGGCTTCCTCGGCATCATCGAGCGCAGGAACTGCACATAGGCACTGGGCACTTCCATCTCGACCATGAAGTAGGCCCGTGCGAAGCTAAAGAGGATCAGCAGGTCGTCTTCGCCGAACAGGACCGCATCCACGTAGAGTTGCTTCGCATCGTGCCTGTGCAGGATGGGTAGGGCGAACGGCGTCTCGGTGAAGCCGTTGATGATCTTGCCGACGATGTAGGCACCCTTGTTGCGGAAGAAGAGCGACGAAAGAACCTGAATCTGGAAGTTGGTGCGCCAGCGGTCCTCGCCGAGTTGCGCCTGCACGGCGACCAGCACGCGGTCCACGTCGCGCTCAAGGTCGACGAAGGCGGGCTTGAGCTGGAAGTTGGTGATGATGCGCGAGAGCGTCTCGCGCAGCGTGGCCGGGGTCGGGTAGTAGGCCCGGTAGGTGGGCAAGGCGGCGGGCTCGTCGTTCTCGATGTATTCGGTCGAGACGGCCGGCCGCACAAAGATGAAGTCGTTGTGAAAGTAGCTATGGTGCAAGATGCGCGTGCACACCGAGTTGAAGAAGGTCTCGGCCAGCTCGGGCTGGTGGTGGTTCACCAGCAGCCCGATGTAGTGCAGTTTGACCTGCTCCCACACTTCCATGGGCAGCCGGCTGATCTGGAAGCGCTCCTCCAGTAGCTCGGCCGCTTCGGCCACGCGGCGATCGTAGTACTCGATACGCTCGCGCTGGGCGCGCTGCTGGCCATGCCAGTCGGCCTGCTCGAAGCGCTGCTTGGCTGCGGCGCTGGTGGCGCGGAACAGGCGGTAATGTCGGTTGAAGCCGCCCAGCAGGTCCCGGGCGATCTCGAAGGCGCGGGGGTCGGTGAGCTTCTGCGGGAACATCTTGCGGGCCGACCCAGCCGTCTTCAGGCGTAACGAGTCTTCAAGGCTGACAGCGCGCGCTGGTAGGCTGCCCCCACTTCTTCGGCCGCGGCCGCCGTAATGGCCAGATCCTGCAACAAGCCGTTGTGCAGACCGTAGACCCAACCGTGCACGGTCACTTGCTGCCCACGCGACCAGGCGTCCTGCACGACCGTGGTCTGGCAGGCGTTGCGGGCCTGCTCCAGCACATTGAGCTCGCACAGGGCGTTCACGCGCTGGTCTTCGCGCAAGCCGTCGAGCCAGGGCTGGTGGGCGTTGCGCACGTCTTGCACATGGCGCAGCCAGTTGTCCACCAGGCCCACGCGTCGGTCGTGCAGGGCCGCCACCACACCGCCGCAATTGCTGTGGCCGACGATGATGATGTGGCGCACCTGGAGCTGGTCCACGGCAAACTGCATGACCGAGAGGCAGTTGAGGTCCGAGTGAACGACAACATTGGCCACATTGCGATGCACGAAGAGCTCGCCCGGCAGCAGGTCCACCAGCTCGTTGGCGGGCACGCGGCTGTCGGCGCAGCCGATCCACAGGTACTGTGGCGTCTGCTGTTTCAGCAGGCGCGAGAAAAAACCAGGTTCCTGAGCCTCGGTCTTGGCGGCCCAGGCGCGGTTCTTGTCTAGCAGGTCTTGGAGTTCAGTGCTCATGCGGGGCATTGTCGCTGCGCTGCAGCAATTTGCTTACATCGTTTCCGCGAACAGCTCGCGGCCGATCAACATGCGGCGGATTTCGCTCGTGCCGGCGCCGATCTCGTAGAGCTTGGCGTCGCGCCACAGGCGGCCCAGAGGGTACTCGTTGATGTAGCCGTTGCCACCGAAGATCTGCACGCCCTCGCCGGCCATCCAGGTGGCCTTCTCGGCGGTCCACAGGATCACCGAGGCGCAGTCCTTGCGCACCTGGCGCACATGTTCCTTGCCCAGCATGTCGAGGTTCTTGGCCACTGTGTAGGCGAAGCTGCGCGCCGCCTGCAGCACGGTGTACATGTCAGCCACCTTGCCCTGGATGAGCTGGAACTCGCCGATGCTCTGGCCGAACTGCTTTCGATCGTGGATGTAGGGCACGACGCTGTCCATCACGCTCTGCATGATGCCCAGCGGGCCGCCCGTCAGCACAGCGCGCTCGTAGTCAAGGCCCGACATCAGCACCTTGGCGCCCATGTTGACGCCGCCCAGCACGTTCTCGGCCGGCACCTCGACGTCCTGGAACACGAGCTCGCCCGTGTGCGAGCCGCGCATGCCGAGCTTGTCGAGCTTTTGCGCAATGGAGAAGCCCTTCATACCCTTTTCGATCAGGAAGGCCGTGACGCCGCGCGCCCCGAGCTCGGGCTCGGTCTTGGCATAGACCACCAGCGTGTCCGCATCAGGGCCGTTGGTGATCCACATCTTGCTGCCGTTGAGCAGGTAGTAGCCGCCCTTGTCCTCGGCCTTGAGCTTCATGCTGATCACGTCCGAGCCCGCGCCCGGCTCGCTCATGGCCAGCGCGCCCACGTGCTCGCCACTGATCAGCTTGGGCAGGTACTTGGCTTTCTGCGCCGCATTGCCGTTGCGATGGATCTGGTTCACGCACAGATTGCTGTGGGCGCCGTAGGACAAACCCACCGATGCCGAGCCACGGCTGATCTCCTCCATCGCGACCATGTGGGCCAGATATCCCATGTCCGCACCGCCGTACTCCTCGGCCACCGTCACGCCCAGAATGCCCAGATCGCCCATCTTGCGCCACAAGTCCATGGGGAACTGATCGCTGCGGTCGATCTCGGCCGCCCTGGGCGCGATCTCGGCATCAGCAAAGGCGCGCACCGCGTCACGCAGCGCGTCGATGTCTTCGCCAAGCTGGAAATTGAGGCCGGGCAGGTTCATGGCTTGTCTCCGAGGATTTGGTTGACGTTAACGTAAACGTCAATTGTACGGGCGGTGCCCACCCAGCGCCAGGAATCCGATCCCGTCGCAGGTATTTGCAGGACTTTGGCTCAGGCCGACGTCGCGCTATGGTCGCGCTTGAGTTCCAAGGAGAGCCCCATGCCCACCGGCACCATCCGCCTGCACCGCGTCATCCGCGCCTCCCCAGAGAAGCTCTACCGCGCCTTCACGGACCCCGCCGCGATGTGCAAGTGGCTGCCCCCGCATGGCTTCACCGGCACCGTGCACGAGATGGACCCCAAGCCGGGAGGTGCCTGGCGCATGTCCTTCACGAACTTCTCCAGCGGCCACCAGCACAGCTTCGGTGGCAATTACCTTGAATGCGAGCCGGGCAAGAAGCTGCGTTACACGAGTGTCTTCGACGATCCGAACCTGCCCGGCGAGATGACGACCACGATCGAGTTCGTGAAGGTCTTCTGCGGCACGGAGCTGCGCGCCACGCAGGAAGGCATCCCCGAGGTCATACCCGAGGCAGCCTGCTACATGGGTTGGCAGGAGTCGCTGCAGTTGTTGATGCAGCTGGCGGAGCCGGAGCTTGCGGCTTAAATCAGTCATGTGGCAGCGATCGGCGACTTGGCGCTTTGCCGGGCGGACGGCGTGAGCGGGCGGCGCTAGAAACCGGAACAACAAAGCACGTACCCTGTCCAGGCAGAGCGTCATGTCCGCCAATCCGTACGCACAGCCTCTGAGTCGAGGTGTAGGACGTGGGCGAGAGAGTGTGTGTCGGACGGTCTTTCCGGGGCGATGGCCTGCGTTGGTACGGGTCGGAGCGGCGAGCCCGGCCAAGCGGGCGCGTGCGGGGCGACTTCTGTGGCGCCGAGGAGGGCAGCGGAACGGGACGCGCGTGAAGCGCACATGAGCGACTGACCAGGTCCGGCCTGTCTGAACGCAGCGACTTGAGTTCGGATGCCTCCCATCCCGCGCTGGCACCGCAGGGAACTCGGCCAGCGAGGCCGACCGCCACAGCACGAGCCCCGCGGCCGTCCGGGCCGTGGCGCCACCAACCACAATCACGACTTTCCGCTCGGCAGTCGATGAGCGGAACCCGCAACCCTAATTCCGATCTCCGATGGACGCCCGCAGCCCCGCAATGCCCTGCTCGATCAAAGCCAACGCGCGGTCGAAGCCCGCGGCGGGCCCATAGTAGGGATCGGGGACATCTTGCCCTTGCAGGCCAGGCGCGTAGTCGAGCAGCAGTTGCACGCGCGCACGCGCGCCCTCAGGGCGGAGCGATTCGAGCTCGGACAGGTTGTAGCGGTCCATTGCGAGGACCAGATCAAAACGCTCGAAATCGGAGGCATCGAAGGGCCGCGAACGAAACTTCCTCAAGGGCTTGAGGCCCTGCCGCTCGAGCGCGGCGGCGGCGCGCGCATCGATGGGGCCGCCGACCGCGCTGGTGCCCGCCGACGCGACCTGCTTCACCTCGGGCAGGCGTGCCCTCATCACCACCTCCGCCATCGGAGAGCGGCAGATGTTGCCCAGGCAGACAAAGAGGACCGCGTCCAAGGTCAGCGGGCCAGTTCGGCGCGCATGGCGTCGATCACGGCCTTGTAGTCGGGCTTGCCGAAGATGGCCGAGCCGGCCACGAAGGTGTCGGCGCCGGCATCGGCGATCGAGCGAATATTGTCGACCTTGACGCCGCCGTCGATCTCCAGCCGGATGTCGCGGCCGCTCTTGTCGATGATCTTGCGCGCCGCCTCGAGCTTCTTCAGCGCCGAGGGAATGAAGCTCTGGCCCCCGAAGCCCGGGTTCACGCTCATGATCAGCACGAGGTCGACCTTGTCGATCACCCACTCCAGCACGTCTAGCGGCGTGGCGGGGTTGAAGACCAGGCCCGCCTTCTTGCCCTCGCCCTGGATCAGTTGCAGCGTGCGGTCCACGTGGGCGGACGCCTCCGGGTGGAAGCTCACGAGGTCTGCGCCGGCGCGGCAGAAGGCCTGAGCCAGCGAATCCACCGGCTGCACCATCAGGTGCACGTCGATGGGTGCGGGCGCGCCGTCGGGCTTGACGGCGTGCTTGCGCAGCGCCTCGCAGACCATAGGACCAAAGGTCAGGTTGGGTACGTAATGGTTGTCCATCACGTCGAAATGGATCCAGTCGGCGCCGCCTGCCAGCACTTGGCGCACTTCTTCGCCGAGGCGGGCGAAATCGGCGGAGAGGATGCTGGGGGCGATGTTGTGCTTGGGCGAGTTCATGGGCCGCAATTCTATTTGGGGCGCTTGAACGAGCCGAGTGCGGCGGCCACGCGCTCGCGCGTCACGCAGCCGATGGCATGGTCGTTGAGCATGCCCATGGACTGCATGAAGGCGTGCATGGTGGTGGGCCCGACGAACTTCCAGCCGCGCTTCTTCAGCTCCTTGGACAAGGCCCGCGAGGCCTCGGTCTCGGTCGCGTATTCGGGCTTGTTCAGCGCTGCGGCCTCGAAGCGCCAGAGGTAGGCCGCCAGCGAGCCCTGCTCGGCAACCAGCTCCACGCAGCGCTGTGCGTTGTTGACCACCGCCTCGATCTTGCCGCGGTGGCGCACGATGCCCGCGTCCTGCAGCAATCGCTCCACGTCGCGCTCGGTGAAGCAGGCGACCTGCCTGAAATCGAAGCCCGCGAAGGCGGTGCGAAAGGCCGGCCGCTTGTTGAGGATGGTCCGCCAGGACAGGCCGGCCTGGAAGCCTTCGAGGCTCAGCTTCTCGAACAGCCGGCGATCGTCGTCCACGGGGAAGCCCCATTCCTCGTCGTGATAGCGCAGGTACTCAACATCACCGGGGGCGGCGGCGCACCAGGGGCATCGCGGCTGGCCATCTTCGGGCAGATACAAGGGTTTCATATTCAGGGCAGCATAATCAAAGCCATGGCCAAACCCGAATTCACCGTCCAAGTCGCCGTGCAGCCCCTGCCCGAGGAGACGCGGCCCGAGCGCGGCGTCTGGGCCTATCGCTACTCGATCACCATCAAGAACACAGGCGACACCACAGCCCAGCTGATCGGTCGGCACTGGCGCATCTTCGACGCCCGTGGGCGCATGCAGTCGGTGGACGGCCTGGCCGTCGTCGGCCACCAGCCCCTGCTCGCGCCGGGCCAGCAGTTCCAGTACAGCTCCTGGGCCCAGATCGAGACGCCGCAAGGCAGCATGCGCGGCAAGTTCCTCTGCGTGACCGAGGCGGCTGAGGTGTTCTACACCGAGGTGGCCGAGTTCGCACTCTCGGACACCAGCGCACTTCACTGATCGGCGTCGTTGCGCCGCTCGCCGCGCTTGCGGCCAGCGAACATGGTCCACCACACGATGAACAGCAGCAGCGCGAGCGCCGCCAAGGCTTCCAGCACGATCAACAGCATCAGGTGTCTCCAGGCGCTGGCGATTCTAGGAGTGCTCGCAGGCTGCGCCAGCCGCTTGCCTCCGATCGAGGCGCCCGCGCCGCTTCCCGCCGTATCCAAGCCAGCCGAAACGACCGGCCGGCAGTTGCTGCGCGACAACGCCCGCTGGATCGAGGCGGACTGGCGCGAGCTGCCTGGCTGGGGCGAGGACCGCGCCGCCGAGCTCTGGCCGGTGCTGCTGCGCTCGTGCGCGCGACCAGCGCAAGGATGGTCCCGGCTGTGCGCGCAGGCCGCGCTGCAAGCGCCCGCCGACGATACCGAGGCGCTGCTCTGGCTGATGCAGCGCCTGCGCCCCTACCGCGTAGAGAGCCTCAACGGCGAGGCGGCGGGCTTGGCCACCGGCTATTTCGAGCCGCAGCTCGAAGGCCGCCGCCAGGCCCAGGGCGCCTTCCAGACGCCTGTGCTCCAGCCGCCGCCTGATCTCGCCACACGCCGGCCCTATCTCACGCGCCAACAGATCGCCGAACAGGCCTCGCGCTTCAAGGTCATCGCCTACGTCTCTGATCCGATCGAGCTGCTGGTCATGCAGATCCAGGGCTCCGGCCGTCTGCGCGTGACCGAAGCCGACGGCCGCACGCGCGCCGTGCGCCTGGCCTTCGGCGGGCATAACGACCAGCCCTATCAATCGGTCGGCAAGCTGCTGCTGGAACGCGGCGAGGTTCGCGACGGCTCCTGGTCTGCCATCCGCGAATGGGCCCGGCAAAACCCTGCGCGCCTGAACGAGTTGCTGGCCGCCAACCCGCGCTATGTGTTCTTCCGCGAGGAGCCCTTGACCGACCCTGATCTGGGCCCGCGCGGCGCCCAAGGTGCACCGCTGACGCCCGGCCGCTCGGTGGCCGTGGACAAGACCGCCGTCCCCTATGGCACGCCGATGTGGATCGCCAGCAGCTGGCCCCGCAGCGACACCCCGCTGCGCCGCCTGGTGATGGCGCAGGACACCGGCAGCGCCATCACGGGCGCGGTGCGCCTTGACTATTTCTGGGGCTGGGGGCCCGAAGCCGAGGAGCAGGCCGGCAAGATGAAGCAGCCCCTGCAGGCATGGGTCCTGTGGCCGGCCGATCTCACTCGATAACCTGCACGCCCTTCCAAAACGCGACGCGGCCCTTGATCTGCGCGGCGGCCGGCAGCGGATCGGCGTAGAACCACACGGCGTCGGGATTCAACTCGCCGTTCACGAACAGGCTCAGGTAGCTGGCCTGGCCCTTCCAGGCGCAGCTCGTGCGGTGGTTGGAAAAGCTAGTGTACTCGCGCTTGAGGCTGGCCTCGGGGAAGTAATGATTGCCCTCGACCACCACAGTGTCGTCGCTCTCGGCGATCACGACGCCATTCCAGACAGCTTTCATCTTCGAATTTCCTTGTCAGCTGAGCATCAAGTTAGCCGGGCGAGAATCGCGCCGTGAAGCGATATTACGAGCATCGGGGCAAGGACATCTTCCTCACCGCGGGCAGCGCCCGCGATCTGGCGCCGGGCGCCTTCGGCATCTGCGCCATCGACGGCGGAGCGCAAGGCTGGTCCGTCGTGCACATCGGCCCCGAGGGCGACGCGGCCGACCTCGGCGGCGAGTACCACTTCGCGACGCCGGAAGAGGCGCTCGAGTTCGTGCGCGAACTGATCGACTTGCTCAATCCAGCTTGAGCAGGTCGCGCGCGAGCGCCTCGGCCACCTCGATGCCGTCCACGCCGGCGCTCATGATGCCGCCGGCATAACCGGCACCTTCACCGGCAGGGTAGAGGCCGCGCACATTGAGGCTTTGATAGTCGCGCCCGCGATTGATGCGAAGGGGCGAGGAGGTGCGCGTCTCCACGCCCGTCAACACCGCATCGGCCATGGAAAAACCCTTGATCTGGCGCTCGAAGGCGGGCAGGGCCTCACGGATGGCGTCCAGGCAGTAGCCGGGCAGGCTGCCGTTCTTCTTCTGCTGCAGATCCGTCAGGGTGACGCCGGGCTTGTAAGAGGGCATCACGCCGCCGAACTCGCGCGAGCGCTGGCGCTTGATGAAGTCCCCTACGAGCGAACCCGGCGCCTTGTAGTCGCCCTCTCCCAGCTCGTAGGCACGGCTCTCCCACAAGCGCTGAAAGGCCAGGCCGTCGAGCGGACTGACCGGGCTGCCATCGGTCTTGCCGTCCTGCCGGTAGTCCTCGGGCGTGAGGCCAACGACGATGCCCGCATTGGCATTGCGTTCGTTGCGCGAATACTGGCTCATGCCATTGGTGACCACGCGCATCGGCTCGCTCGTGGCCGCCACTACCGTGCCGCCGGGGCACATGCAGAAGCTGTAGACAGATCGGCCGTTCTTGGCATGGTGCACGAGCTTGTAGTCGGCTGCGCCGAGAATCTCGTTGCCGGCGTTGGGGCCAAATCGGGCGCGGTCGATGACGCTTTGCGGGTGCTCGATGCGGTAGCCGATGGAAAAGGGCTTGGCCTCCATCTGGACACCGCGCTCGTGGAGCATCTGAAAGGTGTCTCGGGCGCTGTGTCCCAGGGCAATGACGACGTGGGAAGCAGCGAGCTGCTCGCCGCTCTCCAGGACGACGCCACGCACAGCACCGTTCTCGATCAGCAGATCCGTGACCTTGCTCTGAAAGCGGATCTCGCCGCCCAGTGCCTCGATGTCGGCACGCATCTTGATGATCATGGACACGAGCCGGAAGGTGCCCACGTGCGGCTTGCTGACGAAGAGGATCTCCTCGGGCGCGCCGGCCTTGACGAACTCATGGAGCACCTTGCGCGTGAGATGGCGCGGGTCCGAGATCTGGCTGTAAAGCTTGCCATCCGAGAAGGTGCCGGCGCCACCCTCGCCGAACTGCACGTTCGATTCCGGCTGCAGCTCGCTCTTGCGCCACAGGCCCCAGGTGTCCTTGGTGCGCTCGCGCACCTGCTTGCCGCGCTCCAGCACGATGGGGCGCAGGCCCATCTGGGCGAGGATCAGCGCTGCCATCAGCCCGCAGGGGCCGAAGCCGACGATCACGGGGCGCTTGTCCTCGGGCCAGTCAGCTGGCGCGTGCGCGATGAACTTGTATTCGGTGTCCGGCGTCGGCCGGATGTTGTGGTCGCCTTCATGGCGGGCGAACACGGCCGCTTCGTCATCGACCTCGCAGTCAATGGTGTACGCCAGCAAGATGGCGGACTTTTTGCGCGCGTCGTAGCCGCGGCGGAAGACATGAAAGGACTTCAGCGCCGCATCCACCACGCCCAATCGGGCGACGACGGCTTCACGCAGCGCGGGCTCGGCATGGTCGAGCGGCAGCTTGAGTTCTTGAATGCGGATCATGTTGATTGATCAGGCAGAAAGTGAAGCAGGCTCCGACCTGTGGGGCGGAGCCTGCTACCGGCGAGAGCCGCGAGGCCTCAGCCGCTATGCGGACGCTTGCCGGGGTTCTTTTTCGAGCGAGTGTGCGAACCACGCTCCTGGCTGCGCCGCTGGCCGTCGCCCTGGCGCAGGGTGGTACCGGCGAGGCGGGGGGTAGCCTTCTTGTCGGCTTCGGTGACGATCTTGTTGCCCATGATGGCTCCGTAGAAATTGCGAGTTACGACCAGCCTTCGATGGGGCTGAACGCGGGATTTTAATGCATCAGGCAAGTTCGGCCAGCCGGGCCAGCAACAGGCGAGCCGAGGAGACGTTGGTGGCGCAGGGCACGTCGTGCACGTCGCAGGCCCGCACCAAGGCGTTGATGTCGGGCTCGTGGGGCTGCGGCGTCATGGGGTCGCGCAGGAAGATCACGGCGTCCACGCGGCCTTCAGCCAGGCGCGCACCGATCTGCAGGTCACCGCCCTGGGGGCCCGAGAGCAGCCGCTCGACTTCGAGGCCGACCTCGGCCTGCAGGCGTCCGCCGGTCGTGCCAGTGCCCATCAGCGCACAGGTCTTGAGAAAGTCCGCGAACTCGGTGGCCAAGGCCACCATGGCGTCCTTCTTGTGATCATGGGCGATCAAGGCCAGGGTCATGGGCTTATGCATGTCAATCATTCATTTGGAATGGGCGCTCCGAGCGGCATGCCTCTATCCTATGGCCTCGCCGTTACACCGTCACATCAAGATGCCGCTTTCCCTGCCCCCCGCCGCCCGCGTCGGTGCCCTTTTGAACGAGGTCGACACCCCCGCCCTGCTGCTCGACTTGGCCGCCTTCGAACGCAACGTCGCCCGCATGCAGGCCGCCGTCAGCGGTGCCGGCCTGGCCCTGCGCCCGCATGCCAAGGCGCACAAGACACCGGCCATCGCGCTGGCGCAGATCGCGGCCGGCGCCGTGGGCGTGTGCTGCCAAAAGGTCAGCGAAGCCCTGCCCTTCATCGCCGCGGGCGTGAAGAACATCCACATCAGCAACGAGGTCGGCAACGCCACCAAGGCCACCCTGCTGGCCGAGGCCGCCCGCCACGCACAGATGAGCGTGTGCGCAGACAACGCCCGGCAGATCGAATGGCTGGCTGCGGCCACGCGTGAGGCGGGCACGAAGCTGGACGTCTTCGTCGAGATCGACATCGGCCAGAAGCGCTGCGGCGTGGCGGGCAGCGCCGAGGTGATGCGCCTGCTCGATGACCTGGCGCCCCACGGGCAGCTGCGCTTTGCAGGCCTGCAGGCCTATCAGGGTCGGGTTCAGCATCTGCGCGGCCATCAGGAGCGTTTCGAAGCGGCGCGGCGAGCGTCCGACCGAGCGGCCGTCGTGGTGGCCGAGCTTTCCAAGGCCGGCGTGCACTGCGAGACCGTGACCGGCAGCGGCACGGGCAGCGTGGAGTTCGACCTCGGTAGCGGCGTCTACACCGAGATCCAGGCCGGCTCCTACGTCGGCATGGACGTGGACTACGCCCGCAATGAATACGCCGGTGCGCTGCGCTTCGAGCACGCCCTCTTCCTTGCCTGCCGCGTGATGAGCCAGGGCGATGGCACGCGCGCCGTGGTCGATGCCGGCCTGAAATCCCTCGCCGTAGACACCGGCTTACCCACCGTCTGGGGTCGCGAGGCGGACTACACCATCATCAGCGACGAGCACGGCACGGTGATCCCGCGCTCGGGCCCCGTGCCCGGGCTGGACGAGCTGCTGCTCCTGGTGCCCGGCCATTGCGACCCGACCTTCAACCTGCACAACGAACTCGTGGTCTTCCGCGATGATCGCGTCGAAGCCATCTGGCCGATCGCCGCACGCGGCCTGAGCCGCTGAGAAAGGATGTCCGCATGAGCAGCAGCGCCTGCCCAAGATGAATGCCGCCACGCTGCGGCTCAAGTCCGCCCTGCTGAACATCCGCGACCTGCTGGTCTCGGTCGGCCCTTTGCTGCTGCTCGTGCTGGGCCTGCTGATCGCCGCCTACTGGTGGCTGGATCCGCAGCCGCCCAAGCAAGTGCGCCTGGCCACTGGGCCCGAGGACAGCGCCTACGCCAACTTCGGCGAGCGCTACAAGAAGGCATTGGCCGCCAGCGGCATCCACGTCGAGGCCGTACGCACCGAGGGCGGGCTGGCCAATCTGGCGCTGCTGCGCAAGGGCGACGCGGACGTGGCCTTCGTGCGCGGCGGTGCCGCCGATCCCGAGGCCGACGAGGAAGCCGGCATCGTCTCGCTGGGCAGCCTGTTCTACGAGCCGATCTGGATCTTCTACCGCAAGGACGTGGCGCACCGAATTGCCCCGAAGACCCGGCAGCTCGACCGCATCCCTCAGCTTGCGGGCCTGCGCGTCAACGTGGACCGGCCGGGCAGCGGTACGCCGGAAATCATGGACAAGCTGCTGGCCGCCAACCACCTGAAGCCGGAGGCCTTCAAGCTCGTGCACCTCGAGCCCGACGATGCAGCCTCGGCCTTGCAGAAAGGCAAGCTCGACGCCCTCGTCATGGTCTCGGCGCCGCAATCGCGCCTGGTGCACACGCTGCTGCGCGACCCCAAGCTCGCCCTCATGCCCTTCGAGCAGAACGAAGCGTATGCGCGCCGCCTGCCCTTCCTGTCCATGGTCACCCTGCCGCGCGGCGTGGTCGACCTAGCCCGGGATCTGCCGCCGCAGGACGTGCCTCTGCTGGCCACCACCACGGCCCTGCTCGCCCGCAATCAAACCCACCCGGCCCTCAGGCAGCTCTTCGCCCAGGCCGCGCAAGGCCTGCACAGCAGCGCCGGCTGGTTCAACGGCGCGCGCGACTTCCCGAACACCAAGACGAGTGAGTTGCCCGTGAGCACCGAGGGCGATCGCGCCATCAACGGCACGCCACCGATCTGGCAGCGCTACCTGCCCTTCTGGGCCAGCAATTTGCTCGAACGCATGTGGCTAGTGCTCGGCGGCCTGCTCGTGCTGATGCTGCCGCTATCGCGCGTGGTGCCGCCGCTCTACAACTACCGCGTGCGATCCCGCGTGTTCCGCTGGTACGAGCGGCTGCGCACGGTGGAGTCCAAGACGGAGCATCGCGAAGGCCCGCGTGAAGACCTGATCAAGGAGCTCGAGGCGCTGGAGCGGCTCACCAACCGCATCGCCGTACCGCTCTCCCATGCCGAGGAGCTCTTCGCGCTGCGCAACAACATTCACGCCGTGAGAAAGCGCCTCCTCGCGCAGTGGCCGGAAGCTTGAAGCGGCTTCATGCTTCTCGCCGGAATCCCTCGGCGGCCACCATCAGCGCCCGCGTGTAGTCCTGCCCGACCTGGGCAGCCGCCAGCTGCGAAGCTGAAACCGTCTCCACCTCGCGGCCTTGCCGCATCACCATCACGCGCTCGCACAGATGCGTGACCACGGCGAGATCATGGCTGACCATCAGATAGGACAGACCGCGCTCGCGGCGCAGGCTGTCGAGCAGGTTCAACACTTCGGCCTGTACCGAGGCGTCCAGGGCCGAGGTCGGCTCGTCGAGCAAGAGCAGCTGCGGCTGCAGCATCAGCGCACGCGCGATCGCCACACGCTGGCGCTGGCCGCCCGAGAGCTCATGCGGATAGCGGTAGCGGAAGGCCTGGCCCAGTGCTACAGCGTCGAGCATCTCGCGCACGCGGCGGTCGGCATCGCCGATGCCGTGGATGGCCAGAGGCTCGCCCAGCATGCGGTCGATGGTCTGGCGCGGATGCAAGGAGCCGTAGGGATCTTGGAAGACCATCTGCACGCGGCGCGAGAGCGGCAGGGCCGCATCGCCGCCGATGCGCACCGCACCGGCGGCTGGCTTGAGCAGACCGCAGATGGCGCGCAGCACGGTGGACTTGCCCGAGCCCGATTCGCCCACCAGGCCCAGGCTCTGGCCTTCTCCAACTGTGAGATCCAGCGCATGGACGGCAGTGAAGTCACCGAAGCGAACCCGCAGTCCTTTCACTTCAAGCATGGCGCCAGGCCTCCTCACGCTGCAGCGTAGGCAAGGGATGCCGCGGTGCATCCAGACGCGGCAGGCAGTCGAGCAGGCCCCGCGTATACGGGTGCCGCGCCTCGTGCAGGCGACCCGAATCCAGGGTCTCCACCACGCGCCCGGCGTACATGATCAGGATGCGATCGCAGAAACTGGCGACGAGGCGCAGATCGTGCGAGACGAAGACCAGGCCCATGCCTCGCTCGCGCACCAGGCGGTCCAGTACAGCGAGCACCTGCAGCTGCACGGTCACATCCAGGGCCGAGGTGGGTTCATCGGCGATCAGGAGCTCGGGCTCGCAGATCGTCATCATGGCGATCATGACGCGCTGGCCCATGCCGCCGGAGACCTCGTGCGGGTAGAGGCGCGCCACGCGCTCGGCGTCCTCAATGCCGACTTCGCGCAGCGAGGCGAGCATGCGCTGCCTGGCCTCCTGAGTGGAAACACGCCGATGCGTGCGCAGCGTCTCGACAATCTGCGCGCCAATGCGCGCGACAGGGTTCAGCGAGTATTTGGGATCCTGCAGGATCATGGCCAGGCGGCTACCGCGCAGGCGACGCCGAGCGACCTCGTTCATCTGCAGCAGGTCCTGCCCATCGAAGCTCAGGGCTTCGGCCTCGATGCATGCCCCGGCAGCCGACAAACCCATGATCGCCCGCCCGGTCTGCGATTTGCCACTGCCAGACTCGCCGACGATCCCCAGACGCTCCCGACCCAGCGAGAAGCTCACACCGCGCACGGCCTCGATCACGCGGCCGTCGCGCTGCGGATAACTGACGCGCAGATTGCGGACCTCCAACATCATTCGCTTCCCTTGGGATCGAGCACGTCGCGCAGGCCGTCGCCAAGCAAGTTGAAGGCCAGGCTCACGACGAAGATGGCGGCGCCGGGGCCGGCCGCCACCCACCACTGGTCGAGCACGAAGGCGCGGCCGCCGGCGATCATGGCGCCCCATTCGGGCGAGGGGGGTTGCGCGCCCAGGCCGAGGAAGCCCAGGCCCGCCGCGGTCAGGATGATGCCGGCCATGTCCAGCGTGACGCGCACGATCAGCGATGGCAGGGCCAGCGGCATGATGTGGCGCAGCAGGATGCGCGAGCTGGAGGCGCCGGCCAGCTTCACGGCGGCGATGTAGTCGGCCTGCCGCAAGGCCAGGGTCTCGGCGCGCGCAAGTCGTGCATAGGGCGGCCAGGCCGTGAGCGCGATGGCCAGCACGGCGTTCTCGATGCCGGGGCCCAGGGCGGCGGCCAGCGCCAGCGCCAGGATCAGGCGCGGGAAGGCCAGGAAGATGTCCGTCAGCCGCATCAGCAGGGCGTCGACCCAGCCGCCGAAAAAGCCCGCGGCCGTGCCGACGAGCAGCCCCAGCGGCGCGGCCAGCACGGCCACCAGCACGACGATCAAGAGCGTGATACGCGAGCCCCAGATCAGGCGCGAGAGGATGTCACGGCCCTGATCGTCGGTACCCAGCCAGTGAGTACCCGAGGGGGCGAGCAAGCGCGTGGTCTGCAGATCGCCCTGGGTGGGATCGAAGGTCGCCAGCCAGGGCGCGAGCAGGGCGGTGGCGGCCAGCAGCGCGATCAGCATCAGGCCCGTCAGGGCGAGCCGGTTGCGCGCGAAGGCCTGCCAGCCCTTCTTCACGCGAGCGATGGCGGCCTGGTGTCTGGATGCCGGCGTCATTTCGTCCTCGGGTCCAGCAGACGGTAGAGCACATCGGACAGCATGTTGATGCCGATGAAGATGGCGCCGACGACGAGTGTGCCGCCGAGCACGGCGTTCATGTCGGCGCTTTGCAAGGCATGCGTGATGTACTGACCCAGACCTGGCCAGGCGAACACTGTCTCGGTGAGCACCGAGCCTTCGAGCAAACCGGCATAGCTGAGCGCCACCACGGTGAGCAGCGGCACAGCCGCGTTGCGCAGTGCATGGCCCCAGACGATGCGACGCTCGGGCAGGCCCTTGGCGCGCGCCGCCACCACGTACTCAGACGACAGCTCCTTGAGCATGAAGCTGCGCGCCATGCGGCTGATATAGGCCAGCGAGAAGTAGCCCAGCAGCGCGCCCGGCAGCACGATGTGCGAGACGGCACTCATGAAGGCCTCTGCGTCACCGGCCAGCAGCGTGTCCACCAGCATCAACCCCGTCCGCGGCTCCACGCTGTACAGGAAACCCACGTTGATGCGGCCCGGTCCACCCACCCAGCCGAGCTTGGCGTAGAACAGCAGCAGTGCCATGAGCCCGAGCCAGAAGATGGGCGCCGAGTAGCCGACCAGACCCAGCACACGCGAGAGCTGATCGGGCCAGCGCCCGCGCCGCACGGCCGCCCACACGCCAAGCGGGATGCCCAAGCCGGCGCCGAAGACGATGCCCACCGTGGCCAGCTCGAGCGTGGCCGGGAAGACGCGCGCGATGTCGGTTGTGACCGAGTTGCCGGTGAGCAGCGACTCGCCCAGGTCGCCGCGGGCGATGCCCGCCACATAGCGCCCGAACTGCACGTACAGCGACCGATCCAGGCCCAGTTGCCGGCGTACTTCGATCAGTTGCTCGCGGGTGGCGCGGTCGCCGGCCACAGCCAGGGCAGGATCGGTGGGCACGACGCGACCGATCAGGAAGGTCACGGCGAGCAGGCCCAGGGCGGTCAAGGCCAGGCTGGCCAGCAGGCGCAGCAACTTCATGTCTTCACCACGGGTGCGAGAAAGCTCGTGTCCGCCGTCGGCCCCAGGCGCAGGCCCCGGAGATTGCTGCGCAAACCGGCCACCTGGGCCTGTTGGGCCAGGATGATGAAGGGGCCTTCGGCGCGAACCCGGGCCTGCAGGTCGAAGTAGAGCTGGGCGCGACGACCGGTATCTCGCTCAAGCAGCGCGGCCTCGGCGGCGCGACTGAGTTCGGGCCGGTCCCAGGCATTGCGCCAGGCCAAGGTCTGGCGGCTGGCGACATCGCGATTGTCGGGATTGTTCACGAAGGTGTCGGCGTTGGTGTGCGGGTCCCAGTAGTCAGCGCCCCATTCGCCGATGTAGAGGTCGTGCT
This sequence comes from Roseateles sp., assembly GCA_019234295.1. Taxonomy (GTDB): domain Bacteria; phylum Pseudomonadota; class Gammaproteobacteria; order Burkholderiales; family Burkholderiaceae_C; genus JAFALK01. The sequence goes on from JAFALK010000017.1 coordinate 205,614, forward strand.
TGCGGGCGCGGTAGCGGGTCAGCGTCTGCTTGCCGTCGCCGGGCAGCAGCTCGATCCGCACGCCGGCACGCGCCGCCCATTGCTGGAAGGCCTCGGCCATGCCCTGGATGGGCTCGGCGCTGCGCACGTCCATGGTGATCTTGAATCCGTCCGGCAGGCCCGCCTTGGCGAGCAGGGCCTTGGCGCGTGCCACGTCGAGCTTGAAGGGGCTCACCGTGCTCGCGCCGAGCAGCCCCTGCGGCAGGAAGTTCTGGTGCGGCGTAGCGATGCCCTTGAGCAGCGTCGCGCCCAAGGCCTCGTAGTCGACCAGCCACTTGAGCGCCTCGCGCACCTCGGACCTGGCCAGCAGTGGGTTCTTCTGGTTCATGCCGATGTAGTAGAGCCCGCCCTTGGGCACGCTGGTCAGGCGGATCTGCGAGGCGTTGCGCAGTGCGTCGAGGTCCTGCGGCGCGAGGTTGCGCGCCACGTCAACATCGCGGCGCAGCAACATGAGGCGCTGCATGCTCGACTCCTTGACGTGGCTGAAGACGACGCGGGCGAGCTGCGGCCGCGCGCCGTGGAAGCGTTCGTTGCGGTCCAGCACCAGGATCTCGTTGGCGCGCCATTCGCGCAGCCACCATGGCGCAGAACCGGCACTTGCGCGACGCAACCAGCCTTCGGGGCGGGCCTGCGCTTCCTGGCTGTCGACGATGGAGGCCACGGTGGCGCTCAGGCAGTTGAGCACGAAACTCGGCGCATAGGGCTTGTCGACCGTCAGGCGCAGCGTCAGCGGACCGGTCTGCTGGATGCGCTCGGACACGTTCGCGGGCGACCAGCCGAGCTGTGTCAGGATGAAGGCCGGCGTCTTGTTCAACCGCACGACGCGGGCGAGCGAGAACACCACGTCGGCCGCCGTGAGCGGGCGGCCGGAGGCAAAGCGCAGGCCGGCCTTGAGGCGGAAGTCATAACGCCGTCCCTCGACGTCCAGAACCCAGCCCTCGGCCAGCATGCCGCGCAGCTGGCTCGGATCGTCGAGGTCGAATTCCACGAGGCGCTCGTAGACATTGCCCACCACCTCGCTGCCCGAGATCTCGAAGCACTCGGCCGGATCCAGCGAGATGGCGTCATCGATGGCCAGCGCCTGCACCAGCGTGGCGTGAGGCGTTTGCGCCCAGGTCGATGCTGCAGTTAGGGGCAGACCGCAAGCCAGGAGATGACGACGACGAATTCCCATGGGCGCGCATTGTGGGCCACGACAATGGGTCCCCATGAAATGGATTGCCCTGATGGCCTGCGCGCTGCTGGCAGCCTGCCACGAAGCACCGCTGCCCGCGGCCGCCCCGACCGCAGCGAGCTCGCCCCCCCAAACACCACCCGCGCCGCCCGCCCTGCCCGCCAGCGCGGCACAAGTTCAGCTCCTGTCCGGCGATGGCACGCCTGCGCAACTGGTCGATCCCTATGGCCTGGCCTTCGGCCCCGACGGCACGCTCTTCGTGGCCGACGACCAGCGCATCTGGCGCATCGCGCCCGACGGCAAACGCAGCGTTTTCGTCGAATCACCCGAGCTGGCCAGCGCCTCGGGCATCGCCGTGGACACGCAGGGCGCCGTGATCGTGGCCGACACGGGGCATCACCGCATCCTGCGCGTCGCCCCGGGCGGCGTGATCAGCGTGCTGGCCGGCAGCGGCAAGCCGGGCTGGCGCGACGGTCTGGCCAAGGAGGCGCGTTTCGACATGCCCATGGCCGTGGCGCTGGACCTCGACGGCAATGTGATCGTGGCCGACAGTTTCAACGACCGCATTCGCCGGATTTCGCCGACGGGCCGCGTGTCCACACTGACCGGTGGCGGCCACCCCGACTGGAAGGACGGCAGCGGTGAACTCGCGCGCCTGGACACGCCGATGGACGTCGCGGTCGATCACGAGGGCAATGTGTGGATCGCCGACACCGGCAACGATGCGCTGCGCAAGCTCACGCCGCAGGGCGATCTGATCACGGTACTGAGGCCCGATCCCAAGGACACCAATGCCGACCTGCGCCACCCGCTGGCCCTGGCCCTGGCGCCCGATGGCCGCGTATTCATCGCGGTAGCGGCGCGCGGCCGCGTGCTGGCCGTGGGTGCCGACGGCGTGCTCGTGCGCGTGCTCGATGCGCAAGGGCCCCGGCTGGCGCGTCCAGCCGCACTGGCCATCGACCCACTGCACATGCGCCTGGCCGTCAGCGATGCCGCCGGCCACCGCGTGCACGAGATCGTCGAACATGCACGTGACACGACACAGGGCCCGGCGCCCGATGCCCCTTTGCCCGATACGCATGGTCGTTGGCCGCTGGCGCCGCAGCGCTCGATGCACGAGGTAGTCGGCACCTTGGGCGAGGTGCGAGCCACGCATCACGAGAAGCTCGACCATCTGCACGCTGGCCTCGATGTGCGCGGTGACGTGGGTGAGCCCGTGCTTGCGATCGCGGAGGGCAAGGTGCTGAGCCCGCTGGCGGCCAGCGGATTCGGCAACATCGGCGAGGCACTCAATATCGGCGACCTCGGCTACGTACATGTGCGCGTGGGTCGCAGCGCAGGCGGGCTGCCGTTCGATCCGAAACGCTTCATCGCCGTGCGCGACGAGCGCGGCCGCCTCCTGCGCGTACGTGTCCGTCGCGGCACAGTCTTCAAGCCCGGCGACGTGCTCGGCACCATCAACCCGATGGCGCATGTGCATCTGCAATTGGGCGCGCCGGGCGCTCAGCGCAACCCACTGGCCTTGAATTTCATAGGCTTTGCCGATCATGTGCCGCCGCAGATCGAGCGCGTGGAGATCAAGGGCGGCGAGCTGCAGGTCGAGGGCTGGGACCAGGTGGACGGCAACGAGGAACGCCGGCGCTTGGGCTTGTACAGCCTCAGCTGGCAGCTGCTGAACGCACAAGGCCAGCCACTACCCGGCCTCGAACAGCCGCGCGAAGCCCTGCGCTTCGACCGCCTGCCCCCCGATGAGGACGCGGTGGAGCGCTTCTACACGCCGGCCAGCGGAATCACCATCCAGGGCAGCAAGGTGACACGCTTCGTCTACCGGCTCGGCATGCTGCCGCCGCTGCCCGCCGGCCGCTACCGCGTGCGCGTGACGGGCGCCGACTACTCGGGCAATGTGGCGCGCAAGGATCTCGAGTTCAGCGTGAACTGAGCGGCGTGTTGCCCACGCCGAGGTTCATGGCGTTGAGGATGTCTCCGTTGTCCTGCGAAAGCTCCCACGCGAACACACCCGCCAGGCCCGCGTTGCGCACGTACTGGCCCTTGAGCAGCACGGCGCGCGGGTCGTCGTATCCCATGTAGTCGCCGGTCTTGGCGTTCCACAGCGACCAGGACTGGGTGACTTTGTCGAAGCGCGGCGTGAAGCCGGCCAGGCCCTGCCCCTTGGGGCCGATCCAGCGCGCGGCGATGTCCTTGTAGGTGGCAGTGCCGGCCTCGCCCTGGATGCCGCCCGGGGGAAAAGCGCCCGTCTTGGGCGTCGGCGTGAAGCCGCCCGAGGACAGGGGTTTCACGCCGGAGAAGCCTCGCCCGTACATCGCCACGCCGGCCACCAGCTTGGCGGCGGGCACGCCGGCCATGACCATGGCGTGCACGCCGGCTGTCAAGCCATCCTCGGCCTCTGGGCTGCTCGGCTGCAGGCCAGTGTGCTGGCCCGCCTGATCGCTCCAACCCCCGTAATAGTCGTAGCTCATCATGAACACCAGATCCAGCGCGCGCGCTGCCTGGCGGAAATTGATGCGCTTGACGATGGCACTGGAGCTGTTGACTGCGGTCGTGACCAGGTACTTGCGACCCGTCTCCTTGCCCAGCGCGTCCAGCGCCACGCGCAGCTCGCTCATCAGGTCGGCATAGGCCTGGCCATCGGCCGGGCTGCCGAGCTTGACGCCGTTGGCGGCGCCGTTGTCGCCCGGGTGCTCCCAGTCGATGTCGATGCCGTCGAAACCCGGATGCGTACGCAAGAACTCGACGCTGCTCGCGACGAAGACGGCACGCTTTTCCGCATCCGGCGCGAGGTGGAAGAAGGGGTCGGAGCCGGACCAGCCGCCAACCGAGGCAACGATCTTGACGCCCGGCTCGCGCGCCTTGAAGCGCTGGAAGGCGGCGTCGAACTCGGCCTCTTTCTCGCCCGAAGCGATGGTGAACGGCGGCCGGCCTGCGCAGAGCTGTTCATCCGCCGCGCGCTGACCGGGACCGCAGACGCGGGCGAAGGCATAGAGCAGATGAGTGACGCTGCCCGCCTTGATCGCATCGACCACGGCCGTACTCTCCCAGCTCGGTACGTAAGCACCGACGACGAGCGGCTTGGGCGCCGGCTCGAACGCCAACGGCGGCCCCCCGAACAAAGGAGGCTGAGCGGCCAGTGCCGGCACGCCGGCGATTGCACTGAAGCAAAAGGTTAGGAGCAGGCGTCGCATGGCGGCGGAGACTACCACCGTAACTCGGCGTCAGGGCTCCAGGCTGACCCGCAATTGCAGCTCGCGGTTGCTCACGCCCTCGGCCTCGCGCGTGCTCACGCTGCCGCGCTCGGTGGCCTTGGCCTGGCCGCCGCTGCGCAGGACCGTGTGCCACTCGCCCATCGCCTGCGAGACGGTGGTCGTGAGCTCACCGCCCGCATCCTGCAACTTGATGGAGAGCTTCACCGCAGCGCTGCCGCCCGGCCATTGCGGCGTCACGGCAAAGCCATTCGCGCGCGTGCCCGGCCGACCCTTGAGGCGTGCATGCTGACGGTCGCCCTCAACCCACTGCACAAGCGTGGGCGTCTCGAATTGCTGGCTGGCCTCGTGGCCGTTGAGCACGCGCAGTTCCTGCACGGGGCCGACGTTGTCCTGCGGTGTGCGCGTACTGACACTGGTGCCGCCGGTCTTGGGCGATACGCTGCCGGCCGTGCCCCAGACAGTGGCGCCGTCACGCAAGCCGCTCAGGGCGGCGCCGGGGATGCTGGATTCGACCCAGCGCCATTCGATGCGCAGCATGTCGTCGGCGGCCTGAGCGACACCGCCACCCAGGAGGCCCATCACGAGAAGCGGCCTGATCATGTTGTCAGTGTACGCAATCGTGCAGGATGAGGGGCCGGCCTCAAGCAGCGGCCCACCGAGCCAAGTGCTGAGATTGCGGCTGCCGGAGCTGTGGTTGCCATACGTGCGCAAGATCATGCCCTTGGACAAGCCGACGGTGAGAGGCTGCTTCACTTCAACTCGAAGCAGCCTTCACCTTGAGCCGCCACGCATGCAGCAGCGGCTCCGTATAACCGCTCGGCTGCTCCAGCCCCTTGAATACCAGATCCAGAGCCGCCTGGAACGCCGCCCCCTGCGGGTTCGTCACCAGGCTCTTGTACGCCGGATCGCCCGCGTTCTGCCCGTCCACGACACCCGCCATGCGCGCGAAGGTTTCGCGCACCTGGGCTTCGCTCACGACGCCGTGGAGCAGCCAGTTGGCAATGTGCTGGCTGGAGATGCGCAGGGTCGCGCGGTCTTCCATGAGGCCAATGTTGTGGATGTCGGGCACCTTGGAGCAGCCCACTCCCTGGTCCACCCAGCGCACCACGTAGCCGAGGATGCCCTGGACGTTGTTGTCGAGTTCCTGCTGGCGTTCGGCGGCCGACCAGCAGGGCTGGGCCACAACCGGGATCTGCAGCAGCTTGTCGAGCAGGGCATCTCGCTCGGCATCGGCGTCGATCTTTTCGAGCTCCTGCTGGACGGCGGCCACGTCGACCTGGTGGTAGTGCAGCGCGTGCAGAGTCGCGGCCGTCGGTGATGGCACCCAGGCGGTGTTGGCGCCGGCCTTGGGGTGCGCGATCTTCTGCTCCAGCATGGCGGCCATCAGGTCGGGCATGGCCCACATGCCCTTGCCGATCTGAGCACGGCCGCGAAGGCCGCAGGACAGGCCTGTCAGCACATTGCCGCGCTCGTAGGCCTGGATCCAGGCGCTGGTCTTCATGTCGCCCTTGCGCAGCATGGGTCCGGCCTGCATGGCGGTGTGCATCTCGTCCCCAGTGCGGTCAAGGAAGCCTGTGTTGATGAAGGCCACGCGGCTCGCCGCGGCGGCGATGCAGGCCTTGAGGTTGACGCTGGTGCGGCGCTCCTCATCCATGATGCCGAGCTTGACCGTGCTGTCGGGCAAGCCCAGCAGTTGCTCCACGCGGCTGAAGAGTTCGGCGGCGAAGGCCACCTCAGCCGGGCCGTGCATCTTCGGCTTGACGATATAGACCGAGCCGGTGCGCGAGTTGCCACGGCGCTTGAGGTCATGCAAGGCGATCGTGGTCGTGATGACCGCATCCATGATGCCCTCGGGGATCTCGCCGCCGTTGCCCAGCAAGATGGCCGGGTTCGTCATCAGGTGGCCGACATTGCGCACGAACATCAGTGAGCGGCCGTGCAAGGTCACCGTGCCGCCATCAGGCGCGCTGTAGACACGATCGGCGTTGAGGCGACGCGTGATCGTCTTGCCGCCCTTGCTCAGCTCCTCGGTCAGCGTGCCCTTCAGGATGCCCAGCCAGTTGGCGTAGCCGAGGATCTTGTCCTCGGCATCGACGGCGGCCACGGAGTCTTCGAGGTCGAGGATGGTCGACAGGGCCGCCTCGAGCACCACGTCCGTCACGCCAGCCGCGTCGCTCTTGCCAATGGCCGTGGAGCGGTCGATGCAAACGTCAAGATGCAGGCCATGGTGGCGCAGCAGGACGGACGAAGGCGCATCGGCGGCGCCCTGATAACCGGCGAACTGAGCGGCATCGCGCAGGCCAGTGCTCGTAGCGCCCAACTGCACGACGAGCTTGCCGGATTCCACGCGGTAAGCCGTCGCGTCGCGGTGCGAGCCGCTCGCCAGCGGCGCGGCCTGGTCCAGCACCTGGCGTGCGAAGGCAATCACCTTGGCGCCGCGCGCGGGGTTGTAGCCTTGGCCCTTCCCTGCGCCACCGTCCTCAGAGATCACGTCCGTTCCGTAGAGCGCGTCGTAGAGAGAACCCCAGCGCGCATTTGCAGCGTTCAGTGCGTAGCGTGCGTTGAGGATGGGCACAACGAGCTGGGGACCGGCCTGGACCGCCAGTTCGGCATCGACATTGGCGGTCGTCGCCAGCACCTTCGCCGGCACGGGCACAAGGTAGCCGAGCCGCTCGAGCATGGCGCGATAGGCCGGCATGTCTGCGATGGGGCCGGGATGGGCGCGATGCCATGCATCGAGTTCGGTCTGCAGGCGATCGCGCTCGGCGAGCAAGGCGGCATTCCTCGGTGCCAGGTCGTGGACGAGGGCGTCGAAGCCGGACCAGAAGGCGGCGCTATCGATGCCGGTGCCCGGCAGGACCTGATCTTCGATGAAGCGGTAGAGCGGCGTCGCGATCTGCAGGCGATGGAGGCGGATGCGGGCGGTCATGTCGGAGATCCTCGTGGATGGAGCGATTGCTGCAAATTTATGCGAGAAGCCACCACCGATTCATGAACCTCCACGCAAGGAATACTTGTGTTGTTTGCACAAATGAGTCTCAGATGGGTGCAATTTAGGTTTCCAGATCGGCACAATCTGGCGCATGGACCGGCTCAAGCAGATCGAATCGTTTGTCTCGGTGGCCGCCAAGGGCAGCCTCACGGCGGCCGCCCAGGCCGAGGGCGTAGCGCCTGCGGTGATGGGGCGGCGCATCGACGCGCTGGAGGCGCGCCTGGGCGTCAAGCTGTTGCTGCGGACCACGCGACGGCTGACCCTGACCGCCGAAGGCACGGCCTTCTTGGAAGACTGCCAGCGCCTGCTGGCCGACCTGGCCGGCGCCGAGGCGGCCGTCAGCGCCGGGGGCCTCAAGGCCAGCGGGCACCTGCGCATCACGGCCCCGGCGGGCTTCGGGCGCCGCCATGTGGCGCCCTTGGTGCCCGATTTCCTGGCCGAGCACCCGGAGCTCAAGGTGTCGCTGAACCTCTCTGACCGGGTCGTGGACATCGTCAACGAGGGCTATGACTGCGCCGTGCGCGTGGGCGATCTGCCCGACTCCAGCCTCGTGAGCACCCGGCTGGCCGACAACCGGCGCCTGTGCGTGGGCTCACCCGGCTATCTCAAGCGCGCCGGCACGCCGCGGCACCCGGGCGAGCTCGCGCGGCACGCCTGCCTGACGCTCTCGTCCGAGGCCAGCCAGACCCGCGGTTGGGCTTTTCTGGTCGAGGGCGAGGCAACCCACCTGCGGCCGCTGGGGCGGCTCGATTGCAGCGACGGCCAGGTTTTGCACGATTGGTGCCTGGCCGGCCTTGGGCTGGCCTGGCGCAGCACCTGGGAAGTGGATGCCGACATCGCAGCCGGACGGCTGGTCAGCGTGCTCGATGAATTCGCCGCGCCGCCCAACGGCATCTACGCCGTGTTCCCCCAGTCCAAGCACCTGCCTTTGAGGGTGAGGCTGTGGATCGACTTCTTGCGCGCGCGATACGCGCAAGCCACGTACTGGGCGCAGCGCTCATGAAAAAGGCCCCGCGGCGCGGCGCCTCGTGTGAAGCGCGTTCGCCTTACTTGCCAGCGTCGGCCACGCACTTCTTGGTGAAGCTGGTCTTGGCGGCGCCGTGCAGCTTCTTCTCAGCCGCCTTGGCATCGCAGGCCGCCTGAGCGCCGCTGTCCGCAGGAGCCGAAGCGGCTTCGGCGGGCTTGGCCGAGAGGCACTGGCTCATGAAGGCCTTGCGCTCGTCGCCCTTCTTGCCGGTGGCTTCCTTGTTGCAGCTGGCCATCTTGTTCTGCTGCGCGGTATTTTCCTTGGCATGAACGCCCCCGGCGGTCAAGGCAAAAGCGGCAGCGGCAAGAACGGTGATCAGAGACTTCATAGTGCGTTTCCTTTGTAGGGTGGAGGGGGAATGGTCCGGCCATTCAAGCACGCCAACGCGGCAGCGACAAGACACGTTTACCGTTCGGCACATGTGCTTCTTTACTCCCTAGACTGAAGGGCATGGGAACCGCGCGCCTGCAGCAGATCGACGCCTTGCGCGGCATCGCCGCCCTGGCTGTTGTGCTCTACCACTACAGCTACACCTTCCCCAAGTTCTACAACAAAGGTGCATCGGTACTTTTCACCGCGTCGTGGGGCTTTCTCGGCGTGCAGCTGTTCTTTCTGATCAGCGGCTTTGTCATCTTCATGACGCTCGAACGCACCCGGCGCGCCAGCGACTTCCTGGTCTCGCGCTTCTCGCGCCTGTACCCGACTTACTGGACCTGCATGCTGCTGACGACCGTCTTCGTAGCCTGGCTAGACCTGCCCCGGCTGCAGCTCGGTTGGCGCGAAACCTTGCTCAACTTGCTCATGTTCCAGGGCCTGCTCCATGTGCGCAACACCGATGGCGCCTACTGGACCCTGGCGGTCGAACTGCTCTTTTACGCCTGGGCGCTCGCGGCCTTCAGCCTCGGGCGCCTCGGCCAGCTGCGAGGCTGGCTACTGCTGGCTCTGCTGCTGCGCCTTCTGCAGCACTTTGAGCCACTGACTCTGCCCACACGGCTGTCGACCGTCATGATCTTGCCCTTCGCACCCTGGTTCGCCTGCGGCATCGCCGTCTATGGTGTGGTTCGCGAGGGGCCGCGAGTGCGCCACCTCGGGCTGCTCGCCGCTGCAACGACAGCGATCGCGATTTGCGATGACGCGAGGCTCGGCCTCGTGGCGCCCGCGCTGAGCCTGGCGCTGTACTTGGCCGGAACCGGCCGCCTGCCCTGGCTGAGCCGGCGCCCACTGCTGTGGCTGGGCCGGATCTCCTACCCACTCTATCTGGTGCACCAGTACATCGGCTATGCCCTGCTGCTGCAGCTGGACGCAGCCGGCGTGCCGATCGATTCGGCCATCTTGCTCGTGCTCGCCCTGATGCTCGCCACCGCAAGCCTGCTGCACAGCCTGATCGAGCAGCCGGCCATGGACTGGATTCGCGCTCGCTGGCGGCACAGGTCTTAGCGCCGCGCCAGAGACTCCTGTGCCGCATGCAGGCGTCGCACCAGCACCTGGATGAAGGCACGGTCGAAACGGTGCTGGCATTCGGGGCTCAACAAGCCGAGTGACTCTGGCGTGAAGGAGATCGTCGTGCAGGAATCGCTCTTGACCTTGATGTCCGTGCTGTGCCGGCGCAGAGCGGGATTCGGCGCCAGGTACGCCATCTCACCCACCGACGTGCCCTGGCCCATGGTGGCCACGAGGTTGCCATCGCGCCAGACCTCCACGTCGCCTTGGGCGATGATGTGGAAGGTGTTGCCCTCCTGCCCCTTCTTGTAGAGCGCATGAGCGGGCGGGTAGCGACGCCAGCGCGCACGCCGCACCACCTCCCAGAGCTCCACGTCGCCGAAGTCGTCGAAGAACTCCAGTTCGCGCAGCATGTTGAAGCGCTCGGAGTCCTTCACCTCGGAGAAGCGTGCTAGCGGCACATGCTGTTGCGAGACCAGCTCGGACAGGGCACGGCCGAAGGACTCCCAGTCCGCGTAACGCTCGCTCGGATGCTTGGCCAGGGCCTTGGCAATCACGGCGTCGAGCTCGGGGGTCACGCCGCCGCGCAGGCCAACGAGCGAGGGCGCAGTCTGGTGGTAGATCTGGTGCATCAGCGCCATCTGGTTCGGAGCGTCGAAGGGCGCACGGCCGGAGATCAGGTGATAGAGCACGGCGCCGAGCGCGTAGATGTCGGCCCGCATGTCCACGTCGCCACCCTCGATCTGCTCGGGCGGCATATAGGCCAGCGAGCCCACACGATGGACCTGGGTGGCGTCGGACATCAGGTTCAGCGCCGAGCCAAAGTCGCTGACCTTCACATCGGTCACATAGCCTTGGGCATCGATCAGCGCCAGAAGGTTCGCCGGCTTCACGTCGCGATGGATCACGCCCTGGCGAAACACGTAGCTGAGTGCCATGGCGCACTTGAAGCCCAGTTCCACGATCTGGTCCAGAGGCAGCAGGCGGTCGCTGCGGCAGAAGTGCTTGAGCGTGACCCCGGGCACGTATTCCATGACGAGGTAGGGCGCGCCGGCATCGGGCACGGCATCCAGGATCTGCACCACGTTTGGGTGCTGGAGCTTGCCGGCCAGCGCCGCTTCCGCCGTGTAGAAGCGCAGGCCCACGTCGCCTTCGCCCTGGCTCCCGGCCCAAGCGCGCATGCGCTTGATCGCGACCTCGGTCTTGTTGAAGGGGTCCTCGGCCAGGAAGACATCGCTGGTGGCCCCCTCCCCCAGTCGGCGCAAGACGCGGTACTTGCCGATCTGGGCCGGCAGGTCTGTGTCGGTCCGGGAAGCCGTGGTGTCAGGCGCACTCATCGACGCGATCATAGCGGCGCCCCTGAGCCCGTCAGAGCGCCTGACTAGAATCCGGACCCATGATCCAAGCTAAGCAGGACCTGCTCGCCGCCCTTGCCGCGGCCATCCAGGAAGTCAGCCCCGGCGCCACTCTGGCCGCCGCCTTCGAATTGCCCAAGCAAGCCGCCCATGGCGACTTCGCCTGCACCGCCGCCATGCAGCTGGCCAAGCCGCTCAAGAAGAACCCTCGGGAAGTGGCGCAGGCCCTGATCGACGCGCTCAACGCCAAGCCGGCTTTCCAGCGCTGGGTGGACACGATGGAGATCGCCGGCCCCGGCTTCATCAACATCCGCCTCAAACCCGCCGCCAAGCAGGCGGTCGTGGCCGAAGTCCTGGCCGCCGCCGGCGCCTTCGGCACGCAGCCGGCGAACGGCCAGCACGTGATGGTCGAGTTCGTCTCGGCCAACCCGACCGGCCCGCTGCACGTGGGCCATGCGCGGCAAGCCGCCCTCGGAGACTCCCTGTGCCACCTCTTCGAGACCCAGGGCGCCGAGGTCACGCGCGAGTTCTACTACAACGACGCCGGCGTGCAGATCGCCACCTTGGCCAGTAGCACACAATGCCGCCTGAAGGGCCTCAAGCCCGGCGACACCGATTGGCCCGAGGCCGCCTACAACGGCGACTACATCCAGGACATTGCCGACGCCTTCCTCCGCAAGGAGACCGTCAAGGCCGACGACCGCTCTTTCTCGGCCTCGGGTGACGTGAACGACCTCGACGGCATCCGTCAGTTCGCCGTAGCCTATTTGCGCCACGAGCAGGACCTGGACCTGCAGGCCTTCGGCCTGAAGTTCGACAACTACTTCCTGGAGTCCAGCCTCTACACCTTGGGGCTCGTCGAGTCGGCCGTCGCAAAGATGGTGGCCTCGGGCAAGACTTACGAGGAAGGCGGCGCACTCTGGCTGCGCTCGACCGACTACGGGGACGACAAGGACCGCGTGATGCGCAAGTCCGAGGGCGGCTACACCTACTTCGTACCCGATGTGGCCTATCACATCAACAAGTTCGAGCGCGGCTACACCAAGTGCATCAACGTCCAGGGCACGGACCACCACGGCACCATCGCGCGCGTGCGCGGCGGCTTGCAGGCGGCCAACGTGGGCATCCCGCCAGGCTTCCCCGACTACGTGCTGCACAAGATGGTCACTGTCATGAAGGGCGGCGAAGAGGTCAAGATCTCCAAGCGCGCCGGCTCCTACGTGACCCTGCGCGACCTGATCGACTGGACCAGCCGCGACGCGGTGCGCTTCTTCCTGATCAGCCGCAAGGCCGACACCGAGTTCACCTTCGACGTGGACCTTGCACTCAAGCAGAACGACGAGAACCCAGTCTTCTACGTGCAGTACGCCCATGCGCGCATCTGCTCGATCATCCGTAATTGGGGCGGAGATGCCGCCACGCTGGCAGGCGCAGACCTGTCCCTGCTGAGTGCGCCGACCGAGGCCGCCCTGATGCTCAGGCTCGCCGAGTACCCGGCGATGCTCACGAGCGCAGCGCAGAACCTGGCCCCGCATGACGTGGCCTTCTATCTGCGCGACCTGGCCGGCAGCTTCCACAGCTACTATGCGGCCGAGCGCGTCCTCGACCAGACGCAGGAGCTGACGCGCGCGCGCATCGCCTTGCTGGAAGCCACGCGCCAGGTGATCCGCAACGCCCTGGCCGTGCTGGGCGTGAGCGCGCCCGACGAGATGACGCGTGAATTCGCAACGGAGAGCTGATGAGCAAGACGGGTGAAAAAGGTGGTTTCGGCCTCGGCCTGATCGTGGGCCTGCTGCTGGGCCTGGCCGTGGCGCTGGGTGTGGCGCTCTACGTCAACAAGGCGCCGGTTCCCTTCGTCAACAAGCTGCCTCAGCGCACCGCCGAGCAAGACAGCGAGGAGGCGCGTCGCAACCAAAACTGGGACCCGAACGCGCCCCTGGGCGGCAAAGCGGCTCGCCAGGCCGCCAGCGGCGTCGTCAGCCCGCCGCCCGCGGCGCAGGCGCAGGTGCTGGCACCGACTCCTGCGCCAGCTCCCGTGGCCGCCGCCGATGCGCACACGCCCAAGGCCGAAGCCGAGCCGGCCGCCTCCGCAACTGCGCCCACGCCGGCTGCGGCCGGCGGCACTGACCCTTTCATCTACTTTGTCCAGGCCGGTGCCTACACGCGCCAGGAAGACGCCGAGCAGCAGCGCGCCAAGCTGGCGCTCGCCGGTTTCGTGACCAAGGTCACGGAAAAGGAACAGTCGGGCCGCACCATTTATCGCGTGCGCAGCGGACCTTTCGAAACCCGCGACGAGGCCGATGCCCAGCAGCAGAAGCTGCAGGCCGACGGCATCGAGGCCAATCTGGTGCGCGTGCAGCGATGACGCCACGCTAATGCTGCGTTAAGGCTGCAACGTCCCAATCCAACCGTCTTCACAAGAAAGCCCTCCCATGCTGCGTCGCGAGTTTTCCGCCCTGCTCGGCCTGTCGGCCTTGCCCACCCTCGCCTTGGCGCAGGGCACGCCCACCGAGGGCCGCCAGTTCACCCGCCTGAACTCGCCCCAGCCCACGCCGCCGGGCAAGATCGAGGTGGTGGAGTTCTTCCTCTACAGCTGCCCGCACTGCTATGCCCTGGACCCGTTCTTGCAGCAGTGGTCGCGCCAGGTGCCGGCGGACGTCAGCTTCAAGCGTGTTCATGGCGGCTTCAACGCCATGACCAAGCTGCTTCAGCGCCTGTTCTACACGCTCGAAGCGATGGGCCTCGAAGCCGCGCTGCACGAGCGTGTGTTCGCCGCCATCCACCTGCAGAACGCCGACATCAGCAGCGAGGACGGAATCATGAAGCTGGCCCAGGGCCTGGGCGTGGACATGAGCAAGTTCAAGCAGACCTGGCCCTCCTTCGGCGTCGTGAGCAAGTGCCAGACCGCCAACAAGGTCAGCGAGTCTTACCAGATCCAGAGGGTGCCCACGATCGCCGTCGGCGGCCGCTTCGTCACCTCGCCGGCCATGGCCGGTACGCCCGGAACCAGCGAGCAGCAGGCCGGCGCCGCGACGATTCCCGTCATCAATCACCTGATCGGCTTGTCGCGCGGCAAGTGAGACGATGCAACGACGCAACTGCCTGAGCCTGCTCGCCTTGGCGGCGGGCAGCCCGTTGGCCCTGGCCCAGGGCACGCCGCAAGAAGGTGTGGACTACCGCCGCCTGTCGCAGCCCCTGGCGACCAGCACGCCCGGCAAGATCGAGCTGATCGAGTTCTTCTGGTACGGCTGCCCGCACTGTTTCGTCTTCGATCCGGCGCTCAAGCAATGGCTGTCGGCCCTCCCGGCCGATGTGAGCTTCAGGCGTGTGCACGTGGGCTTCGGAGCCCTCCACCGCCTGCACCAGCGCTTTTTCTACGCGCTCGAGGCCCTGGGCCTCGAGGACACGCTTCATGATCGCGTCTTCAAGGCCTTCCATGTCGACAACGAGAACGTTGACAGCGACAACGCACTCCAGGCCCTGGCCATCAAGCTGGGCGTGGACGGGGCCAAGTTCCGCCAGGCCTGGGCATCCTTCGGCGTGCAGAGCAAGTGCATGCAGGCCACCCGGCTGTCCGAGGACTTCCGCATCGACGGCGTGCCCTCCCTGGGCATCGGCGGCCGTTTCCTGACGGCCCCCTCCATGGCAGGCCGCCGTGGCATGAGCGAACAGCAGATCGGCATGGCGGCGCTGCGCGTGACCGATTACCTGCTGGGACTGATGCGCCAAGGCTGAAATCTCCCGGCAAACCCGGCGGGCCGGCGGACTGGGCCTATAGAATGGCCTGCAAGAACTGTGCCGCCATGCCCAAAGCCACCCGCCCCTTGTCCCGCCTATCGCCCCTCCTGGCCCTGTGCCTGGCCATGGCCGCGCTACCGGCTGGCGCGGAGAAGGCGGACCGGGACAAGCCCCTGCTCTTCACCTCGGACAAGCCCAGCGTCTACACCGTTGACGGCAGCGAAGGCGAGCTCAGCGGCAACGTGATCATCAGCCAGGGCACGCTGCGCCTCGCTGCGGATCAGGTCAAGGTGAAGCTGCCGCCCGACGGCTTTCAGCGCTTCTTCGCCTCCAGCACCGGGGACAAGCAGGTCGAATTCCGCCAGGCACGCGATACGCCCGGCGAAGTCGTCGTCGGCTTGGCCGACCGCATCGAATACGACACAAGGGCCGATACCGTGCGCCTGATCGGCCGAGCGGTCATGCGGGTGCTGCGCGGTGCCCTGGTCGTCAACGAGGCGTCCAGCGCTGTGCTTGTCTACGACAAGCGCAGCGAAACCTTCATCATGGAGCCGGGCGAGAACGCCGCGCAGGCGTCGGGTCGCAACCGGCTGATGACCTTGCCGCGCGGTGCCGGCGCTGCGCCTGCGGGCGCTGCGGCTTCCGCCGTTCCCCTGCAGCCCAGCACGAGCATTCAGCCACGCAAGGGCTCATGACGACAGCATCGCCCTCTTCTCCCGCCAACGGCAGTTGCCGCCTCGAGGCCACCGGTCTGGCCAAGAGCTATGGTGTGCGCAAGGTCGTCAAGAACGTGCACCTGGCCGTGAATAGCGGCGAGGTCGTCGGCCTGTTGGGCCCTAACGGCGCCGGCAAGACAACCAGCTTCTACATGATCGTGGGCCTGGTGCGCGCCGACGCCGGTGAGATCCACATCGACGGCCAGGCCGTGCAGCGCCAGCCCATCCACGAGCGCGCCCGCATGGGCCTGTCCTACCTGCCGCAGGAGGCCTCGATATTCCGCAAGCTGACCGTCGAGGAGAACATCCGTGCGGTGCTGGAGCTGCAGCAGGACGCCAACGGCAAGCCGCTGGGCAAGGCGCGCATCCAGGAACTGCTCGATGGCTTGCTGCACGACCTCTCCATCGAGAAACTGCGCGACAGCCCGGCCCCGGCGCTCTCGGGCGGCGAACGCCGCCGCGTGGAGATCGCCCGCGCCTTGGCCACGCAGCCGCGCTTCATCCTGCTCGACGAACCCTTCGCGGGCGTCGACCCCATCGCCGTGCTCGAGATCCAGCGCATCATCGGCTTCCTGCGCGATCGCGGCATCGGTGTGCTGATCACCGACCACAACGTGCGCGAGACCCTGGGCATCTGCGACCGCGCCTACATCATCAGCGAAGGTGCCGTGCTGGCCGAAGGCCGGCCAGCCGAGATCGTTGACAACCCCGACGTTCGCAAGGTGTATCTCGGCGAGCACTTCCGGATGTAGCCGGCCATGAAGCCCTCCCTGCAGGTCCGCCTCAGTCAGCACCTTGCGCTGACGCCGCAGCTGCAGCAATCGATCCGGCTGCTGCAGCTCTCCACGCTCGAACTCCACCAAGAGGTCGAGCAGATGCTGACGCAGAACCCTTTGCTCGAAGCCGAGGAGGAGTACGCGCCGAGCGCCCATGAATTCGACGAGCCACGCGCGAGCAGCAGCGCGGAGGACCGTGACGACAGCGCTTCGAGCGGCAACGACGGCGACTTCGAAGCCCCCGAGATCAAGGCCGACGACTTCGGCACGACCGAGCGCGACGACTGGGAGAACGGCACCGAGCGCGACGATTTCGACGGCATCCGCGAGTTGCCGGGCCGGGTGGGCGGCGATGGCGACGACGACGGCGAGCGCACCAGCCAGGACAGCGCCCACGTGAGCCTGCAGGAACACCTGTTGCAGCAGACCGCGGGCATGAACCTCTCCGCGACGGACCGCACCGCGCTCATGATCCTGATCGAGTCTCTCAACGACGACGGCTGGCTCGAAGACAGCCTCGACGAGATCGCCGAGGGCCTGATCGCCGACGACGGCGAAGCGCGTGAGGAGTTGCTCGAACACCTTCGCATCGCCCTGCGCTGGCTGCAGCAGATGGACCCGCCCGGCGTCGGCGCGCGCGATCTGCCAGAGTGCCTCGTCATGCAGCTGCGCCTGCTGCCGCGCAGCCCGGCGCAGATCATCGCCGTGATCATCTGCAAGCAGCATCTGGAGCTGCTGGCGCGGCGCGACAGCAAGAAGCTCATGGCGCTGACCGGCGCCGACGAGGAGTTGCTGCGCGAGGCGCAGTGCCTGATCACGCAACTGGAGCCCAAGCCCGGCCGGCGCTTTGTACGCGAAGAAGCCGCCGCCGTGGTGCCCGACGTGATCGTGCGCCGCGTGGGCCGCGAACTGCGGGTCATGCTCAACCCCGAGGTCGCGCCCAAGCTACGCATCAACGAGCTCTACGCGAACGCCCTGCGCGCCACGCGCGGCGGCATCTCCAACAGCCCCCTCGGCGGTCAACTGCAGGAGGCACGCTGGTTCATCAAAAACATCCAGCAGCGCTTCGACACCATTCTGCGGGTCTCGCAGGCCATCGTCGAGCGGCAGAAGGGCTTCTTCAGCCACGGTGCGCTCGCCATGAAGCCTCTGGTGCTGCGCGAGATCGCAGACGAGCTGGGCCTGCATGAGTCAACGATCTCGCGCGTGACCACGGCCAAATACATGGCCACGAGCTTCGGCACCTTCGAGCTCAAGTATTTCTTCGGCTCGGGCCTGGCGACCGAGGCCGGCGGCAACGCATCGAGCACGGCGGTGCGTGCGTTGATCAAGCAGTTCGTCGGCGCGGAGGATGCCAACAAACCACTGTCGGACAATGCGCTGGCAAGCATGCTCGAAGAGCAAGGCATCCAGGTCGCGCGCCGCACTGTGGCCAAGTACCGCGAAGCCCTGAGGATCGCACCAGCGCACTTGCGCAAGCAGATCTAGTCAGATGCTCTTCACGACAGCGGCGTTTGCATGCCTATATCTGCCGGTCGTATTGATCGCCTTTTTCACGATTGGCCGGTTCAGCAACCATCTCGCAGCGATTTGGCTGTTTCTAGCTTCGCTGATCTTCTATGGCGTCTGGAAGCCGATGTTTGTCGGGCTTCTGCTGGCCTCCATCGTTGGCAACTATTTGATCGGCCTTCGAATTGCAGGAGCGGGGGTCGGCAGCCTGAGGGCGCGCCGATGGCTCGTTCTGGGCGTCACGCTCAATCTGGGCGTATTGGCCTATTTCAAGTACGCGAACTTCTTCGCCGACAACGTCTATAGGCTGTTCGGCCTTCACTGGCAACTCGCAAAGATTGCGCTGCCCATCGGCATTTCATTCTTCACCTTCACGCAAATCGCCTTCCTGGCGGACTCCTACCTCAAAGGCGTTAGAGAGGTCCGCTTCAGCCATTACGGTCTGTTCGTGACCTACTTTCCACACCTGGTTGCCGGGCCGGTACTGCATCACGCGCAAATGATGCCCCAGTTCCGCGAGGCTTCCACGTATCGCTGGAACGGCAGCAACCTCAGCGCAGGACTGGCAATTTTCGCCATCGGTCTCGTCAAGAAGCTGGTCTTGGCGGACGGCGTCAGCCCCTATGCCGACGCCGTCTTCGACCCTGTCGACTTGGGTGCGCTGCCAAGCATGGCCGAGGCGTGGCTGGGAGCATTGGCCTACACGGGACAAATCTACTTCGACTTCTCTGGATATTCGGACATGGCCATCGGTCTGTCCTTGATGTTCAATGTCGTCTTGCCCTTCAATTTCGATTCGCCGTACAAGTCGAGAAGCATCAGCGACTTCTGGAGGCGCTGGCATATCTCGCTGTCCAGCTTTTTGCGTGACTATCTCTACATTGCCCTGGGGGGCAACCGTCGTGGTGCGGCACGACGCTATGCCAATCTGACGACGACCATGCTGCTCGGCGGCCTCTGGCATGGCGCAAGCTGGTCGTTCGTCATCTGGGGCGGCCTGCATGGGGCTTACCTGATGGCCAATCACGGATGGAGAGCGTTCTGGGGGCCGCCCAGAAAGGGCCCGAGCGCACTAAGCCGCGTGGGCGCTTGGGCGCTGACCATGCTTGCGGTGATCGTGGCCTGGGTCTTCTTCCGCGCAAAAACGCTTGAAGGGGCTTTGAACATGCTTCGAGCCATGCTGAGCCTGCAAGAGCAGCCCATCGACCGGCATCTCTGGCAAGCCGGCCTGCAATGGCAAGTCGGCATGTCGTGGTGCCTTGGCCTGGGATTGATTGCCGTGCTGGCTCCGAACTCCAATGCGATCGGGCAACGTTTGCGAGCGCTGTGCGCGAATCACGACACCTTTCGAGCCGTATGCGCTGGCGCGGCCATCACAAGCACCCTGCTGCTCATACTCCTCGGCACCACGCGCAGCGGCGCGAGTGCTTTCATCTACTTCAATTTCTGAAATGTGGAAGCACTTTCGTAACTTGGCGCTGGGATGCTGCGTCTCGCTGCTTTGTTGCGAGCTGGTGTTGCGGTGCCTGCCCGTCTCGACCTCCACCGCCTTCGGCTACTTCGTCGACCCCGTTATCCTGAGCTACCCGGCTCATCATGTGTTCATGGCTTCGACGGGATGGGACCTGCGCAATGCGCAGGTCAACCAGGCAAACAACTTCGGTTTCGTTGCATCGCATGATTTTCGTCCGGGAGACGATGCGATTGGCTTGATTGGCGACAGTTACGTCGAGTCGTCAATGCTGCCGATGAACGACCGCCCCGCCGCCCAGATAGAGCGCGTACTGGGAGGGCGCCTCCTGTATGCAATGGGTGCGCCGGGTTCCGCACTGCTGGACTATGTGGAACGGGTGCGCTGGGCGTCTCAACGCTTTGGTACTCGAGACTTCATTCTCGTGCTGGAGGAAGGCGACCTATGGGAGTCCATCTGCGGCTCGGGTCAGAGTCACGGCCCCTGCCTGGACAAGCAGTCCCTCAGCCCTCGTATCGAGAAACTTCCTCCACCGGGCCTCGCCAAGCGCATCCTGAGGCACTTAGCCCTCGCCCAGTACATCTCCGGCCAGCTCAAACTGGACCCGAGCCGGCTCATCGCACAGGCGCGGCTACAAGCACGGCCTCCCGAACCGGCTGAAGTCGAAAGACCCGCTGCCGTCGCCGAGCACCGGGTAAGCCCCGGTGCGCGTGAAGTCGCGGCCAAATTTCTTGAGCGTCTATCCGCCCTGCGGCCGCATCGCGTGCTGATAGTGCTGGATGCCCACCGCGAGGCCATCTACGCTGGCCTGGGCCCGCGCACTGGCGCCGACCTCGAGCTTTTCGCAGACATGGCGAGCACGGCCGGCTATGACGTGTTGCGAACCGCCGATGCGCTGTCGGCGGACTACGCAGCGCGACATCTCAGCTTCGATGTCGGTCCGTACGACCACCATCTCAACGCCCTGGGCTGGCGAATCATCGCCCGCGCAATCGCCGATACTTGGAAGCCCGCCGCCGTCGCAACACCGGCCTTGGCTGCCGATGCGGTGCAACCACCCCGCCAAGCAAGAGCCGCTCCCTGATGCATTCCAACGTCCTCCACCTCTTCCTGTCTTGCCCCAGTGGCGTCGAGCCCTGGCTGGAGGAGGAAGTGCGCGTGCTCCTGCCAAAGGCTCACATCGAAGCCCTGCGCGGCGGCGTGGCCGTCAAGGGCGATGCCGAGGCCGTGATGCGACTGAACCTCGAGAGCCGGCTCGCGCAGCGCGTGCTCGTCGAGCTTGTGCAGGGCCCGTACCGGCATGAAGACGATCTCTACGCGCTGGCCCGGCAGGTCGATTGGACCAAGTGGCTTACCGCTGATCACACCCTGCGCGTGGATACGACGGCGCAGCGCTCGCCGCTGCGCTCGCTGAACTTCGCCACCCTGCGCATCAAGGACGCCATCTGCGACCAACTGCGCGAGACCTGCGGCGCACGGCCCAGCGTGGACACACGCGCCCCCGACCTTCCCGTGGTCCTGCACCTGGGCCCCGAGTTCGCCGCGCTCTACGTGGACACCTCGGGCGAGCCGCTGTTCAAGCGCGGCTGGCGAGAGGACAAGGGCGATGCGCCGCTGAAAGAGACGCTGGCCGCCGCCATGCTGGCTGCGGCCGGCTGGAAGGGTGACACCGCGCTCGTGGACCCCTGCTGCGGCTCCGGCACCATCGCCATTGAGGCTGCCCAGATCGCCTGCGGCATGGCCGCCGGCCTGCAGCGCCGCTTCGCCTTCGAGCGGCAGTTGCCCTTCCAGCCTTTGCGTGCAGACTGGGCGCGCATGAAGCAAGAAGCCAAGGCCCGAGAACATGCGCCCGCCGTGCCCATTTTCAGCAGCGACGTGGCCTTCCGCATGGTCGACTTCGCGCGCCGCAATGCCGAGCGGGCCGGCGTGGCGCAGTACATTCAGTTCAACGGCGGCGATGCGCTGGAGCGCCCCGCGCCGACCTTGCCCGAAGGCATGCGCGGCACGCTGATGCTGAACCCGCCCTACGGCGAGCGCATCGAGGTGCGCGGCAAGGCCGCGGCGGTACGTGCGGCGAGCGGCTCTGAACAGCGCGACGCCGACGACGATTTCTTCCCGCGCCTGGCGGCGCACTGGAAGCACGCCTACACCGAACAGCCCTGGACCGCCTGGCTGCTGTGTCCGGACATGAAGCTGCCGAGCAAGATGCGCCTCAAGGAATCGCGCCGCATCCCGATGTGGAACGGCCCCATCGAATGCCGGATGTTTCGCTTCGATCTCGTGCGCGGCTCCGCGCGCTGACCTCGATCAAAGGGCCACCTCAAGAATCACCGGAACTACCCAGCATTGCCATAGATTGGGACCTCCCTCTCATTTGGGGATGCCCGCCCGGGCTTCATGAGGCAATTTTTCGCCGCTACCGTCTGCTTGCTGGCCGACCCTGCTGCTGTGGGCGCTGTACGGCGGAGCCTGCCCTCGCCCGGCCGATTGGAACGACGGGCCATGCCGCCATCGTCTGGCGTCTGAAAGCGCGGCCCGGATAGGCAAGTTCACGGTGCGTCTGAGTTCGGCCATGCAAACCCGCCGACCGCTCGGAGCTGAACTTCTTTCTCATGGATCGGCAGCGCAACACCTAGAGCAAGAAAATGCTCCGGCTCACCGCCGTACCCGGCAACTCAATCCGGTGGCGCGACGCCATTCACTTGGCGGTCGGCGACGATCGGCAACTTTGGAGCGCGCTCACCGCTGTGGTTTGCGAACCTGATGGTGTTTGCGTGAAGCTCAGGCCGACGCCCTGATCACTTCGGTTCAACCGGGCTTGTTCTTCAGTTTGCCCTTGGGCAAGACCGACGTGGTCGGCGGGACCGGGCGGTCGGAGAACGAAGACGATTCCTTGGAAGGGCTGCTGTCCTTCTTCGGCTTCTTCGTCATCTTGTTGCTGCGTTGTTCACCTTTGGGCATGTTGCTCTCCTCGTTGGGGGCTTCACTGTAGCGCGGCTCAGCGCCGCAGCAGGCCTTCGTCGGCAAAGGCCACCACGCGCGCCGCGCGGCCCCAGGCCAGGGCCATGACGACGCATTGGGCCAGCAGCAAGTCTGCCAAGAAGCTCCAGGTCCCGACCGGGGCCAGCTGCACGCGGGCCCAGCCGAACACGGCCGCCAGCGCGGCGCCGACCAGGCTCAGCAGCACATAGATCAGCCACCAGCGCGGGCGGCGCAGCACGTCCTTGAAACCCGCCCACCAGGCCTTGACGGCCGAGCGGCGGTGCAGCTCGCGGGCGAAGCGGGCTCGGGCAGCGTCGAGCGTTGCGCTGACAAAGAGCAGCAGCGCCAGCGAGACGCCCAGGGCCACATGCCGGGCAAAGTCAGCATCAGCCTCCAGCACCTGCTTCGCGGCGTGTTCGTCGGCCCAGTTGAAGAGAGCCGCGCCGATACCGATCGCAGCGGCCAAAGGCACGAGGGCCCAGATCCAGAGCCGCGCCATGCGGCCGTACTCGCGCCAGCCCGCCATGGCCAGTTCGCCGAAATACAGGGCGCGATCGGCGCGGGCCACAGCGACAAGCATGCCGCCAAGCCAGGGCAGAAGCAGCACGAAGACGATGAGGGATCCGAGGCTGCCCACGGGTGTGAAACCTCCGATCAGCAGACCGATGAGGGTGTCGCCCAGCACGCCGGGATCCAGCCCGTCGAGCAGCTGCGCGCCTGAGAGGCTATGGCCCAGGGCCTGGTTCAGGCTGATGAAGATCGGCAGGCTCGCGATCAGAGTCGGCAGGGCCACGCCACAAGCCCACAGCAGGAGCAGGCGCCACTGCAGGGTCTTGCTGAGCGCATCGATGGAAGTGCGAATGAAGCTCATAGTGTTGAAATCAGGGCCAGGAACGATTGGGAGAGGGCCGCGAAGTCGGTCGTGAGACGCAGCGCGGGACGTGCGTCGCTCTCGGTCGTGAGGCTGTTGTCGATGCGGTTGAGGTCTGCGTAATGCAGGCCCTTGGGATCGAGCTCGACCGAGACGACCTTGACCGGCTTGACCCAGCTTTGGCGCAGCCACAGCGAGCCGTCGTTCCAGGCCAGCGTCTGGCTGCTGCCATCGGCGAACTTGACAAGCAGGGTCTGGGCCACGGGTGTACCGGCGCGGCGTGCCACGACCGTGCAGCGCCAGGGGAAGGGACCTGCGATCTCGCCGTCCCTGGCCTTGGCCGCCTCGGCCGGATGCGCCTTCTTCCAGGCCTCGCGGCGTGCCTTCACGATGGCATCGCGCTTGTCTTCGGTGACTTCGACTTGATCGCCCTGAGCCGGCGCATAACTGCCGAGCAGTGGCAGCTCTTCCTCGCACTTGAGGCTGTCGACTCGGTCGTCGATCTTGGTCGAGGCGTAGACCTGGGTGTCGAAGACCTTGTTCACGAGCGCCGGCTGGCCGGACACCTCCGCAAGCACCTCGCGGAAGTCGGCCACGCTCGGATGGCGGAATTTCCAGCGTGCGTAATAGACCTTGAAGGCCTCCTCGAGCTTGGCGTGGCCGATGGCTTCTTCGAGATCTCGCATGGTCGTGGCCGTGCGCGAGTAGACCGTCTGGTAGCTGCGGCTCGAAAACCGGTGCCAGGAGTTCTCGCCGAGACCGTCCGGCGGGTTGTTCAGGCCCGCGGTAAGGCGCTCCATGTCGAAGACCTTTAGACCCTGGAGGCCAATCCCCAGGCGCCTCATCAGGCCGGTCGTCAGGTAGATGTCCTGCTTGCGGTCGCGCATCATGCGCTGGTCCCAGTACTCGTTGAGGCCTTCGTCGAGCATGGGTTCTTCGAACTCGTTCGAGGCGAGCAAGCCGTAGAAGTAGCCGTGACCGAACTCGTGGATGGTGACAAAGTCCAGCGCGAACTCGTCGATCGTCTTCGGCTCCAGTTTGGCGTAGCCCTCGGCCGTGAAGAAGGTGGGGTACTCCATGCCGCCCGCCTCCTTGGCGTTGTAGGGCGGGATAACGGCAGTGACGGTCTTGTACGGATAGGGCCCGAGCGTCTTGGAGAACCAGCTCAGCGAATCCTGCGTGGCCTTGAGCACGGCCGGCGCGTTGTGCGCGTACTCGGGCGGGAACAGCACTTTGATCTTGACCTTGGGGCTGCCCTCGCCCGTCCATTCGCCTTCCAGGACCGGCGCGCTGCGCTTGTCGGCCGTCCACGCGAAGTCGTGCACGTCGCCCTGGACGAAGCGGCGCGTAATCCAGCCATCCTTCCGCACCGGCTCGCCCGTTTCCTCGCCCGTGGCGCCGACTGTGTAGCCCTCGGGCACCGTGAGGCTGACGTCATAACTGCCGAAATCAGCGTAAAACTCGCTGTGCATGTGGAACTCGTGCGCGTTCCAGCGCGGCTCGGTAGCACCGCGCTCACCAGGCAACTCCAGCACGCCCATCTTGGGGAACCACTGGCCCACGAGATGGAAGCTGCCGAAGTAGCCGGTACGGGCCAGCACACGCGGCAGCTGGCCGAGAAAGCCGATGTCGAGCGTGGTGCTGGCGCCGGGCGCCACTGCGGCGGGCAGGTCCAGGCGCACGACCGTGTGGTCGGTTGCGGGGCCGTTGTCCGGATGGACAAACTGCCAGGGCACGGTCGCACCGCCCTGGGCGACCTTGCCCAGCTTGATATGGCCCCAGTCGCCTTCCTTGATGGGCACGTCGGAGCGGAACTTGAAGCCGTTCACGCGCGCCTCGCTCATGAAGGTGCTGCCCTCGCCTTCGAAGGCGTTCAGGTAGAGGTGCAGGTAGACGGCGCGAACTTCGCGCTGGCTCCGGTTGCGCCAGGTGAGCTGCTCGCGACCGTCGATCCAGTGCTTGTCGGGGTCGAGACGGGCTTCGATCTTGTAGTCGACGACGCGGTCGCTGAGCGTCGATTCCTGGCCGCTGCGCGGACCGCCCCAGGCGTTCGGACTGCTGGGCTCGCGCACCGCGCGGGCATTCGGATCCGCCAGCGCGATGCCATCGGGCGATGGCGTGGCCGAGGCGGCCATGGCCGGCGCCGGCAATTCGGCAGGCGCAGCCTCCTTGTCGTTTTTGTGGCCAACGCCCAGCGCCACCAGCACGCCAATGATGACGGCGCTCAAGGCGCCCAGGATCTTCGTCCGTCGCTTCATGCCTGCCTTTCGCATCAAGGCGGCGATGGTAGTGGCCGCTAGCGGGCCACCCGGGCCGGGATTACACCGACTGGAGCGACAGCGCGCCCAGCACCGCCAGCGGCGCGGTGTCCGCACGCAGGACGCGCGGACCGAGACTCAAGGCGACGAAACCGCGCGCGCGCGCGGCCTCTTCTTCGGCAGACGCGAGGCCGCCTTCGGGGCCGCTGAACACAAGCGTGGCATCGCCGGGCTCGGTCACGCGGCGCGCCAGCGGCTCAGCTGCCGTCGGGCTGAGTAACCAGCGTCGCTGCGAAGCGACGGGCAGCGACGCCAACCATTGCATCAGCGTCTGAACAGGCTCGATCGCCGTGACGCGCGCACGACCGCATTGCTCCGCCGCAGCGACGGCCACGCCGCGCCAATGAGCGCGCTTCTTCTCGGCCCGATCGCCCGAGAGGCGCAGGACTGAGCGCTCGCTCATCAAGGGCTGGATGCTGGCGGCGCCCAGTTCGGTCGCCTTTTCGACAATGCCGTCCATGCGATCGTTGGCCGGCATGACGACGGCGAGGTGCACGGCGTGCCTCATCTCCCGATCGACCTCGACTGGCTCGCCCAGGCCCACCCTCACCTCGCTGCGCCCCATGGCGAGCACCGCGGCAGGCCACTCGAGACCGGAACCATCGAACAGCGTGAGCACGGCGCCGGGCTGCAGGCGCAACACCTGCACGTGGCGGGCCGCACCCGCGGGCAGGCTCAGTTCGCCGCGCGCGGCGAGTGCTTCTTCAACGAACAGTCGCGCCATGGTCTATAGGCGCATCTCGGCGCGCACTTGGTCGGCCACGGCTTCGCCCGCAGTCCGGTCCACCTCGGCGATCAGCTTCCAGGCCAGATCCCTGAGGCTGTCGAGATCGGTGCAGCGCTCGACATCGAGCACCATGCGGTAGCCCTTGATCAGGCCCATGTGCTTGCGAGCGTGGGTCGTCAGGTACTCGTAGAGCTCGTCGTAGCCGGCCGTGGCGCCAGTCGACGGCTCTGCCGCTGTACTCGCCTCAGCCTGCGGTGCTGGTGAAGACGGCGCGGCGACTTCGACAGGCATGATCAACCCGTGCCCCAGCAGATACGCGAAGTCGGCCCCGCTTGTGCCTTTGATCATCTCAATCCAGACTTGCGCGGGGCGAGTGGCATCGAGCATCAGCAGCAGGTTGCGCGCGCTGCGCGAGAGCGGCAGGCTGCGCACCTTGATCTCGGCGCGGCCGGCTTCGGTCTTCTGGTAGGGCAGGTCGAGCATGGACTCAGGTCTTGTCGCGCAATTCGCGGCGCAGGATCTTGCCGACCGGACTCTTGGGCAGATCGGTGCGGAACTCGATGACCTTGGGCCGCTTGTAGCCCGTCAGGTTGGCCTCGCAGTAGGCGCGCACCTGGGCTTCGGTCAGGTTCGGATCTTTCTTGACGATGAAGAGCTTCACCGCCTCGCCCGACCTTTCGTCCGCCACGCCCACGGCCGCGGCCTCAAGCACGCCGTCCATCAGCGTGACCACGTCCTCGACCTCGCTCGGATAGACGTTGAAACCGCTGACCAGGATCATGTCCTTCTTGCGGTCGACGATGCGGAAGAAACCCCGTTCGTCCATGGTGCCGATGTCGCCGGTGCGGAAGTAGCCGTCGGCTGTCATGACCTTGGCCGTCTCGTCCGGGCGCTGCCAGTAGCCGGCCATGACCTGCGGGCCGCGGATCGCGATTTCGCCGGTCCCGCCCTGCGGCACCGGCTTTCCTTCGTCGTCGAGCAGGGCCATTTCGGTGTTCGACACCGGCAGGCCGATGGTGCCCGTGTACTCCTTGCTGTCGGTCGGGTTGCAGCTCGCCACCGGCGAGGTCTCCGAGAGGCCGTAGCCTTCGACGATGGGGCAGCCGGTCTTCTCGAGCCACAACTTGGCCGTGGCCTGCTGCACCGCCATGCCGCCGCCGACGGACATCACAAGGTGGCTCCAGTCCACGGTGTTGAAGTCGGGATGGCGCGCCATGGCCATGAAGAGCGTGTTCACCGCCGGCATGCTGTGCACGCGGTGCTTGGACAGCTCCTTGAACACCGCCGGCAGGTCGCGCGGGTTCGGGATCATGATGTTGCAGCCGCCCATGTGCATGGACAGCATCAGGTTCGCCGTGAAGCCGAAGATGTGATACAGCGGCAAGGCGCAGACGGTATGGATCTGCTCGCCGGCCGGCACACCTTTGAGCGCCGGCTGGTACCAGGCATCGGCCTGCATCACATTGACCACCAGATTGCGATGCAGCAGCACCGCGCCCTTGGAGACACCCGTGGTGCCCCCGGTGTACTGCAGCACGGCAATGTCGTTGGGTCCCACCGTCGGCGTCTTGTAGGGCGTGCCGCGGCCGCGCGCGAGAGCATCCTTGAAGCGCACGGCGCCGGGCAGCTCGAAGGCCGGCACCATCTTCTTCACGTGGCGCACCACGTAGTTGACGATCAGCCCGAGCGGGAAGCCCAGCATCTCACCCATCGAGGCCAGCACCACATGCTTGGTGGGCACGCTGGACATAACATGGGCTAGCGTGGCGGCGAAGTTCTCGAGGATGACGATGGCCTTGGCGCCCGAATCCTTCAGCTGGTGTTCTAGTTCACGCGCTGTATAGAGCGGGTTGACGTTGACCAGCACATAGCCTGCACGCAGCACGGCGACCACTGCGACGGGGTACTGGAAGACGTTGGGCATCATGACGGCAATGCGGTCGCCTTTCTCCAGGCCCAGGCTCTGGAAATAGGCGGCGAGCGCACGCGACTGCTCGTCCATCTGCGCGAAGCTCAGGCTCTTGCCCATCATCTTGCAGGCCGGCCGGGCCGAGTACTTCTTGAAGGCCTCGTCCATCAACTCGACGAGCGACGGGTAGGCATTGGCGTCCACATCCGCAGGCACGCCTTCGGAGTAGTGCTTCAGCCAGATTCGATCCATGAGTGTCTCCATCAGAATCTTGGAATTCTGACTCATGGCTGACAAACCTGCGGTCAGGGTAAGTCGCTAAGCACCTGTTCGGCTTCAAACACAGCGCTCGCCCCTCACTCCACCGCCTTCAGCATGTCCTCCACCACCTTCTTCGCGTCACCGAAGACCATCATCGTTTTGTCCATGTAGAAGAGCTCGTTGTCCAGGCCGGCGTAGCCCGCGGCCATGGAGCGCTTGTTGACGATGATGGTCTTGGCCTTGTAGGCCTCGAGGATGGGCATGCCGTAGATGGGACTGCCCTTGACCATGGCCGCAGGGTTCACCACGTCGTTGGCGCCAAGGATGATGGCCACGTCCGCCTGGGCGAACTCGGCGTTGATGTCTTCCATCTCGAAGACCTGGTCGTAAGGCACCTCGGCCTCGGCCAGCAGCACGTTCATGTGGCCGGGCATGCGGCCGGCCACGGGGTGGATGGCGTACTTGACCGTCACACCCTTCTCGTGGAGCTTGGCGGCCAGCTCCTTCACCGCGTGCTGGGCACGCGCCACGGCCAGGCCGTAGCCGGGCACGATGATCACGGTCTCGGCATTGCCCATGATGAAAGCAGCGTCGTCGGCGCTGCCGCTCTTGACTGAACGCGCCTGCGCAGCTGCGCCAGCCGCCACGGCCTCGCCCCCGAACCCCCCGAGGATGACGCTGAAGAAGGAGCGGTTCATCGCCTTGCACATGATGTACGAGAGGATGGCGCCCGAGGAACCGACGAGGCTGCCGGCAATGATGAGCATGGGGTTGTTCAGCGAGAAACCGATGCCCGCGGCGGCCCAACCCGAATAGCTGTTGAGCATGGAGACGACAACCGGCATGTCCGCCCCGCCGATCGGGATGATCAGCGTCACGCCAAGCACGAAGCCTAGCGCCACGACGATGCCGAAATCCAGCAGCGACTGCGAGTGCCAGAAGCCGAAGCAGAAGAAGACCGCCGCCAAGCCCAGCACCGCATTCACCGCGTGCTGGCCCTTGAACTGCACCGGCGCACCCTGGAAGAGGCGGAACTTGCTCTTGCCGCTGAGCTTGCCCCAGGCGATGACGGAGCCGGTGAAGGTCACGGCGCCGATGAAGGCGCCCAGCGCCAGCTCGATGCGATTGCCACCAGGGATGGGAGTAGCCGCTTGACGCCCCTCGATCATGAGCGCTCGTCCTAGCGCATCGACGATCCCCGCCACAGCCACCTCCGGCCGCGGCACGATGCCGAAGGCGGCGGGCTCCACCGCGGCTGCCACCGCGATTGCCACCGCCGCCAGGCCGATCATGCTGTGAAAGAAGGCCACGAGCTCAGGCATCTTGGTCATCTCGACGGTCTTGGCGCGCCAGGCGCCGTAGCCGCCGCCGATCACCAGGCCGAGCAGCACCCAGGCCAGGCCCATGCCGGCCGCGGTGTCCGCGATCTTGATGATCAGGGCGACCGTGGTCAGCGCCGCGATGGCCATGCCCGTCATGCCGAAGGCATTGCCGCGGATGGAGGTCGTTGGGTGCGAGAGACCCTTGAGCGCCTGGATGAAGCAGACGCTGGCCAGCAGGTACAGGAGGACGACGAGGTTCATGCTCATGGCGTGGCCTCCGCCTTCGCCGCTGGCCTGTCCTTCTTCTTGAACATCGCCAGCATCCGCCTCGTGACGAGGAAGCCACCGAATATGTTGACCGCGGCCAGCGCCACGGCCAGCACGCCCATGCCCTTGGCGAAGGGGGTTTCGGTCAGCGCCGCCGCCAGCATGGCGCCGACGATGACGATGGCCGAGATCGCGTTGGTCACGGCCATCAGCGGCGTGTGTAGCGCGGGCGTGACGTTCCAGACCACGTGGTAGCCCACGTAGATGGCAAGCACGAAGATGATCAGATTCGTGACCGTGTGGTTGACGATGTCCAGTTCCATGTTCAGGCCCCCTTCATGAGCATGCCGTCGCGCGTCATCAGACAGGCCGCGACAATGTCGTCGTCCATGGGGACCTGCAGCTTGCCGTCCTTGTCGTGGATGAGCTTGAGGAAATCCAGCACGTTGCGCGCATAAAGCGCCGACGCGTCGGCCGCCACCTGGGCCGGCAGATTGGTCTCGCCGACGAGGGTGATGCCGAGCTTTTGCACCGTCTTGCCGGCCTCGGTCAGCGGGCAGTTGCCGCCGGCCGCCGCGGCCAGATCCACGATGACGGAGCCTGGCTTCATGGCCCTGACCATCTCCTCGCTGACCAGCTTGGGCGCCGGCCTGCCAGGAATCAGGGCGGTGGTGATCACGACATCAGCCTGAGCCACGCGCTTGGCGACCTCGATCTTTTGCCGGTCCAACCAGCTCTGCGGCATGGGCCGTGCGTAGCCGCCCACGCCCTCGGCGGCTTCCTTTTCTTCGGCCGTTTCATAGGGCACGTCGATGAACTTGGCGCCGAGCGACTCGACCTGCTCCTTGACCGATGGCCGTACGTCGGAGGCCTCGATCACAGCGCCGAGCCGCTTGGCCGTGGCGATCGCCTGCAGGCCCGCCACGCCCACGCCCAACACGACCACGCGCGCGGCCTTGACCGTGCCGGCCGCCGTCATCAGCATGGGGAAGAAGCGCTGGTACTTGTTGGCCGCAATCATGACGGCCTTGTAGCCGGCGATATTGGCCTGGCTGGAGAGCACGTCCATGCTCTGGGCGCGCGTGGTGCGCGGTGCGGCCTCGAGCGCGAAAGCGGTCAGCCGGGCGTCGGCCATGGCCTTGAGTCCTGCAGCATCGAAGGGGTTGAGCATGCCCACCAGAGCCGCGCCGGGCTCCATGAGATCGAGTTCGGACGCATCGGGCCGCTGGACCTTGAGCACGAGCTCGGCACCGAAGGCCCTGGCTCGGTCCACGATTTCGCAGCCCACGCTCGCATAGGCCTCGTCCGGGCTGCTGGCCCGCAGGCCTGCGCCTTTCTCGATGCGCAGCACGTGCCCTTGGGCCTTGAGTTTCTTGGCCGTCTCGGGCGTGACGGCCACCCGGGTTTCTCCTGCCGCGCTCTCGCGCGGAACACCGATCTGCATGGACAAGCCTCCCGCTGATGTGCGCCGGAGCTTACACAATAGGTGTGTCAGCCCGCCCCGGGGAAAGCGCGAGATCAAGGTCCAAACAGACATGACCCAGAAGCAAAGATGGAAGCCCGCAGCTACGGTAGCAGCCGTGATCGAGGCAAACGGACGCTTCCTGCTCGTGGAGGAGGAAACGGCAGACGGCCTCAGGCTCAACAACCCGGCCGGCCACCTCGACGCCGGGGAGTCGCCGCTGGAGGCCGTCGTCCGCGAAGCATTGGAGGAGACCACCCGCGAGTTCCGGCCCGAGGCCTTCCTGGGCGTGTTCATGTCGCGCCACAAGGGCGAGACCTATCTTCGCATGGCCTTCAGCGGCAGCGTGGGCGAGCCCGTCGAGGGCCGCGTGTTGGACGAAGGCATCGTCCGCACGGTCTGGATGACCCTCGAAGAGCTGCGCGCCTGCCCCGAGAGGCACCGCACGCCACTGCTGATGGCCTGCATCGAGGCCTGGCTCGCCGGGCGGCGCCTACCGCTGGAGGCCGTCTACGCCCATGAATCGGTGCGCGGACAATGAAGCCATGAACGACTTCATCGAGCTCTACGACAACGCCCTGCCCGCAGACGCCTGCCGGGCGCTGATCGAGCGCTTCAAGGCCAGCGCTCACGTTCAGCGCGGCGCCACCGGAAGTGGTGTGGACCTGGAGCTCAAGGACAGCTGGGACATCGGCATCAGCCGCCAGCCCGAATGGCGCGACGCGTGCGCCCTGCTGAACGATGCGGTGATCCAGGGTTTCAAGCAATACTTGCGCCGCTACGCCCACCTGGCCCTGGCACCCCTGCGGCTGAAGATGAACCGGCCCGACGGCAGCCAGGTCCCGCTCGACGCCGAAGGCGTGGCCGCCCTGTCCGACGAACTGCTGATGGGCCTGGTGGCCAAGGTCTTCAGGCCCGGCGAGATCAACATCCAGCGCTACCTGGCCGACGTGGGCGGCTATCCCTACTGGCACAGCGAGCAATACCCCTCGCGCGACAACAGCGAGGCCCTGCACCGCGCCGTGCTCTGGAGCATCTACCTCAACGACGAGTTTGAAGACGGCGAGACCGAGTTCCTCTACCAAGGCCGCAAGATCACGCCGCGCACGGGCAGTCTGCTGATCGCACCGGGCGGCTTCACTCACACGCACCGCGGCAACCGCCCGCGTGGCGGCGACAAATACATCGCCACGAGCTGGGTGCTCTATCAGCGGGCCGAGCAGCTCCTGTGAGCGTTTGGGACAATCTCACCCCATGAGTTTCAAGAATCACCCGAAGCCGCAGCGCGTGGTCGTCGGCCTCTCGGGCGGCGTCGATTCTGCCGTCACCGCTCACCTGCTCAAGCAACAGGGCCACGAGGTCGTCGGCATCTTCATGAAGAACTGGGAAGACGACGACGACAGCGAGTACTGCTCGTCCAACGTCGACTTCGTGGACGCCGCTGCCGTGGCCGACGTTATCGGCATCGAGATCGAACACGTGAATTTCGCGGCCGACTACAAGGACCGCGTCTTCGCTGCCTTCCTGCGCGAGTACCAGGCCGGCCGCACACCCAACCCTGACGTGCTGTGCAATGCCGAGATCAAGTTCAAGGCCTTCCTGGACCACGCGATGCGCCTGGGCGCAGAGAAGATCGCGACCGGGCATTACGCGCGGGTGCGTGAAGTGGCTGGCGTGCATCAACTACTCAAGGGCTTGGATCCCGCCAAGGATCAGAGCTATTTCCTCCATCGCCTGAACCAGGCGCAGCTGGCGAAGACCCTGTTCCCGGTCGGCGAGCTCAAGAAGACCGAGGTGCGCCGCATCGCCGAGGAAATCGGCCTGCCGAATGCGAAGAAGAAGGATTCGACCGGGATCTGCTTCATCGGCGAGCGCCCGTTCCGGGAGTTCCTCAACCGCTACCTGGCCCACGCGCCCGGCCCCATCGTCGACGAGCGCGGCCGCAAGATCGGCGAGCATGTGGGGCTTTCGTTCTACACGCTGGGCCAGCGCCAGGGCCTGGGCATCGGCGGCGTGAAGACCAAGGGTACGCCCCGCGGCGGTGGCGATCACGAACCTTGGTTCGTGGCCCGCAAGGATCTCGAGAAGAACACGCTGATCGTCGTGCAGGGCCACGACCACCCGCTGCTGCTCAGCCGGACCCTCGTCGCCGACGATCTGGCCTGGACGCACGAGCAGCCCGCCGACGCTGACATCGCCGCCAAGAGCCGCTACCGCCAGAGCGACGCCGCCTGCCGCTTCGAGGGTGCAGACAACACGTTCAAGCTGACATTCACCGAGCCGCAATGGGCCGTGACGCCCGGCCAGAGCGCCGTGCTCTACGACGGCGAGGTCTGCCTCGGCGGCGGCGTGATCGCCAGCGCCGCCCGGTGAAGCTGCTCGACCGCTTCGACCAACTGCTGGTGCGCATCGCCCAGCCCAGCTTCGTGCTGCGGGTGGCGGCGCTTTCGATCTGCCTGCTCGAGCTGGCTGCCGCCGTGGCCACCCTCCTTGGCTACCGCACGGACCCCTATGACGGCGCCCTGCCGGCCCTGTACCGGCGCCTGGGTGGCGGTGCCAGCGACGCGACCCTGCTGCTGCTGTGCCTGGGCGTGCTACTGGCCTTCGTCTGGCAATACTGGCGCCTCGCACGCGACGGCCGCGCCGACCAGCAAGCGCCGCATGCGCTGGCCCGCATCCTGCTGATCGATGCGCTGGCCGTGGCGGTGACGCCAGGCCTGCCCTTTCTCGTCACCGCTCTGGCCGCCGTGCTGCTGCGGGTGCGCACGGCCTTCCTGTTCGCGCTCGGGCAGATCGGCCTGAACCTGCTCCTGTACTGGTTGTTGCCCGGCAGTGAGGCGCCCACGCTGATGGATTCGCTCGGGCTCTTCATGGCCATGCTGGCCCTGCACGGCATGGCCTTCGGCCTTGGCCGCATGGCCGCGGCCGAGGCCGAGAAGCGCCGCTGGCTACAGGTCATGCTGGCCGAGCGGCTCTCGGCCGAGCACCTGCAAGCCGAGCAGTTGCGCTATGCCGAGCGGCTCTCGCTGGCGCGTGAGTTGCACGACGTCTTCGGCCATCATCTGACCGCTTTGAACCTGCAACTGCAGTTGGGCAGCGCCCTGCTCGCGCGCAGCGACGCCCTCGGCGCCAGCCAGGCCGTCGAGCGCGCCCGTGAAGGCGCGGCACAGCTGCTGGCCGACGTTCGCGAGGCCGTCTCCGCCCAGCGGGCCCACGGTCGCATCGACCTGTCTGATGCGCTGAAGGCCCTGGCCGAGGGCATCGCAAGCACGCGCGTCGAGCTCGACATCGCCGAGGCCGCGCGGGACCTCAGCCCCCGCGCCGCCCACGCATTGCTGCGCTGTGTACAGGAGGCGGTGACCAACAGCGTGCGCCACGCACGCGCGCCGCGCATCGTCATCACCCTCCAAATGGGCGTTGCCGGCGAGATCGCGGTCAGCGTCGATGACGATGGCAGCGGCGCCGCGCGGTATGCTGAAGGCAACGGACTCAAGGGCATGGCCGAGCGCATGGCGGAACTCGGCGGCAGCATGCGTGTGGCTCGCACGAACCCGGGGTTTCGAATCGAATTGCGTTGTCCGAGGTCGGCATGAAGATTTTCTTGGTCGAAGACCAGCAACTGGTGCTTGAAGGGCTCAAGGGCCTGCTCGCGCTGCACGAAGGGATCGAGATCGTGGGCGAGGCCAATGACGGCGCCGACGCCATCGAGCGCATTCCCGGCCTGATGCCGGACGTCATCCTCTCCGACATGCGCATGCCGCGCCTGGACGGCCTGGGCTTGATCCGCGCCCTGGCCGCGCGTGCGCTGGCCATCCCTGTCGTGCTGCTGACGACCTTCGACGACGCGGCCGTGTTCGACGAAGCCGTGCGCGCTGGCGCCAAGGGCTTCCTGCTCAAGGCCATCAGCCCTGACACGCTGGTGCAGGCCCTGCACGAGGTGGCCGATGGCGGCACGGTGCTGCGCCCCACGCTGACCACACGCGTGGAACAGGCCGGCCGCAAGACCGAGCGCGCCTTCGACGCCATCCCCGAGCCGGACCCGCTCTCGCCCAAGGAACTGCAGGTGCTGCGCCTCGTCGCCAGCGGCCGCTCCAACACCGAGATTGCCGCCCTCCTGGGCAATAGCGAGGGCGTGATCAAGAACCACTGCTCGGCCATCTTCTCCAAGATGGGTGTGCGCGACAGAACCCAGGCGGTGCTGAGGGCGATTGATCTGGGTTGGATCTGACGCGCAAAATGCGCCGATGCCCTCTGCACTGATTCCTGGCCTGCGCTACGCGGACGCTCCGGCGGCCCTCGCGTGGCTGGTGCGGGCTTTCGGCTTTGAGGTCCACCTGATGGTCCCCAACGCACGCGGAGGCATCGCCCACGCGCAGTTGATCTGGCGCGACTCGAAGCGCGGCGATGCGATGGTGATGCTGTCCAGCAGCGAGCCCTTGGGCGAATTCGGCCACCTGCTGGTCCAGCCCATCGCCTGCGAATCTCGCTCCACGCAGGCCCCCTACCTCATCGTCGATGCGGTCGATGCCCATCACGCACGCGCCGTCACCGCCGGGGCTGAGATCGTCATGCCCCTGGTGGACCAGGACTATGGCGGGCGCGGCTATGCCTGCCGCGATCTGGAAGGTCATCTGTGGTGCTTCGGCAGCTACGACCCCTGGGCCGCGGCGCAATGAGGAAGACGCAGGTCCCCTGGCTGATGCTGGTGCTGGCGGTCATGGCCTGCGCGACGCCGCAGCCAGCCTCGCGCGAGGAAGTGGCGGCCCGGATCGACTCGTTGATCGGCACGGCCGCCTGCGACAGCGATGCGCAATGCCGCGTCGTCGGCATCGGCGCGCGGGCCTGTGGCGGCCCGGCCACTTATCGCGCCTGGTCCAGCCTGCACACTGACGAAGCCACGCTCAAGGCCGCGGCCGATGCTCTGGCCACGCTCGATCGCGAGGCCGCTGCGCGCTCGCACCTGATGTCCGACTGCCGCATGCTGCCCAGGCCGGGCACGGTCTGCCGCCCCGTGGCAGACGGCCCCAGGCGCTGCGTGCTCGAGACTGCGAACAACGCCAGCTAGGGACTGCTGGCAGCCTGCGGCGGCGAGAAGGGTGTGCCGCGCGCATAGTCGAGCGCACGGAAGGCGCAGTCGCTGGCCAGTCGAACAGCCTTGCAGGGCCCGATATCGCTGCGCAGAAGCTCCTGCGAGGAGCGGCTGCGCACGCCGATGAAGCGACGCGGGTCGGCGGGATCGGGCAGCAGTTGCCAGTCGGGCTGGCCGGTGAAGGGGTCCGTGTAGATCTGGCGCAGGTGATGGCGCACCACGAGGCCGCGCCGGTCCTCGATCAGCGCGGCCAGTTCGGGCGGGTTCTGCTCCAGGCCCGGCGTGGCGCGGCGATAGGCCTGGATGGCGCGGGCGATGGCGCCGGCCCGGAACTCCAGCTCGCATTCGCGCTCGCGCTGGGCGCCAGCATGCCAGGACTGGCCCAGCGCCGCCAGCGCTGCCGCGGTGATGGCGACGAAGAAGAGCACAAAGAGATAGGTGAAGCCCCGGCTTCGGTACCGGGCCGCCGCGGGCTCGCGATCACCAGTCCGC
Source organism: Roseateles sp. (assembly GCA_019234295.1). Classification (GTDB taxonomy): domain Bacteria; phylum Pseudomonadota; class Gammaproteobacteria; order Burkholderiales; family Burkholderiaceae_C; genus JAFALK01. The sequence goes on from JAFALK010000017.1 coordinate 242,772, forward strand.
ATAGAGCCGTCCATCGCTGGCGCGGCCGGCGGCGGCGCTGTGCACGTCATACACGCTGCCGCGCAGCGTGGCGTCGGAAGGCGGCGCGAGGATCATCCATTGCTCGCGAGTCTCGAGCAAGGGGTCTTCGGGGATCTCGCGCAGGTAGCGCGCGTTCACCAACTCGTCGAGCGACTCGGGGTAGCGGCCCTTGTCTGCCGCGAAATGGTCGATGGCGTCGCGCATCACCGCCAGCGAGCTGTGCAGGGCGGTCTCCTTGGCCTTGTCCAGGCTCTTGAAATAGCGCGGCGCCGCCAGTGAGGCGAGCAGGGCCACGATGGCCATGACGACCAGCAGTTCAATCAGCGTGAAGCCGGAGCAGCGGCGCATCTCACCAGTCCTTCACAGGGCTGCCGTCGAGCGCGCGGCGCTCGGAGCGGGAGTGGATGTCGAATACGTCGCGGCCGGGGCGCGGGTTGTCGGGTGCACTGTCATAGGCGCGCAGGGCCCACGTCTCGGCCGCGGACGACTGCGGATCGGCAAAGGGATCGCGCGGCAGGTAACGCAGGAAGTAGATCTTGTCGCCGTTGGGCGTGCGGATGTCGGGCACGCCCTGGACGAGGGCGTCCAGGTCAGGTGGATAGCCGCTGGCATCGGCCGGCTTGGCCACGCGGCCCTCGTCGGCGGCGCGCTTGTAGGCATCGATCGCGCCGCGGAGCGTGCGCAGGCCGGCGCGCAACTCGAACTCCTGGCTGCGCTGGTACGTGAGCTCCAGCATGGGCCGGGCTGCGGCCGCGAGCACGCCCATGATGGCCAGCACGACCAGCATCTCGATGAGCGTAAAGCCACGGCCGCGCATGGCTTCAGCGCGCCTCGACCTGGATCAGGCCCACGCCCTCGGCCACCACAAGCAGGCTCTCGCCCGCCGGCACGCCGATGGCCTGCGGCGAGATCACGCCGACGCTGAGCACCTGCCCGCTGGCGGTAGGCAGGGCGCGCAGCAGCACGGCCTTGTCGCTCTTGGCCGGCACCTCGATCTGCAGTTGGCCCAGCACGCCCGGCACGCCCGCCGCGCCCGGCTGATCCGGCTGGAGCAGCTTGGCGTCGTACTCGACCAAGGCCTTCACCGCGTAGGCGGCCTCGTTCCTGAGCGTGAGCGTGGCGTTGCCGCCGGCCGGCACGTTCTGGGTCAGCTCGTAGCGCAGCACCGCGCGTTGCGGCACGGCCGGTCCTTGCTGCGGCGCGCCGCTGCCGGCCAGGACCACGCCGGGCTTGGCAACGGAGCGGATCAGGCTACTGAAGGCGCCGGGCGAGGCGTCCGTGCCGCTGGGTAGGCGCGAGTTGGCCGCCTCGGGCAGGCTCAGGTTGCGGATCACATGCGGAGTGATCAGCAGCACGATCTCGCTCTTGTTGCGCGTATCGGTACGCGAGCCGAAGAGCCGGCCCAGCAGCGGCAGGTTCTGCAGGCCCGGAACGCCGGTGCTGCTGCTGCGGTCCTCGTTATTGATCAGGCCGGCCAGCACCTGCGTTTCGCCATCGGCCAGGCGCAGCGTCGTGGTGGTCTGGCGCTGCCCGAGCTGGTAGGCCGTGGTGCCGCCGGGGCCGGTCACCTGGTTGATGATGTTGGAGACCTCGAGATTGATCTTGATGCTGACGTCGTTGTCCAGCTGCACGATCGGCTCGACTTCCAGCTTCAGGCCCACGTCCTGGTAGGACACCGAGGCTGCCACCGAGGTGTTGACGCTGAAATTGCTCGTGGTCGTGAACACGGGCACCTTCTCGCCGATCTGGATACGCGCCTTGTCGCGGTTGCGCACGCGGATCTTGGGGTTGGCAAGCAGGTTCACGTCGCCGTCGGTGCCGCTCAGGTTGGCCACGGCAAGCGGATTGGCAATGCTGGCGCGCAGATTGGACGGATTCTTGCCACCGATGAATACGCGGTCGGGGATCTGGCCCGTGGCGTCGCTGATGCCCAGTTGTACGGAGGACGGCCACTGCAGACCCAGCGTGTCCACCTTGTCGCTGGCCAGCTCCATGACCTCCACCTCGAGCATCACCTCGGGCTCGGGCAGGTCGACCGCTGCGACGAGCTTCTCGACCAGGCGCAGCACCTCGGGCGTGTCGCGCAACACGACCATATTGAGCCGCTCGTCCACATGGATGTCGCGCACCTTGGCAATGGTCTTGGCCATCGCCATGACCTGCTTGGCGTCCGCATTGGTCAGGTACAGGGTGCGCGTGACCAGCTCCTGGTGCTCGCGCTCCTTGTTTTGGCTGTTGGGATAGACGAGCACCGTACTCTCGTTGAGCAGCTTGCGGTCCAGCCCCTGGGTGGACAGGATGACGCGCAGCGCTTCGTCCAGCGTGACGTTGCGCAGGAAGACGGTGACGCGCGCATCGCTCTTGACCTCGCGGTCGAAGACGAAGTTGATCGTCGAGCTGCGCGAGAGCGCCTCGAAGACCTGGCGCAACGGCGCGTCGCGAAACTCCAGCACGACGGGCTTCTGGAAGGCCGGGCCCATCTCGCCGTAGCTGGCGGGGTCCAGCGGCCGCGCCTGGGCGATCTGCGCGATGAGCCGGCGCGCCTCGGCATTGCGCGGCGATTCGGCCAGCACCTCGCGGGCCTCAGCGTCGGCGCGGTCAATGCGGCCTTCGGACAGATCCGCGCGGGCGGCGGCCAGGCGGCCTTCTTGCTTGCGGCCGCGGGCGATCTCGATCTCGTACCAGGCCAGGCGCGCATTGCCAGGATCCACGGCCCGCAGCTGTTCCAGCACGGAGGCGGCTTCGTCCCAGCGCGCGGTCTGGCGCAGGCCCTCGATCTGCAAGAGCTGGCGCTGCACGAGCTGCTCGCGCATGCGCATCTGCGCAGCGCGCACGGCCGGCTCGCCGGGCTGCTGCTGGACGGCCTTGTCGAGCAGGGCCACGGCCTGGGGTAGTCGGTTGGCGCGGCTCAGGTCCTCGGCCTCGCGCACCGCCGGGTTCGTGCAGCCGCTCAGGGCCAGGCAGGCCACGATCAGAAGGGAGACGGGCGTCTTCATGGCGTCATCCGAAAAGCGAGGGTTCGTCGTATGCCGGTCGGCTTGTAGGTCAGCGAGAGGCCGCGTTCGTTGATGGCGTCGACCTGCCACTGCTCGTCGATCAGCTCGCCGGCCTGAACGGCCAGCGTGCGCAGCGGACCGGACAGCAAGGCCTTGGGCTGACCGTCTTCAACCAGGCGCCCGATCAGTTCGTACGGCAGCGGCGGCGCCACCGGCGCCGGGGCCTGCGGCGCAAGCGGCGGAAGTGCCGCCGGAAGTGCCGACGGGGGTGGCGGTGGGGGAGGCGGCATCCAGGCTCCGAACTGCTCGACCCGGGCGTCGGGCCAGGGCGCGCGCGGCACGGCGCTGAGCGAGCTCGCCTGGCGCGCGGGCAATTCGGACTTGTCCGCCGGTTTGGGCGCTGCGGTCGGCGCGCGGCGCGTGGCGCCGGCCACTGCTGCCGCCTCGTCGCCCTGCCCGAGCTGCGAAGCCCACAGCGCGGCGGCGATCGTGACAGCCAACAGGCCGCCGATCACATAGTGACGTTTTGGAACGCTGCTCATCGACCGCTCCTCGCATGCAGCGACCAGACAAGATCGGCATCGAGCTGGGCCGCCTGCGGAGTTGCGCGCTGGAGCTTGAGGCTGTCCAGGCTCAGCGCGGGATCCTGCGTAAGCGCCAACTCAATGAACGCACGCAGTTGGGCGTAGCTGCCGCTCACGGGCATGCTGACGTCGAGGCGCTCCAGGCCCGCATCGGCGTCGATGTTCAGACGGTGTTCCGTGCGCGTGATCAACAGGCCCTGGCGCAGGGCCAACTCCAGCAGGTCCGCCAGACGCTGCTGGCGCTGGCTGCCGGCGGGCAGGCTGGCCAGCCAGTCGCCGCGAGCCAGATTGCGCCCCGGCGCGGCAGTGCTGACCAGGTGCGCCTTGAGCGCGGCGATGCTCGTCCTGGCCTGCGCCTTCAGGACCAGGGTCTCACGCTGCCATTGGCGGCCTGCCAGGACCAGCTCGGCGGCGGCGACCAGCAACACCACACCAGCCAGGCCGGGCCAGCCCCAGCGCCTGACTTGCACGGGCAGCTTCACGGCCTGGCCTCCCCGAGACGGCGCCCGTCGATCTGCGCAGACAGCTCGAAACGCTGGCCGGACAAGCCCTGCGTACCGGTCTCGAAGCGGCCCAGCACGACATGGCTCCAGCCCGGCTGCGAGAGCAGCTGGTCCACGAGATGCAACGCGGCGCCCTGGTTCGGCGAGAGTCCGGTGAGCTTCAGGCGGCCCCTCGAGGCCGCGTAGTCCAGGCCCAGCCAGTCGATGCGCTCACGGCCTGACAGGCCTGCACGTTCGACCTCGGCCAGCAGCGGTCCCCAGGGCTCGTCGAGCAGAGCCTGCACCTCGAGCGCGCGGCCCATCCCATCGTCACGCTTGGCCGAGACGGCGGCGGCCTGCGGGCGCGGCCGCTGGACCAGGTGGGCCAGCTCGGCGCGCGCGGCCTCCCGCTCGCCGTGCTGGACCCAGGCCGATTGCGCGGCGCTCGCCAGCACCAGCGCGCCGGTGATCGCCAGCGGCCAGGCCAGCAGAGCGCGGGGCAGGCGCGTGCCGAGAAAATCGGGCGCGGGCTGCCGGCTCTCGCGCGGCGCTTCGAAGAGCTCAGCGTCGGGCTCGACGCCGTCGAGGCGGCCGATCTGGCGCACGCCTTGGGTGGCCGGCAACATCGCGCCGTCGAGACCGAATCCGAGCAGCAACACGCGCGGCGCCGCGCGTTCCGCCAGCACGGCCTGCAAGGCAGCCAGCGTGGGCGCTTCGAGACGTTGGCTGCGCAGCCCGGCGAGGCGGCCCTCGGCCAGCTCCAGCCACAGCAGATGCGCGCCCTCGACCCAGGCCAGCTGCGCGCGCTGCGCCTGTGCCCATTGCGGCTCCTCATGCGCCAGACGGCGCAGCAGCGGCGCCCAGCAGGGCTCGACCGAGCTCAGGTCCACGCCGGTCTCGGCCGCGGTCGCCCGTAAGGCCGCCAGATCGACGCCCTGCAGCGCACTCGCGCCGCCGTCCCAGCTCGCCAGCGCCCAGCGCTGCGAAGCGGCACCGAAGTAATGGCCGAACTGCTGTCGCGCGTAGGCCTCGCGGGCCTCCGCGTCGGGCAGGGGCAGGCCGGGCTCGAAGACGAAGTCGTGCAGCAGGCGGCTGCTGATGACGAGGCGGCAGGCCACGCCACCGTGATGCGCGCACCAGTCGGCAAAGTCCGGTCCCTCGGCCCTGAGCACCAGAGTGCGCGGCTTGGCCAAGCGCGCGTGCCAGGCCTGGATGCGCCGTTGCAGGCCGTTATTCATCGAGGGTGACACGTTCGAGTTCCTCGAAAGTCGTTTCGCCGCGCGTGACAGCCACGAGGGCTTCGGCGCGCAGCGTCGTCATGCCGCGGCTGCGCGCCGTTTCCTTGATCGTCGACATCGGCGCGCGCTGGGCGATGAGGTCGCGCAGGCCATCGTCCAGGCGCAGCAGCTCGGCCACGGCGCGGCGACCGCGATAACCCGTGCCGCGGCAATGGCCGCAGCCCTCGCCGCGCAGGTAACGGCCTGCCCCCACTGACAGTCCGTGGCGGGCAAGCTGCTCCGGGGCCGGCTGATGCGGCACCGCGCAATGCGTGCAGGTCAGGCGCACAAGGCGCTGGGCCAGCACGGCGTTCAGGGCCGAGACGACGTTGTAGAGGTCCAGGCCCATGTGCATGAAGCGGCCAATCACATCGAAGGCGTTGTTGGCGTGGACCGTGGAAAAAACAAGGTGGCCGGTCAGCGCGGCCTGGACGGCAATCTGGGCCGTCTCGGCGTCGCGGATCTCGCCGACCATCACGCGGTCGGGGTCGTGGCGCAGGATGGAGCGAAGGCCGCGCGAGAAGCTCAGGCCCTTCTTCTCGTTGACAGGGATCTGCACCACGCCGGGCAATTGGTACTCGACCGGGTCCTCGATGGTGATGATCTTGTCGGCGCCGGTATGGATCTCGGCCAGGGTGGCGTAGAGCGTGGTCGTCTTGCCCGAGCCGGTGGGGCCGGTGACGAGCAGCATGCCGTGCGGCTGGCGCGCCTGGTGCCGGATGGCGGCGCGCTGCTCGTCGTCGAAGCCCAGAGCGTCGAGCGTCAGCTGGCCCCTACCCCGTTCTCCGAGCTCGATCCGCGCGCGGTCCAGCACGCGCACCACGGCGTCCTCGCCGAAGACGCTGGGCATGATCGAGAGGCGGAAGTCCACCTCGCGGCCCTGCACCTTGAGCTTGAAGCGACCATCCTGCGGCAGGCGGCGCTCGCCGATGTCGAGCTCGGCCATGACCTTCAGGCGCGAAACGAGCCGCTCGGCCACCTGCGCGCTCTCGACCTGACGCACGGGTGCCATCACGCCGTCCACGCGGAAGCGGATCACGGCGCCACGGGCCGTGCATTCAATGTGCACATCGGAGGCGCCGTCCTGCAACGCGTCGTAGAGCGTGGCGTTGAGCAGGCGCACGACGGGGCTGGCCTGTTCGGACAGGCGCAGCGCAGAGAGCTCCTCGGTCGAGCCAACGGTCTCGGCCTCCACCAGCGCCTCCTCCACATCGGAGAGCGCGCGGAAATCGGCCTCGCCGGCGCCGAGCCAATGCGTGACGGCCTCGGCCTCGCAGCGCTTCCAGCGCACGGGCGACTGCAGGCGCGCCTCCACGCTTTGCAGCAGCAGGGCGTCTTCGTCGCGCTCAGCCAGCAGCACCTTGCGCCCGGCCGCGCCGACGGCCAGCACGGCGCGCCATCGCTGGGCCTGCGCCTGCGGCCATTGCTCGAAGTCGAGATGCCAGGGGCCCTGCTCGGCGGGCAGCCAGTCGGCGAGGGAGTGGTTGACCGTCGCGCTCACTGCACCTGTTCCACCAGTTGGAAGATCGGCAGGTACATCAAGACAATGATGCCTCCGATCAGCACGCCCATGACCAGCATCAGCGCCGGGTTGATCAGCCGCGTGAGCAGCTCGGTCAGGCGCACGGCTTCTTCGTCGTGGAAGGCCGCGGCGCGTTCGAGCATGGCCGGCACCTCGCCGCTGCGTTCACCCACACGCACCATGCGGCGCGCCACGGGTGTGGCGAGGTCCTGCGCCTCGAGCGAATCGGAGAGACGCTCGCCACGCTCGATCAGCGTGGCTGCGTGGCCCACGGCCTCGCGCCAGGGTGCGGCCACCACGCCGCGCACGATGCGCAGGGCCGGTAGCACGGGCACGCCGGCTGCGAGCAGCATGGCCAGGCTACGGTATAGCCGCGCCAGGGCCAGCACACGCAGGCGCGGGCCCAGGCCCGGCAGGGTCCAGGCCAGCGATAGCAGACGCTGCCGCAACGCGGGCTGGCCAAGGAAGAGCACCAGCCCCGCGATCAACGCACCGAGTCCGCCGATGACCAGCGCCGGATGCGTCGCAGCCGTGCTGCCGAACTGGATCAGCACGCGCGAGCCCCACGGCAGATCGCCGCCGAGGCCGTCGAGGATGCCGGCAAAGCGCGGCAGCACGAAGAGCAGCAGGAAGAGGATGACCGCCGCGCCCACGCCCAGCAGCATCAAGGGATAGATGCAGGCCGAGACCAGGCGCTGGCGCAGGCCGTCCACCCAAGTCAGGTATTTGGCGTGCTGGGCCAGGGCGATCGAGAGCTGGCCCGTGCGCTCGTTTGCCGCGACGATGGCGCAGACGAGCTCGTCAAACGATTGCGGCTGCGCCTTCAGGGCCACGGACAGGGGCTGCCCCTGCTCGACCTGGGCCACGACGGCGTCGAGCGCAGCCTGCACGGCCGGGTTCGATTCCTTCTCTCGTAACGTGTTCAGCGCTTCGAGCAGAGCAATGCCTGATTCCAGCAGCACGGCCAACTCCTGGCTGAACAGCTGAAGCGGGAAACGCGGGCTGCGGCGCCAGCGGATGCCTGGCTTGTCGGCGCGCGAATCGAGCTCCCTGACCGCCAGCACATGCTGCGGCGGCACGCCGAGGAGCGCGGCCAGAGAGGCCCGGTCCGGTGCATCCATGCGCTGGGTCCGGACCCCGTCGGGGCGGAAAACGCGAACCTCGAAGCTCGGCATGTTCACCAGCTCGTCAGGTCCGCGTCCTCGCCCTCACCGCCGGGCCGGCCATCCTTGCCGAAGGACAGCAGGTCGTATTCGCCGTGCTCGCCAGGCTGCTTGTACTGGTAGTCGTGGCCCCAGGGATCCTTGGGCAGCGCCTTGGACAGGTAGGGGCCGGCCCATTTGGGCTCATCGGCCGGGCGCGTCATGAGCGCGGCCAAGCCCTGCTCGGTACTCGGATAGTGGCCGGCGTCGAGCCGGTACTGGTCCAGTGCCTTCTGGAAGGCATCGATCTGCGCCCGGGCCACCTTGACCTCGGACTTGCCGATCTGGCCAAAAAAGCGCGGGCCCACATATCCGGCCAGCAGGCCGATGATGACCATCACGACCAGGAGCTCGAGCAGGGTGAAGCCGCTGGAGGTGTGGTTGCTGGTGGTCTTCATGGGCAAGAACGGCTATTCCCGCAAGAACCGTTGTTGGCGCACTCGATGTGGGTGAGTGACGCGTATTCAGCAGCGCGGGGGGTTTCGAAATGTCGGCAATACCTGTATGGGTACCGCGGCTCAGAGGGGCTTTGTGGCTAGCGATACTAGTCCTGTGAGCCGGTGAGCTCCCCCCTCGCCATGGGTGGGCTAAGCCCCCGAAATAGATGCCAAGGAACGGGCATTCAGCGCCTTGACGACCGTCAAGAACAAACAGCCCGTGACGGCGCGTCACGGACCTTTGTTTGCAGCAACTCTAAAGTTCAGGGGCATCGGGAGACCCTTCGCTCAAGCTCACACTGCGCACGCAGCCTCTTCGTTCTGGGTTAGCCGTCGATCGATCTGCGCCTTTCGACGCGCCCTGACAGTTTCATAGAAGGGCGTAGGAGTGACCAAGCATGCACACCGCACCGTAACCCTCGTGCAGTTGCGCTTCGTTCGTCGCAATCAACTCACGCCGAGACTTGCACGCGCGAGCATGCGCTCATGCTGAGTGAGCGTCCAGCCATTCCATCTTGAACGGCACCGATGCGCCCGTGACGATGGTGCCCACCAATTCAAACAGGTGGGCACCTATGCAACCCAAATCCCTGAGGCGCGTACACGGCGCCGAGTTCAAGGCCCAGGTTCTGGCTGAGT
>JAFALK010000084.1 GCA_019234295.1 Roseateles sp.
TGGATCGGTGCGCCGCTGTCGATGGTGACGGTGTGGCGCTGGATGCGGCGCAGATCAGCCAGGGCGGCTTCGGGCGACAGCTCACTGCCGGCCAGCTTCAGGCGCTGGCGCATCACGCGGTACAGGATCAGCGCCATGAAGCAGATGCCGGCGTGGGCTTTAATGCGCTCGGGCAGACGGTGGAAGACCGGCGCGATCTCGATCTCGGACTTCAGCACCTTGAAGCCGCGCTCGATGTCGGCCAGCGCCTTGTAGCGCTGCACCACTTCGTCGGCGGCCATGTCCTGCACGTTGGTCACCAGCATCAGCTTGCCGTCCATCAGCTGCGCCCTGGCCAGCGCGGCCTCATCGATGGCGTAGGTGAACAACTCGGACTTCAGGTCAACCTGGATGATGCGAGCCAGATGGGCGTCGCTCACCTCATGGAAGAAGCGCGCCTTGGCGCCCGAGTCAGAGAGCTTGCGCCCGCGCTGGACCTTGCCCTCGTCCTGCGCGTCGAGCTTGCCGGCGAGTTGGTCGGCGCGCTGCTGCAGCGCATGGATGCGTGCCAGGCGCTCCTGGGTCTGCTCGGCCGCGCGTACCGGGTTGTGCGCCACCACCAGGCGGTGGCCTTGCCACTTGGCCTCAGTGACGATCTCGTCCGTGGCTTGCGCAGCCTTCTCGGCCATTGGTTGCAAGACCTCGACGAACTCGGCGTAGCGCCGCCCCGGCACAGCGAGGATGAACTCCAGCGGCCGCTCGCCTGCCACCTGCAGCATCGTCAGCGCCTCGATGTTGTCCAGCGACAGCAGCCCCCGGTCGGCCACCACCACCAGGCGGCGGATGTGGGGGTAGCGCGCCAACACCTTCTTCAGCGTGGGCTGCAGCGTCGGCGCCTCGGCCGCATTGCCGTCGAACACCTCGTGGAAGATCGGCATGCCGTCGGCCGTCTGCACCACGCCCAGCATGAACTGCCGGGCGATCACGCCCTCCTTGGACATGCCGAAGTGGCGTACGTCGCTGTCCTGCTGACTCAAGCCTTCGGCGCGGATGGTGGTCAGGTCATAGAAGACCACCGAAAGGTCTTCATCGATGAGCGGGCGCAGCAACTGGGCCACGCAGTCATCGACGGCGGTCTGATGGTCCATCAGCGCGTCCATGCTGCGCAGCAGCTGCTGGTGCGTCAGTTGCTCGGCTTCGATACCCGGGATGCTGACACCCTGCAGCCAGCGCAGCACGCCCAGCTTGGACTCGGGGTTGCACAACCGGTTGAAGACCATCGCGCGGATGGCCTGTTCAACGGACGTTGTGAAGCGAGCGCGCCGGAAGACGGCCCCTAGGCGATCCAAGCCGAGTTCATGCCACAGCGCGTCCAGAGCCCACACGTCGCCCAGCGCCAAGGCCGACTCGAAGCGAACCTGGGGCACATCGGCACTGCCCGCGGGACGGCCCTTGACGCGAAGCAGGCCGTTGAGCAGCGCGTCCAGCGGTCCGCCTGACTCGTCCAGGCGACCCAAGGTTGCGACCAAGCGCTGCCGAGGCTGGCCGTCTTCGTTGCGGAAGGACTCGACCAGGCGAACGTAGCGGTGACCGCCAGAGGACGAGACCTTGAGGAACATGGCTCAAGTGTAGCGCATTCGCCCGGATAAAGAACTACACCAGAATCACATATTGGCACTACAGAAAAATCCCCAAACCGCATCCGGAAGGCCAGCAAGTCATTGATTCATATGACCTGCACTCGTCGCCTAAGCTCGAAAGATACCGATTGGTGTCGAACTCGGGCGACCTGGCAAAGAATGTGTTCCAGGCTCACGCAGTGGATGAACACGGCAAGGTCGCTCTGCGCAAGCAGCTGCGTCGCGACCAGATGGCGGCATTCTTTGTGAACCTGCCGCCTTGCATCATTGCGCTGGGGCTTCGCAGTTTGATAGATGATCCGGTGTGGTGATCGCCTCACCATTTGGTGTGTAACAGACTCACCTTATGGTGTACCCGCCTCACCTTATGCTCATTCCCACAGCCCGCGCGACGTGCGGTACTCATCAGCCGCACTGTCCGACAAAGCCGCAGGCCGTACAAAACTCACACCCGTCCTTGTGGATCAGCGTTGCGTTCCCGCACTCGGGGCAGCGCGCGCCGGCCTGCGGCACGAGGCCCTCGCCGGCCTTGTGGGTGCGGGCCTCCGGCGCTTGCAGCAGGCCCATGTCGACCAAAGGGTAGCCCGTCTCGTCGAGCACGCCAAGCATGGCATAGCGGTGGATGACGAGCCGGGCCACGTAGGCCACGGTCGAGGGCCAGACCTGCTGGCGCCGCTCGCCATTGAGCGAGGGCACGGGCGCCATGAAATGCCCCAAGGGCTCGCCAACATTGAGCAGCTTGCGCAGCTTCATGCCGATCCAGCCCGGGTCAAGCACGCGCATGTCCAGCGACAGCAAGCGAGCGAGGCCATCGAAGGCCTTGGGGTAGTTGCCAGAAAAACCCATTGCGCACGGCCGCGTGGCCCCGCCGCCTTCGGGCGTAGGCAGGCTCACCTCCTTGAGCGTCAGCGTAAATTGCTCATTGGTCGCGGGGTTGTCGACGTCGACGGCCCAGGCCAGCGTGCCCGACACTCCCGTGCGCGGCTCGTCCAGGCTGAACATGGCATCGACCACCGGGGATGGCGCGCCCTCCTGCAGCGCGCCGAGCTGCTCGCAGCGCCAGCGGATCACGGCCGCCGTTGCCGCAACGACGCCAGGGAACAAGCGCGTCTCGCCGCCGGGGGGCATGGGCATCTCGAAGGAGCGTTCCTCGGCCACCGTGGCCAGCGCGTCGAGCTTGAGGCGCAACCACGCCGGGTCGTTGCAGCGCAGGTCCATGGACAGTGTCTTGGCCAGCGCAGAGAGGCCGCGCGGCTGCTCTGCACCGTTGACCCAGACCTCGAAAGGCAGCGTGCGCCCAAAAAGGCCGGCCTCAAGACCCGTGGCC
>JAFALK010000078.1 GCA_019234295.1 Roseateles sp.
TCCAGATGCAAAGCGGCGTCGGCGGCGCGTTCTACTACGACGCCGTCGCCGCGGTTCCCGAGCCTCGCAGCGCTACGCTGCTGCTGGGCGGCATGCTCGGAGTCGGCTTGGTCGTGCGGCGCCGTTCGCGCTCGCAGACCTGAGCGCGGCAGTCCCTGTCCTGTTTAGGAGAAGACATGCAGGCGACATTTGCTGCGCTCAATCGGGCCGCGACATTTCTGGCGCTGGCCCTAGCACCGGCGGCGGCCCTGGCCGGAACGGAAACCTTTGCCTACCTATCGACGAGTGCCGACGTGCAGGCTTCGTTCAGTGTCTATGTCGCTGGTGGCGTCGCGCAGTCAGGTCAGGGCACGATCAGTAGCCTCGACGGTCTGAATTTCGGCGGCGTTTACGGTCTGACCCTGCTGACCTCCAACTCGCAACTACCGGCAGGCAATGGCGGCATCAACCCAACCCCGAATTCGCCGTCCTACGGGCTCGGCAGCGGGTTCACCTGGCACGGCGTGACGGGTTCGGGCGGCGCCGATTTCATTGGCGACGCGGTCGTCAACGCAAACCCGAACTACCTCGACGACTACGGGCTGATTTTCGCGATCACTGATCAGAACACCGGGGCCATCGTTGGAGGCATCAACATTTGGGCCAACCAGAACGAGCCAAACGCCCTATTTGCGACGAACCTGACCTTGAACGGCGCGAACCATTTTGAGAATTCCGGGAGCGGCGTACTCAGTCCTGTACCTGAACCCGCAAGCTTCAAACTCTTCGCCGTGGGGTTAGTTACTATCGGATTGATCAGCCGGCGCTGGACGCGCGAGCATAAATCTCTGTCTTAGCATGCAAAACGACGAGAATCGATTAATTCATCGTCAAAATTTTTGTTAAAAGCCACGGCTCAGCGAATAGGATAAATACGGCAGTCAACCAGGTTGTCATTTCAGCAACTCAATATTGGAGTCGACCCATGTTATTGCGCAAAATACTCCTACCGCCCGCGATCGGAATCGCAACTCTGGCGATCGGAGGTGCCGCCGCACAGACGGTGACCATATCCCCGGCGACTCTCACTTTCAATCAAGTTGCACAGAATTCGGGCTTGGCTTTTGGCAGCTCCACGATATCTTTCAGCGGAGATCCTGGCGGAGTCGTCAATCTATCCAGCCTCTTTCAAACCGATGGCCCATTCACCGGACAACCTGGCACTTGTCCGACAAACTTGTCGAATGGGGCCTCCTGCAGTTTTATTGAATCGTTAAAAACGACTACTGCCGGTTTTTTCGACGTTATTGAGATCATTCCATTTTCAATAAACGGTACATCCAAGGTTGTTAATTCAACATTGGAGCTAAAAGCAACCGTCGCGCCTGTTCCAGAGCCACCAGGATACGTGATAGCATTTCTAGGAATGATTGGAATTACTATAGTAAAGGGTCTGCGTCGCTCCCGGGACCGCGACATGACCTTTACTAATCGCAGCTGAGGCCACGCGCTTCTTCAAGTGCTACATGGGCAAGCTTGACGCCTACCCGGCGCCGCTTGCTCCGCGCACGCGCAAGGGCGACGACGATTGGGCTGGCCGCGGAGGCCCGCCCGATGAACGCCGGTTCCTGCCGCCACAACAGAACATGCCGCGGGACGCCAGGAGGGGGTACTCGGCTTCGCGAGACCGGCCGCGCACCTCGGGCCAACGCATGTGGTTCGGAAGGCCGAAGACTGCCCACTCGCGGATCTTGTCCAGGCGCTTGCGTTCCGCGACATCACGCTCATGGTCTGCCCGGGTTCCGTCACGTCCACCGTGCACGGATTTCAGACCTCATCATCCGCACCAATCTCACGCATCCAGGCCGCGCAACCCTGCGCGGGCAGTGATCTGGATGTCCAACGAAATCCCATTTCTATGTAGTTGGCCTGACCGGAGGGACTCGAACCCCCGACCTGCTGCTTAGAAGGCAGCTGCTCTATCCAGTTGAGCTACGGTCAGCCGGCAGCAATTTTAGGGGCAGCCTTCGCCTCGGCCCACCGCTCGTCGGGCCAAAGGATCAAATCAGCACGTTGAGGATCGCGTTACCGATGCCCATCAGCGCCGCGCCGGTGATCAAGCCTGCACAGATGGGCTCGCAGCCTTCGACCCAGCGCTTGTAGCCCTCGCTCCTGGCGTCGGCGAAGCGCTTGCTCATCAGCCAGAAGAACAGCGCACCAATCCACATTACGAAGGTGGACTCGGGCGGCAGCACCACGCCCAGGCCGATGGACACGCTCGAGAGCGGGAAGCGGCCCTTGGTGAGGATGCGCGTCACCTCGATGGCGATGGCAGCGAACACGGCCACGCCCATGGCAATCAGGGCCGAGGGCGGCAGCGCCTTCAAGCCCTTGGCGATGATCTCGGCCACGCCCTTCCACTGCACGGCGGCGGGGAAGGCGAACTGGTCGGAGAGGATGGTCGCCGTCGAGCGCAAGCCTTCGGCATTGGGCGGCAGGAACAGCAGGAAGAACAGCGGCACGCAGGCCAGGGTGCCAGCGCAGACGCCGATCAGGTGGCCGATGACCTGATGGCGCGGCTTGCCGCCCAGCATGTAGCCGGGCTTGATGTCCGACAGCAGATTGGCCGAGTTGCTCGCAATCTCGGCCGTCATGCCTGCGGGCAACAGGTTGCTGGCGGGGTTGCTGGCGTCCATCGCGCCCATGCTGAACTGCGTGATCTTGGCCAGCGCACCCGTGGGCGTCCAGGAGGTCAGCGCCATCGAGTTCACGCAAATCACGGTGAGCACCACGATCAGCGGCAGCGAGACCACGGCCAGCCACATGGGCACGCCGAAGAACAGATGCGTGACGAAGGCGCCCAGCAGGCCCAGCACCGGCACGCCGACGTAGGAGATCCACAGCGGCACCTCAATGTGGGCTAGAACGTCCGTGCCATCCTTCTCCTTGTCGCTCTTGGCGTTCTTGTTACCGGCACCGGTGAGGGTCTTGTACGCCGCTTTGAACAGCTCCGGCTTGGTCAGCAGCCCCACGAGCGAGCCGGCCACCATCATGGCCACACCCCACCACATCGACCATTGGTTGACGATCTCGGGGCGCGAGAGCGGCACCAGAACACCAGCGGCATTGACACGCGGCGCGATATCGCCGGCCTGGATCATCAGCGGGGCCAATACGAGGAAGTTGATGCCGGCGCCCAGCAGGCAACTCGTGGCCACGGCGACGCCCATGAGGCCGCCAACCCCGAGCATGGCGAAGTCCAGCGTCAGGCGCAGGCCCAACACACGAACGTCAGTGCCGAGGATCTTCGGAATGGCGGCCCCCGCCTTGGCAGCCCAGTTGTAGTAGTACTGGTCCACGCGCTCGTGGAACGTCCAGGGCTCTTTCATGCCGGCCCACTGATCCATGCGCAGGATCTTGAACTGCAACAGCTTCATCCAGCCATCGCTGACCGCAGCCTGGTAGGCAGCCGCGAGCACGGAGACCTTGGCCAGCAGGCGCGCCTTGTAAATGCCCACACCAGCATCGCCCGTGTAGAGCGAATCCAGCACCACGCCGCAGGCGCGGCCTTCGGGGAAAGGCAGTTGGTCCTCGTTGATGAAGCGGCGCTTCATCGGGAACGCAATCAGCACGCCGAGGCAGGCGACGATGCCCATCCAGATCATGATCTGCCACCAGGGCAAGATCTTCTCGGTGACCAGCATGTAGGCCACCATGCTGGAGATCAGCGGCGTCATCACATAGCCCGCGGCGGTGGCGATGGACTGCGTGCAGTTGTTCTCCAACAGGCTAAAGTCGCTGGCCAGGCCGGCCGCGTGGAGCATACGGAAGAATGCAAAGGCCAATATCACCGAAGTGAGCCCCACACCGATGGCGATGCCCGTCTTGGCGCCGATGTACAGCGCCGTGGCCGACAGCACGCCGCCCAGAAGGAAGCCGCAGAGCGCCGAGCGCAGGGTCAACTGCGGCATGCTGCCGCGGTAGACGTTTTCCAGCCACCACTGGTCCTTCTGGGCGCGCGTCCAGCCGCGGATCTGGTCTTCGGTGAGATGTGGGATCGCCATGGGTCAATCTCGAGCGGGCCCTTGTGAGGCCAAAGGCGAGATTGTCGGTGCCTCGCAACGCAGCCCTAATGCGGGCTTGCCCGAGGTGGAAATCGTTGCCTTTTCAGTCGGGAATCAAGCGCTGCAGCTCAGTTGCCCTGCGGCGACGGCAGCCTGCTGATCCAATTGCCAAAGCGTCACGCCGAGCTCGGTGGCGACGGGGAGCGCCACGCCGGGGACCTGCCTGCGCTTGAAGGCTTCATCCGTCCCAAGCACCCAGACGCGCGACTCGCGGCACAGGCGGGCTGGCAACTGCTCGGTCGTCAGGAGCAGCTCCGAGGCCAGATCGGGCGCAAAGCGGCCGGCATCGAACACCTCCTTGCGCCAGGAGTCCTTGCTCAGGATGGCCCCGTCGCGCCAGTCGTCAACGATCACGTTGGGGGCCTGCAAACGCGCATAGATCGGGAAGTCAAAGTAGTACTGGTCCAGCATCACGATCGAATCGCCGGGACGATAGTGTTCGGCCAGTGCGCGGCCCAGATCGCGCTCACTGTGCGGCGGCTTCACCGCCAGCCAGCTGACGATCACGAGACAGAACAGCAAGCTGCCCGCCGCCGCCGCGCGCCAGCCCCGCACCGAGGACTTGCCACCGATGCGCCAGGCATCGGCAACCAGCCAGGCCAGTGGCGGCACGGCTGGCAGCACGTAGCCGAGCAGCTTGGACTGCGGCAGCGAGAAGAACAGCACCGGAACCGCGAACCAGCACAGCATCAGCAGGCGCAGCGGCCGCGCGATCGGATCTGCCAGGTAGCCGCGTGCGAACAGGCGCCGCAGCCATGGCCACCAGGGCAAGCTCGCGATCAGCAGCACGCCCGGATAAAACCAGAAGGGCTGGACGTTGTTGAATCCACCAGCCGCGAAGCGCTGGAAATGCTGGACCACGAAGAAGTAGTGCAGAAAGTCCGGGAAGCGCTGCTGCATGGCCAGGAACCACGGCGCCGCGATCGCCAGGAACACCAGCAGTCCCACCGGTGACAGCAGGCGCAGGAAGGTGCGCCAGCGCCCCATCAGCAGCAGCCAGACCACGACGATCCCGCCCGGGATCACGAAGCCGATCAGCCCCTTGGCGAGCACACCCAGCGCACCCATCGCATAGGCGCCGAGCAGCGCGCGCCGGTAGGGCTTGCCAGACTCCATGCTGAACACGGCATCGGCCAACAATGCCACCGTGGCGGTAATGCAGCCGGCCACCAGGGTGTCAAGATTGGCGAACTGCCCGCCCAGGAAGAACAGCGGCTGCGCCAGCAAGGCCACCAGCGTCAACTCGGCGTTGCGCACGCGCGCCTCGGCGTCGCCCCCCCCATGGCGGCGGATCAGCAACCACAGCGCCATCGCGCCGAGAGTGGCGCCAAGCAGCGGTGCCGCGCGCGCTGCCCACTCGTTCGTGCCAAACAGCGACATCGAAGCGGCGGTGATCCAGTAGAACAGCGGCGGCTTGTGGAAATACGGCAGGCCGTCCAGCGTCGGGGTCAGCCAGTCGTGCGAGCGCATCATCTCCCAGGCGACGCCGACGTAGCGCCCTTCGTCGGGCAGCATCAGCGAACGCGCCCAGGCGGTAGCAGCAAGGAGGACGAAGACGAGCAGCGTCGTTCGCCAGGCGGTGCGAGGAAGAGCAGGGATCACGGCGGAATCAGGCTAGGGTTGCGCGCATCAGTTCGCGAATGCGGCATTGTGGCCGGGTTGCTGGGAGGCCGGCGCCACGGCAAGGCGTCCCACGCGCAGGTGGTGATTCTGCAGGGCCTTGGCGAAGCCCTGCCCCCTCAACACGGCGTACTCGCAGCGCCGCGCCGCAGCGATGGCATCCCCGGGCATATCGCCCAAGCCCGGGTGGCACATCAGCAAGCTGCGGTCCCCGGCCTCACCGAGCCAGGCTTGCAGGTGGCTCAGGTAGCCGGTCTCGTCGGCATCGAAGCCGTAGACGCCCAGCAGGCCTTGGTTCTGCACGAAGCCGCGCTGCGTCGCCAAGCGACGCAGCCGGCCAGCGCCCAATGCGGCCAGCACGGCGCGCTTGCCCCTGGCCGGGGCCGGCAACGGTGAATGAGAAGATTGCCGGGGCGGCGCGCTATCGCGCAACCACGGGCGCTTCGCGCCGTAGCGCTTGGCCAGGGCCTCGATCACGACGTCCCGGACGACCGGCAACTGGTGGACATGCTGATGCCCGTCCACGAAGTCCGGTGCGCAGCCGAGCGTGTCCTCGAAGGCCTTCAACTGCCGCGCAAATGTCGCGCGCAGGGCATGTACAGGTAACTGGCGCCCGTAGGCACGCAAGATCAGCGCGCGCAGCCCATAACACTCATCTTCAGCGTTGAAACGCTCGGTCAGGTTGAAGTGCAGGCCAAGCTCGGCGCGGCCGGCCGCCTGGCTCTGCAGGCGCACAGCATCCTTCTCCCAGACCGGCCCCGTGCTCAGGCAAGAAACCGCCGAGAGCCATCCGGCCTGAACTCCCTCGAGCACCGCCTCGTTGACGCCTTCGGATTGGCCGAAATCGTCCGCGCAGACCACGATCACGCGCTCTGAGTTCATTGGAAGACCCTCCGTCCTGCGGACTGCCTAGGCAATCGCCTCCGCAGCGGCCGGGCGGCACTCATGTCGTGCCGAGCCCCGTCGCCGGCTCGTAGGTCTGGATCAGGTAGAGCGGCCGGCGCTTGCTCTCCAGGCTCAGCCGGCCGATGTATTCACCGAGCACGCCGATCGCCAGGAGCTGCAGGCCTCCGAGCATCAGCACGACCACGATCAAGGTCGGGTAGCCGGGCACCGGGTCGCCCCAGATGAGGGCTCGCGCAAAGCAGTAAAGGCCGAAGACGAAGGAGGCCAGCGAGCTCAGCAGGCCGAGCTTGGTGGCGATCTTGAGCGGCGCGATCGAGAAGGCGGTGATCCCCTCGACGGCGAAGTTCCACAGCTGGCGGAAGCGCCACTTGGTCTCGCCGCCGACGCGTTCGCCTACGTCGTAGTCCAGCATCTGCTGCTCGAATCCGATCCAGGCGAACAGGCCCTTCATGAAGCGGTTGCGCTCGGGCATCTGGTTCAGCGCGTCGACGGCGCGGCGGCTGAGCAGGCGGAAGTCGCCCACGCCATCGGGGATCGGCACGTCGGACAGCCGGTTGATCGTGCGATAGAACATGCCCGCGGCGCTGCGCTTGAGCCAGGACTCGTCCTCGCGGCTGCGTCGGCGCATGCTGACCACGTCGGCACCGGCGCGCCAGGCCGCCACCATGTCAGGAATACGCTCGGGCGGATGCTGCAGGTCGGAATCCATCACGATGACGGCCTCGCCGCGCGCCATCTGTAGGCCCGCCGTCAACGCCAGCTCCTTGCCGAAGTTGCGGGAAAAGCGCAGCACGCTGACGAAGGGGCAGGCCGCACGCAACTGCTTGAGAACACCGTCCGAGCCGTCGAGGCTGCCATCGTCCACGTAGACGATCTCCACTGTCTCGTCCACAAGGGCGAGCGCGGCGAGCAGTCGCTGCTGCAGCAGCGGCAGCGATTCGCGCTCGTTGAAGACGGGCACGACGATGCTCAAAGCGCAGGCGTGATCCTGCATCAAGGGCGCGCGAGGGGTCCAGAGAGGTGAATTCAAAGGCTTGTTCATGCAAAGCTCCAACGCTTGTTGAGCCTATAACCGACCACGAGAGCGAGGCCGCTCGCAACGAGCTGGGCCACCATGTAGTGTGCCCCGACCGCCGTGCCCAGCCAGACGAAGCCGCCGTGCCCCAGGGCCATCAAGAGCGCTACCGACAAAAATCGAGGCAGGGTGCGCGCATGAGAGGCGTCACTGTCAGAGAAGGTGAAACGCCGGTTGCCTCCGTAGGCCCACAAGGCTCCGACGAATGCGCCCAGCCCGGCACCGACGGCCGGGTCGCCATGCAGCCCCTCGACGACGCCCAGCAGCACCGCGTAATGAAGCACCGTGGCAGAACCGCCCACGAGCAGGTATTTCAAGAATCGCAAATCAACTTCCTTCTCACTCCGTGGGCACCATATCGATGCCGATGTTAAGAGCGCGTGAAACCCAGCCTGAAGCGGCTGCCGTGCCCGGATTCCCTCGTCAGCGGGCTGAAGGCAATGCTCCAGCCCAGGTGCTCGACGATGCGCTTGACCAGGGCCAGGCCCAGCCCCGAGCCTCCCGAGCGGCCGCCATCGGGCAGGCGCTCGAAAAGATGAGCTTGTACATCGGCCGGCAGGCCAGGGCCGCTGTCTTCAATCTCAAGGCTGTTCGCCCGCAGTCGGACCGTGATTGTGCCGCTCTCCGTGTACTGGCAGGCATTTCGCAGCAGGTTGCCGATCGCCATCTCCACAAGTTCGGGAGGCGCATAGACATGCGGCGCCGGCTCCAGCTCGAGCCGCAGCTGTACCGGCCTGCCTTGCAAGAGGCCGCGGCAGCGCTCGGCCTCGCGCTCGATCAGCGGCGCCAGTTCCAGCCGGGGCGCTGACAGCTGCTCGGGCGAGCGCGACAGCAGCAGCAGCGCAGTTACCCGCTCGGCCGTGCTGCGCGCCGTGCGACGGATGCGCTCGACGGCGGCTTGCTGCGGGGCGCCGGGCTCGAGCTGTTCGGCCAGCACCTCGGAAGCCCCGAGGATCACAGCCAGCGGCGTGCGCAGCTCATGGCTCACATCTCCGGTGAAGAGCCGCTCGCGCTGCAGATAACGCTGCAACTCAGCAGTGTTTCGGGCCAGCGCGCGCGCCAGCAGACCGATCTCGACGTCGCGCTGGAGCAGCGCCGAGTCCGCGGGCAGTCGGCCCGCCTCCACCGTGTCGGCCAGCTCGATCAGGGGCTTGAGCACGCGGCCGGATGTCGCGCGGGCCAGCAGCAGCGCGAGCAGCGCCGCGCCCGCGATGCAGGCGATCAGGCCCAGCAGCACCTGGCTTTCGATGCGCTCGAAATCGCTGACGAGATCCACCGCGGCATAAGGCTCCCCCGAGGGCAACTGGCCGATCAGCGCATCGAGCTTGCGCTCGCCGTCGTGCACCTGCTGAAAGCCCAGCGGCCTGTTCCGCAGCCAGCCGGGCAGGTCAGCTCCCCGGTAGAAGGCGATCTCGGGCGTCAGCGCGGTCGGCTCCGACGGATGCGAGCCGGCCAGACGCCAGCGGATGACGAGATCGAGCCGGCGCTCCACCAGGTATTGGTCAATCTGGCGGCGCGCGTAGTCGACGACGGCCGCAAAGCCGATGCTCAGTCCCAGGGCCAGGACCACGTGGGCGGCCACGATGCGGTAGCGCAGGCTGCCCGACTTCATGACGGCGCAGCATCCTCGGGCGGCGCAATCGCGTAGCCGAGGCCGGGTCGGTTGCGCAGCAGCGGCTGGCCGAAGGGCTTGTCGATGGCCTGGCGCAGCGCGTGGATGTGGGTGCGCAGCGCGTCCGAGTCCGGCGGATCGTCACCCCACAGCGCGAATTCGAGCGTCTGCCTGGGCACCAGCCTTGGCGAGGCCTGCATCAGCACCTGCAGCAACTTGTGGCCGCTGGGCGTGAGCTCGAGCAGGCGGCCGGCACGGCGCGCTTCGTGCGTACCCGGATCGAGGAGCAGGTCGGCCACCTGCAGCGGCGCCGGGACATGTGCGGCCAGCGCTCGCCGCTGCAAGGCCTTGAGCCGCACGTCAAGTTCGGTCAGCGAGAACGGCTTGACGACATAGTCGTCGGCCCCAGCCTCAAAACCCTGCACCTTGTCCGGTACGGTGTCCAGCGCGGTCAGCAACAACACCGGCGTGGCCAGGCGCAGTTCGTGGCGCAGGCGCCGGCAGACTTCCAGGCCGGACAGACCGGGCAGCATCAGGTCCAGAACGATCACATCGTGGACGCCCCGGGCAGCACTGACCAGGCCAGCCTCGCCGTTGCGCTCCCAGTCAATGGCGTAGCCCTTGGGCTCCATGAAGGCATGCAGGTTGGCCGCGATGTCGGCGTTGTCCTCGACCACAAGTATTCGCATGAACAAGATGTTAGCCATACTGCCGCCCACAATAGCTTTCACACCGCCCTGTGCCGACCGCCCTGCCCCACTCGGACCGAAGCCTCATCTGGTTCCGCCGCGATCTGCGTGTGCAGGACCATGCAGCCCTGCATTGCGCGCTGACCCGGTCCAACCAGGTCTGGTGCGGCTTCGTCTTCGACACCGACATCCTCGCGCCGCTGCCGCGCGCCGACCGCCGCGTCGAATTCATCCACGGCGCGGTGCGGGATCTGGATGCCGCGCTGCGGGAGCTGCGCCCGGACGCCGGTCTCATCGTTCGCCACGGCCGGGCGGAAGAGGAGATCGTGCGCCTGGCGGTGCAACTGGGCGTCGACTTCGTCGTGGCCAGCCACGACGACGAGCCAGCCGCAATCGCACGCGACTTGGCCGTGCGCGAGCGCCTGAGGCAGCAAGGCATCCGCTTTCACACGGTCAAGGATCACGTGATCTTCGAGCGCAGCGAGATCCTGACGGCCGCGGGCTCGCCGTTCAGCGTGTTCACGCCCTACAAGAATGCCTGGATGCGCCGCCTGGACCCCTTTTTCGTCAAACCCTATCCAGTGCAACGCCATGCGGCCCGGCTCGCCCCGGTGCCCGGCAGCGTGGCCGTCCTCGGCGCGATACCCACCCTCGGCGAACTCGGCTTCGAGCGCACCAACCTCAGCACGCTGCGCCTGCCCCTGGGCGTCACGGGCGCCGAACACTTGCTCGACGATTTCTT
Source organism: Roseateles sp. (assembly GCA_019234295.1). Taxonomy (GTDB): domain Bacteria; phylum Pseudomonadota; class Gammaproteobacteria; order Burkholderiales; family Burkholderiaceae_C; genus JAFALK01. The sequence continues at coordinate 10,748 of JAFALK010000078.1, forward strand.
GACGCGCATCGATGCCTACGACACCGCGCGGGACTTTCCTGCTGCGCGCGGCCCGAGCTACCTCTCGGTGCACCTGCGCTTCGGCTCGGTCTCGGTCCGCCGGCTCGCGGGTCTGGCGTGGGAGCGCATGCGCGACGGTTCCCCGGGCGCCGCGACCTGGCTCTCAGAACTGGCGTGGCGCGACTTCTATCACCAGATCCTGCACCACCATCCGCGCGTCGCGCAGCACAGCTTCAAGCCGGCCTACGACGCCATTGAATGGGAGCATGGCGTCGAAGCCGATGCCAGGTTCGAAGCCTGGTGCGAGGGCCGGACGGGCTATCCGCTGGTGGATGCCGCGATGCTGCAAATCCGCCAGAGCGGCTATATGCACAACCGACTTCGCATGGTCGTGGCGAGCTTCCTGGTCAAGGATCTGGGCATCGACTGGCGCCGCGGCGAAGCCTTCTTCGCCATGCACCTGAACGACTTTGATCTGGCCGCCAATAACGGCGGCTGGCAATGGGCCGCCTCCACGGGCTGCGACGCCCAGCCCTATTTCCGCATCTTCAACCCCGTCTCCCAAAGCGAGAAATTCGACCCGCAGGGGCAGTTCATCCGCCGCTACCTACCGCAGCTGGCTCGGCTGCCCGACGCCCTGATCCACGCACCTTGGCAGTCCCGCCCCGTGGACCTGGAGGACGCGGGCATCGTCCTCGGGCGCGACTACCCCCTGCCCATCGTCCGGCACGAGATTGCCCGCATGCAGACGATGGCGCGCTACAAGGTCGTCCGTTCGGATGCGGGTGCCTGACCTGCGACACCCCAGCTATGTCTGAGATTCAGACAATGTCTGAATTTCATGCATCCCGAGATACGGCGGCTCGAGCACCACGACCGCGAAATGCCCCCCAAGAGGCCGGAAACAAGCCCGAAACGCCCCCTCCCTAGTGGTTTGCACCAAGCTGGCGCGTGCGGGCACGGGACTTGCGCAAGAAAGACATATGGCGCTTCAGACGCCAGAACTTCGGACTCGAATTTCAACAACGGAGACACCATGACAAGCAAGCCCAAGCACCGCCGTCCCGGCCGGCTCTCGCAACTGAGCCTCGGCCT